>NZ_DAMDFR010000036.1:0-43557 GCF_032103445.1 Stenotrophomonas sp.
TGCCCCGGCGGCCGCCGCCGCTCCGGCTCCGGCTGCCAAGTCGGCTGCCGATGCCCTGCCCCCGGGTGCCCGCTTCACCGCCATCACCGAAGGCGTGAACCCGGCCGACGTCGACGGCACCGGCCGTCGCGGCGCGGTCACCAAGGAAGACATCGTCAACTTCGCCCGTAACGGCGGTGCCGGCAAGGCCGGTGGCGCACGTCCGGAAGAACGCGTGCCGATGACCCGCATCCGCAAGCGCATTGCCGAACGCCTGATGGAGTCCAAGAACTCCACCGCCATGCTGACCACCTTCAACGAAGTCGACCTGAGCAAGGTGTCGGCCGCGCGCAAGGAACTGCAGGACGAGTTCGTCAAGGCCCACGGCATCAAGCTGGGCTTCATGAGCTTCTTCGTGAAGGCCGCCGCCAACGCGCTGCAGCGCTTCCCGCTGGTGAACGCTTCGATCGATGGTGACGACATCATCTATCACGGCTACGCCGACGTCTCGATCGCCGTGTCGACCGAAAAGGGCCTGGTGACCCCGGTGCTGCGCAACGTCGAGCGCATGTCGTTCGCCGACATCGAAAAGACCATTGCCGAGTACGCCAAGAAGGCGCGCGACGGCAAGCTGGGCCTGGACGAACTGCAGGGCGGCACCTTCACCGTGACCAACGGCGGCACCTTCGGTTCGCTGCTGTCCACCCCGATCATCAACCCGCCGCAGAGCGCCATCCTGGGCATGCACGCCATCAAGGAGCGTCCGATCGCCCAGAACGGCCAGGTCGTGATCGCGCCGATGATGTACCTGGCGCTGTCCTACGACCACCGCATCATCGACGGCAAGGACTCGGTGCAGTTCCTGGTGGACATCAAGAACCAGCTGGAAAACCCGGGCCGCATGCTGTTCGGCCTGTAAGACCTTCCCGCCCCTCCGTGCTCCGCCCGGAGGGGTTCTGGTAAAGCAACAAGGAATTATCAATGGCTGAACAATTCGACGTCGTCGTCATCGGTGCCGGCCCGGCCGGCTACCATGCCGCCATCCGCGCCGCCCAGCTGGGCCTGAAGACTGCCTGCATCGACGCCGCACTGGGCAAGGACGGCAAGCCGGCCCTGGGTGGCACCTGCCTGCGCGTGGGCTGCATTCCGTCCAAGGCGCTGCTGGACTCCTCGCGCCAGTACTGGAACATGGGCCACATCTTTGGCGACCACGGCATCAGCTTCAAGGACGCCAAGATCGACGTCGAAGCGATGGTGGGCCGCAAGGACAAGATCGTAAAGCAGTTCACCGGCGGCATCGGCATGCTGTTCAAGGCCAACAAGGTCACCGCCTACTACGGTTTCGGTGAGCTGCAGCCGGGCAAGATCGTCAAGGTCACCCAGCACGACGGCACCGTGGTCGAGCTGGCCGGCACCAACATCATCATCGCCGCCGGTTCGGATTCGATCGAACTGCCGTTCGCCAAGTTCGACGGCGAGACCATCGTCGACAACGTCGGCGGTCTGGACTTCACCGAAGTGCCGGCCCGTCTGGCCGTCATCGGTGCCGGCGTGATCGGCCTGGAACTGGGCAGCGTGTGGAAGCGCCTGGGTTCGGAAGTGACCATTCTGGAAGCGCTGCCGGACTTCCTGGCCGCAGCTGACGCCGAAGTGGCCAAGGTCGCTGCCAAGGAATTCAAGAAGCAGGGTCTGGACATCCGCCTGGGTGCCAAGGTCTCCAAGGCTGAAGTCACCGGTAAGGGCAAGAAGAAGGAAGTCGCCCTCACCTACGCCGACGCCGAAGGCGAAAAGAGCCTCACCGTCGACAAGCTGCTGGTCGCCGTGGGCCGTCGTGCTGCCACCAAGGGTCTGCTGGCCGAAGGTACCGGCGTCAAGATCAACGAACGCGGCCAGATCGAAGTGGACGCCCACTGCCACACCGGCGTGGACGGTATCTGGGCGGTCGGCGACTGCGTGCGCGGCCCGATGCTGGCGCACAAGGGCTTCGAGGAAGGCATCGCGGTGGCCGAGCTGATCGCGGGCCTGCCGGGTCACGTCAACTTCGACACCATTCCGTGGGTGATCTACACCGAACCGGAACTGGCCTGGGTCGGCAAGACCGAACAGCAGCTGAAGGACGAAGGCATTCCGTACAAGGCCGGCAGCTTCCCGTTCGCCGCCAACGGCCGTGCCGTCGCCATGATCGAGCCGGCTGGCTTCGTCAAGGTGCTGGCCCACGCTGAAACCGACCGCATCCTCGGCATGCACCTGGTCGGTGCCAACGTCTCCGAGCTGGTGCACGAAGGTGTGCTGACCATGGAGTTCAGCGGCTCGGCCGACGACCTGGCCCGCATCTGCCACGCGCACCCGTCGCTGTCAGAAGTGGTCCACGACGCCGCCATGGCCGTCAGCAAGCGCGCCATCCACAAGGCCAATTGACCGGTCATTGTGTGAGGTAACAAAAAACCCCGCCTCGGCGGGGTTTTTTGTGTGTGATTGATGGCCCCGGATTGAGCGTAGAGCCACGACCTGCGTGGCTTCGCGGCGCCAGATCTCCCGTAGTGACGCGCCATGCGCGTCATCGCGGTGCCCGAACAGGGTCGAAGCCACGCAGGGCGTGGCTCTACGGCACGCTATTCGTCACGCCATCGCGCGCCCGCCACCCAGCATCCGTGCCGGCAGCATGAACAGCGCGCGCAGGAAGGCGAACAGCGCCGAGAAGGTGATCCCGACCAGCCGGAACGGCAGGCTCAGCAGCCACACAAACGGCCAGGCCATCAGGGCCAGGATCGCCAGCGGCCAGCACAGCACGAACAGCAGGCACCACACACCGAGCGCGAACAGGGTCTTCATGACGGGGGCTCCATGCGCGGCACCATGCCGCATGGAAACAAAGTGCCGCCCTGCCCCGCCCGGGGCAAGGGGTTTGCGACGAAACCCCGGATACGGGCGATGAATTATTCGAACGAACCCACCGAATCGTGGGACAGGTTGTCGAACCGGGTGTACTCGCCAAAGAACTTCAGCTTGCACGAGCCGGTCGGGCCGCCTCGGTGCTTGCCGATGATGATCTCGGCCAGGCCTTTGTCCGGCGAGTTTTCCTTGTTGTAGTAATCGTCGCGGTAGATGAACACGATCATGTCCGCGTCCTGCTCGATTGCGCCGGATTCGCGAAGGTCAGCCATCACCGGGCGCTTGTCGGTTCGTGTTTCCAGCGAGCGGTTCAACTGCGACAGCGCGATCACCGGCACGTTCAACTCCTTGGCCAGGCCCTTGAGCCCTCGCGAGATCTCCGAAATTTCGGTGGCGCGGTTTTCACTGTTGCCTGGCACGCTCATCAGCTGCAGGTAGTCGATCACCACCAGGCCGAGGTCGTGCTCGCGCTTGAGGCGGCGGCACTTGGAGCGCAGCACTTCCGGCGACACGCCCGGGGTGTCGTCGATGAAGATCTTGGTTTCCTTCAGCATCCGGATCGCGCCGGTGACACGGCTCCAGTCTTCATCTTCCAGCTGACCGGTACGCAGGCGCTGGGCGTTGATGCGGCCGTTCGAGGAGATCAGACGCATCGCCAGCTGCGACGCCGACATTTCCATCGAGAACACCGCCACGCCCTTCTTCGACTTGATCGCCGCGTACTCGGCGATGTTCAGGGCGAACGTGGTCTTGCCCATGGCCGGTCGCGCCGCCAGGATGATCAGGTCGGTCGGCTGCAGGCCGGCGGTCATCGCGTCGAAGTCGGCGTAGCCGGTCGGCAGACCGGTGATGTTGCCGCCGTTCTCGAAGCGGTTGCGCAGCTCCTCGAAGGCGTCCTTCAGCGCGCCCGGCATGGCCACGAAGTCGGTGCGGCCACGTGCGCCCTGTTCGGCAATGGCGAACACGGACTTTTCCGCGGCCGACAGCAGCTCGGAGCTGTCTCGACCTTCCGGCTGGAAACCGTCGTTGACGATATCCGTGCCAACCTGGATCAGCTGGCGCAGCACCGCCTTGTCGCGCACGATCTCCGCGTAAGCGGCGATGTTGGCCGCCGACGGCGTGGTGCTGGCCAGTTCAATCAGATAAGCCCCGTCGCCGACCAGCTCCAGCTTGCCCTGCGATTCAAACCACTCGCCCAGGGTCACCGCGTCGAACGGGCGGTCGCGCTCGGACAGCTCGCGGATCGCCCGGTAGATCATCTGATGGTCGCGACGATAGAAGTCCGTCTCGTTGAGCTGGTCATTGACCCGGTCGTAGCTTTCCGGGGCCAGCATCAGCCCGCCCAGCACCGCCTGCTCGGCTTCGATCGAATGCGGCGGCACGCGCAACTGGTCCATGCGCGATTCATCGCGCTCGAAGCGGTCGCCGCGTTCTTTGCGGTCGTTACGGAAGCCGGAGCGGGCAGACATGTAGGACGGGGTTCCTGCGGCGTGGAGCGTGCTACATGGTACCGCCAACCGCCCGGCACAACCGGAACAACCTTGTGGATAAGCCGTGGACAATCGCACGCGGGTGCCGGCACGACCAACGGTCGTGCCCTACCGGTGCGTGGCGATCCACGCCAGGAACTTGTCGGTGAACCCCTGCAGGAAGCCGCGGGTGCTGTCATTGCCGATTTCACCGTCGGCGTCGATCAGGCCTTCCTTGAAGTGCAGGAACACTTCCGGCTGGCCCAGCACCGGCATGTCCAGGTAGGCCAGCACATTGCGCAGGTGCTGCTGGGCCAGCGCGGTGCCGATCACCCCGATGGAGGCACCGACCACAGCGGCGGGCTTGCCGGCGAAGGCGCTGTCGCCGTAGGGGCGCGATGCCAGGTCGATGGCGTTTTTCAGCACGCCCGGAATGGAGCGGTTGTATTCGGGGGTGACGAACAGCACCGCGTCGGCGCTGCGGATCTGGTCTTTCAGGCGCACGCCTTCCGCCGGGTAGTGCTTGTCGAAGTCCTGGTTGTACAGCGGCAGGTCGCCGATCTGCACATAGTCAAAGGTCGCCTTGTTGCCGGCGAGTTTTTCCAGCGCGTGGGCCAGGGCGAGGTTGTGCGAGCCGGTGCGCAGGCTGCCGACGAGGACGGCGATTTTGGGGGTGGCCATGGGGGGCTTCCTGTCGAGGGAATCCCCAGCGTAGAGCCACGCCCTGCGTGGCTGCGTGAACGGGTCCAGCACCGCGCAGCCACGCAGGGCGTGGCTCTACGTCTGTTTCCTGCACCGCGAAGCCACGCAGGGCGTGGCTCTACCGAACCTGGGCCCGCACCTGCTTCCAATGCGCCTGCCAGGCCTGGAACATCAACACATTCCACAGATGCGTGTGCCACTTGCGCTCGCCCTGCTGGAACTGCTGCCACAGCGGGGCGACCGCATTCACCTGGAACACGCCCTCGCCCGCCAGCCGCGCCGGGTCCAGCAGATCGTCGGCCCAGCCGCGCAGGTCGCCCTTCAACCACGCACTTACCGGTGCGCCAAAGCCACGCTTGGGCCGGTGCACCATGTCCTGCGGCACATACCGCCCCAGCACCCGCTTGAGCAGGTACTTGCTGACGCCATCGCGCTGCTTCAGGTGCAGCGGCAGCGACCACGCAAACTCGGCCACCCGCCAGTCCAGCAGCGGTGCACGCGCCTCCAGGCTGACCGCCATGCTGGTGCGGTCCACCTTGCACAGCAGATCATCGGGCAGATAGGTGCTGAAGTCGGCCAGCATCATCGCGTCGGCCGGTGAACCGGCTCCGTGCAGCGGATCGGCCAGGTCATAGAAGCTGCCCGCGCCCTTGGCACCAATCACCGCGGCGACCGGGTCGCGCCAGCGCGAAATGCGGTTGCGGTACACATCGCCGATGCCACGCGCCCCGGTTTCGGCCAGCAACGCGGCCAACCCTCCTGTGCGCGAGGCCTCGCCCTGGGTGTGCGCATGGGCGGCCAGCCAGCGCCGCAGCGGGGCCGGCACGCGGCCGAGCAGGTTCCAGTTGCGCAGCGCACGCTGGTAACGGCTGTAGCCGAAGAACAACTCGTCGCCGCCATCGCCCGACAGCGCCACCGTCACCGAACCGCGGGCCAGCTTCGCCACCAGCGCGGTCGGCACCTGCGAGGCGTCAGCGAACGGTTCGTCAAACATCGACGGCAGCTGCGGCACCACCGCCAGCGCGTCCGCGCCACTGACATACAACTCGGTGTGGTCGGTGCCCAGGTGCCCGGCCAGCGCCTTGGCCAGTGGCGCTTCGTCGTGGTCCGAGCCCTCAAAGCCAATACTGAAGCTGTGGATGGGCGTGGACGACTGCGCCTGCATCAGCGAAGCCACCACGGACGAGTCGGTGCCGCCAGAGAGGAACACGCCCACCGGCACATCCGCCACCATGCGCAGCCCCACCGCGTCGCGCAGCAGGCCGTCGAGCTGGAATTCGGCGTCGTCGTCGCTGCCGGCGAAGGGGGCGGCCAGTGCATGCTGCATACGCTCACGTGCGTTCCAGAACGGCACCTGCTGCTGGTCCGGACGATGCGCGGCGGCACCGGCGGCGACCGCCGCCGCGTCCAGGCGCAGCACCCGCCCCGGCATCAGCTTGAAGCAGCGCTCGTGGATGCAATGCGGGGCCGGAATGTAGTCCAGCCGCATCAGCAGGGTCAGCGCGTCGCGGTCGACGTCATTGTCGAACTGCGGGTGCTGCCACAGCGCTTTCAGCTCCGAGCCGAACACCAGCGTGTCGCCGGCCCAGCCGTAGTACAGCGGCTTCTTGCCAACCCGGTCGCGGGCCAGCCACAGGCACTGTTCGGTGCGGTCCCACAGCGCGATGGCGAACATGCCGTTGGCCCGCTGCAGGGTCTCGTCCACGCCCCAGGCGACAAACGCGGCCAGCAGCACCTCGGTGTCCGAATGGCCGCGGAAGCCGTGGCCGAGCGCTTCCAGTTCGGCGCGCAGCGCGGCGAAGTTGTAGACCTCACCGTTGTAAGCCAGCACATATCGGCCGTCCACCGAGGCCATCGGCTGATGACCCAGCGGCGACAGGTCCAGGATGCTCAGCCGGCGATGCGCCAGGGCGATGCCGGCAGCGGCATCTGCCCATACCCCGCGATCATCCGGCCCGCGGTGCAGCAGGGCGTCGCCCATCTGCCCTGCCCGGTGTTCCAGTGCGCCCTGTTCCGTTCCCGGGGCCGCCAACAGCATGCCTGCCAATCCACACATCAGTCAGTGTTCCTGCGCCAACACCCGCGCGGCGCTTACCAGTGCATTGTCGCTTGGAAGCACGCACATTGCTGCCCCTGCGAGCGGGGTATAGGTGTCAGCCCCACTCACCCGCTGCAGCGGCAGGTGGCCCAGGCCGGCCTCGACCAATGCGGTGATCACCCCCTCACCCACCCCGGCGCTGTGCCGGCCCTCGTCCACCACCAGCACCCGCCGTGCGTCGGCGGCCTGTGCCGCAATGAAACCGGCGTTGAGCGGCACCAGCCAGCGCAGGTCCACCACCCGCACCTGCCAGCCCTGCTCTTCTTCAATGCGAACCGCAGCGCGCAGGCTCATCGGCACGCCGTTGCCATAGGTGAAGATCACCAGGTCGCTGGCGTCGGGCTGGTACACCCGGCCCTCGCCCAGCACCAGCGCCTGGTCCGGTGGCGGGTACGGGAACAGCCACTGGCCATCGCCCGGCGCATGCAGATCCTTGGTCATGTACAACGCAATCGGCTCCAGAAACACCGCGACGCGGCCATCCACCTGCGCCAGTGCGGCCAGGGTGCGCAGCATCATCGCCGCATCATCACCGCGCGAGGGGCAGCCGACCACCAGCCCGGGAATGTCACGCAGCGCGGCAATCGAGTTGTCGTTGTGGAAGTGCCCGCCGAAGCCCTTCTGGTAGCCCAATCCGGCAATGCGTACCAGCATCGGATTGCGATACTGGTTGTTGGAGAAGAACTGCAGCGAACAGGCCTCGCCGCGCAGCTGGTCGGCGGCGTTGTGCAGATAGGCCAGGTACTGGATCTCCGGTATCGGCAGCATGCCCAGGTTGGCCAGCCCCTGCGCCATGCCCAGGATCATGGTTTCATCCAGCAGCGTGTTGAACACGCGGCGCGGGCCAAAGGCTTTCAGCAGGCCCTTGCTCACAGTGTAGACCCCACCCTTCTGCGCCACGTCCTCACCGAACAGCAGCGCGGCGGGGTATTTGCACAGCAGATCGTGCAGGGCCTGGTTGATCTGCACGGCGAGGTGGCGCGGTGGCTGCAGTTCGGGCAGTGCCGCTGCGCCGCCGAACGCCTGCTCACGCTCCTCGGCCGCTGCCGGTCGGGTGGCTTCGGCATGCACGGCGGCCGGGGTGTACGGAGCCAGTGGCGCGACGATCTCCTCCAGCGTGTCCAGCTTGGGACGTGCGTCCGCCGCTTCGGCGGCGGCGAAACAGCGCGCGCGGATCGCCTCATACCGCTCCAGGATGCCGTCGGCGCTGAGCCAGCCTGACTGCAGCGCGATCTGCGCCGAGCGCAGCAGCGGGTCGGTGGCCTCGGCCGCGCACAGTTCCGCCAGCGGCCGCCACTCGATCTCGAAATCGGTCCCGGCATGGCCCATCAAGCGCGTGGTGCGCAGATGCAGGAAGGTCGGCCGGCGCGTGTAGCGGCAGTGTTCCAGCGCGCGCTCGACCTGGGCGTGGCCGTCGGCCAGATCCAGGCCATCGGCGTGGAAGTAATCCAGGCCCGGGCGGTGGCGGAAGCTGTCGGCGATCCAACCGGTGGGCGTTTTTACCGAGATGCCGATGCCGTTGTCCTCACACACGAACAGAATCGGCGCGGGTAAGCGCTGGTAGGCCGCCCAGGCGGCGGTGTTGAATGCCGTCTGCGCGGTGGCGTGGTTGGCCGAGGCATCGCCAAACGAGCAGATCACCACGCTGTCTTCTGGAATCGGCAGCGCGTGGCCGATGCGGCGTGCGCTTTCGATCGCCAGCGCGGTGCCCAGCGCCTTCGGCAGGTGCGAGGCGATCGTCGAGGTCTGCGGCAGCACCCAGAGCGGCTTGCTGCCCCAGACCTTGTGGCGGCCACCACTGGCGGGATCGTCACGACTGGCGGCGAATGACAGCGCCGAATCCATGACCGGATCCATGCCCGGCAGCTTGCGGAAGCGTTCTGCCATGAACGCGCCCGAGCGGTAATGCAGGAATGCCGGATCGGTGTGCCGCGCCGCGCGTGCGACCAGCGCATTGCCTTCGTGTCCGGACGAGCCAATGGTGTAGAACACCTTGTTCTGCACCCGCAGCACCCGCGCCATCAGATCGAGATGGCGGCTGATCAGCTGCGACTCGAACAGGGCGTCGAAACCGGCCGCGTCCAGCGTGCTGCCGGGCAGGATCGGTTCGTGGGGTGCCGGGCGGGGAGCCGGCTGCCCCTGCCAGTGGCGGACAAACTCGATGAAATTGGTGTCGCAGATTTCAGCGCGGTTGAGGCCCTTCATGCGGGCCGGAATCGGATCGGGAACCACGGCAAACATCCATCACCCTCCGTGACGTGTTGCGGACGTAGACGACCTTTCGCCGCATCAGGCCATAGGGGATTCGGATTTGCCAAGAGCAGGCGCAACAAAAAAGGCCGGGGGCGGTTGCCCCCGGCCTCTGGTCTCGATCATTGATTCCTGGTTGCCGGGCATGGCCCGGCACTACGTTACTGGTTGACCGCAGCGGTCTGGGTGACCAGCTGGCCATCCACCACCGGCAGGCGGTCGCTGGCCGGCTTGTTGTCCATCTTCACGGTCTTTTCGACACCGTCGTAGCGGTAGGTCACGTTGTAACCGGTGACCGCATCGGTGGTGCCCATGGCAATGCGGGTGCCCGGCTTGCTGGCCATGCGCATGGTGCCGGTGGTGCCATCTTCATTGCGGTAGGTCACGTTGTAACCGGTGACCTTGGTCGACTCAGACGTGGCGGTTTCGGTGTGGCACTGGCGCTCGGTGCGGTTGACCACACGGCCACCGACGTGGCGCTTGTCGACCTGGTTGCCGATCAGGCCACCGGCCACGGCACCGGCTGCGGTGGCGGCCTTCTTGCCGTTGCCGCCGCCGACCTGGTTGCCGAGCAGGCCACCGATGACCGCACCGGCCACGGTGCCGCCGACATTGCCGTCGCGCTCAGGCAGGCGCTCCTGCACCACCACGTCCTGGCAGACCTCATGCGGGGTCTGGGTGGTGGAGGTTTCGCGCACCGGCTCGGTGCCGATCACGGTGGCGTAGGCCTTTTCCTTCTTGGTCAGCGGATCGACCTTGACCACGTCGGCATATTCCAGCCCGCGCGGCGCGTCCACCGGCACCGCGTCAGAGGCAGCCCCGTCATTGGCCAGCGGCGTGGTGTCCAGGGTCGGTCGGGTCTGCGCGGCGGTCACCGGGTCAGCGGAGTTGCCGCTTTTCATGAAGGCAGCGGTGGCGATGCCGCCCACCAGCAGGGCACCTGCAGCGACCAGAGCAGTAGTAGTTGTGCTTTTCATTTCCGACTCCCTGCGGACGATCCGCAACGTTCTTGGTGAGGATTCCAGCATGCAACACCTGAACGGAATCTCCACATGACGCTTACAGCCGCATCGCCCATTCAGGTTCTGTCATTCTACGGCGCGTGATAGCGTTTACAGCATTACTGGAGGACTCCGCGATGGCCAATCCCCTGCTGCTTCCGATCGTCAACTGGGCGCGTCGGTTGCGCTACCCCACCCTGTTCAAGATCACCGCCGCGTTGTTCGCGCTGACCTTGTTCATTCCTGACCCGGTGCCGTTCGTGGACGAGATCCTGTTCGCGCTGGGCACGTTGCTGCTGGCCAACTGGAAGCGACGCAGCGACGATCTGCCGCCCACCCTGCCGACCCCGCCGCGCGCGTGATCCTGTTCGACAGCCACTGCCATCTGGATGCGGATGAGTTCGATGCTGACCGCGCCGAGGTGATTGCGCGCGCGCAGGCTGCCGGCGTGCGTGCGCAGGTGCTGCCGGCGGTGACGGCGGCGAGCTGGCCCAAGCTGCGCGACAGCTGCGGGCTGGCCGAGGGTCTTTATCCGGCGTATGGCCTGCACCCGATGTTCCTGGACCAGCACCGGCCGGAGCATCTGGAACAGTTGCGCGAATGGATCGCGCAGGAGCATCCGTGCGCGGTTGGCGAATGCGGCCTGGACTTTTTCGTGGAAGGGCTGGATGTCGCGCAGCAGCAGTTCTACTTCGTCGAACAGCTGAAGATCGCGCGCGAATTCAACCTGCCGGTGATCGTGCACGCACGGCGCGCGGTGGATGCGGTAATTGCCGCGATCAAGCAGGTGGGTGGGCTGCGTGGCGTGGTGCACAGTTTTCCGGGCAGTCCCGAGCAGGCCGAGCAACTGCACAAGCTGGGCTTCCTGCTGGGGCTGGGTGGGCCACTGACCTATGAGCGGGCCCAGCGGCTGCGGCGGCTGGTGGCGCAGATGCCGCTGGAACAGCTGCTGCTGGAAACCGATGCGCCGGACCAGCCGGATGCCGGTATTCGCGGGGAACGGAATGAGCCGGCACGGTTGGCGGTGATTGTGGAGACCGTGGCGCAGTTGCGCGGGGAGCCGGCGGAGGTGATTGCGGCGCAGACCACGGCCAATGCAAAGCGGTTGTTTGGCATGGCTGACCGGATGTAGGGACACGCCATGCGTGTCCGCGCGGTGATGGGTTACGTTGGACACGCATGGCGTGTCCCTACGTCAATCGCGCTTCTTCAGCAGCATCTCCAGCGCCTTGCCCACGGCGGCAAACGCAAACGCCCCTGTAATGTGGGTGGCCGCGCCCAGGCCGGCACCGCAATCCAGTTTCAGCGCGGCATCGGCCCCCAGCTGTGGTCGCAGCCCGCACACGCTGCCATCGGCCTGCGGGTACTTCACGTTTTCCAGCGAATAGATCGCCGGTACACCGAAATAGCGCGACGCGTTCTTGGGGAAGTTGAAATCACTGCGCAGCTTCTTGCGGATCAGCGCCAGCATCGCATCGTGTTCGGTGCGTGAGACATCGCGCACCCGCACCAGGGTCGGATCGGTACGCCCGCCTGCAGCGCCCACGGTGATGATCGGCAGCTTGCGCCGGCGGCACCAGGCGATGGTTTCGACTTTCACCCGGAAACTGTCGCAGGCATCAATCACCAGATCGAAGCCGCGGTCCAGCAGTTCTTCCATGTTGCCCACGGTGAGGAACGCCGCCACCGGGTCGACCGAGATGTCCGGGTTGATCGCGCGGCAGCGCTCGGCCATCGCCTCGGCCTTGTTACGGCCATACATGCCGGCCAGCGCCGGCAGCTGCCGGTTGGTGTTGGACACGCAGATGTCGTCGGCGTCGATCAGGGTCAGGTGCCCCACCGCCGTGCGGGCCAGCGCCTCGACCACCCACGAGCCGACCCCGCCCATGCCGACCACCGCCACCCGGCGGCGCGACAACTGGTCCACGGTGCCTACCCCATACAGCCGGTCGATGCCGGCAAAGCGCTCACGCAATACGTCGTTCATGGGCGGCATTTTAGACGCCCGGATGCCCTGATTCATCTGCCAGCCACGAATCCACGTCTGGATTGGCGTCCTGTTCACACTCGGCAGGACAGGATCGCCCCATGCGCACCAGACGCATGCAACCACCCGATCTGGCCAGGAGAACCCTCATGAAGATTCAACTCATTGCTGCCGCTGCCGTGGCCACTGTCGCACTGGCCGGCTGTGCCACCTCGCCGGGTTATGGCGGTGGCGGTTACAACAGTGGCGGCTACAACAACGGCTATGGCAACAGCGGCGGCTACAACGATTCGCGCTGCGCTGACTGTGGCATCGTCACCCGCATCAACACCGTGGCCTCCGGCCGTACCGCCCCCGCCGCCACTGGCGCGATCCTGGGCGGCATTGTCGGCGCGGTCGCCGGCCACGAGATTTCCGACCACACCGGCGGCAGCAAGGGCAACCAGAATGTCGCTGCAGCGGCCGGTGCCATCGGCGGCGCGCTGGCCGGCAACCAGATCCAGAAGAACGTCACCAGCGACACCTTCGACATTACCGTACGCATGGACGACGGCCGCACCATCGTGGTCAACCAGCGCGACCTCGGCGGTATCCGCGAGAATACCTATGTGCGCGTGGTGAATGGCCGGGTGATTCTGCGCTGAGTTTCAGGCCCCATGGCAGATAACGAAGAAGGCCCGCTTGCGCGGGCCTTCTTTTTGAAACAGGGGAAAAACGGTTTTACAGCGGTTCCACCGCGTCCGCCTGCAGGCCCTTCTGGCCCTGCACCACGGTGAAGGAGACCTTCTGGCCTTCCTTCAGGCTCTTGAAGCCCTGGCTCTGGATCGCGCGGAAATGCACGAACACATCTTCGCCGCTTTCGCGGCTGATGAAACCAAAGCCCTTGGCATCGTTGAACCACTTCACGGTACCAGTTTCTTTACCTTCAGCCATCTCACTTACTCCCTGGGGATCTGCTATGTCGTTGGATACGCCGGTTACGGCGGCTGACAGCAAGGGGGGAAGCGAGGTGCGTAGATGCATCTGGACGAATCTAGCATCATCAGGCCACGATCCACGGTGACCTTGCCAAGCTCAGCGCCTGCAACTTAACCCGGGCAAAATGAAAAAGCAACATACCAAATTCGAATAAGTCAACCCTATTTCCAAAACCGTACGGTACAGAATGGACCCTTCATTCATCTTTTATCTGCTAGCGGTTGTGCTGGTGCTGGTGGGCATCGCCGGCATCATCCTGCCTGCTCTGCCCGGTATTCCGCTGGTGTTCGCCGGGCTGCTGGCGGCGGCGTGGACCGGCGGCTTCCGTCATGTCGGCTGGGTGCCGCTGACGGTCCTGGGACTGCTGACCCTGACCTCGTTCGCGGTGGATATCCTGGCCACCGTGGTGGGAGCCAAGCGGGTCCAGGCCAGCAGCAAGGCGCTGTGGGGCACCTTCATCGGCAGCATCGTCGGGTTGTTCTTCATGCCGATCGGGCTGTTCGCAGGCCCGCTGCTGGGGGCGCTGGCCGGGGAGTACTGGCATACCCGCGAGCTGGGTCGCTCGACCAAGGTGGGGCTGGCGACGTGGATGGGTATCCTGCTCGGGGTGGCGCTGAAGCTGGCGATCGTGATCGCGATGCTGGGGATCTTTGCGTTTTCGTGGTTTTTCTAGACCGCCGCACGGGTCCTCATGCGCACTGATTGGACCGGCTGCTGTTGACGGTTGAGGTCTGACCCGTAGAGCCGGGCTTGCCCGGCTGCTGTTGGCGGGAAACATCAGGCGAAGAGCAGCCGGGCAAGCCCGGCTCTACGACGACTTCGCCACATCTGGTGCAGAATGTGCCCGTTTTCCCCCTTACCGTGCGGCCCGCCCCCATGACCACACCCCGTCCCCGCTCCGCGTTGTTCTGCGCATTAGCCTTGGCTTGCGCCAGCACGGCCGCCGCACAGGAAGTCGCCCCAACCCCGGCCACGCCGGAAGCCTGCGCACTGGTCGGTTCCGATGCCGCCCGCCTGGCCTGCTACGACACCCTGTTCCGGCGTGGCGTGCAGACCACCCAGGAGGCCGATGCTGCCGCCATCGCCGCCCAGCAGGCGCGCCGCGAGGAACGCCAGGCGGCGCGCGAGGCACAGGCCGACGCGCCGGCCGGTGAAAAGGTGAAGCACCGCCTGGGCGAGCTGTTCAAGAACGACGGTCATGAGCAGGCCCTGGCCAACGCCGGCAAAGGCTCGCTGCTGGACAGCCGCTGGGAACTGGCGCAGGACTCCAAGCTGGGCGCGTTCCAGTTACGCGCTTACAAACCTGTGTATCTGTTGCCGGCGTTCTGGACCAGCGACAAGAACCAGATGCCGCAGTCACCCAATCCGGACAACACCGTCACCACACCGCAGCAGCTCGACAGCAACGAGCTGAAGTTCCAGCTCAGCTTCAAGACCAAGGTGTGGGAGAACGTGTTCGGCGACAACGGCGACCTCTGGGCCGGCTACACCCAGAGCTCGCGCTGGCAGGCCTACAACGCTGACAACTCGCGCCCCTTCCGCGAAACCAATTACGAACCGGAAGTGATGATGATGTTCCGCACCGGCTACTCCATTGGCGGCTGGCGCGGGCGCATGGCTGGCTTGAGCCTCACCCACCAGTCCAACGGCCGCGCCGACCCGCTGTCGCGCAGCTGGAACCGGGTCATCCTCAACGTCGGCCTGGACCGCGAGAACTGGGCACTCGTGCTGCGCCCGTGGTACCGGCTGCCGGAAGACCGCGAAGACGACAACAACCCGGACATCGAGGACTACATGGGCCGCGGCGACGCGGTACTGACCTGGAACCGCAACGGTCACGAAGTCTCGCTGATGGCGCGGCACTCGCTGCGCGGTGGCGACCGTTCGCACGGCGCGCTGCAGCTGGACTACGGTTTCCCGATCAGCAACCTGCTGCGCGGGCACATCCAGGTCTTCGATGGCTACGGTGAAAGCATGATCGACTACAACCACAAGGCCACGTACGTGGGCGTGGGCGTGTCACTGCTGGAGTGGTACTGATGACGGTGACGATCTGGCACAACCCGCGCTGCGGCAATTCGCGCGGGGCGTTGGAACATATCCGCGCCGCGGGTATTGAACCGGTGATCCGCGACTACCTGACCGATGTGCCCAGCGAGGCGGAGCTGCGCAAGGTGCTGAAGGATGCCGGCTTGCAGGTGATCGAGCTGGTGCGCAGCAAGGAAGCGGTGTTTGATGAGCTGGGGCTGGAGGGGGCGGATGATGCCACTCTGCTGGGGGCGATGCAGACGCACCCGATTCTGATCAACCGGCCGGTGGTGATCACGCCGAAGGGTACCAACCTGTGCCGGCCGCCGGAGAAGGTGCTGGCGTTGTTGTAACGCCCGATCCGGCGTAGAGCCACGCCCTGCGTGGCTTCGACCAAGTCCGGCACCCCGAAGCCACGCAGGGCGTGGCTCTACGGCATTGCGAAGTCGTACAGGGACACGTCATGCGTGTCCAGCGCGTCCTCAGCCGCCACAGCGGGAGGAACACATGCTCAGCTGTTCACCACACCCCAGTTCCGGCATCCGGTCGGCGCAGCTGTTGGCGCTCATGTCGCAATAACGCCGTTGCTCCGGGTCTTTGAGCTCCGAACAACGGCTTGCATTCCGGGCCACCTGCGATTCGCATTGTGACAACCGGGTGGAGCGCGGCTCTGCCGCACAACGGCGGTAGGTTTCCTGGCACTGGATCGCGCACTGGGCGCTGGCGGTGAAGCCAACGCCGCCGTCGTAACCGGTGTCGGTGCTGCGGCAGGAAGCCAGGCTGAACAAAATGGCGAAGGCGGCTGCAATGCGGATTCCCTGCATGAGATGCTCCTTGTGTGCTTATGCAGCCTAACAGATCGCGCTGACACGCATGGCGTGTCACTACCACAAGGCCGCCCGACCATGGATCGTAGTGACACGCCATGCGTGTCAAAGCCATGATCCTGCGTTCGCGGACACGCCATGCGTGTCATCGCGCACTGAAACGAAGACCGTCACAGCCAATCAGTGATGTCCTCGCGCCGATACACCTCGGCAAATGCTGGACGCGCTTTCAGGTGATCCGCATACGCCTTCAACACCGGCCACGTATCCGTCGGCCGTGGCATGTTGCGCGACCAGCGCATCAGCATCACCAACATGAAATCGACCATGCTGAGCTGCTCGCCCAGCACGTACGGGCCTGCACCCTCGATATGCTCGGCAAACTGCTGCCAGGCATTTTCAAGCTGCTGGCGGGCATGTTCGCGCACCGCTTCCACGTTCTCAGGCCCCGCCACTTCATCGGCGTAGAACCACGCCCGATATGCCGGCTGCAGGGTATTGGCGCACCAGAACATCCAGCGATACGCCACGCCGCGCGCTGGCGTTCCAGGTGCCGGCAGCAACCCTGCCTGCGGATGGCGGTCGGCCAGGTACAGCGCGATGGCGGCGGCTTCGGTCAGGACCTGCCCATCGATCAGCAGCGTGGGGACGCGGCCGGCTGGGTTGAGGGCCAGGTAGTCGGCCGCCTTCTGTTCGCGGGTGTCGAAATCGAGCAGGACGAGTTCGTGTTCGATCTGCAGTTCCAGCAGCAGCCAGTGCACCACCAGCGAGGCGGTGCTGCGGGAACCGTAGAGGGTGGTGGTCATGGGCGCGGTGGGGGTCGGGATGGGAGCCCGATTATGTGGTTACGGCGCGCACGCCGGTAGAGCCACGCCCTGCGTGGCTTCGATGACGTCGGGCACCGCGAAGCCACGCAGGGCGTGGCTCTACATCTGCGTTCGGCACCGCGAAGCCACGCAGGGCGTGGCTCTACGTCGGGATTACGCTACGACAACCGGAATTCCGGCGATGCGGGCCTGCCACTCGCGCGGGCCGGTGGTGTGCACCGACTCACCGGTGGAATCCACCGCCACGGTGACCGGCATGTCCTGCACGGTGAACTCGTAGATCGCTTCCATGCCCAGGTCGGCGAAGCCCACCACCTTGGCGGCCTTGATCGCCTTGGACACCAGGTAGGCCGAACCACCCACCGCCATCAGGTAGGCCGACTTGTTGTCGCGGATCGCCTCGATCGCGGCCGGGCCGCGCTCGGCCTTGCCGACCATGCCCAGCAGACCGGTCTGTTCCAGCACCTGGCGGGTGAACTTGTCCATGCGCGTGGCGGTGGTCGGACCGGCCGGGCCCACCACTTCGTCGCGCACCGGATCAACCGGGCCGACGTAGTAGATGAAACGGCCCTTCAGGTCGACCGGCAGCGGCTCGCCCTTGTTGAGCATGTCGACCATGCGCTTGTGCGCGGCGTCGCGGCCGGTCAGCAGCTTGCCGTTGAGCAGCAGGGTCTGGCCCGGCTTCCAGCTGGCCACATCCTCCGGGGTGATCGTGTCCAGGTCCACGCGGGTGCCCTTGGACGCGTCATAGGTAATCTGCGGCCAGTCTTCCAGCGACGGCGGGTCAAGCATCACGGGGCCGCTGCCATCCAGGGTGAAGTGCGCGTGGCGGGTCGCCGCGCAGTTCGGAATCATCGCCACCGGGAGGTTCGCGGCGTGGGTCGGGAAGTCCTTGACCTTGATGTCCAGCACCGTGGTCAGGCCGCCCAGGCCCTGCGCGCCGATGCCCAGCGCGTTGACCTTGTCGTACAGCTCCAGGCGCAGTTCCTCGGCGCGGTTGGACGCGCCACGGGCCTTCAGTTCGTTGATGTCGATCGGCTCCATCAGCGATTCCTTGGCCAGCAGCATCGCCTTTTCAGCGGTGCCACCAATGCCGATGCCGAGCATGCCGGGCGGGCACCAGCCGGCCCCCATGGTCGGCACGGTCTTCAACACCCAGTCGACGATGGAGTCGGACGGGTTGAGCATGGCGAACTTGCTCTTGGCTTCCGAACCACCGCCCTTCGCCGCCACGATCACCTCGACGGTGTCACCCGGCACGATCTTGACGTTGACCACGCCCGGGGTGTTGTCCTTGGTGTTGATGCGCTTGCCCGCCGGGTCAGCCAGCACCGAGGCGCGCAGCTTGTTGTCCGGGTGGTTGTAGGCACGGCGCACGCCTTCGTTGGCCATGTCTTCCACGCCCATGGTGGCGTCGTCCCAGCGCACGTTCATGCCGATTTCCAGGAACACGGTGACGATGCCGGTGTCCTGGCAGATCGGCCGGTGGCCTTCGGCACACATGCGCGAGTTGATCAGGATCTGCGCCATCGCTTCCTTCGCCGCCGGCGACTCCTCGCGCTCGTAAGCGGCGGCAAGGCTCTTGATGTAGTCGACCGGGTGGTAGTACGAGATGTACTGCAGCGCGTCGGCGATGGACTGGATGAGGTCTTCCTGCTTGATCGATGTCACGTAATGCTCGCTTGCTCGGGGCTGGCGGGGGAGTTAGCCAACCATTTTACCTGTCCGGCCCGGCGCAGATGGGAATGAGTCCCGACAACGCCCGGACAGACCGTTGCGCCCCTGTCACAGCCGCCTGCCCTGCCCCGTCTATTACGATGAAGACGCCCGATCCGGACGTCATGGAGTTCCTGCAATGTCTGCTTCCCCCCGTGTTCCGTATGCCCGCCTTGCCCACGAGGCCTTCAAAGCCCTGCTGGCCACCAGCAAGTCCGTGCATGACAGCTCCGTCGACCCGACCCTGATGGAACTGGTGTTCCTGCGCGTTTCCCAGATCAACGGCTGCGGCTACTGCATGGACATGCACGGCACCGCGCTGCGCAAGGGCGGGATCGAGCCGCGCAAACTGGACACCCTGCCCGCCTGGCATGAGAGCCGGTTCTTTGATGAGCGTGAGAAGGCGGCGCTGGGCTGGGCTGAGGCGCTGACCCGACTGCCGAGTGGTGCGCCGTCCGATGCGGCGTTTGACGCGCTGGCCCCGCATTTTGATGAGAAGGGCATCAGTGACCTGAGCATGGGCATTGCGGTGATCAATGCCTGGAACCGGTTGGGTGCGGGGCTGCTGCCGCCGTTGCCGTAAAGGCGTGCCGACCAACGGTCGGCACCTACCGGCGGGGCTGGCACAATGACCCCCATGCCTGCCCCTACCCCCAGCAAAAACCCGAGCCTGCGTGAGCGCTTCCAGGCGCTGCGCAACCTGCCGCCGTTCCTGCGCCAGATCTGGCAGGCCAGCCCCTGGCTGGCCACCGCCAGCCTCGGCCTGCGCGTCATCCGCGCCCTGCTGCCGGTGGCCATGTTGTACGTGGGCAAGCTGATCATCGATGCCGCCCTGCTGCTGAGCCGCCATGAAGCCGGCTTCCCACCGTTCAGCGAAGCACTCTCCAGCGGCTTGCTCAACCCCCTGCTGGTGCTGCTGGCGCTGGAATTCGGGCTGGCCATCGCCTCGGACCTGCTGGGCCGCATCGTCAGCTACGCCGACACCCTGCTGTCGGAGTTGTTCACCAACGCCACCAGCGTGCGGTTGATGGAACACGCCGCCGAGCTGGACCTGGAGGACTTCGAAGACCCCGACCTGCAGGACAAGCTGGACCGCGCCCGTCGCCAGACCATGGGCCGGATGAACCTGATGAGCCAGCTGTTCGGCCAGGTGCAGGATGCGATTACCGTGGCCAGCCTGGCGGTGGGCCTGCTGGTGTATGCGCCGTGGCTGATCCTGCTGCTGGCGGTGGCACTGGTGCCGGCGTTCATCGGCGAATCGCACTTCAATGCGGCCGGGTACAGCCTCAACTTCCAGTGGACGCCCGAGCGCCGTCAGCTCGACTACCTGCGCCAGATCGGGGCCAGCGTCGAAACCGCCAAGGAAGTGAAGATCTTCAACCTGCACCGGTTCCTGATCGACCGCTACCGGTTCCTGGCCGACAAGTTCTTCCAGGCCAACCGCCGGCTGGCACGCAAGCGCGCGTTCTGGGGCACGCTGCTGGCCGCGCTGGGCACGCTGGGCTACTACACCGCCTATGCCTACATCGCCTGGCGTACCGTGCGCGGCGACTTCTCGATCGGCGACCTGACCTTCCTGGCCGGCAGCTTCCTGCGCCTGCGCCAGCTGCTGGAAGGCCTGCTGATCGGCTTCTCGCAGGTCGCCAGCCAGGCCCTGTACCTGGACGATCTGTTCTCGTTCTTCCAGATCCAGCCGGAAATCCATTCACGCACCGACGCGGTGCCGGTGCCGCAGCCGATCACCCAGGGCTTCGTGTTCGAGAACGTCGGCTTCCGCTACCCGGAGGCGGAGCGTTGGGCGGTGCGTCACCTGAGCTTTGAGCTGCGCGCCGGCGAAGTGCTGGCCCTGGTGGGCGAGAACGGAGCCGGCAAGACCACCCTGGTGAAGCTGCTGGCGCGCCTGTACGACCCCGATGAGGGTCGCATCCTGCTCGACGGCCGTGATCTGCGCGATTACGACCTGGACGACCTGCGCGCCAACATGGGGGTGATTTTCCAGGACTTCGTGCGCTACAACCTGACTGCCGGCGAGAACATCGGCGTCGGCCTGGTCGGGGCGATGGACGACAAGACCCGGATCCGCGACGCCGCTCGCCGAGGCATGGCCGACGAGGTGATCGCCGGGCTGCCGGACGGCTACGACCAGTTGATCGGGCGGCGCTTCAAGCAGGGTGTGGACCTGTCCGGCGGCCAGTGGCAGAAGATCGCCATCGCCCGTGCCTACATGCGCGATGCGCAGGTGATGATTCTGGATGAACCGACTGCCGCGTTGGATGCACGTGCGGAGTTCGAGGTGTTCCAGCGCTTCAAGGATCTGTCCGACAACCGGACGGCTGTGCTGATTTCACACCGGTTCTCGTCGGTGCGCATGGCCGACCGGATCCTGGTGCTGGCTGAAGGGCGGCTGGAGGCCAGTGGTACCCATGCGGAGCTGATGGCCCAGGGCGGGCGCTATGCGGAGCTGTTCGAGCTGCAGGCGGCGGGGTATCGGTAACGGGTTCAATGAGAATTTATCTCATTTGAGCTAGAATAGCCGCGACGAACCAGATCAGACCCACCCCCATGTCTTCCGCTTTTGGTGCCGAAACGGTGCTTGAAGTCCGTCACTGGACGGACGCCTACTTCAGCTTCACCACCACCCGTGACAGCGGTTTCCGCTTTGAAAACGGCCAATTCGTGATGATAGGCCTGGAAACCGAGGCGCGGCCGCTGCTGCGTGCGTATTCCATCGCCAGCGCGAACTGGGAAGAGAACCTGGAGTTCTTCAGCATCAAGGTGCAGGACGGTCCGCTGACCTCACGCCTGCAGCACATCAAACCCGGCGACAAGGTGCTGGTGGGCAAGAAGCCGACCGGCACCCTGCTGATCAGCGACCTGCATCCGGGCAAGCACCTGTACCTGCTGGGCACCGGTACCGGCCTGGCCCCGTGGCTGTCGGTGATCAAGGACCCGGAAACCTACGAGCGCTTCGACAAGGTGATCCTCACCCACGGCGTGCGCTTCGAAAAGGACCTGGCCTACCGCGACCTGTTCGAAAAGGAACTGCGCGAGCACGAATTCCTGGGCGAGATGATCGGCGACAAGCTGCTGTACTACCCGGCCGTCACCCGCGAACCGTTCCCAAACCAGGGCCGCCTGACCTCGCTGCTGGAAAGCGGTGAAATGCAGCGCACCCTGGGCCTGCCGGAACTGAGCCCGGAGAACGACCGCGCGATGATCTGCGGCAGCCCGCAGATGCTGGCTGATCTGCGCCAGGTGCTGGACGCGCGTGGTTTCCAGACCTCGCCGCGTATTGGTACCCCGGGGCATTACGTGTTCGAGCGCGCGTTCGTCGAGAAATAATCACCGCCGGGCGCATACGCGGGGCACCGACGCGTAGAGCCACTCCCTGCGTGGCTTCGCGGTGTCAGACGAGGTCGCAGCCACGCAGGGCGTGGCTCTACGGGGCTCGATCATCCATTGTTGGCGCGGTTACGCCAGCACCTTCTCGATATCCCCACGCAGGCTTTCCGGCTTGTCGGTCGGCGCATAGCGTTCCAGCACCTGCCCATCGCGGCCCACCAGGAACTTGCTGAAGTTCCATTTGATGCCCTTCGTGCCGAGCAGGCCGGTCTTCTCGGCCTTCAGCCACTGCCACAGCGGGTGCGCCTTGTCGCCGTTGACGTCGATCTTCTCCGACAGCGGGAAGTCCACCTCGTAGGTCAGCGAACAGAAGTTCCGGATCTCCTCGGCATTCCCCGGCTCCTGGTGGCCGAACTGGTCACAGGGGAAGCCCACCACCACCAGCCCGCGCGGGCCGTACTCGCGCCATAAGGCTTCCAGACCCTCGTACTGCGGGGTGAAGCCGCATTTGCTGGCCACGTTCACCAGCAGCAGCACCTTGCCCTTGTACTGCTCCAGAGCTTGCGGCTGGCCCGCCAGGTCCACGAACGAGAAATCGAAGGCGGTGGTCATGGCGGGTCTCCGTAAGGTGGAAAGCCCGATTGTGGCACCCCGCGGACACGCATGGCGTGTCCCTACACCCATTCCCGCCGTAGGGACGCGCCATGCGCGTCCGACGCCGCCCCGCCCGCCCCCTGTCGCACATGCCTTTTGACACAAGCCGCCCCGGTTCCCCCCGGGTTACCCTCGGGCACTTGTCTGACCGGAGATTTCCCCTTGACCACCCGTCTTGCCCTCGCTGTCGCCGTGACCCTCGGCCTGGCCCTGCCCGCCTACTCCGCCGTTGCTGCCACCCCGGCCGCCACCGCCGCCCAGCAGGCCAACCCGTTCTTTGCCGACAGCCCGCTGCCGCTGCACTTCCCGCAGTTCGACAAGATCAAGGACAGCGACTTCGCTCCCGCCTTCGACGCCGGCATGGCGCAGCAGCTGAAGGAAGTCGAAGCAATCGCCAACAACAAGGCCAAGCCGACCTTCGACAACACCATCATCGCCCTGGAAAAGAGCGGTGACACCCTGGACCGCGCCACCACCGTGTTCTTCTCGCTGGTCGGTGCCGATACCAACGACACCCGCAAGAAGCTGCAGGCCGATTACTCGGCCAAGTTCGCCGCGCACAGCGACGCCATCGCGCTGAACGGCAAGCTGTTCGCCCGCATCCAGGCGCTGTATGACACCCGTACCCAGCTGGGCCTGGACGCCGAAGGCGTGCGCCTGGTCGAGAAGTACTACGAAAGCTACGTCCGCGCCGGTGCCAAGCTCAACGACGCCGACAAAGCCAAGCTGAAGGAAATGAACGCCGAGCTGGCCAACCTGGGCACCAAGTTCAGCCAGAACGTGCAGAACGAAGTGAACGCCTCGGCCGTGGTGGTTGACGACGTCAAGCAGCTGGACGGCCTGTCCGCCGAGCAGATCGCGGCCGCCGCCGAAGCGGCCAAGGCACGCAAGCTGGACGGCAAGTACGTCATCGCCCTGCTCAACACCACCGGCCAGCCGCCGCTGACCAACCTGACCAACCGCGACCTGCGCAGGAAGATCTTCGAAGCGTCGACCACCCGTGGCAGCCGCGGCGGTGAGTTCGACAACACCGCCTTGGTCTCGCGCATCATGACCCTGCGTGCGGAGAAGGCCAAGATGATGGGCTTCCCGAACTTCGCCGCCTACAACCTGACCAACCAGACCGCGAAGACCCCGGAAGCGGTCAACGCCATGCTGGGCCAGCTGGCCCCGGCCGCGGTGGCCAACGCCAAGCGCGAAGCCGCCGACCTGCAGGCGATGATCGACAAGGAACAGAAGGCCGCCGGCAAGCCGACCTTCAAGCTGGAAGCCTGGGACTGGGCGTTCTACAGCGAGAAGGTGCGCCAGGCCAAGTACAACTTCGACGAATCGCAGCTGAAGCCGTACTTCGAAATGAAGAACGTGCTGGAAAACGGCGTGTTCTTCGCCGCCAACCAGGAATTCGGCCTGACCTTCAAGCAGCGCACCGACCTGCCGGTGTACCACGAAGACGTCACCGTGTATGACGTGTTCGATGCCGACGGCAGCCAGCTGGCGATCTTCATCTTCGACCCGTATGCGCGCGCCTCCAAGCGTGGCGGTGCCTGGATGAACTCGTATGTGTCGCAGTCCGAGCTGACCGGTTTCAAGCCGGTGGTGGCCAACCACCTCAACATTCCCAAGCCGCCGGCCGGCCAGCCGACCCTGCTGACCTGGGACGAAGTGACCACCACTTTCCACGAATTCGGCCACGCCCTGCACGGCATGTTCTCGAACGTGAAGTACCCCTACTTCTCCGGCACCTCGGTGCCGCGTGACTTCGTCGAGTTCCCCTCGCAGGTCAACGAGATGTGGGCCGACAACCCGCTGATCCTGAAGAACTATGCCAAGCACTACCAGAACAGCACCGCCATGCCGCAGGAACTGCTGGACAAGGTGATTGCCGCAGCCAAGTTCAACCAGGGCTTCGCCACCACCGAATACCTGGGTGCCGCCATGCTGGACCAGCGCTGGCACCAGATCAGTGCCGACCAGGTACCGGCTGCCAAGGGTGTGATGGACTTCGAACGTGCCGCGCTGGAGAAGGACGGCATCTTCTTCGCCCCGGTGCCGCCGCGCTACCGCACCCCGTACTTCAGCCACATCATGGGCGGCTACTCGGCCGGTTACTACGCCTACATCTGGTCGGAAGTGCTGGACGCCAACACCCAGAAGTGGTTCCGCGACAACGGCGGCCTGAGCCGCAAGAACGGCGACCACTTCCGCCAGACCCTGCTGTCCAAGGGCGGCAGCGTGGACGCGATGCAGCTGTTCCGCGACTTCGCCGGCCACGAACCGCAGATCGAGCCGCTGCTTGAAAAGCGTGGGCTGACTTCGGAAACGAAGTAACCCTCAAAACCGCCCGGTAACCCCGGGCGGTTTTTTGTTGGGGCGACGATGCATCCTTCATCCGGATGGCTTTGACACGCATGGCGTGTCACTACGACCCTTGGTCGCCCGACCGTAGGGACGCGCCATGCGCGTCCGCGCGGTGCCCGAACGCTCATCGCACTGCAACGCAACCGTAGAGCCACGCCCTGCGTGGCTGAATCTCCTCACGGCTCATCAATGCGGCACGGAATCGACTTCATCCATGTCAATCAAAGACATGCGCACCCTGTTCCCTTGGTACTCGATTCTCCCCCCGTACGTTGCAATGACTGCCGCCACGCGCTTCATGTAAGCGCTTCTAAACTCCGGCGTCAGACAAGCACTCACGTCGAGCAATCCAATCACGATGACAACGCCGCGCCTTCCCCCAATGCAACCGCATCTGGCACGCAGGCGCACCGGGCCGCGCTCCTTGTCCAGCATCAATGACACCGTCTCCGTGATCGTCCGGTACGCTGCCAACTGAAGCGGAATGCTCAGCTGACAGGGATCGCCACTGAGCTGATGCTCGGCCACGCGATGACTGCTGCGCCACTCCTGACCGATTCCACCCACCTGCAGCGCCAGGTACAACCCGACATGTTCCAGCGAGGTCGGATAGATCAGGCTCGACCTGTCACGCATCTCCCGTGAGCTGATAGTAGCGAACTGCCGCATGACCTTCGCCATTTCCGGGTGCTTCCGCTCCTCAAGCCAATCCGCTAGATCGCATACCGAGCGATCTATGTCCTCGTAGATCTTTCTGATGCCAAGAACGTGCCTTTTGAGTGTCATCTCCAAGGCATGTTGGGAGAAACGGAACGCCCGGTGGTCTCCGGTCGCCAACGGCAGCAGCTTCGCTGACGCACCCTCATCGCGTCGAACCACCAAGCCGAACAGAATCAAAGTGGCCGCGACGAGGGCAACACCCACCTGATTCGTGAATGTCGATGGATCGAACGATCCTGGAAGCCCGGTGGTCGCAGTCGAAAGGTGAATCGCGAAGTTGAGTGCTGGCACCCCTATGGCGACGCCGCGCCAACCATGCAGTAATGCAAGACCGATAACAGGAAGAGTCATCAACAGCTGTATCGGCACATCACCCAGGTACCGCGTGGGCACGTAAAAGGCAAACCCGGTCATCGAAGCCAAGGCCAGAACCATGATGAGCGTTGGCGCATGCAGCCAGCATCCCAACGTGCGTAGCGGGGCTGGCCGCAGCCAGAGCATTGCAAGCGGGACCACCGTCACAATCGCAAGAAACTCACCGATTGTGTATCGAACCCCGAGCACCCAGTAATCACCCTGTGGGGGCTCCGGCCAGAGAAGATGCGCAGCTGTGACGTTGAGAAAGTTGATAGCCAGGGCGGAGATGAGCGAGATGGGGAGGAAGCTCGCGTAGTCACCGCTGCGCACTTCGCGGCGGCATATGTGAACCAATGAGGCAACCAGAGGAAACGGATAAGACGAAGCGATCAACGCCCACGTCAAGCCGTACCTCTCGACCATGGGTGCACGGACGCACGCGAAGTAGGCGTAGTCCCCCAGAAGCAGATACGGCCACATGCGTGGCCGACATACCAGGAGCGCTGCAATGCGGATACCAGCAGGCAGGAAGAATTGGTCAACGGACACCTGCCGCGAAGCCCAGCACGCCGCCGCGTACAGCGCAGCAACCAGTAATCCTTCCGGCAGCTCCAGCAACCGTGCTTGAAATCCCCGTACCAGCTTGCTGTCCGACATCCCTACCCTCCTTAGGTGGGCCGTTGTCGCGATTCGTCTGCGACGCCTGCCTGTTGCGAGGGCGGGAAAGTAGCGGGTGCGATGCGGGGGAGCAATGCGATTTATGGGGATTTGAGCAAAGTTGAAACAGTTCCTATGGGGTGGTCAGGCGGGGTTTGGGGTGCGCGCGGTTCAAGCGTGTTGTGACGGGGTGTGGGGATGTCGTAACGGACACACGCGCAATTCCGATTTGGGTCCATGCGTTAATGCGGTGATTGCCGTTATCGGCAGTCGTCTTGCGACCGACTCTACCGGTCCGACATTCATGTGCACGGGCAGGTTGTCCATCGAGGAAGCATCCCGCCCCGCATCCCTTTTTATCGGGGGGCTATGTAGCCACCGGGCACCCCATTGGGGGAAAGCACCAGCTGCCACAGCTGTGCGTGGCGGCAGCGGAAGCTGGCCATGGAGCCGGCGAGATAGAAGCGCCACATGCGCTTGAAGCGTTCGTCGTAACGCTGCGAGTCGAGGCGCGGCCACGCGGCTTCCACGTTCGCGCGCCAGGCCTGCAGGGTGCGGTCGTAGTCCGCACCGAAGCTGTGCCAGTCTTCCAGCACGAACAGGCCTTCATAGGCTTCGGTGATCTGCGCGGCCGAGGGCAGCATCGAATTGGGGAAGATGTAGCGCGCGATCCACGGGTCGGTGCGGTGGCGCGAGATGTTGCTGCCAATGGTGTGCAGCAGGAACAAGCCGTCGGTTTTGAGGCAGCGCCGTGCCATCTCGAAATACGTGCGGTAGTTCTTGTCGCCCACGTGCTCGAACATGCCGACCGAGAGAATGGCGTCGAAGGGTTCGTCCAGCTCGCGATAGTCCTGCAGGCGGATCTCCACCGGCAAGCCGGCGCAGCGATGGCGTGCGAATTCGGCCTGTTCCTGCGAGATGGTGATACCCACGCCGGACACGCCATAGCGCGTGGCGGCGTACTCCAGTGCTTCGCCCCAGCCGCAGCCAATGTCCAGCACGCGTTGGCCCGGGCGCAGCCGCAGCTTGCGGCAGATCAGGTCGAGCTTGGCTTCCTGCGCGCTGTCCAGGTCCAGGGCGTCGGCCCAGTAGCCGCAGCTGTACACCAGCCGGCGGCCGAGCATTGCCTGGTAAAGGTCGTTGCCGAGGTCGTAATGGCGCTTGCCCACTTCCAGGCCGCCGCTGCCGGCTTGCAGATTGAACAGACGCGCCTTGAGCGCATCCGCCAGCTCACGCCAGCCGTGCACGCGTTCGTCCAGATGCGCCTGCATAAGGTGCAGCAGGAAGCCGTCCAGAGAAACGGCATCCCACTGACCGTCCATGTAGCTTTCACCCAGGCCGAGCGAGCCGTGGGCGATCACCCGCGAATAGAAATGGTCGTCGTGGACCTGCAGGTCATGTGGGCGACTGCCGCCCACGATCACGTCTGCTTCGAGCAGCAGTTCGGCAACCCGATGCTGCAGCCCGACGTCCATGCACGACTCCGCCTCAGCCCTTCGCGAACAGGCCGGCGTACGCCGGTGCCACGTGCGGAACCAGCAGGCTGGCCGGCACGTCCACGGTCTGGGTGCCGTCCGAATACGGCCCGACCTGGTACGGCGGGAACACGAAGCGCAGCGCGGTAATCAGCCCCTGCGGGTCGGTCACCGGCTGGAACTGGCTGAAGTTGTCCGCGCTGGCACCTGTGCCGTCGGCGATCGTGCGGCTGGCGCTGCGCAGCGATTCCTGCAGCTGGCCGGGCTCCATGTCTTCGGCGCTCAGACGGGTGGCCACGCGCTCGCGCAACTGGTCGGCCACATAGTCGCTGACCGCCGCCCAGCCCTTGCTGTCGGGAATGAGCGTCTCTGCGGTGAGCAGCTTCTGCTGCTCCGGCAGCCACACGAAGCGGGCGACCAGCGGTTCGCCGTGGGCACCGCCGGTGTAGCGGCTGCCGTCAGCGCTGATCACCACCAACTGCGGTGTTTCCAGCAGCTTTTCAAAGCTCAGCGACAGCTCGTACGGCATGGTCGGGGTGTCATTGCCCAGCCCATCGACCGCCTGCTGCAGTTCGCCGCGCGCGGCGGTGGCGTAGTCCGACAGCGCTTTGGCCAGGCCCGGGTACTGACTTACGTCCTGCGGGTAGCTGATGCCGATGACGGCTTTGGGCGAGTTTTCGATCACATCGCGCAGTTCCACCGGGGCCTCGGGTGCCGCCGGCGCATCGACATTTTCCGGCAGCGCGGCGGTCGCGTCCTGCGCCGGCGCATCCGCCGGTGCTTCCGCGTCGCGTTTGCAGCCTGCCAGCAGTACCACGCCCAGTGCCAGCACCCAGCCGCCGTAACCCAGTGCCCGGCGGTTTCCTGCGATCTTCATTGCAATCCCCTTGTTGAATCCACGCATGATGATCTTTCTTCCGTGAAGCACAACTCATCGTCGTTCAGCCGGCCAGCAGGTCCTGGTATTCGTCGTGGTGACGCTCGAGAAACGCCTCGGCATATTCGCAGGCGGGTACCACCTTGTAGCCCTGCTCGCGGGCAAAGCGCAGGGCCACCTTGGTCAGTTCTCCGGCAATGCCACGACCACCGATCTCCTCCGGCACACCGGTGTGGAGAATGGTCATCCGCTTGCGCTTGACCTGGTAATCCAGCACCGCCTCATGCCCCCTCACCCGGGCCTTGAACCGATGGTGGACCTGGTCGTGTTCGACCTCGTAAGCCAATCCGGGCGGGGTTACAGAAGCCATGGGCGACGTCTCCTGCGGCGACTGCCGCGATAGTGCGGAGCCGCCCGCCACGGCCGCGTGAAGCCTGAATCGGGGCAGTTGTGGACGTTTTGCGTCACATCTGTCCTGCGCGGCCGGGGGCGGAACGTCTGGCCCTTGTAGAGCCACGCCATGCGTGGCTGGGGTGCCCCGGCTTGGTCGAAGCCACGCATGGCGTGGCTCTACGAAGGCCCTCCCCCTAAAGTCTGGCCGGCTCAAGCCGATACAGGGAACTGACAGGCCGCAAAAGCTGGCACGAGCCTTGCGATATCTGCCTGCCCTCTCCGTGTCATAAGGAGTCGTACATGGACCACATCCCCGCACCTTCGCTGCCCGTCGACGCCGACAGCTCGCTGCTGGAAGGCCTGTTCCAGCTGGCCCTGAACGGCCAGACCCAGGGGTCGGAATTCGACCTGATCGACCATGAGGTGTACGCCCGGCTGCTCAGCGCCTACGGCGTCGACGGCCGCATTGCGGCCTGATCCGGCACAGGTCACGCCCATCGGGCGTGACCTGCATGGCCATCACCCGCCCATCAGATTGAAGCGCGGGTTGCTCAGCTCGGCCAGGAAGTGCTGGAAGATCTCCGGGCGCATGGCCAGCAGGAACAGCACACCGAACGCGGCACCGGCCAGGTGCGCGCTGTGGTTGATGCGGTCACCGCCGCGGCGGTCCATCCAGATGCTGTAGCCCACGTAGAACGCGGCGTAGATGATCGCCGGCGCGGGAATGAAGAACACGAAGATGATGCTCCACGGGCTGAGCAGGATGAAGGCGAACAGCACCGCCGACACCGCGCCCGACGCGCCCAGGCTCATGTAATTCGGGTTCTTCTGGTTCTTCAGATAGCTGGGCAGGATCGAGACCAGCAGCGCGCCCAGATAGAACGCCGGGTAGGTCAGGTAGCTGCCGGTCAGGCCCAGCATCACCCGTTCGATCTGCCCGCCGAAGAAGAACAGGGTGATCATGTTGAACGCCAGGTGCGCCAGATCCGCATGGATGAAGCCATACGTGATCAGGCGGTCGTACTGGCGCTTGCGGTCCACCGCCGGCGGCCACAGGATCAGGCGGTCGGCGAGTGCACGGTTTTTGAACGCCATCCACGACACCAGGACGGTGATGGCGATCAGCAGCAGGTTCACGGGGGTCATCGGGGTACTCAGGCAGCGCGGTAGTTATCGACCATACGATAACGCTTGGCATACCAACCGAAGGCCAACGCCGCGACAAAGGCGAAACCGGCGAAGAAGAACATCAGGAACGCGGCCTCGCTGAGGCCGGTACTGGCGATCTTGTGGGTCACCGTCTCATTGCGCACGGCGGCGTTGGACAGCAGCACCCACAGGTTGCCGATGGTGGTGGTGAGGTTCCAGAAGCTCATCACCACGCCCTTCATGGCCTGCGGGGCCTGGCTGTAGGCGAACTCCAGCCCGGTGGCCGACACCAGCACCTCACCGAAGGTCAGCAGCGCGTACGGCAGCACCTGCCAGAAGATCGACATGGCGTCGCCACCGTCCATCATCACCTGGATGCCGCCCACCACCACCCAGGCAAGGCCACTGAAGGCGATGCCGGCGGTCATGCGGCGCAGCGCGGTTGGCTCGAAGCCGAAGCGGCGCAGGGCCGGGTACAGCACCAGGTTGTTGAACGGAATCAGGATCATCACCAGCAGCGGGTTCAGCGCCTGCATCTGCGAGGCGGTGAACCAGCTGGGCATGCTCATCTGCTGGCCCTGCAGCACCCAGGTGGAAGCCTTCTGGTCGAACAGCGAGAAGAACGGTGTGGTCAGCGCGAAGATCACCAGCACGCGCAGCACCGAGCGCACGCCTTCCACGGCTTCGGCCGGGTGCGACGCGCGGGCGCGGTCCAGCTGGATCCAGGTGCCACCACCGACACCGGCCAGCACCAGCACCAGCGCGATGCACAGGCAGATCACGATGCCCAGGGTGCCCACCAGGCCCATCGAGGCCACTGCCAGCACCAGGCCCAGCACGGCCAGGGTCAGGCCCGGACGGGCCTTGCCCGGCACCTGCGCGGTCAGCGCGGTGCGCACCACGTTGCCGAACGAATGCGGGTCCTTCGGCGGCAGCGGTACCAGCACATAGCGCTTGCGGCCCAGCCAGAACACGAAGGTGGCCACGAACATCAGGATGCCCGGAATGCCGAACGCCCACTGCGGGCCCAGGTTCTTCAGCGCCAGCGGAATCAGCAGCGAGGCGAACAGCGAACCGAAGTTGATGATCCAGTAGAAGGCGTCGAATACCACCTTGGCCAGATGCTTGTTGCTCTGGTCGAACTGGTCGCCCATGAACGAGGCCACCAGCGGCTTGATGCCGCCCGCGCCCAGCGCGATCAGGCCAAGGCCCAGGAAGAAGCCTTCACGGCTGTTCTCGAACACCGCCAGACACGCATGGCCGGCGCAGTAGACCAGGCTGAACCACAGAATGGTGTGGTACTTGCCGAAGAACTTGTCGGCCAGCCAGCCGCCCAGCAGCGGAAAGAAATACACGCCGATCATGAAGCTGTGCATGATGTCCTTGGCCTCGCCCGCCCGTCCTTCGGCGGTGATCTCCTGCAGCAGCAGCGAGGTGATCAGGAACTGCACCAGGATGTTGCGCATCCCATAGAAACTGAACCGCTCGCAGGCCTCGTTGCCAATGATGTACGGAATCTGGCCTGGCATTTTTCCCTTGCCAGCGCTGGCGGCTGCATGCGTGCTCATTCGATGGGGCTGTCCTGCGTGTATAAAGGGTGAAAGGGTACCGGAAGGGCCGCAGTGGCGCACGTTGCAGCCGGACGTGACAGGCGGCCCTTTCCATGGCAGGCCGACCGAGGTCACGGCACCTCCACGGCATAAGCGTAAACTTATCGTTATGCCCCCCCTCCCCTCGCTTGGACCGGGACGCTGGCCCTGCTGGCTCCTGATGCTGCTGCTGGTGACACCCACCGCCCTGGCCCACGCCCGCCAGGGCGAGGCTGTGCCGCGCCTGCTGAAGGTGGCGACGCTGGAGCTGCCTGAACAGGACGACAGCCAATGGCAGCAACGCCGCGAGCAGGTGCTGAAGCTGCTGGAGGCGTTACAGCCGGATGTCATCGCCGTGCAGCGGGTGGCGCAGGACAAGAGCCGCAACAATCGCGCCTGCTGGCTGGCGGTGCGGCTGCGCTACAGCTGCGATTTCGTCACTGCCGACCCGCCCAGCCAGCCCCTGCGCCAGGGCAGCGCCATGCTCAGCCGGCTGGAAGTGGTCGAGGACGGCGTGACCCTGCTGCACCCGCCCGGGCGCTACAGCGCGGCGGGGATGCTGCGGGTCAAGCAGGGCGAGGACCTGATCAACGTCTATGTGGCCCGGCTGTGGCCCGAGCCGGACGAAGCGGCGATCCGCCGCCACCAGACCAGCGACCTGATGACCTGGATCGGGGCCACCGCTGATGGCCTTCCCTCGCTGATTGCCGGGGCCTATGCGGCCAGCACGGATGAGCTGGTGAGCAGTTCGCCCGGGTTCCAGCCGGCGCGGAAGAATCCGGGGGAACGGGTCGAGCCGCCGTCGGTGGCGGGCAGCGCGACGCGGGCGCATGGGCTGGATGTGCTGTTCCAGGTGAAGCATTTCAGCGGGGTAAGCCTGGAGGCGGTGAAGCTGCTGCCGGCTGATGAAGCGGAGGGTCCGGCGGTTCGGCTGGGGGTGATGGCTACATTGCAGTTGCAGGACGGCACCCTGTAGGGACGGGCCGTGCCCGTCCGCACGTGGATGCCGACACCCCGCGCAGACGGGCATGGCCCGTCTCTACGCACAAACAAAAACGGCCGGGCAATGCCCGGCCGTTTGGCGTCACACGTACCCTGCGATCAGGCGATCGCTTCCTGGTAGCGGCGCTCCACTTCGTTCCAGTCGATCACGTTGAAGAACGCACCGATGTATTCCGGACGACGGTTCTGGTACTTCAGGTAGTAGGCGTGCTCCCACACGTCCAGACCCAGGATCGGCGTGTTGCCTTCCATCAGCGGGCTGTCCTGGTTGCCGGTGCTTTCGACCACAACCTTCTTGTCCGGGGTGACGCTCAGCCAGGCCCAGCCGCTGCCGAAGCGGGTCAGCGCGGCCTTGGTGAACGCTTCCTTGAAGGCATCGAAACCGCCCAGCTGGGCGTCGATGGCCTTGGCCACGTCGCCGACCGGCTTACCGCCGGCGTTCGGGGCCATCACGGTCCAGAACAGCGAGTGGTTGGCGTGACCACCGCCGTTGTTGCGCACCGGACCCTGCAGGTTCTCCGGCAGCGACTTGAGCTTCTTGACCAGCTCTTCCACCGGCAGGTCGGCATACTCGGTGCCTTCCAGCGCAGCGTTGACGTTGTTGATGTAGGTCTGGTGGTGCTTGGTGTGATGGATTTCCATCGTCTCCGCATCGATATGCGGTTCAAGCGCGGTGTAAGCGTAAGACAGCTTGGGGAGGGTGTAGGCCATGTGGTTCTCCTGGTAGCTCACTCACCCGGTGGAACCCGGGCGTTGCGTGACGATGATGGGGATGGTCCGCCAGCTTACCAAGCCCTGCGTAAACAAATCTGAGTTCCAGGTGGCGCGCATGTTATGCAGCGGTGATGAGACCCTCACACCACGCGTTACAGTAGCCGCGGTTTTCCCTGCCTCTCTATCCATGCGCAAGCCCCTTCTTCTGCTGGTTGCCATCGTGCTGCTTGTTGGCGGTCTGTTCGCCATCAAGGAATCACAGCGGCCACCGCCGCCGCAGTTCGCCCCGTCACTGACCGGCGGCGCAACCCCGGCTGACCCCGCACCGCCCACGGCGGCCCGCGATCCGCTGCCGTCATTCCTGCCGCCCGAGGCGCGCCAGACCATCGCCCTGATCCAGCGCGGCGGCCCCTACCCGCACCGTCAGGACGGCAGCGTGTTCGGCAACCGCGAAAAGCGCCTGCCCGAGCGACCGCGCGGCTACTACCGTGAGTTCACCGTGGAGACGCCCGGCGCTTCCAACCGGGGTGCGCGCCGCATCGTCACCGGTGGCAACCCGCCGACCGGCTGGTTCTACACCGATGATCACTATGAAACCTTCCGCAGTTTTGATGTCCCCCCGGCCGGGAGCTGGCAATGACCCATGATCCGTTCGACCTGGGGTTGCATGACCTCAACAATGCTGGCGTGTACGCCATTGGCAACGACGACGTAGGCCCGCTGTCGGCGGCCATGCGCGATGCCGGACTGAAGGTGCTGCGGGTGGACCTGGACGGCTGCGGCGACAAGCGCACCCTGCTGGCCCGTCTTGGCGCACAGCTGGATTTCCCGCAGGGCACGGGTGGCAACTGGGATGCGCTCTCGGACAACCTGCGCGACCTGGGGTGGCTGAAGTCGCCGGGCGGGTACGCGCTGTTTTTGAGCGATGCGGATGGATTGCGCGAGGGCGGTGCGTCTGATTTCGAAACGCTGCTGGATCTGCTGGACGAAGCCAGTCAGGCCTGGGCGCAACAGGACGTGCCGTTCTGGGCGTTTGTGGCGTTGAAGGATGTGCCGGCCGAAGGTTGAGGTGGTTTGGTAGTGCCGGCCGCTGGCCGGCAACCACGCAATACCTGGCACCGCTTGGTTGCCGGCCAGCGGCCGGCACTACCGGTCATCGGCTGCCGTTATCTTCCTGAAGTTCCTTTTTGAACGGGATATCCGGCGGCGGCCTTGCCACCGCCGGCTGGTCCTGCATGTTCGGGTCGGTCAGGCCGCAGCCGCCGCCGAACTGCAGCACCGAAATCACGCAGGAAATTTTCGAGCTGGTCCCGGGGATCGGAATCTCCATGGACTTGATGCCGCGGCGTACCCACTCGGCCAGCAGCGACTCGTTCGGGGCCCAGTACTTGTCGAACGAGGTCGGGGTGTAGTCATACGGCGGGCGCTTGAGCCACGTGCCGGACTGGGCAATGCGCTCGCGGCTCCAGCCGTCATTTTCGCCACCGGGGGCACCACGTTCGCTGTTGCCACTGCCGTCCTGGTTCGGCACGCGCACGCTGCCATCCGCGTTGAACAGCCCATCACCGGTGCGACCGGTGCCCTGGTTGGCCTGCGCGGTACTGCCTGGGGCGTTGCGCGAGGCTGCACCCCAGTCGTCACCGCGTGCGGGGGTGGACCAGTCGCCTGGATTGGGAGCCGGGCGCGCGGCGGGTGCCGTTGACGGCTGTGACGATGCGGCGCTGCGCGCGGGCGACGGGGATGACGCTGCGGTGGACGTAGAGCCGGGCTCTGCCCGGCTGGCCGACGGCGACGGCGCGGACGGCAGCGGGGCAGAGCCCCGCTCTACAACAGCGGGTGTCGGTGTCGTTGAAGGCGCGGATGCGGGTGCGGGTGTTGGAGTCGCAGATGCTGAGGTGGCCGTTTCCGGAGCGGGACGCGGCGGCGCATTGGGAATGGTGCGTTCGCGCACCGCTACCTCGGGGCTGCGTGTCGGCGGGCGCACCGTGACCTCGCGCGACGGCAGCTGCGGAATGGTCACATCCACCACCGGCACGGACGGCACTTCGCGCTCGCGCACCTGCACATCGCGCTGCGGCAGGGTCACTTCCACACGCGGTGTCGCAACGGGGACGACGGGCGTCGGCGCGGTCACCACGGTGACTTCGCGCTCGCGCACGGTGATCTCACGCGGGCGCAGCTGCGGTTCGATCGGACGCAGTTGCGGCGTGGTCGGCGTGACCTGCGGTGCTTCCACCGTGGTGACCGTGCGTTCGCGCACCGTGACCTGCGGAGCCTCGCGTGGGACGACCCGGATTTCCGTGCGTGGCACGGTGGTGGGCGGCACCACGAAATCGGTGGTGGCCTCGGCGACGTCGGTGGCCTGGATCGGTTGCTCCACCGTGGGTGCCGGCGTGGGGGGCGTCGGCTGCGGTTCGGGCGCGGGGGTGGGTGGAGGTGGGGTTGCGGCGACCGGGGTTGGCGGCACGGGTTCCGCCGGGGTCGGCTCGGCTGGCGTCGGCACCGGGGGAGCGGGTTCGCTTGGCGTAGAGCCGGGCTCTGCCCGGCTGGCCGTTTGCGGTTGGTTCGACGGCAGCGGGGCAGAGCCCCGCTCTACATTGGAGCGCGCAGCGGCCGTAGTGCCCGGGCGCGCGGATTCTGCGTTGTTCGGTTGCGCACCACTGGCTGCGGCTGGCTGGCCACCGCCCTGCTCTGCCGGGGTGCCCTGGCCAATGAAATCCACCCGCATGCGCCCGCCATCGCCGCCCTGCTGCGGCTCGACCGGCGGGCGGATCACTGCCACCCACACCAGCAGCAGCGCGAACATCACGTGCAGCAGCACGCTGATGGCCGCCGAGGTCCAGCGCATCCAGCGCTGGTCGCGCGGGGCCGGGTCCCAGGTCTGCCACGCCAGACGGCGCAGCGCCTGCGGAAGGCTCAGCGCGGGCAGCCGCCCCGGCGAGCCGGGCAGCGGACGCTGCATCAGCTGCGCGACCATCTCGGCGGCTCGCGCCGAGTAAGGCAGCGGATTCAGCGCGCGCAGCCACAGGCCCCAGCCGTACGGCAGGCCCGTGGTCTTTTCCACAATGCGCTTGTCCGGCTGGCGTGCCAGCAGCCAAGCGAGAATGTCGTCAGCCCGGCGCAGAGGCACGCAGCGGAATCAGGCTGCCGTACCGCGGGGGATATACGGGGCGTGACCGCTGTCGTGGTCGGTCGCGTCACGCACAGCGGTAATCCCGGGCACACGGCCCATCAGCGTTTTCTCGATACCCTGCTTCAAGGTGACGTCGGCCATGCCGCAGCCCTGGCAACCGCCGCCGAAGCGCAGCAGCACCACGCCATCGGCCGAGACTTCCTGCACCGCCACGCGGCCACCGTGTGAGGCCAGCTGCGGGTTCACTTCGTTTTCCACCACCCAGTGCACGCGCTCGACCAGCGAGGCCGAATCGGCCGGCGCTTCGCCCTTGATCTTCGGGGCCTTGATGGTGAGCTGCTGGCTGCCGGCGCTGTTGTTGACGAAGTCGATTTCCGCGCCATCCAGCCAGCCGACGCTGTCGGAGGCCACGTACAGGGTGAAACCGTCGCAGTCCACCGCCCATTCGTCGCCGAGCAGGTCGGCCGGTTCGGCAAACTCCAGACGCGCATCGGCGCGCGGGGTGCCGGCATCCACGGCGCTGAGGCGCACGCCCATGCCGGGCACGGATTCGCGCTCGATGAGTTTGCGGAAATAGGTCTGGGCAGTGTCGGAGATCTGGATCATGCGGCTATTCTAGCGGCTTACATGTTATGCGCTCATTCGGTTTATACACTGTCCGGCGCATTGTTCAGGCATACAGATGGTGGAGGATTCCATGACCGACCTCATTCCCCTGGCCCAGGCCCGCTGCGTGGCGCGCCGGGGCAGCGACCACAAGCTGGGTCAGGCCCGCATCGCCGAGCTGCTGCCGCAGGTGCCCGGCTGGGAGCTGGCCGAACAGGGCCAGGCGCTGACCCGTACGTTTACCTTCAAGAACTACTACCGCACCATGGCTTTCGTGAACGCCCTGGCCTATGTGGCCCATGCCGAGGACCATCACCCGGACCTGGGCGTGCACTACGACCGGGCGGTGGTGCGCTTCTCCACCCATGATGTGGGCGGTTTGAGCGAGAACGACTTCATCTGTGCAGCCAAGGCTTCGGCCCTGACGGAGTGATACCCATGAAAATGATCCATGCTGCCCTGCCGGCGGTTGCGTTGTTGGCATTGACCGCGTGCTCGGGCTCCTCCGAGCCCGCCGCCCCCGTGGCGGCCCCGACCGAAGTGGCCGCAGTGAAGACCCCGCCGCCGCAGTACCCGATCGAACTGGCCTGCCAGGGCGTGGGTGGCACCAGCACGTTGAAGGTGGTGATCGGCCCCGATGGCAAGCCCAGCGACGTGGCGCTGGCGACCAGCAGTGGCAACGGCACGCTGGATGAGCAGGCGCGCACCGCGGTGCTGGGCTGGCAGTTCAAGGCCGCGACCCGTGCCGGCCAGCCGGTGTCGAGCACCATCCAGGTGCCGGTGACCTTCAACCCGCCGCAGCCCAAGCCGGATGAGTGTTTCGCGATTGAAGAGCGGCTGCGCCGCGGCGGTTGATCTATCCGTTACGGAAGCAAGCCTGCGCCAGCTTCACCCCCCACCCGCGCCGCATGACCTGCGGCGCGCTGCACATGTACAAGGATGCATTGGCGCATGCCTGATTTTTCCGCTGAAAACGTAATCGTTGCCCTGCTGGTCACCCTGGCCGCAGGCCTCGCCACCGGGCTGGGCAGCCTGATGGTGTTGTTCTCCCGCCGTCCGAATCCGCGCCTGTTGGCCTTCGGCCTGGCCTTCGCCGGTGGCGCGATGGTGTTCGTTTCGCTCACCGAGATCCTCAACAAGGCAATCGACTCGTTCACCCTGGCCTATGACGCTCGGCTGGGCTTCGCCTACGGCACGGCGGCGTTCCTGGGCGGGGTGCTGCTGATCGTGCTGATCGATCATCTGATCCCCAATCCGCACGACAGCCTGGACAAGCAGGACCCGATGTACCGCGACAACAACCGCGCCTACATCAAGCGCGTGGGTCTGCTGACGGCGGTGGCGATCACCGCGCACAACTTCCCGGAAGGCCTGGCCACGTTCTTCGCCACGCTGGAAAGCCCGTCGGTGGGCATGCCGCTGGCGTTCGCGATTGCAATCCACAACATTCCCGAAGGCATCGCGATTGCGGTGCCGGTCTACTTCGCCACCCAGAACAAGGGCTACGCTTTCCTGGCCAGCCTGGCCTCGGGCCTGGCCGAGCCGGTCGGCGCGATCATCGGCTACGCGGCGCTGTCGAACGTGCTCACCCACGCCACCTTCGGCTGGGTGTTCGGGCTGATTTCGGGCGTGATGGTGTTCCTGGCCCTGGATGAGCTGCTGCCGGCAGCCAAGCGCTACGCCAAGGGTCACGAAACCGTGTACGGCCTGGTGGCAGGCATGGGCAGCCTGGCGATCAGCCTGGTGTTGTTCAAGTGGTGATGCCGCGAACAGCTGCAGTTGCGGACATGCCGTAGAGCCACGCCCTGCGTGGCTGCTGTTGGTTTTGGGCGAACAGCCGGTGGTCATCGGCTCCCGTGTTTGGCGTCTCGGGATGGGATTGCGGGACACGCCGTGAACCCGTCCATGGGGGCTCGTCAAAAACATCCATGTTTTTGACGGTCCCGCAAACCCAACCCGAGACGCCCCAGACAGATGGCCGGTGGCCTCTGGGAAACGCCAAATCAAGGGCGATGTCGATTTGGGGTCATGCGTTACCGGATGGTGGGGATTTCACGGCCGTCGTCTGTCGACCGACGCTACCACCCCCTTGGCCACCGATAGCCTGTCGATGGCGGGTCGGGGTGGGCTGGAGGGGGCGTGAGCCGCATGGATGCGGCGACCGAGCTTACAGGGACGTACTTGCAGCGTCCCCCGGAACGCCCATCCCGACCCGCCAAACCAGGGAGCCAATGGACGCCGGCTGTTCGCCCAAAACCAACAGCAGCCGGGCAGAGCCCGGCTCTACGGAGATCGCGGATCAGCCCAGGCGATCGAGGGCTTCGGCCAGCTCGTCGGCGAGCGGGGCGTTGAGGACGTAGGGGGTTTTGCCGTTGTCCAGGGCGAACTCCAGCGAGGCGGCGTGCAGGAACAGGCGTTTCAGGCCGATCTGCTCACGAAGACGCTTGTTGACGTCCGGTTCGCCGTATTTGTCGTCGCCGGCGACCGGGTGGCCGAGGTGCTGGGCATGCACGCGGATCTGGTGGGTGCGGCCGGTTTCGATCCGGACCTCGCAGTACGAATGCCCGCCCCGGCGCTCCAGCACCTTGAAGTGGCTGATCGACTCCTTGCCGATCGCGTTCACCTGCACGTGGCGCTCGCCGCCCTGGCGCAGACCCACGTGCAGCGGCGCGTCCACCGTCATCGTGCCGTCCGGCATGCGGCCCACCAGCAGGGTCAGGTAGCGCTTGCGGATGCCCGCGCCGTGGTCTTCACGCAGCAGCGCCTGCAGCTCGCTCAGCGCCGAACGCTTCTTGGCCACCACCAGCAGGCCCGAGGTGTCCCGGTCCAGCCGGTGCACCAGCTCCAGGGTCTTGCCCGGACGCAGGGCGCGCAGGGTCTCGATCGCCCCGAAGCTGATCCCGCTGCCACCATGGCTGGCCACCCCGGACGGCTTGTTCAGGGCCAGCAGGCGGTCGTCCTCGAAGACGATGGCTGCCTCCAGTCGCTTCATGAACGCCTCCGGTGGCGCTGCCTTGTCTCCCTCTTCGGTGAGACGGACCGGCGGCACACGCACCTCGTCGCCCGCTTCCAGCTTGCGCTCGGCCTTGGCGCGGCCGCCGTTCACACGGACCTGGCCACTGCGCACCAGCTTGTACACCAGGCTGCGCGGAGCCCCTTTCAGCTGGCCCAGCAGGAAGTTGTCCAGGCGTTGCCCGGCGCGGTCGGCCGGAACTGTGATCATGCGCACGCTGGTCTTGGTGTCAGCGGACTTGGGGGACGGCTCGGAGACGGTCATTGGCCTTTTATTCTGTTACACTCGGCGGGCGAGATAAGGGATTGATTTCGTTGGAAGTTGTTCTGGGCCAGAAGCCCGGCTTCCTTCGATTCCGGCACAGTGCGCAGCCACCGCCCCCGGGGCGGCCATGTTAGCGGCTCACCGGCGGTCCCGGCCATCGCCGGATGCCTGACAAGCGTCTGTGCTGAAAAAATGACCCTGTGGCGCTCCAGCCTGGCTGACAGCTGCCTCCGGCCCGCAACACCCAAACCATAAAAATGTAGCGCTCCCGCGGCCTGCCGTGGTGTTGAAGCGCTGGAAGCCCAAGCCGCCCTCCCCGCGCATGCGCGATGGGCGAGCAAGCGTGACCAGAAGCGAAACCCCATGGCGTTCCGCGCGGTAGCAGCGCGCGAGGAACGCAACAATGAAGCGAATGCTGATCAATGCCACGCAGGCTGAAGAGCTGCGGGTAGCCATCGTGGATGGCCAGACGCTGTACGACATCGATATCGAACAGCCGTCCAAGGAACAGAAGAAGTCGAACATCTACAAGGGCCGCATCACCCGCCTGGAGCCCTCGCTGGAAGCAGCGTTTGTTGAATACGGCGGCGACCGTCACGGCTTCCTGCCGCTGAAGGAAATCTCCCGCGATTACTTCCAGGCCGGGGTCGACCACAACAAGGCGACCATCCGCGAACTGTTGCGCGAAGGCCAGGAAGTGGTTGTCCAGGTGGACAAGGAAGAGCGTGGCAACAAGGGCGCTGCCCTGACCACGTTCATCTCGCTGGCCGGCCGCTACATGGTGCTGATGCCGAACTCGCCCACCGCCGGTGGCGTGTCGCGTCGCATCGAGGGCGAAGACCGCGCCGCGCTGAAGGACGCGCTGGACAAGCTGAACATCCCCGACGACATGGGCGTGATCATCCGCACCGCCGGTGTCGGCCGTGACGCCGAAGAACTGCAGTGGGACCTGGACTACCTGCTGCAGGTCTGGAAGGCCATCGCCGAAGCGGCGCTGACCAAGCCGGCACCGTTCCTGATCTACCAGGAATCGCGCCTGATCGTGCGCGCCCTGCGCGACTACCTGCGCGCCGATGTCGGCGAGATCCTGGTCGACACCGAGGAACTGTACGAAACCGCCCGCGAGTTCATGCAGCAGGTGATGCCGCAGACCCTGCGCAAGCTCAAGCACTACAAGGACGACATTCCGCTGTTCAACCGCTTCCAGATCGAATCGCAGATCGAAGGCGCGTATGAACGCAATGTGCGCCTGCCGTCGGGCGGCTCGATCGTGGTCGACCAGACCGAAGCGCTGACCGCCATCGACGTCAACTCCTCGCGCGCCACCAAGGGCAGCGACATCGAAGACACCGCCTTCCAGACCAACCTGGAAGCGGCCGAGGAAGTCGCCCGCCAGCTGCGCCTGCGCGACCTCGGCGGCCTGGTGGTGATCGACTTCATCGACATGTCGTCGAACAAGCACCAGCGTGAAGTGGAAAACCGCCTGCAGAACGCACTGAAGTACGACCGTGCGCGCGTGCAGCTGGGCCGTATCTCGCGCTTCGGCCTGATGGAAATGAGCCGCCAGCGCCTGCGTCCGAGCCTGGGCGAATCCAGCCAGATCATCTGCCCGCGTTGCGACGGCCACGGCCGCATGCGCAGCGTGGAGTCGCTGTCGCTGTCGATCATCCGCGTGGCCGAAGAACACGCCATGAAGGAAAACACCGGGCAGGTGCTGGTCCAGGCCCCGGTGGAGATCGCCAACTACCTGCTCAACGAGAAGCGCAGCGCGCTGCGTGAAATCGAGCAGCGCCACGACGCGCCCATCGTGATCGTCGCCGACGAGCAGCTGCACACCCCGCATTACGAAGTGACCCGCCTGCGTGAAAACGAACTGGGCGAGGAAAGCGGCAAGCCGAGCTACCAGCGCGGCACCCCGCGCAAGCTGCCGGTGCACGCCCTGACCAAGGCCCAGCTGAACATCCCGGCGGCCCCGGCCGTGACCCACGTCAAGCACAGCGCCCCGGCTCCGGTGCGTGAAGTGGCTGAAGCAGAGGCCGCACCGGCCCCGGCTCCGGTCGCCCCGGCACCGGTAGCCGCGCCGGCTACCGGCGGCGTGGTCGGCTGGTTCAAGCGCATCTTTGGCGGTGAACCGGCTCCGGCCGCTGCCCCGGCTGCGCCGGCACGCCCGGCCCAGGACGGTAACCGCAACGGTCGCAACAAGGACCGCAACGGCAAGGACCGTCGTCGCGACGAGCGCGGTGGCAATGGCCAGGCCCAGGGCCAGGGTCGCAACAAGGACCGCCGCGACGAGCGCGGTGACCGCAGCGGCAAGGGCGAGCGTCGCGACGACCGCCGCCAGGACCAGGCTGCCAATGCCAACGCCGGCCAGGCCCAGCAGGGCCAGGGCAAGCCGCGCAATGAGCAGCAGCAGAAGCCGCGCAACGAACAGCAGCCGCAGCAGCAACAGCCGAAGCTGAAGCAGCCGCAGAAGCAGAACGGCCAGAAGCCGCAGCAGAAC
>NZ_DAMDFR010000037.1:0-41540 GCF_032103445.1 Stenotrophomonas sp.
CGCCGCCCGCCCTGCCGGGCACGCCGCCCCGGACCCCGCCGCGCAAGCCCGGCTCGCCGGTCGCGGGCTTCTTCATCGACCTCGGTATCGCCATTGCCACCCTGCTGGCGCTGAGCATGCTCAGCGGCCTGCTCTGGGGCATGTTCCGCGCGGTCGAGGTGGTGCAGGAAAGCGGCCCGGACGCCGCCGCAACCGCCATGCAGCAGCTGGGTCAACCCGGTGCGCTGGCGCAGATCCTGATGGCCCTGTTCGCCACCGGCGGTGCCGCGCTGGTGCTGTACTTCCTGCGCCGCCGTGCCGACGCCGGTGAACGCGAACGTTCGTGGCAGGCCGCGCGCCGCGCCTCCACCTGGGGTTGGACTCTGCTGGTGGCCACCTGTGTGGTGATTGGCAGCAATTTGATTTCCTGGCTGGCCAAGCTGGCCGGCAGTGAGCCGGTGCCCAGCAACCTGGCCCTGATGGAACAGGCGCTGCAACACTTCCCGTGGTTCCTGGCCCTGTTTGCCATCGTGCTCGCCCCTGCGTACGAGGAACTGCTGTTCCGCCGCGTGCTGTTCGGGCGCCTGTGGCAGGCCGGTCGTCCCTGGCTGGGCCTGGTGCTGAGCAGCTTCGCTTTCGCCCTGATCCACGAAATTCCCGGCACCAGCGCCAACGGTCCGCTGGAAATCGCCCAGCTCTGGCTGGTGTATGGCGGCATGGGCGCGGCGTTCGCCTGGCTGTATCAGCGCACCGGCACCTTGTGGGCACCGATTGCCGCACACGCCTTGAACAACGCCATCGCCCTGGCGGCGCTGGTGTTCCTTGGCTTGCACTGAATTGCCGGGTTTGACAAAAATTTACGTTCCACGGCGCAACACTGCACACATGAACACGGGAACCCGCACCATGAAACCGCTGCTGCTTGGGTTGGCCATCACCCTGCTGGTGAGCGCCTGCGCCACCACCACCTCGCCCACCGGGCGGCGGCAGATGGTGGGCGGTGTTTCACAGGCCGAACTGGACCAGCTGGGTGCGCAGGCCTTCGCCGAAACCAAGCAGAAGGAAAAGATCAGCACCGACGGCAAGCAGAACGCTTACGTGCAGTGCGTAGTCAATGCGCTCGTCGCGCAGCTGCCCGCTCAATACCGTGGCGTACGGTGGGAAGCTGCAGTGTTCGTCAACAACGAACCCAACGCCTTCGCCCTGCCCGGCGGCAAAGTCGGCGTGAACACCGGCATCCTCAGCGTGGCCAAGAACCAGGACCAGCTGGCGGCGGTGATCGGGCACGAAATCGGCCACGTCATTTCGCGCCACCACGAAGAGCGCCTGACCCGCCAGATGGGTGCGCAGACCGGTTTGGCCGTGCTCGGTGCGCTGGCCGGCGCCGCTTACGGTGACGGAGCTGCCAGCACGGTGAACCAACTCGGCGGTGCCGGTGCCCAGGCCGCGTTCCTGCTGCCCGGGTCGCGCACCCAGGAAAGCGAAGCCGACGTGGTCGGGCAGCGGTTGATGGCCGAGGCCGGGTTCGACCCGGCGCAAGCGGTCAATCTATGGCAGAACATGATGGCCGCCGGTGGCTCGCGCTCGCCGCAGTGGCTGTCCACCCACCCCGACCCGGCCAACCGGATTCGCGAGCTGCAACGCGATGCACCGGCCCTGAACGGGGTGTTCCAGCAGGCTCAAGCCGCCGGTCGCAAACCGCGCTGTGGCTAGTACGACCAAAGGATGTTGTGCTGCAGCATCGGAAACGGTTTTTCACGACAACAGTTTCTGATACGTTTGGCGGCTCAGATTTTTCTGACAGTCCGTTTTGATGCCGCCGCGGCGGTTTGATCGAGGTGAATGATGATCTTCAGCAACCACAAGCAAGCCGTGCTTACCGTCCTCATCGCGACCGCCCTGGGCGGCGTGGTGGTTACCGACGCCGTGGCCCAGTCCCGCAGCGCCGACCGCAGCAACAGCGATCGTCGCGGCAGCAAGAACACTGCCAAGGCCGAAGTGATGTTCCCGAACGCCACGCGTGAGGAACCGGCCGCCAAGTCCTCGCCGAAGCTGGGCAAGGACCTTCAGAAGATGATCGACAGCTACAACGATCAGAAGTTCCCGGAAACGCTCACTGCGGCCAACGCGATCCTGGCCAACAGTGCCGCCAACAACTACGACAAGTCGCTGGCCGCACAGCTGGCTGCGCAGGCGGCCTACAACCAGGACGACAGCGCTGCGGCCATCAAGTACCTCGACCAGGTGCTGGAGTTCAACGGCCTGGACAACAACGGCCACTACCAGTCGCTGCTGATGAAGGCCCAGCTGCAGATCCAGGAAGACCAGACCGAAGCCGGCCTGGCCACCCTGGACAAGTACTTCGCTGAAACCAAGTCGGCCAAGCCGGAAGAACTGATCATCAAGGGTCAGGCCCTGTACCAGCTGGAGCGTTACCAGGAAGCGATCCCGGTGCTGAAGCAGGCCATTGCCGGTGCCACCGAGCCGAAGGACAACTGGAACCAGCTGCTGATGGCGGCCATGTCCGAAGCCGGCCAGACCGGTGAGGCGGTCGCACAGGCCGAAGCCATTGCCGCACGCAACCCGGACGACAAGAAGGCCCAGATGAACCTGGCCAGCATGTACATGCAGGCGGACCAGATGGGCAAGGCGGCCGACGTCATGACCAAGCTGTACGCCTCCGGCAAGCTCACCGACGAGCGCGAGTACAAGCAGCTCTACTCGATCTACGCCAACACCGAAGGCAAGGAACAGGACGTCATCAAGGTCATCACTGACGGCCAGTCCAAGGGCATCCTCAAGCCGGACGACTACCAGGCCCAGCTGGCCCTGGCCCAGGCGTACTACTACTCCGAGCCGGCACAGACGGGGAAGGCAATTGAAGCGTGGCAGAAGGCCGCCCCGCTCTCCAAGGACGGTGAAACCTACTTGAATCTGGCACGCGTTTTGCATGCTGAAGGTCGCACTTCGGAGGCCAAGGCGGCCGCCCAGCAGGCGCTGGCGAAGGGTGTGAAGAACCAGGCGGATGCCAAGAAAATCATCAACCTGAAGTAAGTAGGAATAACGCCTGAACGCCTGTCGTGTTAATGCGCAGGCGCTCAGGATTGGTATAAGCTTGGAGGTTCCTGCGGTGTCATGCACCGCTGATCATGGGCTACCTGCCCCAGGTACCCGGCCCCACTAATGAGCTCTTGGCGCATGACGGAACAACTTGTCGTTCACAGGTACGAACAAAGCGATGACACCGGCCTCAGCTGGCCGCGCATCGTGGGTATCGCTTTTGTAATTGCACTGCATCTCGCCGCTTTCATGATGCTGCTCATTCCCGCCGTGGCCCCCAAGGCTGCTGCCGAGAAGGAGCGCAACGTGATGGTGACCCTGGTGGACGCACCGCCGCCGCCCCCGCCGCCGCCGCCGCCGCCGCCGCCGACTGAAACGCCGCCGCCGCCGGTGAAGAACCTGTCGCCGCCGAAGCCGTCGCCGGTGCCGCCGCCGCCGCAGGCTCCTGTGGTGGACGTGCCGGAACCGCGTCCGAACGACATCGTGACGCCGCCGTCGCCGCCGAGCCCGCCGCAGCCGCCCAGCTCCATCGAGGCCAGCGTCGATATCTCGTCCAAGAACATGAATCCCCCGCGTTACCCGCCGGCCGCATTCCGCGCAGGTATCCAGGGTGAAGTCATCCTGATCATTGATGTCGATGCCAACGGCAACGTCACCAATGTCACGGTCGAAAAGTCCAGCCGTAATCGTGACCTCGACCGCGCCGCGATGGATGCTGCACGCAAGTGGAGCTTCCGTGCAGCGGAGTCGGGCGGCAAGAAGGTCGCAGGTCGCGTTCGCGTCCCGGTCAACTTTGCGCTGAACTGACAGCGGCCGGTGGCCCGCCGGCCACCGCCTTGCCAGCTCTTCTTTAGCACCACCATTCATCACCACACACAACAAAGGTAAGCGTCATGCTGCAGGAACTTTTCATCGCCGCTGCTGCCGGGGGCAACCCGTCCAATGCCCTGTCGCAGATGGGCTTCGAGCATCTGATCCACGAAATGACCACCAAGCCGGGTGACTTCGCCGTCTCCTGGGTCGTGCTTCTGACCCTGGTGATCATGTCGGCCATGTCCTGGTACTGGACCGTCATCAACATCTTCCGCGCCACCCGTCTGAAGAGCGCAGCTGACCGCGTCGTCAGCCAGTTCTGGGACACCCCGAACGCGCAGGACGCCATCCGTGCGATGGAAGAACAGCCGGCTTCCGAGCCGTTCTCGAAGATCGCTCTGGACGCAGCCCAGGCTGCTGCTCACCACCAGCGCGCTGAAGGCGGCGCCACCGGTGGCCTGGGTGAAAACCTGAGCCGTTCGGAGTTCGTCGACCGCGCCCTGCGTCAGGCCGTGACCCGCGAAAGCAACAAGCTGCAGTCGGGCATGACCCTGCTGGCCACCGTCGGTGCAACCGCTCCGTTCGTCGGTCTGCTGGGTACCGTGTGGGGCATCTACGGCGCGCTGATCAAGATCGGTGCCACCGGTTCCGCCTCGATCGACGCCGTTGCCGGCCCGGTGGGTGAAGCGCTGATCATGACCGCCATCGGTCTGTTCGTCGCAATCCCGGCCGTGTTCGCCTTCAACTTCTTCAGCAAGATCAACAGCGCCACGATCAGCAAGTTCGATACGTTCGCTCACGACCTGCACGACTTCTTCGCCACCGGTTCGCGCGTCCGCTAATTGCGACGCGCTGTACCCGGGAAGAATGTAGTCAACACGATCTAGACGGAGCCCGTTATGGCTTTCAGTAGTGGTAACAGCGGCGGCCCCATGGCCGACATCAACGTGACGCCCCTCGTGGACGTCATGCTGGTGCTGCTGATCATCTTCATCATCACGGCGCCCCTGATGTCCCACAAGGTCAAGGTGGATCTGCCGGAGGCCAACCTGGTCACCAAGCCGGACGACACCAACGACCGCAAGGGCCCGATCACCCTGGCAGTCAAGGAAGACGGTTCGATCTACTGGAACGACGAGGAAATCGACAAGGGGACCCTCGAGTCCCGCTTGGCGACCGCCGCCCAGCAGACCCCGCAGCCGCCGCTGAACCTGCGTGGTGACCGCACCACCAAGATGCGCGTCATCAACGAGATGACGAAGATCGCGCAGGAACAGGGCATGCTGGACGTGGGCTTCGTGGCCACCAAAGAGAAGGGGCAGTAAGCCATGGCATTCAGTACTGGTGGTGGCAAGGGCCCCATGGCAGACATCAACGTCACGCCCCTCGTGGACGTGATGCTGGTGCTGCTGATCATCTTCATCGTGACCGCGCCGATCATGACGTACCCGATCGCCGTGGACCTGCCGCAGCGCGTGCTGAACCCACCGCCGCAGCTGGTTGAACCGCCGCCGCCGATCGAGCTGCGCGTGGACGCCAGCAACCAGGTGTTCTGGAACAACAGCCCCGTGGCAGTGGGCGAACTCCAGCAGCGCATGGAGCAGGAAGTGCAGCGTGATCCGACCAACCAGCCTGAGCTGCGCATCGACGCCAGCCCGGACTCGGAGTACGACGTGATGGCCAAGATTCTGGCCGCCGCGAAGAACGCGCAGATGAAGAAGATCGGGTTCCAGCAGCAGTAATACGCAAGACCCAAGTCATGACGCGACTGGAAAACGCCCCTGGAAACAGGGGCGTTTTTTTTGGGCGAGCAAGCGCCGGACACCCTTGTCCGGCTATGATCCGCGCATGCTTGCCACCTACCCTGCCCTCGCCGACTGGCTGCACTGGCTTGATGCCATTCCCCATTTGCGGCCGATGATGATCGCCGCCTATGTGGTGTATCTGCTGTGGCTGATCGGCTGGATCATGCTCCAGAAGCGCGAGCCGGTGGCCACGCTGAGCTGGATTCTTTCGCTGGCCGCGCTGCCTTACATCGGGCTGCTCATCTATTACGTCCTGGGCCCGCAGAAGGTGAAGCGGCAGCGCCTGCGTCGTGGTCGTGCGCGCTCGGGCATGGAGCATTACAGCAGCGTGTGTCCGCCCGATGCGGACTGCACCGAGCTGGTAAAAATTGCGCAGTCCACTACGGGGTTGGCGCCCAGTTCGGCGACTGAAGTCGAGTGGCTGGTTGATGGTGCAGCGACTTACGCCGCGTTGATTGCCGCGATTGGTCAGGCGCGCGATCACGTGCACCTGGAGTACTACATCTTCAACCCCGACCACGCGGGTAGCTCGCTGCGCGATGCGCTTGTTGAGCGCGCGCGCAACGGCGTGCGTGTGCGTTTGTTGCTGGATGCTGTGGGTTCCTCGACCATCCGCAAATCGTTCCTGGCACCCCTGCTGGATGCAGGCGGCGAAGTTGCCTGGTTCCATCCACGCCAGCTGCTGAAGCCCTTCAAACGGCCGTGGTTGAACATGCGCACCCACCGCAAGCTGGTGGTGATTGATGGGCGCACTGCTTTCACCGGTGGCATCAACATCACTGACGAGGAAGACGAGACCCAACGTCCCGACGCCTACCGCGACCTGCACATGCGCCTGGAAGGTCACGTCGTGCGCAGCCTGCAGCTGGTGTTCGCCGAAGACTGGATGTACGCCACCGGGCAGCCTCCGCAACAGCTGGAAATGGCGCACCTCTGGCCGAACGACGTGCCCCAGCGCAAGGACGGCAGCATCGACACCCAGGTACTAGTATCCGGTCCTGACTCAGCCTGGGAAGCGATCCATCGACTGCAGGTCGCCGCCATCCACGAAGCGAAGGAACGGGTCTGGCTGGTCACGCCCTACTTCGTGCCCGGCGAAGCCGCGCGCATGGCACTGACTTCGGCCGCGCTCGGCGGCCTGGACGTGCGCCTGTTGGTGCCGAAGATGAGCGATTCCTGGTTCGTCACCCAGGCCGCGCGCTCGTACTTCGACGAACTTCTGCAGGCCGGGGTGAAGATCTACGAATACGGCCCGCGCATGCTGCACACCAAGGCCTTCATTGCCGACGACGACGTCTGCATTGTCGGCAGCGCCAACTTCGACCACCGCAGCTTCCGGCTCAATTTCGAGTTGTCGATGATGATCACTGACGCCGGCACCGTGGCCAAACTGGAGGCCATCCTGGCCGCCGAGTTCGCAGCCGCCGCCCAGGTCCAGAACGAGCGCAAGCGCTCGCTGTGGCTGCACCGCGTGCCCGAGGCGTTCGCCCGGTTGGCCTCGCCCCTGTTGTAACCGGTACCACGTGGAACCCCGCCCCGCCCCGGCGCTACACTGCGCGGGTCAACGGGGAGAATGACAATGTACTGGCTGTTCCTGCTGCTTTCGCTGGGCTGTTTCGCCTTCGCCATCAAGACCCCATCCACCGGCATGATGATGCTGTGGCTGGGCGGCGCGCTGCTGTTCCTGCTCGCCTGGATCCGCGGCCGCTACGTGGCCACCTTCGGCGAGGTGCAGCGGGATATCGCCACCGCCATTGACCCCATCGAGCTGCGCCGGCTGCGCGAGCAGGCCCAGGCCCGCCGCGACGCCGAGCGCGACCCGGACGACCTGCCCCCGAGCCTATGACTTACCTCAGCGTCAACGTGAACAAGATCGCCGTCCTGCGCAATTCGCGCGGCGGCACCGACCCGGACGTAGTGCAGGCTGCAACCGCCTGCCTGGACGCCGGCGCACACGGCATCACCGTGCACCCGCGCCCGGACCGACGGCACATCCGGGCTGAGGACGTGTTCGCGCTGAGCACCCTGACCCGCGCCCGCGGCGTGGAATTCAACATCGAGGGCAACCCCTTCGCGCCGCCGCGCGAGGGCTACCCCGGCCTGCTGCCCCTGTGCGAGCAGACCCGTCCTGCCCAGGCCACCCTGGTGCCCGATGACGACGGCCAGCTCACCTCCGACCATGGGTTTGACTTCGGCCGCGATGGTGAGCGCCTGCGCCCGCTGATTGCCGCGCTGAAGTCGTACGGCTGCCGGGTGAGCCTGTTCGTGGACGCCGGCAACCCCGATATCGCGCAAGCCGCTGCCCTCGGCGCCGACCGCGTGGAGCTGTATACCGGGCCCTATGCCGAGGCGCACGCAGCCGGCGATGCCACCGTGCAGCTGGCGCTGTTCGCCGACGCCGCTCGCCGTGCCCAAGCCGCTGGGCTGGGTGTAAACGCCGGCCACGACCTGTCGCAGGAAAACCTCCGCGACTTTCTGCAGGCCGTGCCCGATGTACTGGAAGTCTCCATCGGCCACGCCCTCATCGGCGAAGCCCTCTACAACGGCCTCGACGCCACGGTAAAGGGCTACCTCGCCCTCCTCTAATCGGGCTGCCCCCCGTAGAGCCGGGCTTGCCCGGCTGCTCTTCGCAACCACCTGTGGATAACCCTGGGCGCCAATTCCACACAAACCGCCCAAAACCCCCTATTCACAACACTTTCACTACCAAAACACCCTGTGGTTAGTAATACTACTAACCATGCCAATCCCCGCCGCCAACAACGATCCCACGTCCCGATCTCAACCCGCGAGACACCCCGCGGCTAGGCTCTAACCATGGGAATCGCAATCAAGGGCCGAGGCTCCACCACCCACCTGGCCGGCCGCTTCGAGGTCACCACCAGCGAAGCCGTGGACGACGGCTGGGACACCGAAGAAGGCGAAGAATTCGCCGCCCCGCGCCTGCGTACCGAAGTGCGCGCCGAAACCGCGCGCAGCATCATCAGCCGCAACAAATCCCCCGATGTCGGCTTCAGCCAATCGGTAAACCCCTACCGTGGTTGCGAACACGGCTGCTCGTACTGCTTCGCCCGCCCTAGCCACGCCTACCTCAACCTCTCCCCCGGCCTGGACTTCGAAACCAAGCTGTTCGCCAAGACCAACGCGCCGCAGCTATTACGCAAGGAATTCTCGCGCCCCGGTTACGTGCCGCAGCCGATTGCATTAGGCATCAACACCGACGCTTACCAGCCGATCGAACGCAAGCTCAAGCTCACCCGGCAGCTAATCGAGGTGATGCTGGAAACTCAGCACCCGTTCTCGCTCATCACCAAGAATGCGCTGGTGGAGCGAGATATCGATCTGCTTGCGCCGCTGGCCGAACAGAAGCTGGTAAGCGTGCATTTCTCGGTGACTTCGCTCGACCCGCATCTCTCCGCGAAGCTGGAGCCGCGTGCATCTGCGCCGCACGCACGATTGCGCGCGATGCGTCGCCTCCATGACGCTGGCATCCCGGTAGGCGTAATGGTGGCTCCGGTAATTCCCTGGATCAACGACTCAGAACTGGAGGCCGTGCTGGAAGCCTCACGTGACGCCGGTGCCAGCAGCGCGGGTTATGTACTTCTGCGCCTGCCGTTGGAAGTAGCACCGCTGTTCCGCGATTGGTTGGACACGCATCACCCGGATCGAGCTGCACACGTGATGAGTACGATCAACCAACTGCGCGGTGGCAAGGACTACACCAGCGAGTTCGGCACCCGCATGCGTGGCGAAGGCGTATATGCAGATTTGCTGTCGAACCGATTCAAGCTGGCACGCAAGCGGTTGGGCTTTGACGGCCAGCACAGCCACTGGCCGAAGCTGGACTGCGGCAGGTTTTTGCGGCCACTACCGCCCAAGGAAGACTCGCCCCAAGGATCCCTCTTCTAACGGAGGGCCGCGGTAGGGTCGCACGACAGTCGACCGCCGATGGCATCACAGCGCTCTGTGTCGGCATGACGCAAGAACGGCGCGACCGCCAAACGCGGCATCTCGTCCCCGATTCGGTGTGACGCCCTCCGCACTTCCTTCTGAACTGATCAATTCTGGCCAGGCGAGCGCTTGCCAAACGCGACCCAATTGTTACACTCGGGTGAAATGAATGCTTCATGAAGCATTCACAACCTCCAGATGACATTGGGAAGAAGACGAGCATGACGCTCCTCAAGACACGTACGTCGACCGCTCTGGCACTGGCCGTTACCCAGTTGGCATTTATCGCGATGCCGAGCGGCGCAGCAGAGCCCACCAACATGGACACCGTCCAGGTCACAGAGACCCGGCCGAAGGAGGAAATCTATCTCCAATACAACTACTTCGACTCTCTCTTTGGCGGCTACGGTCCTCGAGACAATGGTGGTGGTGGCGCAGCGCCCAATACAACCGCCAAGGAACAGGACACCACAGACCACAAGGACGACTGTAACAACTCAAAAGGCAATCCCGTAGTTCTGTACACGGGCAACAAAGTGGAGGCGGAGCTCGACTTCGCCGCGAGAGGCGAGTTTGGCTTGTTTCTTCGCCGTACTTACAACCATCACTGGAGTGCCACCGGGCTCTTCGGCAACCACTGGATGACCAACTTTGACTTCTCGCTGTCGTTCTCCAACAGCGAAGGTCTTGCTTGGCTACAGCGTCCGGACGGGCGAAGAATCAAGCTCATTGCCGACTCCAGCGGAAACCGCTGGAACGAAGACAAAGCCCAGGCCGTCGCCTATATGATTCGCAATGCTGACGGCAGCTTCACGCTCTACAACGAAAACCGAGGCATCGAGATCTATGACGCCGAGGGATACATCACCCGTCTGCAGAACGAGCAAGGCGTTGCTTGGCTCTTCGCCTACGCAGCGGGCTACCTGCAGAGCGTCACTCATTCTTCCGGCCGCAGCGTCCAGTTTGCCTGGAACGACGATCAACTGGTCCAAGTGACCGACCCGGCGGGGAACATCTATCGCTACACATACACGCCAAACGCATTTGACTTCAGCAGAAGCCGACTGGCAAGCGCCATCCTCCCGGGCTCACCGACTACCACGGTCAGCTACCACTACGAGGACGCGCGTTACCCGGGCGGACTGACCGGCAAGTCCTTCAACGGAGTTCGCTACTCGTACTTTGCCTACGACGAAAATCAGCGAGCCACTCTCAGTGAGCATGCGGGATCAGTAGAAAGACACACATTCAACTACAACATCCAGGAAACCGAGCCGGTGGTTCCGGCACCCGCGCCAGTTCGCCCGGGCGGACTGCGTGGACTTGAGGGATCAGGATGGTGCGACTACCGAGTAGGTGGAAAGCTCTGCTATCCCACCGAAGTTAACAATCAATCGCGGATGGCTGGTGCGCAAGCCAGCACGGCGTCGACCGCCGTGACGAAGCCCCATACCACAAAGATGTCGGTCACCGAGACCAATCCGCTCGGTCGAAAGACCACGTACGCATATGAAGACGGACTGCAGGTCTCCATCACCGGTGATGCGTCGCCGCGCTGCGCGGCGAGCTACAAAGAGCGCACTTATGATGCCAATGGCTATCCTGACATCGTCGGCGACTTCGCCGACAACCTGACTGACTTCGACTACAGCCCGCAAGGCTTCCTGCTGAAGAAGGTTGAAGCAGTCGGCACCGGCGCAGAGCGGACCACCACATACGAGTGGGACACCGCTGCCAATCGTCAGCTCAAGGAAACCATCCTCGGCCACAGCGAGATCTCATACACTTACGAGGCACGAGGAAACATTGCGTCGATCACAGTGCGCAATCTCTCAAGTAAAGGCGTTCCTGGTCAGGCAAGAACAACCAACTACACCTACACCTATCACGCCAACGGTCTGAAAGCTTCCATGACGGTCGACGGGCCGCTGTCCCAGGACAACGTTACGTACACCTTCAACACGCTGGGCGATATGACCAGTGTCACCAATGGCCTTGGCCAGACCACCACATATTCAAACTACACCGGCCTGGGCGAGCCGGGACGAGTCACCGGACCAAACGGAGATGTCACCGAACTAAACCGCGATGCACGCGGACGACTAACTTCGCAGAAGCAGCCTGCCGGAACGGGCTGGGCCACCACGTCGCTCACCTACGACGGAGCCGGCAACGTAGCCACCACCACCTCCCCAGACGGCATCACCACACGGTATCAATACGACGCTGCGTGGCGCCTGATCGCAGAAACCCGTCCCTTCGGAAACGGGAACTATGCTTGGACGCAGCATAGCTACGACGCCGCCTCGAACGTTACCCGAACCGAAGTGTCGCTCACCGACTACCCGGTCGACAGCGCAATCTCCGGCATCGTCGAATCCATCGAGCACGACGCGCAATGGAACTGGTACGCAAAAGGCTGGGCATGCTCGACGGGATCCAACGCGTCCATCCAGGTTCAAGGGTATGCCGAAGGAGGCATCCATCTCGGCACGGTCACTGCGAATCTAGCGAGCGAGCCGCAGGTCGCCGCCGCGTGCCAGGCAAACGGCTCAGCCTATAGGTTCCAGCTGCCAATCAGCCTGACCCAGCGGCAGCAGCTTGGCGGTAAGGCACTGCAGGTCTACGGCATTTCACCCCGTGGGGGCACTTACAACCAAGCCCTAGGAAACCTGGGCGCGTTCACCATTCCCACAGCCACGATCATCGGTGATGTGGCGACCGTCTCAAATGACAACTGGAACTTTGCTGTCCAAGGGTGGGCGTGCTCAGTGGGCGTCAATTCACCAACAACCGTTCACGTGTACGCAGGTGGAGCCGCTGGTGCAGGCACCTACATCGGCGCAGCGACAGGCGTTCTCGTCCCCAACGAAGACGTAAAAGCCGCCTGCCAGGGTCAAGGTGCGTATTGGTTCTCGGTCCCACTGACTATCGATATCCGCCAGGCACACGGAGGTAAGGCGCTTTACGTCCACGGAATATCACCCTCCGGCCAAGCAAACCTTCTGATAAATCGATCCGGTGCCTTCACCATTCCCGCATTGATCGCGGGCGCAGAGCTGGTCGGATTCGCTCCGAACCCGAGTCGCATCTTCAACGGTGATGAAACGACGCTGACAGCGCAGTTCCGGAACACCGGAAACTACATTTGGGACGGCTACACATATCTCCAATGGGGGGTGAATGGTCCCAGCGAATTCATACCGATGACGGGGTCTGTCGCTCCGGGCCAGGTCGCCACCTTCCAGTGGAGCGTCGCGCCATTCCATGCGGGAACGGGAGTGGGAACCTTCACCTACGCAGCGAGGATCGGTGATCGCCTCGGTGCTTGGGGAGCCACAAAAACCACCTTTGTAACCGTAGAAAACGCCGACTGGTACTGCCCGCCCAACAAGCCCTACTGCGAGGAACCGTGGTGAGCGCATCTGTGAAGAACACACCTATCACCCAGGAAGGGAATAACTGATGGCCGCGCTCACTCTCACCCTCATCGCGCTCAATGCTGTCACCTTCAGCGTGAGCTACGAGTACGACGAACTTGGCCGCCAGATCGCGGTCAAGGGCAACAACGGGCAGAACGTACGCTATGCCTACGATGCAGAAGGCCGCGTTACTCAAATCACTGATTCGCAGAATCGGGTGACGCATCTGGAGTACGACGCGCGCGGCCGCTTGCTCAAGCAGACCGATGCCATCGGCGGACAGACGACCTTTGCCTACAACATTGGTGACCAGGTTACGCAGGTGGTTGACCCCCGCGGCCTCACGACCAACTACGAGTACGACGGGTTCGGCCAACTGTGGAAACAGACAAGCCCGGACACTGGCGCAACGCTGAACCAGTTCGATTCAAGCGGGCTACAGACCCAGACAACCCGAAACGACGGCGGAGTAACGAACTTCGCCTACGACGGGATCGGGCGGGTTACGACCATCAGTGCAGATGGCCAACAGCACACGTTTGGCTACGACACATGCTCGGGCGGCGTGGGCCGCCTATGTGCAGTAAGCGCGCCGGGTACCACCAGCCACTTCGATTACAACCCGGCGGGTCAGCTGACCACCAGAAGGGACTGGATCGAAGCCACTGATGGTGTCACCGACAGTAGCACGCGCTATGCATACGACAGCATCGGCAGGTTGGGTGGCATTACCTACCCGGATGGTGCCAGCGTTGCATACGGCTACGCCGCAAGCGGACACCTCTACAGCATGAGCGCCACCATCAATGGTGTCACGCGACCGGTGGTCACTCACGTAAGTCGTACTGCCACAGGCTCGCGTGGTGTGGTCGGCTATGGCAATGGACTATGGCGAGGCTACAACCGCGATCTGGATGATCGTGCGACGGCGATGTCAGTGCGACGCCAGGATGGATCGGCGATCAGTTACTGGGACTACCAGTTCAGCCCGGACAATGAGATCACCATGATCGCCGACGCGGTCAATCCGGACATGTCCCAGAACATAGGTTACGACGCGCTAGGTCGCCTGAACACACTCAATCGGTTCGGTGCGATGAATACACTATCGTTCGACGGCGGTGGAAACCTGTATAGCTATCAGACCGGTGCCCAAGCACAGCAGTACACGATCGATCTGGCAAGCAACCGGGCCACCAGCCACGTGCTGCCGAATCAGGTAGTCCAGTACCAGTATGATGCGAACGGCAACCGGATCAGCGACGTCAGCGGCTCGCGCACACAAACGTATACGTACAACGCGTTCAATCGCATGAGCCAGAGCAGTGTGAATGGTCTGGTGACGGATTACGTGCTCAATGCTCAGGGACAGCGAGTGGCCAAGGTCAATGCAAGCATTAGCCGATACTACTACGCAGGCCAGAACAACCTTATGGCGGAGCATATGGATGCTCAGTGGACGAACTATCTTTGGTTTGAGGGTGAGTTGGTTGGACTGTTGCGCGAAGGACAGCTGAGATTCACCCATAATGATCACTTGGGACGCCCGGAACTGGTTACCGATGCGAATCAGAACACTGTGTGGAGAGCTTACAATTACGCCTACGGGAGAAGCGTCCAACAAGATGACATCGGTGGACTCAATATTGGCTTTCCAGGCCAGTATTACGATGTCGAAACTGGAATCTGGCAGAATGGATATCGCGAGTATGACGCAAGCATCGGAAGATACCTCCAGAGCGATCCGATCGGCCTAAGCGCTGGTACGAATACTTACGCTTACGCAAGTGGAAATCCACTAAATCGGACGGATCCGTTGGGGCTAGCTGACTGTCCTTCAAATGGGACAGATTGGATAGGGGCAGCCTTTGCATCGGCTGATATCGCTAAGAGCTTACCGATGATAACGGGAGGTGTTGCCACGGCGGCGATAGCTGCTTTCTCCGGAGACGAAAATCAGGTTGCCGTGGCTCCCGCCCTAGCAGTCGCGGTCGTTGGATACGCTTCACTTTACGATGGGGCATTCTCGTTGATGGAGGCATTCGGGCGAAAGAAGGAGCAAGCCTTCTTCGAGATGGTCGGAGGAGAAGCTCTTGGCCCATTCGGGGCGGATGTCGGACTTGCGGCTAGTAAGGTGATGACGTACTCAGGAGCCCTGAAGGGCTTCCGGAATGCGTATAAGATGAGGGGCACCCTAGACGACGCTCATGAGCTAGGCAAGGGCATCAAGCAGGCACAAGACGACTTCTGTAAATGCAAGTAGGATTTATGAAAAGATCTATTTTATGGTTCAACCTCATTCTGCTTTGGGCAATCTCGGGAGGCGTGGCGCTAAACCTATACGTTCGGTTGGCGGAAGGAACTTTTGAGGGCATCAATCAGTACGTGCTTGTTGCATTTGGAATATTTACCTTTCTGCTATCTTTCGGACCGCTTATCCGATTAATCCGAAAGAGGTAGGTGCAGACGGATGGTGGGCGTATTGTTCTTTGTAGATACACGCAAAATGCTGATCAGTATTTAGACGGGTTTGGATCTTGAACACACTAACGCTTCCACGCGAGACAACCTACCGTTACCAGTTCGAGATCCAGCATCGGATGATCGCTCGCTGGGCAACCCATCGGTTCCGATGCTAGACAGATAGCGGTAACCCTTTGAAATCAGTCGCAACAACAGAACTACTGGTTCGGCGAACTCTCCGCTACGCATGATGCTGCTTTGCTGACGCCGGCCAACGGCCGGCGCTCCCGGTTCCGCTATTGCTTGACGGCTTAGCTTCCGCCTACCTCACTGAAGCGTACGATGGCGTGGTCTGAGCTGGGGGACGGCGTGGCGAGGGTGATGGTGATTTCGCCCGGGATGCAATCGGCGCGGATCTGTTCGCCGGGTTCAAATCCGAGGCGACGTAGCCAGGGGCCGCGCAGGTAGATGGAAGGCGTTGCCGCTTCCTGTTCCTGCAGGTCCGTTGGGACGGAATGGACGTTGGGAAAGTGCCGCGTGCTCGGACGCGGGGCGGCGGTGCTGGTTACTGCTTCCTGCGGCTGATCGAATTGCTGATGCATGAGATGACTCCGGCTGGAAGGAACACCCTCGCCTGAAAGGCGAGGGGAAGTCGGGAGGTCAAAACCGTGAAAAGGCGGACGGCGGGCGTATTCCCACATGAGGGTGTTGTATTAGCCACCCTCCCGACGTGGGACCTTCTACATTTTGCCTTTTCGGGAGTTTTGAGCTCCGCGACGCCACGATGCGGGCGCTGCATTGGCGCGCAAAGCGATTTGTTTTGATGGGATTTTTACGACAGGATGCCGGCGAGGGCGGCGTGTCGGGATTGAGCCAGAAATTTCGGTTGTGCGGCGAATTAGCGTGATCTGGTGCGCGGTTTGGGCATCCAGTTAGCGGCGTGACGCGTATGGCGCAGACAAACTCGAATTGTCGCGAAGAGCCAATCGTGCGTCGCGGGCGATTGGTGGTGCGAACGGTGTGGGTTGGGTATCGACCAACGGTCGATACCTACCGGCATCACCCAGCGGTCAGGAGATCACGTTCCGCCGTAAAGGCGCTGCGCGCTCTGGAACAGAATCCAGCTGGTCGCAATGAACTTATCCCCACCCTCCGGCCGGTTCCCGCGATGTGTATGCGTAAACGCGGTCGGTGCAATCAACAGGCTGCCGGTACGCGGCGCGATCTTCCGCTCCTGAAACAGGAACTCGGTCTCCCCGGCCTGGAAGTCGTCGTTGAGGTACAGCGTCCACAACAGATGCCGGTGCAGGGTCTCGCCGGCCGGGTCGCGGGGATACAGTTCGCAGTGCCAGTACGGATAACCCCCCTCACCCGCCGCATACCATTGCAGATTGATGGCACCGGGGCGCAGGCACGTACGGGCCAGTTCGGAAAGCTGGGCGTCTTCCATGCCGGGGAAGTCATCGGCAGAAAGTCGACGTGCACTGCCGTCGGTGTCTTGAACCTGCAACATCAGCGGCGAGATCAACGCCTGTGGATAACGGCGTAGATAACTCAATACGCCTTTGAATACGGCCTGCTGCAGCAGCATTTCCACCTGCTGCCATTCGGCGCGGCCGCTGATGCGCAGGTCCTTGCTGTGCTTGAGTTCCGGGAATACGCCACTGCCTACTTCACCGGGCTGCAGCTGGGCGCTGGCACGCATCTGCGCCAGAATGGCGGCGCACGCCTCGGCGGGGATGGCGTTGTGGATTACTTCAATGAAATCGCGCGGCGTTTCGGCGGTCATGAGTCGGTCCGTGAGCGTTCGCCCCCGATGGTGCCGGGTGCGAGGCCGGATGTCACCCCAGTGTCATGCGTGGGATGACGTTCCCAAGGACACGCATGGCGTGTCCCTACGCGGCATCGTGCTCACGGTGGTAACGGGTGGCTTCGGCCACTTCGTTCTTCGAGCCGAGGAACACCGGAACGCGCTGGTGCAGGTGGTCGGGCTGGATGTCCAGAATGCGCTCGCGGCCGGTGGTGGCGGCACCGCCGGCCTGTTCCACCAGCAGGCCCATCGGGTTGGCCTCATACATCAGGCGCAGCTTGCCGGCCTTGCTCGGGTCCTTCTTGTCCCACGGGTAGATGAAGATGCCGCCGCGGGTCAGGATGCGGTGCACGTCGGCGACCATGCTGGCGATCCAGCGCATGTTGAAGTTCTTGCCGCGTGCGCCTTCCTTGCCGGCCAGCAAGTCCTGCACATAGCCCTGCATCGGGGCTTCCCAGTGGCGCTGGTTCGACATGTTGATGGCGAACTCCTGCGTGTCCGCCGGAATCTGCATGTTCGGCGTGGTCAGCACGAACTCGCCCTTCTCGCGGTCCAGGGTGAAGGCGTGGGTGCCGTGGCCGGTGGTCAGCACCATCTGGGTGCTGGGCCCGTAGATGCAGTAACCGGCGGCGATCTGCGCGGTGCCCGGCTGCAGGAAGCTCTCATCATTCGGCTGCTCGGTGCCCGGCGGGCAGCGCAGCACCGAGAAGATGGTGCCGACGGACACGTTCACGTCGATGTTGGAGCTGCCATCGAGGGGATCGAACAGCAGCAGGAAGTCGCCGCGCGGGTAGGTGTCCGGCACCGGCTGGCAGTGGTCCATTTCTTCCGAGGCGCAGGCGGCCAGGTGGCCACCCCAGGCGTTGGCTTCGAGCAGGATCTCGTTGCTGATCACGTCCAGCTTCTTCTGCGCTTCGCCCTGCACGTTGCCGGTGCCGGCGTCACCGAGCACGCCGCCCAGTGCGCCCTTGCTCACGGCGATGGAGATGCTGGTGCAGGCGCGGCCGACAACGGCGATGAGCTGGCGCAGGTCGGCGTTGATACGGCCGGCATGCTGTTCTTCGATCAGGTACCGGGTGAGCGACGTACGGGACATGAAATGACTGCCAAAGACATTCGGGGGCCGTATTGTCGCCGCAAAAAAGGACTCAGGTGTAGTTGAGAACGCGGTAAACGGTTACACGCGCGCGTCTTAGGGTGTGACGCAGTCCTTGCCCGCAGCCTGCAGTGGATACTCGGCCAGCGTGCGCACGATCTGGCCGTTGGCATCGGTAACGCCAATGCCGATGCCGGTGACCTCGCCGCTGGCCTGCAGCGGATGCGCCTGAGCAGCGGCGACGAACGCGGCGAGCTTGGGGCTCTTCTCGTCGGCCAACAGGCTCAGGTGCGGCTGGTACTGCATGAACACATTGGGCGAGCCGTAGCGCTGGAATGCGGGCAGCTTGTCCGGATATGCCGCCATCCACGCGGGGGCCTGTACGTTGTGGTCGCGCAGCGGCTCGGCAGCCAGCGTTACCGTGTCGGCCAAGCGCTGCAGGGTCGGGCTGGGTTCCACATGCAGGAACACCCAGTTCGATGGGGTGACCTCGATGCCGTTGACCTGCATGGCAAACGGGGCCTGACAGCGTGCAACACGCGCCACGGCGGCCTTCAACGCGCTTTCGGCGCTGGTCGGATAGCGGGTGAGGTACAGCGTGGCGTGCACCGCGTGTCCCTGCCGATGGAAGCTGGTCATGCCCGCCTCGGCGAGGGTGTCGCTCACCTTGGCGACGGCCTCGACCACAGGCTGGGACGGAATGGCGTAGATGTTGTAGCTCTCCGACGGCTGGGCGTGGACAGCCACAGGCAGGGCGGCGAGCAGAATCGAGGCAGGCAGGTGCATGCGGCCATTATAGGGAAAGCGTCTGCGCGGCCTTTGCGCTGGAAGGCGCTTAAGACAACGGCCGCACAGGGCGGCCGTTGTTGTTTGTCACCCGACCAACGGTCGGGTGCTACCGTGGTCGATCAGCCCTTGGCGACCGTTGCCACAGCCTTGGCCACATACTCCAGGTTGCCCTGGTTCAGCGCGGCCACGCAGATGCGGCCGGTGCCGACGGCGTAGATGCCGAACTCGTCACGCAGGCGGTCCACCTGCGGGCGGGTCAGGCCGGAGTACGAGAACATGCCGGCCTGGTCGTTGATGAAGGCGAACTCCGGTGCACCGGCGGCGACCAGGTTCTGCACCAGGCCATGACGCAGGGCGTGGATGCGCTCGCGCATCTCGGTCAGTTCCTGCTCCCACATCTGGCGCAGCTCGGGGCTGGTCAGCACACCGGCCACCAACGCCGCGCCGTGGTTCGACGGGCTGGAGTAGATGGTGCGGATGATGCGCTTCACCTGCGACTGCACAGCCTTGGCGGCGGTTGCGTCTGGAGCCACCACCGACAGCGCACCCACGCGCTCGCCATACAGCGAGAACGACTTGGAGTACGAGTTGGCGACCACGAAGCTGTCGATGCCGGCTTCGGCGATGATGCGCACGGCGGCGCCGTCTTCGAAGATGCCCTTGTCGAAGCCCTGGTAGGCCATGTCGATGAACGGGAACAGCTGGCGGTCCTTCAGCAGCTGCGCGACCTGCTTCCACTGCTCGACGGTGAGGTCGGCACCGGTCGGGTTGTGGCAGCACGCGTGCAGCAGCACCACGGTGCCCGGCTGCAGCTTTTCCAGGTCGGCCAGCATGCCGGCGAAGTCCACGCCGTGGGTGGCGGCGTCGAAGTAGGTGTATTCCACCACTTCAAAGCCAGCGGCACCGAACACGGCGCGGTGGTTTTCCCAGCTGGGGTTGCTGATGGCGATGGTGGAATGCGGAAGCAGCTTGTGCAGCAGGTCCGCGCCCACGCGCAGCGCACCGCTGCCGCCGATGGTCTGCGAGGTGGCCACGCGGCCGGCGGCCAGCAGCGGCGAATCTTTGCCGAACACCAGTTCGCGGGTGGCCTGGGTGTAGGCCGGCAGCCCGTCGATCGGCAGGTAGCCGCGCGGTTTGGCCTCGTTGGCCAGCTGCTGTTCAATCTGCTTTACGGCGCGCAGCAGCGGAATGCGGCCGCTCTCGTCGTAATAGATGCCCACGCCCAGGTTGACCTTGGTCGAACGGCTGTCGGCGTTGTATGCCTCGGTCAGGCCCAGGATCGGGTCGCCCGGGACCAGTTCCACGTTTGCAAAGAAGGACACGGCGGTACTCATTCGAAATGACGGATGGGGGAGGTTTCGCGCTCGGTGTTACGGCAGCATGGGCCGAAACAGCGCCATCGTAACAAAGCCGTGGCATGGGCGCGGCGGCTCTCGTCACCTTCCATGCCGTACGCTGACAGACGGCCTTCCCCCCACCGGAGACCCTGCCCCCGCATGCGTCGCTTTATCCCCCTGTTGCGCCATTCATCGTTCATCGTCGCCGGCGCGTTGCCGGCCACCGCCCTGGCCCAGGCCACCGAGGCCCCCGGCATCGAGCGCCTGCCGACCGTGCAGGTCCAGGCCGCGCGCGGCCAACGGGTGGCCGACGTGGACCTGCCGGCGTCGATCAGCACCGTGCAGCTGGATGACGAGGTCATCGGCACCCTGGCCCAGGTCAGCGAAGCGCTGAACGGCGTGCCGGGCCTGCTGGCGCGTGACCGCCAGAACCTGGCCCAGGACACCCAGCTCTCCATCCGTGGCTTCGGCGCACGCTCCACCTTCGGGGTGCGCGGGGTGCGGGTGCTGGTGGATGGGGTACCGGCGACCATGCCGGACGGCCAGGGCCAGCTGTCCCACGCCAGCCTGCTGTCGGCACAGCGCATCGAGGTGCTGCGCGGGCCGTTTTCGGCGCTGTACGGCAACTCTTCCGGTGGCGTAGTGCAGGTGTGGAGCGCCGACGGCGCGGCGGGCGACCCGTGGCGGGCGCGCGTGGCCGCCGGCAGCGACGCCACCCTGAGCGCCGGCGCGCAGCTGCGCGGACAGCAGGGACCGCTGCGCTACAACCTTGCCGCCAACCACTTTGAAACCGCCGGCTGGCGCGAGCACAGCCGGGCGAGGCGCGAATCCTTCAACGGCCGGCTGGGCGTGGATGTAGGCGGCGGCCAGTTGGATCTGGTGCTGAACTATCTCGATGCCCCGGACGCACAGGACCCGCTGGGCCTGACCCGCGCGCAGGTCAACGACAACCCGCGTCAGGCCACGGCGGTGGCCACCCAGTACAACACCCGCAAATCGGTGCGCCAGGGCCAGGCCGGCCTGGTCTTCACCCGCACCGAGGGCGCGCAGACCTGGCGGGCGATGGGCTATGCCGGTCAGCGCCAGGTGGAGCAGTACCTCGCCATTCCGCCGGGCCCGCAGGCCAATCCGCTGCATGCCGGCGGGGTGATCGATCTGGACGGCGGTTACGGCGGGCTGGACCTGCGCTGGGCCTGGCAGGGCGACTGGCTGGGCCGGCCGCTGGAAGCGGTGATCGGAGCCAATGCCGACCAGCAGACGCAGGATCGCCGAGGTTACGAGAATTTCGTAGGCAGCGATCTGGGCGTCCGAGGGGCACTGCGCCGCGACCAGCGCGACCGCGTGCGGAATGTGGACCAGTTCGCCCAGGTCAACTGGCAATGGGCCCCGCGCTGGTCGGCGCTGCTGGGTCTGCGCCACAGCACGGTGCGCTTCCGCTCCAACGATGATTACATCACCGCGCGCAACCCCGACGACAGCGGCTCTCGCGACTACAGCGCGACCACGCCGGTGGGCGGCGTGGTGTTCCATGCCAGCGACGCCTGGCGGGTGTACGCCTCGGCTGGGCGCGGCTTTGAAACGCCTACTTTCAACGAACTGGGCTACCGCAACGACGGCGGTGCCGGGCTGGCGTTGAACCTCGACCCGGCACGCAGCCGCAATCTGGAGCTGGGCACCAAATGGCGCGGGGCCGGTGGCGCGGCCTTCGAGGCGGCGGTGTTCCGCGCCGACACCGACGACGAACTGGCCGTGGCCAGCAACACCAATGGCCGCAGCACCTACCGCAACATCGGCCGCACGCGTCGCCAGGGTGTGGAGGCCAGCCTGCAGCAACCGCTGGCCGCGCAGCTGGACCTGACTCTGGCGTACACGTACATCGAGGCCACCGTGCGCGAGCCGTACGCCACCTGCGCCAACAGCGGCTGCGCGGTGCCGGACACCGTGGTGGCGGCCGGTTCGCGCCTGCCGGGGGTGCCGAAGCAGCAGGCGTTCGCGCGGCTGGATTTCCGCCGCGGGGAGTGGCAGTGGGCCGGGGAGGTGGTGGCGTCCAGCGATACCGTGGTGAATGACCGGGCCAGTGATACGGCGGCTGGGTACGCGTTGTTGAACCTGGAGGCGGCGCGGAACGTCCGGCTGACCCAGGGGACGCTGAGGGCGTTTGCGCGGGTGGATAACGTGCTGGACCAGCGCTATGTGGGGTCGGTGATCGTGAACGACGGGAATCAGCGGTATTTCGAGCCGGGGCCGGATCGGCGGTACAGCGTAGGGTTGCAGTGGTCGTGGTTGTGACCCACAGGTCGGCGCACGACCAACGGTCGTGCGCTACCGCGTGGTCCGGGTCATTTCGGAACCTTGGCCGGCACGAACGGTGAGGTGGGATCGCTAGCCGGGAAGGTCTCCTCCAGCGCCTCATCCTGGTTGTCGTTGGCCTTGTCCTGTTGCTCCTTGTGCCCGGGGTCGTCGCGCTGTTCGTCAGGCTCCCCATGAACCGCATCCACGCCGGTGCGCAGATGCTCGGGCGTGTGCGAGGGCGACATGCCGGCACCGCGGTCTTCCTCGTCGTAGAGGTCGTGCTTGCCGCGCTGTTCACCGGGAACCGGCGGATGGGCTTCGCGCAAAGGATCGCGTGGCATGGGCGTGGCTCCGCTGAGGGGGCTCCCACTACACGCCTGTAGCAGTGAAGCAGTCGCGAATAGAAGTGCTCTGAACGGATCTGTCACAGCTGGCTAACGGCCACAGGATTATTCCTGCCCACCCTGCCTGCTGCCGGAGACGTGTCATGCCCCGCCCCGACCGCCGCATCGCGCCCGCCGTGTTCAACGCCTATCGGCTGCCCGAACCGACCCGGCGCAACCGCCGCCAGACGCGCGCTGAAGAACCCCAGGCGGTGGCACAGGACTATGTGCAGTACATGCGCAGCGACTTCGAGCGCCGCCGCAGTGCCTCACGCCGGCGCTGGGAAGATCTGTACCCAGCCTACGCCTTCGCCCTGACCACCCACCGCGCCGACTGGCCGCGTGGCGACGACGGCGACACCGACGGCGAACTGGCCGAGCAGTGGGAACAGATGCGTGGTGCCTCGCGGCTGGGCTGGCCGCAGGCACGGGCGGTGGTGGAAGACGCCTGGCTGGCGCTGGACCACATGCCGCCCACGGCGGTGCACGGCCTGCTGCAGTAAGCGCCTCAGCGCTTCGGGCGGAACTTCGCGCCGAACCAGATGCCCAGCCCCTGCACCGGCAGGGAGGCCAGCAGCACGGCCACGAACCAGAACGGGAAGTCATTGCCCAGGTCCCAGGCGGCAAACGCCGAGGCCCCGACGATCATCGCCCACACGATGCCGCCGTGCAGCCACGGCCAGGTGGGCGCGTAGCGGCTGGCGAACGCGCAGGCGGCAAAGCCGCCCAGAATCGTCCAGCCCAGGTCCCAGGCCAAGCGACCCTCGCCCTGCCCCAGGCCGACCCAGGGCGCGACCCAGCCGCCCGCGCCGCTGACCATGCCCAGCACGAACAGCGCCACCACTACGCACAGCACGGACAGGGCCAGGGTTTTCAGGGGAGACAGAGCGGGCATGTGCAGTCTGCGGCAGCGGGATCCTCCCCATTATCGCCGCTCGCGCCCGCACCCACCCGCCCTGCCGTTCAGAGGCGCATGTCCAGCACCACGCGGCCTTCGATCTTGCCGGCGTGCATGCGCGCGAAGATGTCGTTGATGTTCTCCAGCGAATCACTGGTGACGGTGGCGGCGACCTTGCCCTGCTCGGCGAACTCCAGCGACTCCTGCAGGTCCAGGCGGGTGCCGACGATCGAGCCGCGCACGGTGATGCCGTTGAGCACCATGCCGAAGATATCCAGCGGGAACTGGCCCGGCGGCAGGCCGTTGAGCGACACCGTGCCGCCACGCCGCACCATGCCGAGCGCCTGCTCGAATGCCTTCGGCGACACTGCGGTGACCAACGCGCCATGCGCGCCGCCGATCTCCTTCTTCAGGAACGCGGCCGGGTCGGTGTTGCGCGCGTTGACCGTCACGGTGGCACCGAGGCGCTGTGCCAGCGCCAGCTTGTCATCGTCGATATCCACCGCCGCCACGTTCAGCCCCATCGCCTTGGCGTACTGCACGGCCATATGGCCGAGACCGCCGACACCGGAAATCACCACCCATTCGCCGGGCTTGGTATCGGTGACCTTCAGGCCCTTGTAGACGGTGACGCCGGCGCACAGGATCGGGGCCACTTCGATGAAGCCGATGCCCTTGGGCAGCAGGCCGACGTAGTCCGCGTTGGCCAGTGCGTACTCGGCGAAGCCACCGTTCACCGAGTAACCGCTGTTCTGCTGGGCCTCGCACAGCGTTTCCCAGCCACCCAGGCAGTGCTCGCAGTGACCGCAGGCCGAGTACAGCCACGGAATGCCGACGCGGTCGCCCTCCTTGATGTGGGTCACGCCCTGGCCGACGGCGACCACGTGGCCAACGCCTTCATGGCCGGGAATGAACGGCGGGTTCGGCTTCACCGGCCAGTCGCCTTCGGCGGCGTGCAGGTCGGTGTGGCAGACACCGCAGGCCTCGATCTTGACCAGGATGTCGCCCGGACCGGGGCGCGGCACGGTGACCTCTTCAATCACCAGGGGCTTGCCGAATTCGCGGACCACCGCCGCCTTCATCGTCTTGTTCATGGCTGCAACTCCACAGGGGGGAGTTACAGCCTGCGCCGCACCGCGTTATACCGCTTTGATCCCGATCAACCCGTAGAGCCACGCCCTGCGTGGCTGCTTTTGGTTCCGGGGTCATGAACGCCTGCGCCGCGCGTTGCGCGGTTGCCACGCATGGCGTGGCACTACGGGAATCAACCGACTAGAGCGGCCGATTCCCGGGCCAACGCTTCAATCCCCGCCCAATCACGCGCCTGCAGCAGTGCCCGCGTGGTCAACCACGAACCGCCCACGCACAACACGTTCGGCAGATGCAGGAAATCGCGCGCGGTCTGCGCGCTGATCCCGCCGGTGGGGCAGAAACGCACATCGCCGAACGGCCCGTTCCAGGCGCTCAGCATGCCCACGCCACCGGCCTGCACCGCCGGGAAGAATTTGAACGTATCCAAACCCTGCTCCAGGCCCTGCATCAGCTCCGACGAGGTGGCCACGCCCGGCAGGAACGGCAGGTCGGTATCGCGCGCAGCCGCGTAAAGACGGTCGGTCGCACCCGGCGACACCGCGAAGCGACCGCCGACCTTCTTCACCTGTTCCATCTGCGCGGCGGTCAACACCGTGCCTGCGCCGACCACGGCATCCGGCACCGCTTCCACCATCGCCTTGATCGCATCCATCGCCGCCGGCGTGCGCAGGGTGACTTCAATCACCGGCAGCCCGCCGTTGAACAGTGCCTGCGCCACGGCTACTGCGTCGTCCACGTTTTCCGGGGTGAACACCGGAATCACCGGGGCCAGTTTCAACACTGCGCGTACGCGCGGATCAGCGCCGGACATCAAATCGCTCCTCGCCCGTCAGGGCCATCACGTCAGCTTCGCTGACCAGGTTGAAGTCGCCCGGGATCGAGTGCTTGAGAATGGCCGCAGCCAGACCGAAGCGCACAATGGCCTGCGGGTCGAAGTCGCGCATCATGCCATGCAGGATGCCGGCGGCGAAGGCATCGCCACCGCCAATGCGGTCGACAATGCCGACCATCTCGCGCGCGGCCGCCACTGCCCGGGTGCCGTCGCGACCGATCAGCATCGCGCCCAGCGAGTGGTGGTCCACGCTGTGCGGCGTGCGCTGCGTGCAGGCCATCCACTGCAGGCGCGGGAACGCGGCAAACGCCTGCGCTGCAGCGGCGTCCACGCGTTCGCCGATATCAGCCTGCGGGAACTCGCCACCGAGCACCACGCCGATGTCGCGGTAATCGGCAAAGGCCACGTGCGCGCAGGCGAAAAGCTCGCGCAGGATGCGCGGTGCGTCGCCTTCCCAGCGCGCCCACAGCGATGGGCGGAAGTTGCCGTCGAACGACACCTTTACCCCGCGCGCGCAGGCCGCCTGCGCGGCGGCCAGGGTGGCCTCGGCCATCGCCGGATTCAACGCCGGGCTGACCCCGGAAAGGTGCAGCCATTCCACGCCGTCCAGCAGCGTGTTCCAGTCGTAGTCGGCCGCGCTGCCCAGCGAGAACGCCGAGTCCACGCGGTCGTACACCACTTCGCTGGCACGCTGCACCGCACCGGTGGTGAGGAAGTACAGGCCCATGCGACCGGGGCGGGTCTGCACGTGGGTGGTGTCCACGCGGTGGCGGCGCAGTTCGCCGGCCACGAACTGGCCCAGCGGGTTGGCCGGCAGCGTGCTGACCATGGAAACGTCGTGGCCGAACTGGGCCAGCGACACGCCCACGTTGGCCTCGGCCCCACCGGGGTGTACCGTCAGCTGCGCCGTCTGCAGCAGCAGTTCACGGCCGGGGGCGCTCATGCGCAGCAGCAACTCTCCAAAACAGACAACACGACTCATGGCGATGGATCCCTTGTTGTGGAACTGACCGGGCGACAGCGCCAAGACAGTTTGGCTAGCGGTGTCATTCTAGCGGGCCGGGCCGCCCCGTCTACCCGGGGGCAAAGTCGGAACCATTGTCCCGCAAGCGTCTGCGGGACATTGCAAATCTGTTGCGGTGCAAGATGCCCTGTCCTCCACGTGCTGTTAACGTCCGCCCTGACCAGCGGTGTCATTGCACTGACACGTCGCCGGATTGCTGTTTCATGTAGCACCTTGGGAGAGGGAAAACATGCAATACCGAATCAATCAGAAAAAGACACCGGTTACCTTGCTCGCACTTTCGATCGGCCTGGCGCTCGGTGGCACCGCGCTGGCCCAGGAGCAGACCGGCACCGCCGCCACGGAACTGGACACCGTCACCGTCACCGGCTACCGCGCCAGCGTGGAGAAGGCGCTGGACATCAAGCGCAGTGAGTCCGGTGTGGTCGACGCCATCGTCGCCGAAGACATCGGCAAGTTCCCCGATCTGAACCTGGCCGAGTCGCTGCAGCGCGTGCCCGGCGTGGTCATCACCCGTGAAGCCGGCGAAGGCCGCAACATCTCCGTGCGCGGCCTGGGCCCGGACTTCACCCGCGTGCGCATCAACGGCATGGAAGCGCTCACCACCGTGGGTGCCGGCGACCAGAGCGGCGGCACCAACCGCGGTCGCGGCTTCGATTTCAACGTGTTCGCCTCGGACCTGTTCTCGCAGCTGATCGTGCGCAAGACCGCCTCGGCCGACGTGGAAGAAGGCTCGCTGGGTGCCACCGTGGACCTGCGTACCGCCCGCCCGTTCGACTATGACGGCTTCACCTTCGCCGCCAGCGGCCAGGCCAGCTACAACGCCATGGCCGAGAAGGCCGATCCGCGCGTGGCCGCCCTGATCTCCAACACCTGGGCCGATGACACCTTCGGCGCGCTGCTGTCGGTGGCCTACTCCGAGCGCCAGGCGCTGGAAGAAGGCTCCAACACCGGCCGCTGGGCCAATGGCCCCAGCAACGGCAACTTCAGCGCCAGCTCGCCGTTCACCGCCGCGCGCAGTGCCGACGTCTATCACCCGCGCTTCCCGCGCTACGTGCAGATGGAACACGAGCAGAAGCGCCTGGGCGTCACCGGCACCCTGCAGTGGAAGCCGACCGACGCCACCGAGATCTCGCTGGACGCGCTGTACTCGAAGATCGACGCCGAGCGCGACGAGAACTACATCGAAGCCATCTCCTTCAGCCGCGGCACCAGCACCACGCCGCGCCTGGTGGGCAAGCCGGCCACCATCGTCAAGAACGGCGTGATCGAGAACAATTCGCTGGTCTACGGTGAATTCGACAACGTCGACATCCGCACCGAAAACCGCCACGACGAGTGGAGCACCGAATTCAAGCAGATCGCCTTGAACGGCCAGCACCGCTTCGGCGACGACTTCACCTTGTCCGGCAAGGTCGGCATCTCGCGCTCCAAGCACGAGAACCCGATCCAGACCACGATCATCATGGACAAGTATGACGTCGACAATTACAGCTACGACTATCGCGGCAACAACCGCTTCCCGATCCTGAACTACGGCATCAACCCGACCGACCCGGCCGGTTGGGAGCTGGCGGAAATCCGTCTGCGTCCGCAGTACGTGGACAACGACTTCGACACCGGCCAGATCGACTTCAACTGGAACATCAGCCCCGGCTTCCGCCTGAAGGGCGGCATCCTGGCCAAGGACTACACCTTCGAAACCACCGAGCTGCGCCGCGCCAGCGAACTGGCCGTGCCGAACTTCGCCAACGGCACCAAGATCGTGCCGGTCGACATGACCCAGCCGGCCAGCCTGAAGGGCATCAACGGCAACCCGGACCAGTGGGTGGTGCCGAATCTGGATGCGATTGCCGACTACTTCGACATCTACAGCAACAGCGGCACCTTCGCCGTCGCCCCGCGCGCCAACAACGTGCGCAGCGTGGAAGAGAAGGACCGCGGCGGCTACCTGATGGGCGAGTTCTCGACCGATCTGGGCAGCATCCCGTTCTCGGGTAACTTCGGTGTCCGCTACGTCAAGACCAAGCAGAGCTCCACTGGTCTGTCGACGCTGTCCACCACCACGGTCTCCACCACCGTGGAGCGTGAGTACGACGACACCCTGCCGTCGTTCAACCTGGTGGCGGAAATCACCCCGGACTTCCTGATCCGCCTCGGCGCAGCCAAGGTGATGAGCCGCCCGGGCCTGGGCAGCCTGACCCCGGGGTCGACCGTGGCCGTGGCCGGTGGTGCACGCACCATCTCCACCGGTAACCCGAACCTGGATCCGATCCGCGCCACCAATGTGGACCTGGGCTTCGAGTGGTACTTCGCCGAAGGCGCGATGGCCGGCGTCGGTCTGTTCTACAAGGACATCGACACCTTCATCCAGACCACCCGCGAAACCCGCCCCTTCAGCGACAGCGGCCTGCCGGCCGAACTGCTGATCGGCACCGGTGCCACCCCGGACAGCGACTTCACCTACACCAAGCCGGTCAACACCCCGGGTGGCGAGCTGAAGGGCGTGGAAGTGAACTACACCCAGCCGTTCACCTTCCTGCCGGGCAACTGGTCGAACCTGGGCGTGCAGTTGAACTACACCTGGGTGGATTCGCAGATCCAGTACATCAACTCCACCGGCCAGCCGGTGCTGAAGGCCGACCTCACCGGTCTGTCGCGCAACTCGTGGAACGCCACCCTGTTCTATGAAGGCAAGGTGTGGTCGGGCCGTGTTTCGGCCACCAACCGCGACGATTACCTGACCCAGGTCACCGGTACCGAAAACGGCTTCAACCTGGACGGCTACCACGGCATGACCGGGACCACCTTCATCGACGCGTCGATCCGCTATGCGATCACCGACAAGCTGGAGCTGAGCCTGGAAGGCATGAACCTGACCAACGAGGCTTCGGACGAGTGGGTGTACTCGCCGGCCACCGGTGAGCTGCCGCTGCAGTACACCGAAACCGGGCGTCAGTACATGCTCGGCGTGCGCTACAAGTTCTGACCGCACGAAGGCAGCGGCGTGGGCAACCACGCCGCTGTTGCGGCGCAAGATGCCGCCCCGTTTTCCCTTTGCTAGTTTCTGACGGCCCTGCGCTGACACCGCGGCCGTGGCCGACCGCACCGTTCTGCTGACGAGGATGGCGTGTTGCGCCGTACGTTCTCGCTGTGGAAAGGAAGGTCACATGCTGCAACGCTCCGCATTGTCCGCCAGCCTGCTGGCTCTGCTGCTCACCAGCGCCGGGACTGCCGCCGCGCAGAACACGCCGCAGCTGCTGTTCCATGTCTCGGCCGAACACGGCCTTGAGGCCGACGCCGCACAGGGCGATGCGATTCCCAATTTTGTCGACAAGGTCACCACCGTGGCCGACGGCGCGCACGGTCGTGCCATCCAGTGGGCCGATGATGGTGTGCTGTCGTGGAATGCGCCGGGCAACATCCAGGCCCAGCGCGGCACCCTCGGTTTCTACTGGCGACCCCGCTATGCCGTCGGCGAAGCGCCGTTCGTGATCTTCCGCGTCGGCTACGCCGACCACAGCAGCTGGGACATGGCCTGGCTGCGCATCGACTGGAACGGCCACGGCTTCGATGCCTTCGTGACCGACGCCAACCTGGCCCGTACCCGTGTTTCGTTCAAGCTGGACGCCCTGCCCGCCGCTGACCGCTGGCAGCACATTGCATTTGGCTGGGACGAAGACCACGGTGTGCGGCTGTATGTGGACGGCAAGGAAGTCGCGCGCGCTGAAACCACCGCCGACTACGATGCCGCGCTCGACCAGCTCGGCCTCGCCGGCCGTGTGATGGCCCCTTACCAGGTGCAGAGCCGCTACAACTTCCTGCGCGGCAGCGACTTCGACGAGATCCGCGTCTATGACCGCCTGCTGGATCCGGCCGGGACGGCCGCATTGGCTGCCAATCGTGCGCCGACCTCCGCAGTCGCCGTGGCTGATGCCCAGCGCGCCTGGAACCACCGTTTCGGCTGGGACCGGGCGCTGCCGCCGGTGCTGACTGCCCCAACCACTTCCATCCGCAAGGTCGAGTTCGCCGACACCAAGGACCACAAGCAGTGGATGTGGAAGGCCACCGATGGCATTGCCGAGACCACGTGGCCGGGTGTGTACAACCGCTCGCGCCTGCCCGGGCGCAATGATTACTTCCAGCTGCCGGACTGGAACACCTATGTCGAAGGTGGGCAGCAGCTCGACCTGACCCTGCCTGAGAATGAAACCGTGAACCGCGTGGAAGTGCGTGGTGCTGCGTTCGGTTCGCTTAGCCATTCCGTCGACGGCCAGCCGGCCACCGCCCTGCTGCAGCGCCCGCAGGGCGTGGTGCGCAGCGTGGATGACATTCCCGCGCAGCGCGGCGGCGTGCTGCACTTCCGCAATACCGAGCAGGAAACCCCGATCCAGGAGATCTGGGCGTACAACGTGAGTGACGCCGCCGAGCCGGAAGGCACGGTCAAGCAGCGCTACCTGATCGACAGCCAGGCCCTGCCCGATTACCTCAACATCACTGCCCTGCGCGAGTACATCGACGGCCGCCACCCCGCTGCCGAACGCAGCACGGTGATGGCGCTGCCGAAGGGGGCCGGTTCGCGTCGTCGCGCGGCCGACACCCTGCCGGCGCAGCCGCTGCCGATCGTGCACGTGCTGATTCCTTCCGGCGTGGGCGATGCCCCGGCCGCGCAGCCGCTGATCCGCAGCTGGGCGCACAGCTGGGAAAACATGTACGACGGTCTCGATGGCGTGGCCATCGATATTCCCGCGCTGAACCTGCCGGCGACGCGCGATGGTGTGATTCCGCTCAACATCCGGATCAAGGATCCGATCTGGCCGGCGCGCGACATGATCGATGTCAGCGTCTCGGTCAAACCCGGCGAGAAGCGCACGCTCTGGCTGGACCTGCGCGACCGCATCCTCACCGCCGACAGCCTGTGGCTGAGCGTGGCCTCCGGTGCGCCCGGCTTCAACGCGAGTTCGCTGGATGGTGCCGAGATCCGCCTGGTGTTCAAGGACCGCGCTGAAGCCAAGCGCGAACATACCGCCGACCGTTTCAACCAGGTGCGTGACAACTGGGGCTTCCTGGTCGAGGAACACACCACCTCCAAGCGCCAGCGCCTGTATGCACGCGTGTACGCCGACCTGAGCGACCTGCTGCGGGTGGACCCGGACCATGAGCTGGGCCGGTTGTACTGGAACTACATCAGCTACAACAGCCAGGGCAAACCGCCGTTCAAACAGCCCGAAGCGCCAAAGGGCGCGCCGTTGTGGGCGTTCCGTCAGACCGAAGACCTCAAGTATGTGCGGCGCTTCGTCGACTGGTGGATCGACAATCGGCAGATCGCCTACGGCGACTTCGGCGGCGGCATCTCTGACGACACCGACCTCACCCAGCAATGGCCCGGCCTGGCCCTGATGGGCGTGGAACCGGACCGTCTCAACGCTTCGCTCACCGCGCTGAGTGACGCGGTGTACCGCAATGGCATGTTCAGCAATGGGCTGAGCACCATCGAAACCGACGAGCTGCACAGCTACGAAGAAGGCATCAACGCCAACAGCGCGATGCTGTACCTCAACTGGGGCGACCCGTTGACCGTCGAGCGCCTGATGGAAACGGTGAAGGCCTTCAACGAGCGCATCATCCTGCCCAACCCGCAGGGCCACCTGTTGTTCTCCAGCAACTGGTTCGGCGGCAACAAGGTGTATCGCGAACCGAACTGGCAGTGGCAGAAGCCGTACTCCTTCCCCGCCCTGCACCCCGCCTTCCTGATGGGGCAGTACAACGCGGATCCCACCGGCCACAAACTGGTGGTGGGTCTGGCGGACGGTTACCTCGCTCACGCCTATACGGACGACAAAGGCCGCTGGGCGTTACCCAACGAGATCAACTGGGCGACCGGCAAGACGCGTGGTGGCGAGCTCAACAGCGGCTCCGGCGGCGGCGACACCATGCACACCTTCTGGGCCGCGTGGCGCTTCACCGGTGACGACAAGTATCTGAAGGCGCTGGACTACCGCGTGGCGCGTGGCGGCCCGGGTTCGTTGTCCAACCTGGGCGAGAACTTCGTGGAGGTGCTGGGGCGTGGCGCGGACTGGAATCCCGCGCTCATCGCGGAGGCGGATGCGGGCAAGACCGGCTTTGCCAGCGTGATGGCGTGGCAGGCCACCGGCGACAAGAAGTACCTGGAGGAACTGCACGCCGATGGCATCCAGGCCAAGGCCCAGCGCGAGTACATGAACACCGAGGGCCACTGGTGGTCTGACCGTGTGGAAGCCAACAGCGAGTTCCTGCAGCGTGCCCGCCTCGGCGGCATCGCCCTGCGTCGCAACCAGAGCTGGCCCGGCCACACCGTCAGCTGGCGCTTCACCCAGCCCGAGGCGGCAGAGCAGGTCGGGTTGTTGGTGCACGCACCGAACACCGAGCGCTTTACCGTCACCGCGCATAACCTGGGCAAGCGCGCGGCCGACGCCCAGATGACCACGTGGAATGTCACCGCCGGTACCTGGCGCGTGCGTAGCGGTGTGGACCGCGATGGTGATGGGGTGATCGACGGCAAGGCGAGCACGCAGGATGTGGTGCTGGAACGCAGTGCGTCGATGCCGCTGCGGTTTGCGCCGGGCCAGACCCAGGTGTTTGAGTTCGAGCTGGTGCAGGCGGGGACGCCGGTGGAGCTGCGGCCGGATCTCGGGGTCGGGCGCGGCGACGTGCGTGTGGACGGCAAGCAGGTGCACGTGACCGTGCACAGCCTGGGCCACGTGGGTACGCCGGTGGGTGTAGCCGTGCTGGAAGACCGGAACGGGCGGGAGATCGCGCGCACCGAGGTGCCGGCGATGGAAGCGCCGAGTGATCTGGTGCCGCGGACGACAACCGTCGGGCTGCCGCTACCGGCCGGAAGCCGCGAAGGGCTGCGGGTGCGCGTGATGCTGGACGGAGACGCACCCGAAGTCACCCGCCTCAACAACACCGTCGGTCTTCCAACCAACTAACCCCGACCGAAAAACCATACTCGTAGAGCCGGGCTTGCCCGGCTTCTTTCCGACATCGCGGTGGTTCAGCCGGGCAAGCCCGGCTCTGCGTTTCCTGCGTTGACGCGCCATGCGCGTCGTCGCGCATCACCGAATCAAAACCTCACACTCCCCTCAATACACGTAACGCATTCCCCACCCACCCAAAGATCCTCCCCCACCACCTCCACCCGCACCCGCCCGGCACGCCCCAACGCCGTCCCCTGGCTGATCACATACCGCTCCGGTGCCAACCCATCGCGCAGCAACCACCGCGCAATCCCGGCATTCAGACTCCCCGTCACCGGATCCTCCGGTGCAGCCTCCCCGGCAATGAACGCCCGCGACTCAAACTGCGACTCCACCCCATCAGCAGCGTCACACGCCGCAAACACCTCCACCATCAACCCTTCCAGCGCCGGATAATCCGGCTTGATCGCCAGCACCGCCTCGCGACTCCGCAACCGCAGCGCCAGCCACTTCGGCCCGTTTACCACCCACTGCGCGTCCACCACGTCCTCAGCGGCGACACCCAGCCCAGCACGCACGCGCTCGCGCACATCCGCCTCCAGCGGCTCCTCACGCAGCAGCGGCGGGGCGACGAAGGCCAGCCCTTCTGCGCCCTGGCGAATACGGACCAGCCCGATTGCACACTCCTGGATGATCTCCGCGCCCTGCGGAACCCCACCCTGCGCCAGCCAGGCGTAGCAGCTTCCCAGCGTGGGGTGGCCGGCAAACGGCAGTTCCCCCATCGTGGTGAAGATACGCACCCGGTAATCCGCACGCGGGTCGCTCGGCGGCAGCAGGAACGTGGTCTCGCTCAGGTTGGTCCAGTTGGCGAAGGCAGCCATGCGGGCGTCGCTGAGTTCAGCGGCGTCGTGGACCACGGCCAGCGGGTTGCCGAGCAGCGGATCGGTACTGAAGACGTTGACCTGACGGAAGGGGTGGACGCTCATATAGGAATCCGCATGTGGGAAAACGCATCATGCGCAGCAAACAGCCGTAGAGCCACCCCCTGGGTGGCTGCACTGGCCCTGACCGTAGCCGACCCGCCGCGCATCCCCGGCGAATCACGACACGCTCTCACTTCCGCCCGTCGTCGGAACAAGCACGCATCCACGCTGCTCCCTGGACACTGAAAACGCCCGCCCTCAGACCAAAGCGTCACCAGCGCTGACGCTCAACGTAACGCCAGAAAAAGCAACCATATACCGCAGATTCATCAGATTCTGAAAATGCATCTCAGCCGTTGAATCAGCAAATACCCACGACTACTGTCCGCGTCCCAAAAGCATCCGTGTCGAAGTGACCATAACCGACACGACCAAGCGGAGGTCTGCATGACGTGGTGGTGGGAAGGGAATCGATGGGAGAAGATAGCCAAAGGCATCGCAATCGCAATGCTGTACGCAGTCCTGAGCTGGTCGGCGCGGCAGATATCATTGGACCAGTTCTATCTGCCTGCAGGGATCCGAGTGGCAGCACTCCTGCTGCTTCCACGGCGTCTATGGGTCTACCTTCTGATCGGCGAGTACACCTACTTTGCCTACATGCGGATACCCATGATCGAAAAGTATGGGTTGACGTGGGTAGTCCTTGGCTCGATCACGCTCATGCCCTCAGTGGCCATGATCGTACACTGGCATCGCAGGAGGATGCGCACTGGCGGTGAAGCATGGGCCCTGTCTGCATGCGCCCTGTCCGCGATCACCGTGACCGCACTGAACGTATCTCTGGCGAACGTGCTTTGGCCGGTTCCGACGCCTGACGCGCCGCTGACGCAGATTCTGCAGTTCGTCGTCGGAGACTACGTGGGCATGCTCACGGTTGTACCGCTCGTGCTTCTCTGGAAGCGGCGGAGCGAGTCCAATATCGAAGTGTCCCGGTACACGCGCTCGTCGACGACCACAATTGCCGCAATGCTCCTGCTTGGAGTGGGATCGCTGGCGATCCCAAAGACCCAGGATCTGCTGATCTCACTCCTGCAGATATCAATGGCACTTCCCGCCATTGCATTGACTTGCATGCATGGGTGGAGGGGCGCCGCGATTGCCGTACCCATACTCAACCTGCTGATGGGCGTGACTTCTCCACCTTGGACATTTGACCAATCAGTCTTCGTCACGCAGCAGATCCTGGCGGTTGCCGGAACCGCTATGCTCTGCATGGGATCCAGCATCACCTACTACTATCACCAGCATAGGGCCGGTTCACGCAGGGAAAGATTGGCCATCGCACATGCCAAAACCGCACATGTCTCAGCCGAGATGGAGCTGAGGAGGCGGGTGATAAGCATGAAGAAGGTCGGAGATGGAATTGATCATTCCCTAAGCGAAATAGCGCACTGGTTGAATGAGAAGGGTCACCATGGGCTAGCCGATGATCTAATGCGAATCGCGGTTGCGAACTCTCGAGCATTCCGGGAGGAAACGAGCATGGTATATCCCACGGCACTTGAACACGTTGGGCTGTACTTGACCCTACAGATAAGCGGAATCGCCAATGAGTGGAGCAGAACTGAACGTGTGCTCCCTCCGCGATTGTCTGGGGACCCGTGCAAGCTGACGGTCGGCTTACAGTTGGCGGCTTATCGACTTCTGACCGAAGCCGTATCTCTGCTTCTGTCTGGTGAGAAGGGCAAGATCATTGTGAAGGCTCGCTGTGGGCGAATCTCAGGCTATCAGGGAATACTGGTGCTGGCGTCTGCTGCGGATGTAACCCAGCAACTAAGTCAGGTCACAACTGTCAGGTTGATGGCACGATTGACCGGAAGAACCCTTGCATATAGGGGGAGCATCAGTTGCAGGAATGGAAAGGTGCGAATCGTCCTGATGGAGCGGGCGACCACTCGCACATCAATCGAGCATGATCTCAACACCGACCCCTTCGCACACGATTTGGACGACACACGACTGATGTGAAAGAAGAAGCGACGCCGGGCTCGGCGTCGCTGATTCGCAGCCGCTACGCAATACTCATCGCTAGCGCCGATCGGAGGACTCGGTTAGTTGAACGTACCAGATGACCTGATCAGCACTTTCAAACCGCGAAACCGTGATCTCCTCATCGAAATAGACCACCGATACAATCGCATCTTGCGGGACGGACCGCGTCGCACTGGGGAGCGATATGCTTCCATCCAGATTGGCTGCTGGAACTGCCCATACTCCCCCTTCATCGATGCCTACGGTCAGCTTGACCTGGCCCGAGGCGTCGCTAATCTGGATACCAGCTGCTCCATGGTTGAGGAGGCTATGGACAGTCCAGTGGGCGTCCAGGCTTAGATCTGTACAGTCGTCGTATGCACTGAACTCGTAGGCTTGGCGCTCAATGCCGTGATTGTCGGTTCCTTTTTGGGCGAGCGCAGAGGGTGCGAAGGACGACAGTGCTGCGATTGCGCAGATGTGTTGAAGTTTTTTCAATCTAGTCTCCAAGATCGGGGAATCTGTGGCGAAGGTCGTCCCATGCTAGTAGAGGCGAGCCACCCAGGCATTGATGAAAATCTGAGATGGTCCGGTCGTCTATGCATGCGAGGTCGAACCGAATCCGGCACAGCTTGTGGAGAAGATATGATTCGCGCCAGGAAAAATTAAGAATCGTATGAGATGCAACTGCCATACGAAGTGCGAGGCTAATCGACCGCTGCCAACCCTTTACGAAGTTCCGTGACCAACAGAAGCCCGATGCTCGCCCTCGCAATAATGACTGTCGCCCTCCAACCGGCATGTTCCTCTCAGGACCCGCGAAGCCCAGCCGCTAGAGATGCACCAAGCGAGGCCCCGGCCGCGCAGGCCGGCGAGGAAAGCATCACCGTGCATCGCGCACAGCCGAAGGTGATGCGCGCCGTAACACCTCATTCACCCGTTCATGGTCCGTCACCTTCTGATTCGATGGAAAACGGCTACCTGAAAGCAGAAGTGAAGTACATCGGGCAGGGTGGCATCGAGGCCGATGAGGTAGAGCAGTTTTTGCAGTCGCGCGACGCATTCTCAAGCGCAGTGCAGGCCCTTGATGAGGGGGGAATCCGCAACCTGGAGGCGCAGGACACGACGCGACATGTCCGCACCGTCATGCTGCAGGCTTTGGGTGAGGACATGACGGTCCACAGCCTATCCTGCGGCCTGAGCATATGCATGGGTTCGGTGCAGAGGGGCTCCGCATTTGATGACACCTGGGCGCACCCCTTCCTGGATCATGGGGTGATCAAGGTCTACGGTTTTGTCGATGCGACAGATCGGACAGCAGGTCTTCACGAACGCCGGTTTCTGTTCTCTATGGACCCTGAGCTCCCAGGTATCATCGTGCCTCGCGCGCTGTAAGCGACTGTCGCGAGCAAGTCATGCAACAACCACAAGGACGTGTCTGGTCCCAAAGCGTCTCAGTAGCCCTGCTGCTGATGGCCCCGTTTGACTTCCTTGCGTCACTTGCAATGGATGTCTATCTCCCCGTGATCCCGCAGATGCCGGAGGCACTAGGCACATCAGCATTTGTGGTCCAGCTGACATTGAGCGCGTATTTGTTGATCCTGGGTCTCGGCCAGCTGGTATTCGGCCCATTGTCAGATCGGATCGGAAGAAGGCCCGTGGTCCTGGGCGGATCGGCCGCCTATGCAGTGGCATCGTTCTCGCTGGCCATGACCAGCGATGGCGAAGCGTTTCTCGCCCTGAGGGCGATCCAGGCTGTCGGCGCATCCGCAGCGCTCGTGGCGACCTTCGCCACGGTCAGGGACGTGTTCGGAGGGCGACCGGAGAGCGCGACAGTGTATGGGCTGCTGAGCTCAATGCTGGCGATTGTTCCAGCACTTGGTCCGATGCTCGGCGCATTGCTCTCCGATGTATGGGGTTGGAGGTCCATCTTCATCGCCTTGGGCGCGCTGGCAGCCGTAGCTTTCCTACATGCGCTTTTCAGATGGCATGAAACCTTGCCGGAGGTTGAAAGGACGAGCCGTTCCGGCTTCCGGTCGATGCTCTCAAGTGGATCGTTCTGGGTCTACACGCTCGGCTTCAGCTCTGCGATGGGCGCATTCTTCGTGTTCTTCTCGATCTCCCCGCGAGTGTTGATGGGCGTTGCTGGCTATTCGCAGATGGCATTCAGCTTGGCATTTGCAACTGTGGCGGTAGTGATGATCGTGGCAGCTCGGAGCTCGCGTAGGTGGGTGGTAGCCTGGGGTACGCGGCGATGCTTCGCCACGGGGACCGTCCTCATGGCATTGGGCGCGATGATCCTGGCGCTGTGCACTGACCAGGGCAAGCCGGGCTTCGTGGCGTTTATCATGCCAATGTGGATCATCGCCACTGGCATTGTGTTGGTGGTGTCAGTGTCTGCAAGCGGGGCCTTGGCATCCTTCGATGACAAGGCCGGGACGGCAGTTGCGCTGTATTACGCCATCCAGGGCGTGGTGGTTAGTGGCTTCGGGACATTGGCCACGGTGGTGTTTGGCGTAGGAACACCCTGGGCGTTGGTCGGGTTCTGCGGCGTGATGTGTGGCGTGAATGTGGCCGGGCTCTGGTGGTTGTCACGGCAACCCCGGACGTAGAGCCACGCCCTGCGTGGCTACGCCCCTCAATGCGCGCGAAGAGCGCCATTTCGTTCCGTGGTCATGCGTTACCGGGTGCTGCATCGCTGACGGCGGTCGTCTTTCGACCGACCCTACCTCGACGCCAGGCGCTGCGGTGGGCGAGGTTCAGTAGCGGCAGCTCAAAGCATCGGTGGATGACGTGTCCCGCGATGCAGGCAGACGCAGTCGCAACAAGCACAAACAGAAAGTGATGACCCCAGGACTGTCCCGGTATAACAGCCGCCCAGAGCCTGCCTACGGCCGAGATCACGAAGACGTGTGACAGATAGAGTGAGTACGAGGAGTTGCCCAGGGCGACAAGCACAGAAGGGGCACTCCTCTCACCTCGGGACTCGCGCATGACCCATCCAAGCACCAGAAGCACGCTGGCCGTCCCAAAGGTCGCGGTGCGGAGCCACGGGTCCGGTGCCGAGATTGATGCGTCGGCGAAGCCGACGGCACCGGTCAGGTAGAGCGCAATGCCGGCGACAATCATGGCGGAAGCCAGTTGTCGAGGAAGCTTTCGCCAATGCAGTCCGGCAAGCACGCCAACAATGAACTCGAACGTTAGCGGGCTGATGAGCAGTTGACGAAGAGGTGTCATCTCCTGGGACCCGTCGAGGTGCGCATAGGCAATGACGGCTGCCCAGCCGATCAGGCAGACGGTAAGCGCGCGTTCCGCAATGATGGCTATTGCGATTGCAAAGACAACGTAGAAGTAAGCCTCATGGATCAGCGTCCACCCGACGGCCAGTACAGGCAGCTGTGTATGCGGAATCAGCAGGTATGACTTGATGACGCTCTGATCAGGGTAGGAGCTGTTCACGATGGCTGGAAACGTCATCATCATGATGATGGTGAGTGTCGTAAACAGCCAGTACAGCGGCAGCACGCGCCATGCCCGCTTCATGAGGAACAAGCCTGCGGCGCGGAAACCAGAGAAGCGGCCTCTGCCCACATGAGCCATTACGAACCCCGAGATAACGAAGAACAGATCGACCCCGGCGTCTGCGTGGGCCGCTACAGTTCCCAGTAGTGCTTCGCCTGGAATGTACTTCGACTCGACGGCGCGAAGATGGAAGATCAGTACCGCGAGCGCAGCGATACCGCGAAGCACTTGCAGCGAGTCGAAGCGCGTGGAGGTGCCGGCCTGGAGGGCCGGCGATTTGCGATCCAACATTCAGAGGAAGACGTAGCCGAGGACGCTGTCAAGCGAAGACCGCGGGACGTTCTCGCACTTTGCATCGAAAGTGTCGAAGTGGCTGGTGCGACCCTTGAAGTTGTAGTAGCAACGGTACAGGGGCCGGGTATTCGGGAGCGGTACGCCGCTGATGTAGCCGATCATCCCGAACGAGCTGAGGAACTGGCCCTCGCATCCCGAATCCAGGGATGTAAAGAACGCATCCCTGATTCCGTTCAGCTGGCACGCGTAGAGCGGCCGTGAGTGCTCAAAGGGAGTCGAGGATATGAACCCCATGGATCCTTCTGTGCGCCAGCCCCACTCGTTCCAGAATTGAGGGAAGAAGTAGAGGGTGGCATGCCTTTCGCGCTTACCGTTGTAGTGGCGGAATATCTCGCGGAGGTTTACCCCGTTGGGGAGAGAAAGCGTGGAGAAGTCTGCCGACGTACGCGCATGTCCTTCATTTGCAGTGGGTTCCGCGGAGGGGACGCGTTCGGATGCAGAGGTTGAAGCGAGAGTGATGGTGCTGAATGCGATTGCAAAACAGGCTGACGCTATGCCTTTGTACTTCACAGATCTTCCTTGGTGGGCGAGTCATTTACCCGCTGGCGCATCCTAGGTGTGAAGGTGGGCGGTGGCGCTGAAGATTGTTGTAGTTTTCTAAAATCAGAGAAATCCGCGCAGAAGTCTCAGGAACTCTGACAGCATTTTCGGACGTAGAGCCACGCCCTTGAGGTGACCCCCAGAACTTGGACACCTGTCCAATTT
>NZ_DAMDFR010000038.1:0-40758 GCF_032103445.1 Stenotrophomonas sp.
CCGCGCCCGCACCCGCTGCACCTGTCCCCGCACCTGCCGCGCCGACACCCGCCCCGGCGCAGTGCCTCAGTCTCGGCCCGTTCACCAGCCGTGACACCGCCATCGCCGCCCAGAGCAAGGCGGGTGACCTGCTGCAGCGCTCGCGCCTGCGCGAAGTGCCCAACGCCGGGGCCAGCACCTACCGGGTGATGATGCCGCCCTCGGCCAGCCGTGAAGAGGCCCAGGCCCTGGTCAAGCGGATCGCCGCCGCCGGCATCAGCGACTACTACATCCTCGGCCAGGGCGAAGACGCCAACGCCATCGCGCTGGGCCAGTACCGCAATCGAGAAGGGGCCGAGCGGCGCATGGCCGCGCTCAGCGCCGCCGGTTTCAACGCCCGGCTGGTCGCCAGCGGCGGCGACGGCAGCGCCCAATGGTGGGTAGATGCGACATTGGCTGACGCAGTCAGCCCCAATGCCGCCCGTCAGCGCAGCGGGGCCGCACAACAGCGCTCGCTGGAATGCGCCCGCCTGCGTTAGAATCGCCCTCCGCGCCGGATTCGGCGCGCGTCATGCCTGTGCCGGCATAGCTCAGTTGGTAGAGCAACCGCCTTGTAAGCGGTAGGTCCCCAGTTCGAATCCGGGTGTCGGCACCACTTAGATCGTCTCAGCGTACCGATAAGACAACAGCGACTTCACCAGGAACGTCACCTGGGTCGCCGAGCGCGCATCCACCCGCATCACCGGCAACCGATGCCCGGCGTCGAACAGCGCATTACGGAACTCGGGAATCTGCAACGCCGGGTACTCATCCGAACGGGTCACCCCCACCGCCAGACTCGCCTCCGGTGCAATGCGTGAAAACTCCTGCAGCAGCTCCACCGTGGATTCCACGGCTTCAGGATGACCGGCGCTGACCAGCACGATCACGCCCAGTGCGCCTTCGCACACCATCGGCCACATGAAATCCAGGTAGCGCTGGCCCGGCACGCCGTAAACATGCAGCAGTTCGCCGTCGTCCAGTTCAATCGAGCTGTAATCCAGCGCGACGGTGGTTTCCACCTTGTCGCCGACGGTATCGCCGCTGAGCGGCATTTCCGTGCTGACCGGCTCGATATCGGAAATCGCGCGCACCGCAGTCGTCTTGCCGGCACCCATGCTGCCGACGAATACCAGCTTGTTGGCGGGCAGGCTCATCACTGACCCCCTTGGAACAGGTTCAGGCCGAAACGGCGGGCGACCCACGAGAAGAAACGGGAGTCGCTGGCGTCTTTACGGCGGGTGGGGCTGGGCACGGCGGCATCCTGGTTCAGAGCGAGGCCACTGGCAACAGCAGCACAGAAGATCGATTCCACCGTGTTACGCGGCAGATGGCAAGCCGCAGCCAGCGCGGCGGGTTGCCACGGGCGGGCATGCAGGCTGGCAATCGCCAGCAGCCAGCCCGCAGGCACGTCGTCGGCATGGAGGTCGGGCCAGTGCCGCAATTTCAGCGTCGCCGGCGTATCCAGCGCCGGCAGCAGCTCCGGACGATAGCGCGCGAGCGCGAAATACAGCGCCTCGAAGGAGTGCCGCTGCGGCAGGCGGTAGGTGTACTGGTGCTGGAAAGTGGCCGCGTCAACGACTTCCGACGACCACGTAGTGTCATCCAGCTGCGCGATCAGCTCGGCCAGCGACAGCGAGGCGGGCAGGGCGATGCTGCGCGTGGTGGTATCGACTGCTGCGCTGATCCCACCCCGCTGCAGCAGGTGCAGATCCGCACTGGCCGGCATCTGCGCCAGGCGCAGCAGTTTGGGCACGCCCGGCGAGGGGCGCTCTGCGGCCGCGGCCGGCGCATTGAGCAGCAGGCTCGACAGCTGTTCGTTGATGTCGCGCACGGTGGCACCGTGCGGCAGGCGGCCGGAAGCGGCGTCGGCGTAGCGACGCGCGATCGACAGCATCGGCACGTTGGACGCATTCGCTTCGCTCAGCATGCGGCCGGCGTCGGCATGGTCCAGGCCGATCACCAGCAGATCGGCATCGCCGGTCCAGGGAATCAACTGCACATCCATGCGCTCGGCCAACAGCATCGAACAGGCCAGCTTCAAGCGGGTCTGATGCAGCACATCCAGACCGGCGGCGGCCACGCGGAAACTACGAAGGGGGGTATTCATCGGGACAGGTCGCGCGGCCCGCGCGCAGCACCCGCAAGCGGGTGCCACACGCGTGGGGCCTCAGGCGATCAGCTGAAGTCCAGGGTCTTTTCCATGGCCTTCAGTTCGTGGCGCGACATCGCCAGGTTGGCCTTGCTGCGGTCCATGATCACGTACAGGAACAGCATCGGGTTGCTTTCCAGCGGACGGATCAGGTGGTACTGGGTGTCCAGGGTGATCAGGATGTCTTCGATCGAATCGGACAGACCCAGCGAGGTGGCGACGCGACGCTTGGCGCGCACAACTTCGGTGTTGCCGGCCGCAGCCAGTTCCAGGTTGATGTTGCCGCCGCCGGCCATGGCCAGGGCCATGCCGCTGTCACCGTCAACGAGGGCCGCGCCAACGAAACCGGCGAGGGAGTTCAACTTTTCAAGCGAATGATTCGGCATACGACAAATCCTTTTTGCTCAGACACAGGGGGCAGCAGACAGACGTCTGCCGGTAGGACACAACAAAACGGGAGAGGTCAGCCTGCGCGCGGCGGCAGCAGGGCGTGCAGGCGTCCGGCGCATTCGCGCGCATGGAACAGCAGCACCGCCATGTTGACGTCGTGGCTGGCAACAGCGGTGAGGGTCAGCGGCTTGTCGGCGCTGATGCGGATCAGCACCACGTTGCCCAGCTTGGTGCAGATGGTGGCGTAGTCGGCTTCGCTCAGCGCCAGCTCGCGCGAAACCGTTTCGCCCAAGGTGAGGAAGGAATTGGCCATCGCGGCGAGACGACGACCGTCCACGCCCAGCGCCGAATCTTCGGCGACGGCGCGACCGTCGGCGGTCGACAGCATCAGCAGGGTCAGGCCGGACTCGCGTTCGCGGGCCTGGCGGAAGGCGTCTTCAATAGCGGCGGCGTCATACAGCTGCCGCGCCGGCTGGCTTTCACCACTGGCGTTGCGAACGATCTGATGAATGTTACTGCGCTGCACGTACTGCCCCCTAGAACGACGAACGACAGACCAACCCGTTGCGGGTTAGTCAATCAGCACTGCGAAGAAGTGCGAAATGTATCACGCAGGTGACGTCATCTTGGCTAATGAAAGGTAAATCACACTTCCTCTCACTCAAGTGTCAAACCGTTGACACACAAGGCTTTCACGCTGCGTCGCGGTTCGCCGAAGCGCGTTGGATGTGGCTATTTCATCACCATCCGCAGGCGTCCGGTGCTGCATCGCCGCGAGTGTGAAAAGCATCACATCACTAGACTGAGGGACTAATTTCACGTGTTCGGAGTCAGCATGAGCAAGCGTCTTCCCCCGGTGTCCCTGATTGGCGTGCCCACCGACGTGGGGGCCGGCCATCGTGGCGCGGGGCTGGGGCCAGAGGCACTGCGTATTGCCGGACTGGCCCAGGCGCTGGAAGCGCGCGGCGTGAGCGTGCGCGACTGCGGCAACCTGGATGGTCCGCGTAATCCGTGGACCGCACCGGAGCAGGGCTACCGTCATCTGGACGAGGTGGTGGCCTGGAACCGCGCGCTGATGGACGCCATCTATGCCGAACTGCAGGACGGCCGCGTGCCGATCATGTTGGGCGGGGACCACTGCCTGGGCATCGGCTCGATCACCGCCGTGGCGCGCTGGTGCCGCGAACAGGGCCGCAACCTGCGCGTGCTGTGGCTGGACGCACATTCGGATTTCAACACCAGCGACGTCACCCCGTCCGGCAATGTGCACGGCATGCCGGTGGCCTGCCTGTGCGGGCTGGGGCCCGAGGCGCTCACCCATCTGGGCGGCAGCGCACCGGCGATCTCGCCGCAGCAGGTGCACCAGATCGGCATCCGCTCGGTGGATCCGGATGAGAAGCGGCTGATCAAGCAGCACAAGGTCGATGTGTACGACATGCGCTACATCGATGAGGTGGGCATGAAGCGCACGGTGGAATCGGCGTTGGCCGGCATGGATGCCAACACGCATCTGCATGTGAGCTTCGATGTCGATTTCCTCGACCCGAGCATCGCCCCGGGTGTGGGCACCACCGTGATGGGTGGGGTGAACTACCGCGAAGCCCAGCTGGTGATGGAGATGATCGCCGACACCGGGCAGATGGGCTCGCTGGACATCGTTGAACTCAACCCGCTGCTGGACACCCGCAACATCACCGCGGAAGTGGCCGTGGACCTGGTCGAAAGCCTGTTCGGCAAGTCCACCCTGATGCGCGACTGAGCGTATTCAAGGCGTTTCCCTGCGGCCGGCTGAACAACGCCGGTCGCGTGTTCACATTGATTGCACGCGCCAACGGCGAGATTGCACCCACGCGGCGGCGCTGCCGGAAACGGCGGCGAGGTCACCGCGATCAGGAAGGCGGGCCCGTGCCCGTCTTACAGGTGGGACCCGATTTGCGGTGCCGTTTTTGAACCTTGAGGAGAAGCCCATGAAGCGTGTAATTGCACTGATGCTGTTGTCGATGTTCTCGGTTGCCATGCTGTCCGGCTGCAACACCGTTGCCGGTGCGGGCAAGGACGTGCAGAAGGCCGGCGAAAAGGTTGAAGACGCCGCCAAGGGCAATTGATGACTCTGCTGGCCGCGGCCAGCACGCATCGGGAAAAAGCCGGGGAAACCCGGCTTTTTTCATGTGCGCTGCACACCGCTGTCTGCACGTTCAACGACGTGAGCATCGCTTTCATTCACGCTTGACCGTCGGCCAACACGCGATTGCGCACTCTGCACCTGCGGCGACATTGCCGTTCCAACAGGATGCCAACCCATGAACAAAGACATCATTTCCGGCAAGTGGACGCAGCTGAAGGGCAAGGCACAGGCCAAGTGGGGCGACCTGACCGACGACGACTTCAAGGTGGCGGAGGGCAATGCCGAATACCTGGCTGGCCGTCTGCAGGAACGTTACGGCTGGGCCAAAGACCGCGCTGAAACCGAAGTCCGTGACTTCGAAAAAGCCATGCGCAAGGAATACCCGGATTACCATTGATCGGGTGCCGGTCTGATCCGGCAACGTGAAGTGAAGAAGAGGCGGGCCGCGATGCGGCCCGTTCTTCTGTGTGTCCGATCAACGCCAGCGGTACGGCGGCGGGTCCGGCACGAACTGGCCCGGAAACGCCTGCGGCTCGCCGGCCACCGGACGCGGCCGGGTGATGATGCCGCGCGCGATCAGGTTGCGCTCGCTGTCATAGCGCACCGACACCTGCTGAACAGGTATGCGGCTGGCGCGACGGAAGTCCGTGCTTCCCGAATACGACGATTCGCGCGCCCCATGCCCGGTGCCCAGCGAACCCGTTACCTCGACTGACGACAGTGAGCGGTCGGACGACTCCGCGGCCGGTGCCTGCGCGCGCTGCCGCGCCATCGGCGGGGCCGGTGCCACCGGTGGTCGGAACTGCGGCGCTTCATTGAACACCGCCATGCCGATCACGCCGATGTTGTCCGGGCGGCCGGTGCGGCTGGCGTAGCTGCGGCCCGGGTCGGTGAACACGAATTGCGCCACTTCCTGCCGGGACTTGCGCCAGCCGGTGATGTCCGCGCTTTGCCACGGTTCCAGCACGTAGCCGGTCTGGTCCGGAGAGGCCACCTCGCCGTTGATCACGTTCAGTCCGTCCACCGACAGCACCACCAGCACGCGCCCGGGGCTGCGGTTGTAAAGCCGCAGGCTGTACGGGTGGCCGTTCTGGCCGGCCACCCAGCGCTGGCCGCGGTGGCTGTACCAGGGCAGCGCGCTGCCCTGGTCGCGGTCGACGATGCTCAGCTCCACCGGGTCGGTCCGGCCCGGGTCCGGCGGATAGGGCTTGAAGCCGGTCAGGGCCAGCACGGCAAGCAGGGGCAGGATCAGGCGTTTCATGGCAGCGCATCCGCTGGGAAGGTAGTGGGTTGAACGTGCCACCCGGGCCAACGGGGTTGCGCCGGGGCAGGTAAACTGGGGGCGTTTACCTGTCCGACATGATTCCCCCCATGACCACCCGCGTTCTTACCGGCATCACCCCCTCCGGCACGCCCCACCTGGGCAACTATGTCGGTGCCATCCGACCGGCCATTGCCGCCAGCCAGGCCTCGGAGATCGAGAGCTTCTTCTTCCTGGCCGACCTGCACAGCCTGATCAAGGCGCAGGAGCCCGAGCGCACCCAGCGTTCCACCCTGGAGATTGCCGCCAGCTGGCTGGCCTGTGGCCTGGACCCGGACAAGGTGTGGTTCTACCGCCAGAGCGACATCCCGGAAACGACCGAGCTGATGTGGTTCCTGACCGTGGTTGCCAGCAAGGGCATCCTCAACCGCGCCCATGCCTACAAGGCGGCGGTGGACAAGAACCGCGAAGAGCAGCTGGACGAAGACGCCGGCATCAGCGCCGGGCTGTTCATGTACCCGGTGCTGATGGCCGCCGACATCCTGATCTTCAAGGCCAACCGCGTGCCGGTCGGCCGCGACCAGATCCAGCACATCGAAATGGCGCGCGACTTCGCCCAGCGCTTCAACCACGTGTACGGCCAGGAGTACTTCCCGCTGCCGGACGTGGTGATCGACGAGCAGGTTGCCACCCTGGCTGGCCTGGACGGCCGCAAGATGAGCAAGAGCTACCACAACACCATTCCGCTGTTCGCCCCGCGCGCAGAGCTGAAGAAGCTGGTGTTCTCGATCCTCACCGATTCGCGCGCCCCGGGCGAACCGAAGAGCACCGAAGGCTCGGCGCTGTTCCAGATGTACCAGGCCTTCGCCACGCCGGAGCAGACCGCCGCGTTCGCCCAGGCCTTCGCCGACGGCATCAGCTGGGGCGATGCCAAGCAGCAGCTGTTCGAGCGCATCGACCAGGAACTGACCCCGCTGCGCGAGCGCTACGACGCGCTGATGGCCGAGCCGGAGAAGATCGAAGCGCTGCTGCGTCGCCGCGGCCAGCAGCTGCGCGAGCAGTACGCCATTCCGCTGCTGAAGGAACTGCGCCACGCGGTGGGCCTGCGTGACCTGTCCACCGCACGCGAAGCGATCGCCGACGACGCCCAGGAACTGCGCGCCGCCCCGCCGCTGTTCAAGCAGTACCGCGAGAAGGACGGCCGCTTCTACTTCAAGCTGCAGGCCAGCGATGGCACCCTGCTGATCCAGAGCGAAGGCTTCGATTCGCCGCGCGATGCCGGCCAGCTGATCGCCGTGCTCAAGCAGGCCGAGCAGGGCGACCAGCTGCAGAGCGAGCTGTTCAAGCTTGAAGCCGAAGTCGACCAGATCCTCGCCGCCCTGGCCGTCCTGCGCGACGCCTGACCCCGTAGAGCCGGGCTTGCCCGGCTGCTCCTCATGGCATGATGCCGTCATCCCCAACAGGATGACCGCAATGCCCTGGCTGTCTCTGTTGCTGTTCCTGCCCTGGTTCACCCTGCTGGGTGCCCTGTTCTGGTGGTTCCCACGCGAACCCCGCACCACCGCCCGCCGGGCCTTCGACTCCCTCACCCTGCTGCTGGCCTTCGCCCTCAGCGCCATCGCCATGCTCTGGGGCCACCATATCGGCGTGGTCCAGGGCGACGCCGGCCCGATCTGGCGGCAGGTGCTCGCCGTACTGTATGCCTACGGTGCCTTCCTGGCGGTCCTGGTGCTGGCGATACTGCTGCGTGGCAGCTGGCTGGCGCGACGTGCGACCAAAGCCGAATCGAAGGCACCCCACGGTTTGGCGTAAATTGAGGGCAATCGCCCCACGGGCGATGCCCCACCGATTCATTGCCAGGGAGGCACAGATGCCTATCGACCCCAGCATTCATACCATCGACACCGCGTTCCAGCGCGATGACTTCGGTGCCGCCTATCTGATCACCGAGGCCGGCCGCGCCGCTTTCATCGACTGCGGCACCGGGCTGTCCGTGCCCGCCATGCACGCCGCCCTCACACGGGTGGGCTTCACCCCCGAGCAGGTCGACTGGCTGATCGTCACCCACGTTCACCTGGACCATGCCGGTGGCGCGGGCCTGCTGATGCAGCAGCTGCCCAATGCGCAGCTGGTGGTGCATCCGCGCGGCGCGCCGCACATGATCGACCCGGCACGCTTGATTGCCGGGGCGACCGAGGTCTACGGAGCGGAAGAGATCGCCCGCAGCTATGGCCCGATCCTGCCGGTACCGGCCGAGCGCGTGGTGATTGCCGAAGACGGCTACCACGTGGACCTGGCCGGGCGTCCGTTGCTGTGCATCGACACACCCGGGCACGCCCGTCACCATCTGTGCGTGTGGGACGAGCGCAGCCGCAGCGCCTTCACCGGTGACACCTTCGGGCTGTCCTATCGCGAACTGGACAGTGACCGGGGCGCGTTTGTGGTGCCCACCTCGTCGCCGGTGCAGTTCGACCCGGAGCCGCTGAAGCATTCCATCGGTCGTCTGTTGGCACTGCAGCCGCAGTCGGTTTACCTCACCCATTTCGGCCGGGTCGGCGATATTCCCAAGCTTGGTGCGGACCTGATCGAGCAGATTGATGCGATGGTGGAGATCGGTCGCCAGTGCGACGGGCGTGCGGATCGGCATCGGTGCCTGGTGGCGGCATTGACCGAGTTGTATGTGGAGCGTGCGATGGCGCATGGGTGCCGCTTGGATGAGGCGGCGGTGGTGCGGGTGCTGGCGATGGATATCGAGCTCAACGCGCAGGGGTTGGCGTGTTGGTTGGATCGTGATCGGCGTTGAAGAGCAGCCGGGCAAGCCCGGCTCTACGTCATGGGGTGTCCATTCACGGGCGCGTGGCGACGCGTTCGTCGTACCGGCGCGTTGAGATCGCTGGGGCGCGGCTCTACGTCATGGTGGGTCATGCGATTGTCACGTTACACTCTGGCATTCCGTTTTTTCCTGGTGTACTGCCGTGAATCCGATGCGCATCCTGCTGCTGTCGTCCTGCCTGTTTGCAGGAGGCCTGGCCTACGCGGCCAATGATCTTCCCGGCGGTGGCATCGATCCGCAGGCGCTGTCGCGCCATGTACGCGTGCTGGCCTCGGACGAGTTCGAAGGCCGCGCCCCGGCCAGCCCCGGCGAAGAGCGCACCGTGCAGTACCTGATCGAGCAGTTCAAGGCGTCGGGCCTGCAGCCCGGCGGCGTGGACGGCAGCTGGGTGCAGCCGGTGCCGATGGTGCGTGCCCAGGTGGATGGCCCCGTCACTGCGACGCTGCGCCAGAAGGGCAAGACCCAGACGCTGGCCAATGGCGTTGACGTCACCCTGCAGAGCCTGCGCCCGCAGGCCGAGGTGAACATCAAGGACGCCCCGCTGGTGTTCGTCGGCTACGGCATCGACGCGCCGGAACGGCAGTGGAACGACTACAAGGACGTCGATCTGCACGGCAAGATCGCCGTGGTGCTGATCAACGATGCCGACTTCGAAGCGGAAGCGCCCGGCGCGTTCGACGGCAAGGCGGTCACCTACTACGGCCGCTGGACCTACAAGTTTGAAGAGGCCGCCCGCCGTGGCGCGCAGGGCGTGCTGATCGTGCATGAAACCGCCCCGGCCGCATATGGCTGGGCCACGGTGAAGAGCTCGGGCACTTCGCCGCTATTCGACATTGAACGTACCCAGGAACAGGCACTGGCCCAGCACGTGCCGGTGCGCGGCTGGATGCAGCGTGCGCTCGCCGAACAGCTGTTCCGCAACGCCGGCCTGGATTTCGAGGCCGAAAAGCGCAAGGCCATGACGCCGGGCTTCCAGCCGGTGGCGCTGGGCGATGCGGCGCTGTCGGCGCAGTTCAAGCTCAAGCGTGAGCAGGTCATCACCCGCAACGTGGTGGCCAAGCTGCCCGGCGGAGCGCATGCCGATGAGGCGGTGATCTTCTCCGCGCACTGGGATGCCTTCGGCATCGGCCAGCCCGACGCCAAGGGTGACCGCATCCGCCGCGGTGCCATCGACAACGCCACGGGCGTGGCCACCGTGCTCGAGCTGGGCCGCGTGTTCGCCGCCGGCCCGCAGCCGCAACGCACGCTGTACTTCGTCGCCCTCACCGCCGAGGAAAAGGGCCTGCTCGGCGCGAACTACTACGCCGCCCATCCGCTGGCCCCGCTGGACAAGACCGCGGCGGTGCTGAACATCGAGATGTTCAGCCCGGACGGCGCTACCCGTGACATCGCGTCGTGGGGCAAGGGCCGCGTGTCGCTCGAGGGCGACCTGGAGCGTGTCGCCAAGGCGCGCGGGCGCAGCTACTCGCCGGACCCGAACCTGGAAGCCGGCTTCTTCTACCGCGCTGACCACTTCGCGTTCGCCCGCCTGGGCGTGCCGGCGATCACCATCGGCCCGGGCCTGGACAAGCTGGACGGCGGCGTCGAAGCCGGCCGCGCGCTGCGCGACAAGTACTTCGCCGACTGCTACCACCAGGCCTGCGACGCCTGGACCCCGAGCTGGGACCCGGCCGGCCACGCCGCCGATACCCTGCTGGTGTACGACCTTGGCATGGAACTGGCCAACAGCCGCCGTTGGCCGCACTGGGAAGAAGGTTCGGAGTTCCGCGCCATCCGCGAAAAGAGCGAAGCGGCCCGCCGGTAGTGCCGGCCGCTGGCCGGCAACCCCATGAACGCTGGGTACAAAAAAACGCCGGGGCATCAGCCCCGGCGTTTTGCTTTTACGTGGTTGCCGGCCAGCGGCCGGCACCACCTATTTCCGCGTCCCATCCAACCAGTTCGGGCCCTTGTTCTTCAGGAAGAACACATACACGAACAGCGACACCGCAATGATCGCGGTGACATAGATGGCGAACTCACCCACATGGCCGGTCTTCAGCGCGCCCTGGTACAGCAGCGGCGCGGTACCACCGAACAGCGAGTTGGCCAGCGCATAGCCCAGGCCCACGCCCAGTGCACGCACGTGGGTCGGGAACAGCTCCGCCTTCACCACCGCGTTGATCGAGGTGTAGCCGGTCAGGATCACAAAGCCCAGGGCCAGGGTCAGGAACGCCCACACCGGGTCATGCTGGTTCGGCAGTTCGGTGATCAGGTACCAGCTGTACAGCACGCCGCCGACGCCGAAGAACACCAGCAGGCTCTTGCGGCCGATGATGTCCGACAGCCAGCCGCCGACCGGCTGCAGCAGCATCAGGAAGGTCAGCACGCCCAGGTTGATCAGCGTGCCGGTCATCACGTCGTTGCCGGCAAAGGCGCTCTGGATCATCTTCGGGCCGTTCACCGAGTAGGTGTAGAAGGCCACGGTGCCGCCGGCGGTGATCAGGAAGCACAGCAGCAGCGGACGCCACTGGTTCACGAACAGCTCGCGCATGGAGCCGGAGGCCTTGGCCTTGCCTTCGCGCGCGGCCTCGATGTCGTCATGGCCCAGCGATTCGTCCATGGTCCGGCGCAGCCAGAACACCACGATCGCGGCCAGACCGCCGATGCCGAAGGCGACACGCCAGCCCCAGGCCGAGATTTCCGGCTTGGCCCAGAAGATCAGCATGGTCAGCAGGGTCAGCTGTGCCAGCACGTGGCCACCGACCAGGGTGACGTAATGGAACGAGGACAGGAAGCCGCGACGGCCCGGAATCGCCGCTTCCGACATGTAGGTGGCCGAGGCCCCGTACTCGCCACCGGTGGCGAAGCCCTGCAGCAGGCGCGCGAACAGCAGGATCAATGCCGCCCAGCCACCAATCGTGGCCGCCGTGGGGGTGAGTGCGATCAGGAACGAACAGGCGGCCATCATCGTCACCGACACGGTCAGCGCCAGGCGGCGGCCGTAACGGTCGGCAAAGCGGCCGAAGTACCACGCGCCGATCGGGCGCATCAGGAAGGTGGCGGCGAAGATCGCCCACACATAGATGGTGGAGTTCTTGTCTTCGGCCGAGAAGAACTGCGATTCGAAGTAGACCGCGAACACCGAGTACACGTAGACGTCGTACCACTCGACCAGGTTGCCGGCCGAGCCTTTCAGGGTGTTGGAGATCGAGCGTTTGAGCGCCGCCTTGTCATCAAGGGGCGTCGAAAGGGAGGGGGAGTGGCTCATGCGGAAAATCGTTCCTCGCGGTGAAGCGGTGGATCTGGAAAGCGTCGGGCCCAGGATAGGCACCTGCTTTTACCTTACCCCACGTGCATGACCGGTGGACATTGCACCATGTGACTAGTCCAGCTGCGACAGCGGCCCTAGAATCGCCCTTCCCCCCGCCTGCTGGTCGTGCAATGGCCGTCCCAACCCCCGTTCCCGCCTCCGCGCCGCGTACCGGCATGGTGGTTTTGGCGTTGCTGCTGGTCTATGTGGTGTGGGGCTCCACCTACCTGGGCATCCGGCTGGCCCTGGAAGGCGGCGCACTGCCGCTGACCACCGTGTCCGGAGCCCGTTTCATCGTTGCCGGCAGCCTGATGTACGCGGTGCTGCGCTGGCGCGGCATGGCCGCCCCGACCGGCCGGCAGTGGCGCAACCTGGTGTTCATGGGCCTGACCATGCTGGTGCTGGGCAACGGCATGGTGGTGCTGGCCGAGCGCACCGTGTCCTCGGGTCTGGCGGCCACCGCCGTGGCCTCAGTGCCGCTATGGATGGCGCTGTTCGGCGCAATCCGGGGCGAACACGCCACCAAGGGCGAATGGCTGGGCATCGCCATCGGCTTCCTCGGCGTCGTCTGGCTGAATGCGGGCAGCAGCCTCACCGCCTCCCCGCAGGGGCTGATCCTGCTGCTGATCGCCCCGATCGGCTGGGCGTTCGGCTCGGTCAGCGCCCGCCGCCTGGACCTGCCGGCCCCGTTCATGACCGCCGCCGGGCAGATGATCTGCGGTGGCGTCATGCTGGTCGCGCTGGGCCTGGCGACCGGCGAACGCCCCACCAGCTGGCCCAGCATGAATGGGCTGCTGGCCGTGGCCTACCTATGCATGTTCGGCTCTATCGTCGCCTTCACCGCCTACGTGTGGCTGCTGCACAACGTGCGCCCGGCGCTGGCCGGCAGCTACGCCTACGTGAACCCGGTCATCGCCGTGCTGCTGGGGGCCTGGATCGGCCATGAGCGGTTCGGCGCGCACGACCTGCTGGCCATGGGCGTCATCCTGGCCGGCGTGGTGGTGCTGACCCTCGCCCGGACCCGCGCCAAGTGAGCGCGGTGGACGCGCAGGCGCTGCAGGAGCAGCGCCGGGGCCTGGCGATCACCGCCTTCGCCTTCACCCTGTGGGGTCTGGTGCCGGTGTACTGGCACCTGCTCAAGGCGGTGCCCTCGCAGCAGATCATTGCCCACCGCATCATCTGGACCACCGTGCTGGTGGTCGCCTGGCTGCTGCTCATCAGCGGCCGCCGCTGGTGGAAGACCATTGCCGCGCAGCCGCGCGCGCTGCCCACGCTGGCGCTGAGCAGCCTGGCCATCGCCTTCAACTGGGGCCTGTACATCTGGGCTATCAACGCCGGCCACGTCATCGAAACCAGCCTGGGCTACTTCATCAACCCACTGGTCAGCGTGCTGCTGGGGGTGCTGGTGCTGAAGGAGCGGTTACGCGGCCTGCAATGGCTGGCCGTGGCGTGCGCCGCGGTCGGCGTGGCCTGGCTCACCGTGGATGCCGGCCGACCGCCGTGGATCGCGCTCGGCCTGGCCTGCTCGTTCGGCCTGTACGGCCTGCTGCGTAAGCTGATCTCGGTGGACCCGGTGGCCGGCCTCGGCATCGAAAGCCTGTACCTGTTCCTGCCCGCGATCGGCTTTGCGATCTGGAGCGAAGGCGCGCACGGCGGGGCCTTCTTCAGCGGTTGGGGCTGGAAGAATGACCTGCTGCTGATCCTCGGCGGCGCGGTCAGCGCCCTGCCGCTGATCGGCTTCGCCTATGGCGTGAAGCGCATCCCGCTGTCGCTGGTCGGCATCCTGCAGTACATCGCCCCCACCATCGGCCTGCTGCTGGGCGTGTTCTTCTTCCGCGAGCCCTTCGACACCGGCAAGGCCCTGGGCTTCGCCGCGATCTGGGCCGGCCTGTTGCTCTTCATCGGCGACAGCCTGTGGCGGACGCGGAAGGCAACGACGCGCTGAGTCACCACCGTCCCACGGAACGCTACCCGCACCTCCGCGTAGAGCCACGCCATGCGTGGCTGAAACCATCACCGTCCCGTACCCCTGACGCGATCCAACCACCGCCCGATCGAACCGGCCCTCCGCCGGCACGAATTTCATGCGGGATCTGACAGGTACATCCGCAATCGATTCTGTTTGAAATCGACCTTGCCTCCATAGCTGGCGGCTGACGCAGCGAGACGCTCAAATGCTGCCTGTGGAGCCGCACCTGGCTCGAATCCGCACCGGACCGCGTTCCCTCTCCAATATCAGCGATACCACTTCGGCGATAGACCGATAAGCGGTCAACTGTAGTTGGAGAGACAACTGGCACGGGTCGCCCGTCAACTGTACGGCCACATCTCGCGGCGGCACACCAGGAGCGCCGCAACGCGGATGCCTGCAGGCAGAAAAAACTGATCAAGCGACACCTGTCTCGACGCCCAGCATGCCGCAGCGTAGAGCACCGCAACCAGTAAACCTTCCGGGAGTTCCAGCAGACGCGATTGAAGTCCCTTGGCCCACTTGCTGTCCGACATCCCAACGCTCCTTAGGTGGGCAGTTGTCGTAATCCGTCCGCGACGCCTGCCTGTTGCGAGGGCGCGAAAATAGCGAGTGCGTTGTGGCCTCGCAATGGGGATTTCGCAATTTCAGACAAAGTTCAAGCGGGCGGCTGAACTGAAGCGGTGCGTAGAGCCGGGCTTGCCCGGCTAACGTGGATGCCCGGCCGTTCGTAGCGGGGCAAGCCCCGCTCTACGGGGTTGGCGTAATGGGCACGTTTTGCGGTAGCGCCAGTCATGCGTGGGCCGGCCAACGCATGACTGGTGTTACCGGGAGACCGCGTGATTTGCCTTGGTGCGGCGGCCTGCTCACATTTCGCTGCGTTCCGATGTTCGCCGGTGCCGTCGCCTGCTCCACTTCAACAGCCCGCATGTGCGGGAGTTCAAGGAGCGGATGATGATGAGACACCTGTTGTGGCTGTCACTGGGACTGGCTGCAGTGCCCGCCCAAGCGAACGAACGCCCGGAAGACCCGATCGCATGGAGCTGTTTCTATTGCAATGAAGAAGAACGCCAGGCCAAGGCCATCAGCATGGGTGAGGGCATGCACCTCATCTACACCGGGTTCAACTATGACCTTCTCTATGCCTACAACGTGCAGCGCGACGGCAGCGAGTTGGCCGTGGAGCGGTGGTATCCCGCATCCTGGGTCAGCAGGCAGTTCAACGCGATGATCCTTCACTACCATCCTAGCAGCGGCAAATTCTACGACGAATGGGGGACGTTCCAGCTGATACCGCCCGGTTGGCCAAGTCCCCAGAGCGATACGATGATATGGGGTCATCATGTTTCCGCCTTGCATCCGCTGCATGCCGAGGCGCGGGCGACGGTGAAGCGCGTCCTCAACAGTGGAGCAAGGTACGCCCACCTCAGGGCGGACCCCTATGGCCGAGTGATCCGCTTCGACTTTCAGCTGGATGGCTCGGTGCCCTACACCGTGCAGCTGAAAACCGGTAGAACTGGGCTTGGGGAGATGGAGTTCTACTTCGACCACGATACTCGCAGTTGGGAATATCTTAGGTCAGGGGACTTCCATACTTACATGCAAGAGTCACCGGAAGACTTTCTGGCCGCCGATGGTGGGCCAAAATCCTTCTCCTACACCTCGTTCTTTGAAGGCCAGCCGTACTTCATGCAGCGGGCCAAATGGGCGGGGGTGAAGATGCACGGCGAACCCATCCCGTGGCGACGCATGCGCTTCGACTGCAGCCGCATGGACGGCGAGATCAACTGCTTCGTGATCCACCTGTAACACAACACCCTGCAGCGCCCCGCCGGGCGCTGCAGGTCCCACACACAAACCTCAGGTTTCGCGCAGGGCCGTGGTGATCGGCAGCCGCGCCGCGCGCAGGGCGGGGAACAGCCCGCCGACCAGGCCGATGCCCAGCGCCCACTTCAGCCCGCTCCACAGCAGCTCGGGCGAGACCTTGAACTGGAACACCACCTGGCTGAAGTTGCTGCCGATGGTGCTGACGCTGTAGCCATTGAAGATGGCCCAGGCGACCAGGCCGCCGAGCAGCCCGCCAATCAGTGCCAGCAACATGGTTTCCAGCATGATCGCGGTAACCACCGGCAGGCCACGGAAGCCTATTGCGCGCATGGTGGCGATCTCGCGCGCACGTGTTGCCACCGCCGCATACATGGTGTTGAGCGCGCCGAACACCGCACCGAAGGCCATGATCGCGCCGATCACCGTGCCGAGCACGCTGATCAGCTTGGTCAGCCCGCCACCCTGCTTGGCGTAGTAGGCCTTGGTGGTTTCCACGTCCAGCTTCAGGCGCGGGTCGGCGGCCACGGCCGCCTTGAACTGGTCAAAGCCCGCCTTGCCATCGGTACGCACGCTGATCGACTGCCAGGCACCGCGCTGGTAGGTGGTGGCCAGGGTTTCGGCGTCGGTCCACAGTTCCGAATCGTGCGAGTCGCCGGAGTTGAAGGCACCCACGACGGTCCACTGCTGGTTGCCCAGGGTCAGCGTCTGGCCGACATCCAGCCCACGGAACTGGCTCTGCGCGCCCTTGCCCACCACGATCTCGCGCAGGCCCGGCTTGAACTGCCGGCCCTCGGTCACCTTGACCTTGTCATGCACCAGCCAGCCCATCTCGCCCACGCCGCGGAACTGCGCATTGACGTCAGTGCCGTCACCTTTCGACACTAGGTTGACCACCTGGGACAGTTCCGGGGAGATCATCGGCCGGCCCTGTGCATCCTTGCTGACGCCGGGCAGGGTGGACAGCAGCGGGGTCTGCTCGCGGGTGATCACCGAATTGGTTTCCGCCTGTGAGCCACCGCGCAGCACGATGGCGGTGGTGTCATCGCCGGTGCTGTTGAGGGTGGACTGGAAGCCCTGGCCCATCGCCAGCATTGCCACCAGCACGCCGACCACACCGGCAATGCCGACCACCACCACCGAGGAGGCTCCCCAGCGCTGCGGCAGGCTGGCCACGCCAATGCGCGTTGCGGCCAACGCCAGCCGGCCACTGCGGGTCAGCAGCAGCCACAGCGCGACTGCCACGGCCACGGCGAGCACGCCGGGCCAGGGCAGGGCGATCCATACGCCCAGTGCCACCGCCAGCAGCACGACCGTCAACGCATTCTTCAACCAGTGCTTGATCATGTCGATTCTCCTCAGCGGCCCGCCAGGGCGTCCACAATCTTCAGCCGCTTGGCGCGCAGCGCCGGCAGCAGGCCCACCACCACGCCAATGCCGATGATCAGCGCCACGCCCATCACCCAGGTCTGGGTGGGCACGTGCGGCGGCAGCAGCCCTTGGGTCTTCGGGGCCAGCGCCGGCAGGATCATCGCCGCCAGCCCCATGCCGATGGCACCGCCCAGCCCGATCAGCAGGACGGATTCAATCATCACCAGCACCAGCACGGTGCTGTCCTTGAAGCCCAGCGTCTTCAGCGTGGCCAGCTCCGGAACACGCTCACGCACGGCCTGGGCCATGGTGTTGCCGGTGAGCAGCAGCAGGGTGAAGAACACCGCGCCCATGATCGAGGTCACGATCAGGCCGATGTCGGCGAACTGCTTGACGAAGGCCTGCTGGAACGCCGATTCGGTCTGGCTCTTGGTCTCATGGTCGGAGTTGGCCGAGATCGCATCGATGGCCTGCGCCACCCGCGAGGCGTGGTCCGGGTTGTCCAGGGTGACCGTGTACCAGCTGACCTGGTTCTTGATGTAGTCGTTGCTTTCGTCGAAGTACTTCCAGTTCATCATCAACTGGCGCTCTTCATTGGCGGCCAGGGTGCGGTCCTTGGAACGGAAGATGCCCACCAGCTGCAGCGGCCAGTCATTGCTGCCACTGCGCGGGAAGATGGTCGCCTGCAGCGGAATGGTGTCGCCGATCTTCCAGCCGAATTCCTTGGCCAGGGTCTCGCCGACCACCGCACCGGTCCGGGTGTCCTGGAACGCTTTGAGCTGGTCAGGCGGTAACTGTAGTTCGCGGTACACGTCAAAATAGTTCGGGGCCACCGAGAAGTTGGCGAAGAAGTTCTTCGGGTCCTGGTAGATGCCGCCGAACCACATGCCGTAGGTGACGTCCTTTACCCCGGCCACCTGCCGCACCTGCGGCTCCAGCCGGATCGGCAGCGACTGGGTGATGGAAAGACGCGAGGCCACGATCAGGCGGTTGGCCCCTTCCACGCTGCCGCCGGAGCTGAAAGCCACGCGCACCGAATCGAGCATGCCGAACAGCAGGAACGCAGCCACCACTGAAAACAGGGTCAGCAGCGTCCGCGTCTTGCTGCGGAACAGCTGCGCCCAGATGAGCGAGAAATATTTCATGGCGGCGCTCCTCCGTCAGTGCGCCGCTGGCGCGTCGGCCAGCTCGCCCTTGTCCAGGTGCACGGTATGGGTGGCGTACTCGGCGGCCTTGGGATCGTGGGTGACCATGATGATGGTCTTGCCGTGCTCGCGGTTGAGCTGCTGTAGCAGCGACAGGATCTCCTCGGCCGAGGCGCGGTCGAGGTCACCGGTCGGTTCGTCGCAGATCAGGAAGGTCGGATCGGAGACGATGGCGCGCGCAATCGCCACGCGCTGCTGCTGGCCGCCGGATAGCTCATTCGGGCGGTGGCTGCGGCGGTCGGCCAGGCCCACCAGCGTCAGCGCGATCTCGGCATTGCGCTTGCGCTGCGCCGCACCCAGGTGGGTCAGCAGCAGCGGCAGTTCCACGTTCTTCTGCGCGGTCAGCATCGGCATCAGGTTGTAGAACTGGAACACGAAGCCGACGTGGTGGCTGCGCCAGGTGGACAGCTGGCCACCGCTCATGCGGTCGATGCGCTCGCCTTCAATCTCGATCTCGCCGCCGCTGGGGGTATCCAGGCCGCCGATGAGATTGAGCAGGGTGGTCTTGCCTGAGCCGGACGGCCCCATCAGCGCCACGAAGTCGCCGCGCTGGATGTCCAGGTCGATGCCATGCAGCACCTGCACCTTTTCGGGGCCGCGCTGGTAGGTCTTGGTGATGTTGCGGAGCGAAACCAGGGTGGACATGGGTGGTTCTCCGTATCAAGAGGTTTGACGGATGCACGACCGTTGGTCGTGTCACCCGTTACGGCGCTTGCTTCTCCACCACCGCGCTGCCATCACGCAGCTCCGCTGGTGGGTTGTTGACCACCTGCTGGCCGGCGCTGAGACCGGCGGTAACCTGGCGGTCGTTGTTCAATGCCACACCCACGGTCACCGGCACCTGCTGCGCGTGGCCGTCATCGCTGACCACGAAGGCCACGGTTTTCTGGTCGCGCTCGACCAGTGCCGACGCCGGCACGCGAACGCCCTTCGGCGCTTCCGCCTGGGCCGGTGCCGCCGCTTCCAGGAAGCTCACCCGCACGCCCATTTCCGGCACGATGCGCGGATCCTTCACCTTCAGCGCCACCCGCACCTTCACCGTGGCCTTGCCGCGATCAGCGGTGGGAATGATGGCGATCACCTCGGCCGGAATCTTCCATTCCGGGTAGGCATTCAAGGTGGCTTCCACCGGCATCTTCGGCTGCACGCGGCCGATGTAGGCTTCGCCCACTTCGACTTCGATCTCCAGCGAATCCATGTCGACAATGGTGCCGATGCCGGTGCGGGTGAAGCCGCCGCCGGCCGACAGCGGCGACACGATCTCGCCGGGCTGGGCCGCCTTGGCGGTGACCACGCCGGAGAACGGTGCGCGCACGATGTTGTTGTCCACGCCGAGATCGGCAATGGCCAGCGAATCGGCCGCCACCTGGGTGTTGCGCTCGGCGGTTTTCAGCTGCGCGCGCAGGCTGTCACGCTGCGCGGTAGCCTGGTCGTACTGCGAGCGCGACACCAGCTGTTGGCCGACCAGCAGCTGTAAGCGGGCGGCTTCGGCATCGGCCTGGGCGACCTGGGCCTTCAACCCGGCCAGCTGCGCACGTGCCGCTTCCAGCTGCGAGGCGGACAGGCTGCGCTGGGCGTCGGCATCGATCGGGTCCAGCGTGGCCATGATCTGGCCGGCTTCGACCCGCATGCCTTCCTCGATCATCACCTCGCGAACCTTGCCGGTGATCTTGGCCGACACCGTGGCCATGCGCCGCGCCACCACGTAGCCGCTGGCGTCCAGCACCGAGCTGCTGGCGGTGCCCTGCTGGATGGCCAGCACCGGCGCGGTGGTCACCTCCAGCGGCTTCTCGCGGCCGAAGGCGAACCAGCCAACACCGGCCAGCAGCACCAGGGCGACCACGGCCAATGTGATCCAGAGACCGCGGCGGGGCGGGGACGGCGGCGGGGCCGCGCCCTTCTGGCGGTCGATGCGAAGTTCCTTGAGCAGTTCGGCGGATGCGTTCATGGGACTCAAGACGTGGAATCGCGCCGAGTGTGACCGCAAGATTGCCCGGCGGCAAACGCCGCCGGGTGGGCGTTACCGGCCCGGGCCGCGCGCCATCGCCGAAAACACCCCGTCACGCCGCACCCAGGCGTGGAACAACGCCGCACACAGATGCATCACCACCGTCGCAAACAGCACGTAGGCGAGCAGGCTGTGCGCGCTGCGCAGGGCCGCATAGAGCGCCGGGCTGTGCGGCAGGATGTGCGGCAGCGCAACACCCTTCCACATCTGCACCGGGTAGCCGCCGGCCGACAGCATCGCCCAGCCAACCAGCGGCATTGCGAACATCAGCCCATACAGCAGCCAGTGCGAGGCATGCGCGGCAGCTACCTGCCAGCCCGGCAGGTCGGCCGGCAGCGGCGGCGGGCGATGGCGCAGGCGGTTGATCAGGCGCACTACCGCCAGCAGCAGGATCGCGATGCCCAGCGGCCGATGCAGGTCGATCAGCGCCGGCCGCCAGTGCAGCGAGGCCACCATGGTCACGCCGATGAACAGCATTGCCAGGATCAGCGCGGCCATCAGCCAGTGCAGCACCCGCGCGGTCAGGTTGAAATGTCCGCTGCTCTGCTTCATTTCGCTTCTCCCGTCGCCTTGGCCGCACCACTGGCAGTTTCGCGCTCGCGGCGGTTGAACGACACCGAGTACACCGCCGAACGCGCGGCCAGGATCGGGTCGTCGGTGCCATCGATGCCACGGGGCAGGATCAGCGGGTCGAAGTTGATGTCGCGGCAGGCCCCGCCGGCCTGCGGCTGCAGGGCGGTCAGGCTGAGCGTGCCCACCTTCACCTGACGGCGTTCGGCCGGCCACGGTATCGACGGGTCGTTGACCGCATCAGAGGGCTCGGCCAGGGTCACCCACATTTCCCACTGCACCGGTCCCTGCGCAAGGCGCTGCTGGAACTCGTCGGCCAGATAATCCAGCCCGGCCTGCGCGCGCTGTTCGGCGCTCATGGCTTCAAACGCGGCCGTCGGCCGCATGCTCCAGCGCACCACCTGCTCCTGGCCGGCGGCATTGATGAAGCGGAAGCTGTTGACGCCGTTGTAGTCGGTGTTGGCCCAGCTGGTCGACCACGGCGCGCTTTTGGCCCACTCGCCAAACGCGCGTACCGAAGGGTACTTTGCCGCCACCGCGGCCATCTTCGCCGGGTCGGGCTTGCCGGTGGCCGGGTCGGGAATCTGTGCCTTGGTCTGTTCCAGGAAGGCATCGGCGGTGGGCACGGCGAAGAACGGGAAACTGTTCATGGCCGTGCGCCATTCCTGGCCGTCGTCGGTCACCAGCTGCAGCGCCATGCTGCGCACGCGCGCATTGGCATCGGCACCATGCGGGTCGGCCCCGCCGATCGACAGGCGCCCCAGCACCGGCACCTGCTGCTGGCGGAACACCCGCGCCGAGCTCAGCTCGGCACCCGCAGGCAGGCCCTGGAACGTACCGGTAACGCACACGCCCTTGCTGTGCGCACGACGGAAGCCCGGGTGCCTGGCTCCGGTGGCTTCAATGGTGTCGGTGAAGGACTGCGCGGTCGCGCGGTCGCGCCCCAGCCAACCGGCCAGCCAGGCAAACGCCAGAATCAGCAGGCCGGCAATGAAGGCAATCAACCCGATCCACAGCAGCGCGGAATGCCGGCGGGGTGCACCGGGCTCTTGGCCGGCACGGGTGTAGCGGAAGAGCGACATGGGCCAATACCTGCCTTCACGAAGTGAGTGGGTGGGCTGGCGCTCATCCTCGCAGAACCGGTGTCCGGCCGATATTCACATTTTCGACAACGTTGAAAACGACGATCCCCGCCGGGGCGGGGATCTTGAGTATTACGCGTACCGCGTCTTCAACATCTGCCACGCCGACCGCAGCGCCAGCGCTTCACCGCCGGCCGGGCGGCCCGGGCGCTCGCCGTCGTTCCACGCGTACACGTCCAGGTGCGCCCACTTCTGACCTTCGCCGATGAAGCGCTCCAGGTACAGCGCGGCAGTGACCGAGCCGGCCATGCGCGAGCCGGCGTTGGCCAGGTCGGCAATGTTGCTGTGCAGGTAACGCAGGTAGGGACGCCACAGCGGCATGCGCCAGACCGGGTCGCGGGTGCGGTCGCCCGCCTCCAGCCACTGCTGCGCCACGGTGTCGTCATTGCTGAACAGCGCAGGCAGGTCCGGGCCCAGCGCGATGCGCGCCGCGCCGGTGAGGGTGGCGAAGTCCAGCAGCAGTTCCGGCTTCTGTTCACTGGCGTAGGTGAGCGCGTCGCACAGGATCACCCGGCCTTCGGCGTCGGTGTTGTCGATCTCGATGCTCAGGCCCTTGCGGGTGGCGATCACTTCGCCCGGGCGGAACGCGTCCGGACCGATCGCGTTTTCCACCGCCGGAATCAGCAGGGTGAGCTGCACCGGCAGCTGCTGGGCCATGATCAGCCCGGCCAGTGCCAGCGCGTGCGCGGCACCGCCCATGTCCTTCTTCATGTTGCGCATGCCGTCGGCCGGCTTGATGTCCAGCCCGCCGGTGTCGAAACACACCCCCTTGCCGACCAGCGCCACGTGCGGCGCATCGGTCTTACCCCAGCGCAGCGCGATCAGGCGCGGCGCGCGGTGCGAGGCGCGGCCCACTGCATGGATGGCCGGGAAGTTCTGCTCCAGCAGTTCCTGCCCGGTGATCACCTCGATCTGTGCGCCGTGGGCGCTGGCCAGTTCGCGCGCGGCGTCTTCCAGCTGCTGCGGGCCCATGTCCTCGGTCGGGGTGTTCACCCAGTCGCGCACGCGCAGGCAGGCGGTGATCACATCACGCACTTCCGCCGACGGGCTGGCCACCAGCTGTGCCGGGGCGCGGTTGGGCTTGCGGTACCGGGTGAAGCGGTAGCTGCCCAGGCCCCAACCGACCTGCAGCCGGTCCCGGATCAGTTCCGGCAGGTCGCCGGCCAGCTGCCACACGCTGCCTTCCGGCAGCGCGAACGGTGCATGCGCGTAGGCGTACACATCGCCGGGATCACCGAAGCCCACGATCGCCCCGCCAACGCCGGCGTCGCCCGGCAGCAGCACCACGCTGCCACCGCTGCCATTGAAGTGCTGCGCGTCCAGCCAGGCCACCAGCGACGGGGACTGCTGCGCGCGCCAGGCGGCGAACTGCTCGCGGTCCATTACATGCAGCGGCAGGGCTTTGGAGGTATCGGTGGTGAAGCCGGTGATCTGGGTCATGCGGGAAGGGTTCCGTAGTGGATCAGGCGCGCGCTGCGCCCGGGTTGGCATCGAGCCAGTCGGCCAGCCCGGTCAGGGTGTCAAACTGCAGGTCAGGCTGCAGCGAAGGATGGGTCCAGGTGTGGGCCTCGCGGTTGATCCAGCAGCCGCGCAGGCCGGCCTGCATCGCCCCCACCACGTCCATGTCCATGTGGTCGCCCACGTGCAGCACGTGGGTCGGGGCCACGCCCAGGCGCTCGCAGGCGGCGTGGAAAATGCTGGCCGCCGGCTTGGCCGCGCCGTGTTCGCGCGAACCCAGCTGGAAGGCGAAATGATGGGCCAGGCCGATCCGCTCCAGATCGGCGTTGCCGTTGCTGACCGCCGCCACCGGCACCCGCGCGGCAATCCGCGCCAACGCGTCAAGGGCGTCCGGGTAGCACTCCACCTGGTTGCGGGCGGCGTAGAACGCCTCATAGGCGGGCTCCAGCAGGTCCAGGCTGGCTCCGCTGTTTTCCAGAGCCTCGCGCAGGGTCAACCGGCGCAGGGCGCTCAGGTCGTAGTGCAGGTGGGGGTTGTCGCGGAAGGAGCGCTCGCGCAGTTCGCGCATGGCCGCCACCGGGTACATCGCGGCGGTGGCTGGGCTGTGCTCCAGCATCCACGTGTGCAGCACCTGGTCGATGCGGGCCCCGATGGGGGCGAACGGCCACAACGTGTCGTCGAGGTCGAGGGTGATGGCTTGGACAGGGAAATTCACCCGGCCATTCTACTCCAACAGCCTTGCCCACCCCTGAGTGCCATCCAGCCGCGCCAGCACCAGCTTGATGCACACCAGCAGCGGAACCGACAGCAGCAGCCCGACCATGCCCCACAACCAGCCGAAGACCATCAGCGCCAGGATCAGGATCAGCGGCGAAATCGCCATCCGCCGCCCCAGCACGATCGGGGTGATCACCTGGCCTTCCACGGTATGCAGGGCCAGATAGCAGGCGGCCGGGAGCAGCGCCTTGAACGGGTCGCTGAACTCCACGAAGCCCATCAGCAGCATCAGGGTGACCCCGATGAACGGGCCGACATACGGCGCGAAGTTCAGCAGCGCCGCCACCGTGCCCCACAGCAGGGCCTCCTGCAGGCCGATACCGAGCAGCAACAGAATTCCGGAGAACACCAACCCCACCAGTGTGTTGATCACGGTGATGGTCAACACATAACGCGACACCTCGCGTTCAATCGAGCGAAGGATGTCACTGGTGAAGCGTTGCTGCTGGCGGCTGGGGAACAGCGCGATCGCATGCTTCTGCAGGTTCTGCCCGTAGATCATGAAGAACAGCGTCAGCAGCACCACCGCCAGCACCGAGGCCGCCAGCTTCGGCGCGCGGGTCAGTACCCGGTACGGGTCGTCCAGCTGGGTCCGCACGACCTGCACGCGACGATTGGTTTCACCGCCGGCGGCACGGGCGAAGTTCTCCGCCGCCTGGTTGGCCTGCTGCACGGGTTTGGTCAGGTTCTGCACCTGCCGGGCCACCTTGCGCAGCTGCTGCGGGGCTTCCTGGGCCCAGTCCATCGCCGGGCCGACCAGCTGCACGCCCAGCGCGGCGGCACCACTCAGGCCCACGCCGATGACCAGCACGGCCGCCAGGAAGCGCGGAATCCACAGGCGACCGAGGAAGCGCAGGATCGGATTGCCGACCAGCGCGAAAAACATCGCCAGCAGCACCGGCAGGATGATGTCCTGCGCCGCCCACAGGGTGTAGCAGACCGCCAGGGTGGCCAGCACCACCAGTGACATCGGCGCACGCGGGCGTGGGGTCGGTTGTGGCGGAGCCGGTTCGGCGTCGTCGGGCGGGGGCACGATCGAATCGGAAGGAGAAGTCACCGGAACGCTCATGCCGATCGCCTGCGTGGTAGTGCCCGACCGGCGGTCGGGCGGAACGTGTTGGGGGCGGAATACTACTGCTTACCGTTCTGAAACGTCGGTCGCGGCTTCAGCCGGCTGCGGCTGCGGTTCACTGCGCGGGGCGGCCGCTGCGGGCTGCGGCTGAACGCGCGCTGCGGCGGCCGGAGCCACGTCATCGGCGACGTCATCCACCTTGTCGGCCGCCTGCTCGGCGGTGTCGGCCGCTTCAGCGGCCTGCATCGAGGCAAACGCGGCCTGCGCGCTGGCCAGCAGGCTGGACACCGAGCCGATCATCTGCAGCCATCGTGCGCCGTGGAAGCGGGTCTTTCCCGGTTCCAGCTTGCCGGCGATGAAGCCGCCGGCCAGGCCCACGGTGATGATGCGCAGCGGCGTCCAGCCCTCGCGCCAGACCTTGCTGAGCGTGAACCAGTTGCTCTGGGTTTCAACGCTGCGGATGACCACCACCTGTTCGGCGCGCTTCACCCGCTGGCGCAGGGCTTCAAACTTCATCGCGTGCGCTCCGTCTCGTCATCGCGGCCTTCCGGGTCATCCTCGTGTGGCTCGTCGAACAGACCCAGACGGGCCAGCTGGCGACGGGTGGCATGCATGCCGGTGTGACGGAAGAAGAACGACACCCGCCAGATGGCGTAGCCGGTGACCGCCAGGCTGAGGATGGAGGTGATCAGCAGCGAGTGGAACCAGGACAGGCCCCACCGCTGCATCAGCGCGATCAGGGTGCCGGCGAGCAGCAGCCAGGCCGAGGCACCGAACACAATCGCCACGCCGCTCCAGGCCAAGGCCCGTCCAAACGCACTGCGTGCCAGCGCGAACTCGAACGAGGCCAGCCGCCGCAGCGAGCGCAGCGTGTGCTTGGCCGAATCCACCGTGGCGCGGCCGGCCTGGCCGACCTCACGGATGCTCTCGTCGAGGCCAGGAGCCTTGTACGCATCACCTTCCGGCGGCGGGTTGGCCGCGCCACCGTCGGGGGGCAACTGGGACTGGTCGCTCACGCCGGATTACTTGTCGCCGCCGCTGCGGGCCAGCTTGGCGATGATCCAACCGGCGGCGAAGGCGACGCCGAACGAAGCCAGCGGGCGTTCGCGGATCAGCTCGGCGGCGCTGTCGACCAGGTCCTTGCCCTTGTCCATCAGCGCATCGACCTGTTCCTTGGCGGCGGCGCCGCCGAACTCGGCAGCGGCCAGCCCGGACAGGGCGGTGTCGGACAGCTCAGCCTTGACGTTGGCCTTGCCGATACGCAGTTCATCCGTGGCGGCACCTGCTGCGCCCTTGATCGAGCTGCCAGCGGCGCTGGCGGCGGACTTCAGGTGCGAACCGGCTTCACCCAGGTGTTCCTTCAGGTTCTCGGTATTGGTGGGGCTCATCGTGTATCTCCTGTATGCGATGGGGAAGGTGACCGCGGATGACCCCGGCGGTAACGAACGCCATCAATAGCATCGCCGGGGTGTAGAGGGTGTTACGTATCTGCGTGGTGCACGTCAAGGTACACCACGCCGGTTCAGCGCATGACCAGCTGGCCGCTGGCCCCGCCGCGCACGATCCGCAGCACCAGCTGTTGCGGGCGCTGCTGGAAGTTGGCGCGCCAGCTGGCGAGGTCGGCGAACTCGCCGACGCTGGCCTGGATGATGACGTCGCCGCTCGCCAGTCCGCTGTTGGCCGCGCGGCTGCCGCGCTTGACCTCGCTGACCACCACGCCGCTCAGTCCTGCCTGGCGCATCGATTCGGGCAGGTCGGCGAAGGTGGCACCGGTCAGGCGCGGGTCCAATGACTCGCCAGTGACCGCACGCGGCTGCTCCTTCAGCACGGCCTTCAACTGCTGCGCCTTGCCGTCGCGACGGATGTCCAGAGTCAGCGTGCTGCCCACCGCCTGCAGGCCTTCAATGTTGTGCAGGGCCTGCGCACTGTCCACGCGCTGGCCGTTGGCCGACACCACCAGATCGCCCGGCTTCAGTCCGGCCGCCGCTGCGCCCGAACCGGGCAGCACGCGGGTCACGAGCGCGCCGCGGGTTTCGCTCAGGCCCAGGCTCTGCGCCAGCTGTGGGGTCAGATTCTGGCTTTCAAGGCCGAGCGTGCCGCGCACCACTTCGCCATGCTTGACCAGCTGGTCGACCACGTCGCGGGCCAGGTTGGACGGAATCGCCAGGCCCAGGCCGATGTTGCCGGCCATGCTGCCCTGCGGATTGAAGCTGGCGGTATTGATGCCGACCAGCTGGCCCTGCAGGTTCACCAGCGCGCCACCGGAATTGCCTGGATTGATCGAGGCATCGGTCTGGATGAAGTTCTGGTAGCCCAGCCCGCGGATGCCGCTGCGGCCCACCGCCGAGACAATGCCCGAGGTGACCGTCTGGCTGAAGCCGAACGGGTTGCCGATCGCCACCACGAAGTCGCCGACGCGCAGCTGGGCGCTGTCGCCGAGCTTGATTTCGGTAAGGTTGCCGGCCGGAATGCGGATCAGCGCAATGTCGGTGTCGGCATCGGATCCCAGGAATTCGGCCTTCACCGTGCGCCCGTCCGCCAGCGTCACCTGCACATCGTCGGCGTTGTCGATGACGTGGTGGTTGGTCAGCACCAGACCCCCGGCGGCGTCGATGATCACCCCTGAGCCCAGCGATTCGTTGATGCGTTCCTGCGGCACTTCCGGGAACAGGCGGCGGAAGAACGGGTCGTTGAAGAACGGGTTGCGCACCCGCACCACCTGTTTGGTGTTGACGCTGACCACCGCCGGCATCACCCGTTCCAGCATCGGGGCCAGTGACGGAACCGGCTGCCCGGCGACCGACGCCGGCAACGCGGCGGTGGTCGGCACGGTCAGGGCGGTCGCCGGCAGCGGCGCGGCTTCGGCGCGGTTGTCCAGGTGGGCGTTGATGGCCGAAGCCACGAATCCGCCGAAGGCGGCGGCAAGGGCAAGCGTCAGTAGAGTGGGCAGCGGGCGCATGGCAGATCCGGCGTGGGAACAAGCGGGGCGGGGAACGGGTTGGGCATACGGTAAACCAAGCTGAATGAGTGTGTGGGCAACGGGCTAAACCGGCGATGAAAAATGGCGGCTGCCCGGGCAGCTGGAACCGGGTCGGAGCAGGATCATCGGCCATCGCGAACACTGACGACACCGCGCCATGCGCCGCGCGCTGTCATTGCGTTGCTGCGCAATTCCGCGCTGCAGCGCCGTCTGGCAAGCTGCGCGCGGGCGGTTTCGATGTTCGTTCCGCACCCGTTTCGCGGTGACGTGGAGCGCCGTTCTGAGTGACGCAACGTGCGCGCGGAGGCTGTTTTCAAGGGGTTTGCTGTACGAGCGGGGTGGCCGCGCGCGCATGGCGCTGCGCGCGCGCCATGACGGAGCACATGGACAACGCGCAAAAGTCGTTCCACGATCCGCATTGCCGGTATAGCATCGCCAGCGATTTGACCAACCTAGCCCCCTTGGAGGCAACAAATGAGCAATGGAAACGGTGTGGCGACGTCCCTGTCGCAGGGCGTCGAAAGCGTTAAAGAAACCGCTGGCAATGTGGGCGAAACCATCGCCACCACCGCCGAAGAAGCAGTGGCCTCGGTGAAGAAGACCGTCAAGCGCGCCCGCAAGGCTGCCACCACCCAGGTTGCCAAGGTCAAGAAGGCCGTCAAGAAGGCCGAGAAGACCGTTGCCAAGAAGGCCGACAAGGCCGCCAAGACTGTCAGCAAGCGTCTGGCCACCGCCAAGAAGAAGCTGGAAGCTGCCAAGAGCAACGCCAAGGCCGAAGCCGCTGCCCTGACCAAGAAGGTTGCCAAGAAGAAGGCTGCTGCCGAAAAGGCCGTGACCAAGACCACCAAGGCTGCCGGCAAGAAGGCCGCTGCGACCAAGAAGACCGTGACCAAGAAGGCTGCGGCCGCCAAGAAGACCGTCGGCAAGAAGGTTGCCACCGCCAAGAAGGCCGTGACCAGGAAGACCGCCGCCGCCAAGAAGACCGTCGGCAAGAAGGTCGCCGCCACCAAGAAGGCCGTGACCAAGAAGTCCGCCGCTGCCAGGAAGGTCGTCGGCAAGAAGGCTGCCGCTTCGAAGAAGGCCGTGACCCGCAAGACCGCCGCGACCAAGAAGGTTGTCGGCAAGAAGGTTGCCGCCACCAAGAAGGCCGTGACCAAGAAGTCGGCTGCCGCCAAGAAGGTTGTCGGCAAGAAGACCGCCACCGCCAAGAAGGCCGTCGCCAAGAAGTCGGCTGTGGCCAAGAAGGCTGTTGCCAAGAAGACCGCGACCGCCAAGAAGGCGGTTCGCAAGGCTCCGGCCAAGCGCGCCCGCAAGTAATCGCGTGCCACCGCTGCCCGCCTTCAGGGCGGGCAGCGGTTTCCACGTCGCGGCCACACCCGCCGTGCCAGCATCGTGTCTGGCGAAAGGGGACTCTCAATGCGTGGACTGGACTTCAGCTCCTGGCAGGCCCTGCTCTCGACCCTGGTCGGGCTGGCCGTCATCACCCTGATCGGCGTGGGTATCCGCCTGCTGGTGATGCAGACCATGCAGCAGCGGCGTGAACGCGAGAACCGACAGATCAACGAACGCCTGCGCACGCTGATTGCGGCCTACAAGACGCTGGGCGGCTCGTTCACTGGTTCACTGGACGTGGACCCGCGTCACCTGCGCGATCTGCGCCAAACCGCCAGCACCGCAGCGGAAGACGGAGACGCCGCCGCCGATATCGGCAGCGACCGTGCCCGCCGTATCCGCGATGCGGTGGAAGCCGCGCTGTCGGACATCATCCTGCTCGGCACCGATGACCAGGTGCGCCTGGCCGCCGTGGCTGCCACCGAACTGGCGCAGGGGCGGCCGGTACAGACCGCCGCACTGGTGGTGTCGCTGCGCGACTTCATCCGCGAGGCGCTGGACCTGCAGCCCATTCCGGCCAGCGTGAGCATTCCCGCGCAGGGGCCCGCGCGACCCACCGGTGCCAAGCCGAAGGGCGAGGGCGACCGTGCCGCAGGCAAGGGCGGCGGGGGAGGCGCGGGAGCAGGTGGCATGGGGATGGGAATGGGGGTCGGCATGGGGGCCGGCATCGCACACCGCGACGACGATGCCGGCCGCTAGCCGGCGTTTATTTTTTCTCCAGCACCACAATCGGCACGAAGCCGCCGTAGATCATCCGCTTGCCATCAAACGGCATCGGGTTGTTGGCTGGATCCATGCGCGGGTCCTTCATCATCTTCTCCATGCCAGCGTCGCGGGTGGCCTTGTCGGGCCATTCAATCCAGGAGAACACCACGGTCCCGTCTTCCTTGGCCTCCACCGCGCGGAAAAAGTCGGTTTGTTTGCCGTGCGGTACATCGTCGGCCCAGCATTCGAGCACGCGCAATGCGCCAAATTCGATGAATACCGAATCGCCTTCCTTTGCATGGTCGATGAACTTGTCTTTGTTGGCAGTCGGTACCGCCAGTACGAATCCGTCTACATACGACATGTGCAGCCTCCGGTCGGGAGCGGGTGCGCCACCACGGGCACCTTCAACAGGTACGACGCCTGGGCGCGAGGAAAATCGACCGTGCCGCGAGCGCTGTGCCGGAACTGTGACGAATACCGGGTAACCGGTGGTAATCAAAATGGAATCAACGTGTTAACTGTGTTTATCGTTGCGCTGCAGCGTGAATGGGGTAAGAAAAGTCCTAGCCCCGGTGAGGAATACCCTGATATGCGAGTTGGATAATCCCGATCAATATGGGCGGGCCGGGCAGGATGCTCACTCACTGTGACCTGCAGTTCGACGCCTGAGCTGCGTTGGCCCCGGTGCAATACGGAGATTGGACGCGTTAGCCGACTACTCCCCAAGAGCGGCTTCCCCAGCGCGTGACGCCCCGCAAGGGTATCGTCGTGACCAGCGCTCCTTCTTTTCTCTCTTGAGTTTCCTGAGGTTGCCGGGCATGGCCCGGCACTACCGTTCGCGCACCCGCGTGTACTCGTCCGCGGCTGAACACATCCCAAAAATTCAGCGTGTTGAATGCGTCCAACTTCAGGGCGCGTTGTGTCGAATAACGGAAACTTTGCATTCCCGATGCAGCAGCCGATCGTTGCCACTGCACGACATAAGAAAGAAAGGATGTACCGCATGAAGACTTCGTTGATCGCCTTGGCCCTGGCTGCCGCCCTCCCGTTTGCCGCGTCGGCCGCTGAAGGCCTGTCCTACAACTACGCCGAAGGCAACTACGTCAAAACTGACGCCGACGGCGGCAAGGCTGACGGTTGGGGCGTGAAGGGCTCCTATGGTTTCCTGCCGAACGTGCACGCCTTCGGCGAGTTCAATCAGCAGAAGACCGACATCGGCGATTTCAAGATCGACCAGTGGCGCGTGGGTGTGGGCTACAACCAGGAAATCGGCAGCAGCACCGACTTCGTCGGCCGCGTCGCCTACAACAAGTTCGACCCGCGCCACGGCCTGGACTTCAACGGCTACAGCGCTGAAGCCGGCATCCGCACCGCCTTCGGCCAGCACGCCGAGGTGTATGCCATGGCCGGTTACGAGGACTACAGCAAGAAGCACGGCATCAATCCGGACGGCCAGTTCTACGGCCGCCTGGGTGGCCAGGTGAAGCTCAACCAGAACTGGGGCCTCAGCGGCGATCTCAAGATGGACCGCCACGGTGACAAGGAATGGTCGGTCGGCCCGCGCTTCAGCTGGTAAGCGGCGCTTGACCGTTTGCCGCGCGCTGCCTGCGTGGCAATACAGGGCCCGGCACTGCCGGGCCCTTTTTTATTGCGTGTGCCACACTCGGTGGCCGCTTCCATGCCGCCGCACCGTATGCACTCTCCGCTGTTTCGATTCGCCGTCGGCATGTGGGCCCTGCTGATCATCAGCAGCGCGCCGGCGGTGTACCTCAGTCAGGGCATCGGCGGTCCGCTGGGCGGCTGGTTCCATGCAGTGGCCTTCATCGTCGGCAGCTACCTGCCCTGGATGCTGGCCACGCCGGCACTGTGGGCGCTGTGCCGACGCTGGCCACTGGGCCTTGGCCGCGACCTGCGGCACGCCGGCTGTCTGCTGCTGCTCGGCGCAGCGGTCACCCCTGCGTTGTCGGCACTGGGATGGATACTGGGTGCCTGGATGGCGCAGCTGCATCCCTGGGGCACCCTGCCCAGCGCAGCGGCGATGATGCGGGCCATCGCGGTAACGGCTTTGTTTGCGGCACCCACGTTTGTGGCCGTGGTCGGCATCGGTCAGACCCTGGCTTTCGTGCAGCGCTACCGGCGGCGCGGTGCACTGTTGCATCAGGCCCGGCAGGACGCATTGCGCCAGCATCTGCAGCATCACTTCCTGTTCAACGCGCTCAATGCCATCGGCGCGCTGGGCTATCACCGGCCTGCGGATGCCGACCGTGCGCTGGCACGGCTGTCGGACCTGCTGCGTGACGCCATGGCCTGCTCCGCGCAGCGATCGCTGGCCGACGAAGTGGCCGCCGCCAACGACTACCTGGACCTGCAGCGGCTGCTGCGTGACGCGCCGTTGCAGGTGGACTGGAAGGTGGTGGGCACGGCATGGCGCTGCGCCGTGCCTGGACTGCTGCTGCAGCCCCTGCTGGAGAACGCCGTACGCCATAGTGGCTGGGAGCAGGGCAGCGCAGCGCTGGACATCCGGGTGCGCGCTGAACGCATGGGTGTGCACCTGCATCTGAGTGTGCACAACGGTTGTGGCCTGGCAGACAGATCGCCTCCGCCGGGTACCGGCTCTGGCCTGGAGAATCTGCGCCAGCGCCTGCACGCCCTGTACGGTGACCGCGCGGTTCTGCACGCGCAGCCGCTGCCTGATGGCTTCCGCGTCGACGTGCAGGTGCCGGCGTGAGCGCCCCGCTCAGCGCACTGGTGGTGGAAGACGTGCCGCTGGCCACCGCCAAGCTGGTGCGCCTGCTGGACGCGCATGCCGACATCCGCGTGGACGCCACGGCACGCAGCGTGGCCGAAGCCGACGCCCTGCTCAAAGCGCGCCGCTTTGACCTGCTGCTGCTGGACATCCAGCTGCCCGACGGGGACGGCCTGGCGCTGGCCGCACGCTGGCCGGCAATGGCGACCCGCACCATCTTCATTACCGCTCACCACCAGCACGCGTTGCGTTCCTATGCGCTGGGGGCGGCCGACTATCTGCTCAAGCCGGTCGACGCCGATCGCCTGGCCATGGCACTTGACCGCATGCGGCGATTGATCGCCCCACCGCCGCCGCCGGCATCGCCAGGGCAGTGGCTGGCGGTGAAGCAGGGCAGCCGCACCGAGTTCCTCGATCCGGCCCGGATCGACTACATCGACATGGCCGGCCACTACGCCTGTGTCCACGTCGGCGCGCAGGTGCATCTGCTGCGCGAAAGCATCATGGTGCTGGCCGCTCAGCTGGCGGGTGCGGGTGTGCTGCGTGTGCATCGCTCGGTGCTGGTGAATCCGCAACGGGTACGTGCGTTGCACGAGCGGCGCAATGGAGATGCGATGTTGGAGCTGGCTGGGGGCGAACAGCTGCCGCTCAGTCGCACCTATCGCAACGCACTGGAAGAGGCGCTGCGCGTGCGCTGACCCGGTTGGTGCCAGCGTGCGCCCGGTTGGCACCATTACAGGGTGATTCGAGCATCGCAGGATCGATCCCAACGTCATGATTCCGGGCCATGATCAATCAGAGGCCTGGTCCATGCGCGTGTGCGTTTCCTTGCTGATGTGGGCGCTTGCCGCGCCATTGGCTGCCGCCGAACTGCACGTCGGGGCACTGGACGACGGGGTCGATCGCGTTCCGCAGATCCGCGTGACGGGTCTGGGCGCGGCCGAACCCGTGGAACTACGCCTTGACATGCATGATGCGCGCGGACAGCGCTGGCAGTCGCGCGCGCTGCTGCGTGCCGACCTGGAAGGCGTGATGGACACGGCGGTGGCCGCTGCGGAGCAGGGTACCTACCGCGGCGTGGACGCCAGTGGCCTGATCTGGTCGATGCAGCCGGAAAGCGGCGATGGCAGTCCCAGCCCAATGCCGCAGCGCATGCAGCCCGGGGCCCTCACCTTTGCGCCGGTGACGATGCAGCTCACCGCCTATCGCAATGGCCGGGTGCTGGGCGAACACACCCTGCTGCGCCATCTGTCCGCTGCAGCGGTAACGGCCCGCGAGGTGCGCATCGGTGGTGTCACTGCCAGGGTGTATCTGCCCGGACCGATGGACGCCAGCCGACCTCTACATCCTGCCGTCATCACCCTGGGCGGTGCCGAGGGCGGCATCGATACCGCCAGCGCCTACGCGGCCTGGCTGGCCAGCAACGGTTACGTCGCCGTGGCCGTGGCGTACTACCGGGTGCCTGGCCGACCGAAGGACCTGATCGACGTGCCGATCGAACCGGTACTGCAGGCAGTGGACTGGCTGCAGCGGCAACGCGGGGTGGATGCAGAGCGGATCGGGGTGATGGGGGGATCGTGGGGCGGCATCGTGGCGATGGCGGCTGCGGCGCATGACCCGCGGATCCGTGCGGTGGTGTCGTGGGTAGGCAGTCCTGCACCGTTCCGGGGCATTTCGCGTGACGTGCCGCCTGCGGATTTCCGGGGCGTGGATCGGCCGGCGCTGTCGTACCGGGGGCAGTCGCTGGGCTATCTGCCCTTCGATGAGGGGGCCGACTGGTCGCGCCCGACCCTGCAGCAGGCGCAGGTGCTGGAACAGGCGATGCTGCCGATTGAACGCATCAACGGGCCGGTGATGCTGGTGGCCGGAGGTGATGACCAGCTGGGCGACTCGGCACGCATGGCGGCGGTGGCGCAGCGCTGGTTGCGCGAGCGGCGCACCCTTCCGCAGCCGGATGAAGTGGCGTACTTCGCTGATGCCGGGCATCTGATCACGCCGTTCCTGCAACCCACGACCTTTCGCCACCAGACCGGCCCGTACATTCCGGTCGGTGGTACGCCGGAGGGGTATGCGCGGGCGGATCGGGAATCGGGGAGCCGGGTGTTGGGGTTTCTGGGGCGGGTGTTGGGGGCTGGGGGCACTGCTGAACGATGATGGTGGTGCAGCCACGCAGGGCGTGGCTCTACGTGGTTATTCGCCTTGGTACTGTTTTTCTTCTACGAGGTGCGAGCCGGCGATGCGGTTGATCTCGTTCTTTACTTTTACCCGCTCGCCATTGGTGCCATAGACGCCGCGGGCCAGCTGGATGAAGTCGTCGTCGAAGGTCTGGGCGGCTTCCTTGTCGCGCAGGCGATCCTGGATGTCCCACATGCGTTCGTTGATGACCTTCAACTGCGACTTCAGAGCGTCCAGGCCCGGCTGTACGGACAGCTGCTGGTGCCACAGCGGCAGCAGGCCGTCCAGCTCGGTACTGACGTTGGCGACCTTGGCCGCATCGGTGATGCGCTCGGCCTTGATTTCAAGAATGGTGATCTTGTCGATCAGTTCGCCAATCGATACCGGGGTCAGGATCGCGTCCACGTCGTTCTCGCTGCAGGATTCAAGGCGGCCATGATAGCGCGAGCCGGCTGAAGGGCTGGTCGCCATCTTTACGCGGATTTTGCGGGGGCCGATGGCCCGCCGCATGGCTCCTTTATGCACCTGTTCATCACACTGTGCGCTTCAACGGCGTCGCCGTTTTCTGGAGTGTTTCATCGTGGCAAAGCAGGCAGGACGGCGCAGGGTGCGCCGGATGGGGGGGCTGGTGATCGGTCTGGTGATCAGTGGTTCGGCGCTGGCCGGCGTGGACGGTAACGCGACATTGACCACCGACTATGTCTGGCGCGGCAGCTCGCAGACCATGGAAGATCCGACCGTGCAGGCCGGCGTCAAGCTCAGCAGTGAATCCGGCTGGTACGGCTCGGTCTGGGGCTCGGGCGTGTCCTATGAGCCGGACGCGGGCGCACGCAGCGAATTCGACTTCGTGGCGGGCTGGAGCGGTTCGCTCTCCGAAGACTGGGCGCTGGACGTCAACTTGACCCACTACATGTACCCGTCCACTGACCCCGGCGTCGACCTGGACTGGACCGAGCTCAACAGCACCGTGACCTTCAAGGGCAACTACTGGCTGAGCGTGGGCGTGTCCGACGACGCGCTGGCGTCGGATACCACCGGTACCTACGCCCAGCTGGGCGCGCGCTTCCCGATAAACGACCAGTGGCGCATTGAAGGTGCCGTGGGCCAGTATTTCCTGGACAAGGAATACGCCGATGACTACCTGCACGGCCAGCTGAGCGCCATCTGGAAGGTGCATGGTCCCTGGGAACTGCGCCTGACCGGGCACGACACCGACAATGCAGGCAAGCGCTTGTTCGGCAGCAACGCCGGCTCACGGGTGGAGTTCGCGATCCAGGCCGCGTTCTGAGCGGTACCACCGGGTGCGCCGGGCCTGTGCCCGGCGACCCCGTTCAGCGCTTGCGCAGACCCCAGGCCAGCAGTGCCATCATCGCCACGGTCGCGCCGGTCAGGCATACGCCGGTCCAACCGAAACGCTGGTACATCTGCGCCGAGACCAGCGAACCCAGTGCGCCGCCAACGAAATACCCGGTGATGTAGCCGGCATTGAGCCGGTTACGGGCTTCAGGGCGCAATGCGAACACCACGTTCTGGTTGCTGACGTGCAGCAGCTGCGCGGCCAGGTCGAGCACGATCACACCGACCAGCAACGCGATCAGCGAGTGCGCGGAGAAACCCAGCGGCAGCCACGACGCCGCCAGCAGCACCAGCGCCACCGTGGTGGCCAGACCCGCCTTGCCGCGATCGGAAAGCCGCCCGCCAATGCCTGCGGCCAACGTGCCGGCCGCGCCCACCAGTCCGAACAAGCCGATGGTGGCATCGCTGTAGTGATAGGGCTCGGCCGCCAGCAGGAACGCCAGTGGTGTCCAGAAGATGGCGAACATCGCAAAGCTCAGTGCGCCCAACAGCGTGCGCAGGCGGAACACCGGCTCCTGCGCAAACAGGGTGCCAATCGAGCGCAGCAATGCGAAGTAGCCCAGCCCGGCATGCTCATGGAAGCGGGGCAGGGTGCGATACAGCGCCAGCGTGGTCAGCACCATCGCCCCGGCGGCCATCCAGTACACCGTGCGCCAGTCGCCCAGTGAGGACAGCGCACCAGCGACGGTGCGTGCCAGCAGAATGCCCAGCAGCAGCCCGCTCATCATCACGCCGACCACGCGGCCGCGTTCTTCCGGCCGCGCCAGGGTTGCGGCGAACGGCACCAGCACCTGCGCCACCACGGAGAACAGACCGGTCAAGGCGGTGCCGACTACCAGCCACAGGAACTGCTGGCTCAGTGCACTGATCACCAGGCCGGCCGCCGACAGCAATGACATCACCACGATCAGCCGACGGCGCTCGAACATGTCGCCCAGCGGCACCAGCAGGATCACCCCCAGCCCATAGCTGAGTTGGGCGGCAGTGACTAGCATGCCGGCGCGCGCAAAGCTGATGTCGAGCGACTCGGCGATGGTGTGCAGCAGCGGCTGGGCGTAATAGTTGCTGGCCACCGCCACACCCGTGGCGAAGGCCATCAGCAACACCTGCCAGCGGCTCAGCGGTGCATGCGTCTCAACCACGGACGCGCAGGGTCAGTCCCTTCAGGAAGTTGCGCAGCATCTGGTCACCGCAGGCGCGGTAGTTCTTGTGGTCCGGCTGGCGGAACAGGGCGGAAAGCTCCGGCTTGGATACCGGGAAGCCGGCGCTTTCAAAGATCGCATGCATGTCCACGTCCTTCAGTTCGAAGGCCACGCGCAGCTTCTTCAGCACCAGGTTGTTGGTGATGCGCTTTTCCACCGGACGCAGCGGCTGGCTTTCGTCGCGGCCGCGATAGTGCACGATCAAGCCATCCAGGAAGTGCGCCAGGCTGCGGTCATCGCAGGCAATGAAGCCGGCCTCGTCTTCCTTGCGCAGCCAGCCGGCCACATCGGCCGGATCCACCACGAATGCCGGGTCGGCCAGGGCACAGGTGTTGGCGACCATGCTGTCGCTCAGGTCGAGCATGTAGCGGATGCTGCGCAGTACATCGTTGTTGATCATGGGGGTTCCAGTACCGCCGGCGCGGCTGCGCGGCTGGCGGCCATTTTACCCCGGGCGGGGGGTGCGGCCCCGGTCGGGGTGATGACGACTGTCATCTGGCTGCCATGAAAGTGAAGCATAGTGCCGGCCTCAGGCATCAATTCCAGGTGGAGCGGGCAATGCGCAGGTGGCAGGTTCTGGCGGGTGTGGGCATGGTCTGGCTGGCCGCAACGGCCGCCGCGCAGGCCCCGTATGTGGCCATTGAGCAGCGCGTGGACGCGCAGGCGTTGGCCGAAGTGGGGCTCACTCCGGCCCAGCTGCAGACCCTGAATCGACTGCTGCGTGAGGCCGAGCAGCGGGCTCCTGCCGCTCCCGTGGCGGCCGCATCTGCCTCCGCACCGGTTCCGGCGTCGGCCCCGATGTTCGCCGGCCTGGACGAAGGCCCCATCGAAGCCCATGCCACCGGAACCATCGAAGGCTGGCAGCCTGGCACCGTGTTCAGCCTCGACAACGGCCAGCAGTGGCAGGTGCTGAAGGGCGAGATGAAGCTCAAGAAGCCGGTCAGCAACCCTGCCATCGTGGTGGTGCCGGGCATCGCCGGGCGCTGGTTCCTGCAGGTCGACGCAGACCTGCCCAAGGCGCGCGTGTTCCGCATCCGCTGAGCCCGCCAGCGCCGGCAACACACGCGCGTTCATCCAGTGCGAAAATGGGCGGGACTTCTCACGGAGACCCGCGATGACCCGTACTGCCCTGATCACCGGTGCCACGTCCGGCTTTGGTGCCGCTGCCGTCCATTGTTTCGCCAAGGCCGGCTGGCGCGTGATTGCCACCGGCCGCCGCGCCGAGCGCCTGCAGCCGCTGGTGGACGCCTATCCGGGGCTGGTGCACGCGGCCGCCTTCGATGTGCGCGACAGTGCCGCGATGGAAGCGGCGCTGGCCGCGTTGCCGGCTGAATTCGCCGGCATCGACCTGCTGGTCAACAACGCCGGCCTGGCCCAGGGTACCGCCCCGGCCCAGAACGCCTCGCTGGACGACTGGCGCACCATGATCGACACCAACGTCACCGCGCTGGTCACCCTGACCCACCGCCTGCTGCCGCAGCTGGTGCAGCGCAAGGGCGCGATCATCAACATCAGCTCGGTCGCCGGCGTGTACCCCTATCCGGGCGGCAATGCGTACGGCGGCACCAAGGCCTTCGTCAGCCAGTTCTCGCTGGGCCTGCGTGCCGACCTGCACGGCACCGGCGTGCGTGTGACCACCATCGAGCCGGGCATGGCCGAAACCGAATTCACCGTGGTCCGCACGCATGGCGACCAGGCGGCCTCGGACAAGCTCTACAGCGGAGCCAATCCGATGACCGCCGAGGACATCGCCGAGCAGATCTTCTGGGTCGCCAGCCTGCCGGCGCACCTGAACATCAACCGCCTCGAAGTAATGCCGGTGACCCAGTCGTTCGCCGGCTTCCAGGTCGCGCGCGACTGACAGTCAGGCCTGCGCGGTCCATACCGCCAGCTCATACCCATCCGGGTCGCGGAAATGGAACCGCCGGCCGCCCGGGAAATCGAACGCCGGCGTGGAGATCTCCGCGCCGGCCGCTTCCAGCCGCTGCTGCGTCGCATCCAGATCATCCGCGTACAGAATCACCAGCGGACCACCTGCGCGCACCGGACCGTCGGTGGTGAAGCCGCCTTTCAGCCGGCCATCGTCGAACTCGGTGTAACCGGGCCCAAAGTCGGTGAAGGTCCAGCCAAACACCTCGCCATAGAACGTCTTGCTGCGGGCGATGTCGCTGACGTTGAACTCAATGTTGTCGATCCGACGGTCGTTGCCTTCCGAGCTGCCCATGCGCGTACTCCACCCCAGGAAGTCGCCAGCATGCCTTACCCCGTAGCGACGCGCCATGCGCGTCATCCCCATGAACGGAAAAAGAAAAAGCCCCGCAAGCGGGGCTTCTTCATGGCTCAAGGCCAACCGTTACAGCAAAGGGCTCAATGGCCAATGTCGGTTACTGCGCCTTGATCGCCATCGCCTGCATGCCGCTGCTGGACAGCTTCTGCTTGGCCTCTGCCAGCTCGCCGGCCGTGCCATACGGCCCCATCCGCACGCGGTACACGGTCTTGCCGCTGATCTGTGCCGACTCCACCCGTGCCGCCAGACCCAGCATCGCCAGCTTCGCCTTGGTCGCCTCAGCATCGCCGGAGGCCCCGAAGGCACCGGCCTGCAGGATGTAGCGGACGTTGCTGTCTTCAGCCGCCGCCGCAGCCGGAGTCGCCGCCGGGGTCGTTTCCGCCGGCTTGGGAGCCGCTGCGGTGGCGGTGGCAGCCGGCGTGGCCGCAGCGGGTGCTGCGGTTGCCGC
>NZ_DAMDFR010000039.1:0-39001 GCF_032103445.1 Stenotrophomonas sp.
AGCGGCCGCGCGGCCAGCGCAGCCACGCCGCCAACCCCAGCACCGCCGCAGCGAGTGCCCAGCCCGCAGGCAGCAGCACCGGCGCGTACACCACCGCGCACACCCCGACCAGCAGGGCCGCTGCGCAGGCTTTGCCAAACAGGGGAAGCGGAATCACGGGGCGGCCCGTCAGCCAGAATCCACCCATGCTCGGGATTCGCCCGGAACGCGGATATCAGGGTCTGGCGGAGTGCGGTATCGGAAACTGCCGCCATGCCGGGACAGAAAGCCTGAAAAGCAAAAAGCCGACCCAAAGGCCGGCTTTTCGTCTGTTGCCACTGCCACCGCTGAGGTGGGAGTGGTGGGCGGTACAGGGTTCGAACCTGTGACCCCTACCATGTCAAGGTAGTGCTCTACCGCTGAGCTAACCGCCCGATTTCTCGCTGCGTCCGCCGTGTTTGCGTCGGTGCAGGCCGCGTATATTACGGATGCACCGGGGCAAGCGCAACACTTTTGTGAAGGTATTTCACGAACGAGTGTTCAGCCAAGGCTGGCCTCTTTCAACTGGCGGATCTGGTCACGCACATGGGCCGCGTCTTCGAACTCCAGGTCGCGGGCATGCTGGTACATCTTCTGCTCCAGCTGCTGCAGCTTCTTGGCGATCTGTGCCGGCTCCAGCGTGCGGTAATCCACCGCTTCCTCGGCCACCTTGCTGCCCCGCCCTTTGCCCTTGCCGCGCGATTCCTTCTCGGCTGCATCGGAGCGCGCGCCTTCCAGCACATCGACAATCGGGCGCGCCACCGAACGCGGCACGATGCCGTGCGCTTCGTTGAACTCCACCTGCTTGCTGCGGCGACGATCGGTTTCATCGATGGCCGCCTGCATCGAGCGCGTCATGCGATCGGCGTACAGGATGGCCTTGCCGCGCAGGTTGCGCGCGGCGCGGCCGATGGTCTGGATGAGCGAGCCGGTGGAACGCAGGAAGCCTTCTTTGTCCGCATCCAGAATCGCCACCAGCGACACTTCCGGCATGTCCAGGCCTTCGCGCAGCAGATTGATGCCGACCAGCACATCGAATTTGCCCAGGCGCAGGTCGCGGATGATTTCCACGCGCTCCACGGTGTCGATGTCCGAGTGCAGGTAACGCACGCGGATGCCATGTTCGGTGAGGTACTCGGTGAGGTTCTCGGCCATGCGCTTGGTCAGCGTGGTGACCAGCACGCGGTCGCCCAGCTTGATGCGCTCGTTGACCTCGCTCATCAGGTCGTCGACCTGGGTGGCCACCGGGCGGATCTCCACCACCGGATCGATCAGGCCGGTCGGGCGCACCACCAGTTCGGTGATCTCGTCGCCGGCTTCGCGTAACTCATACGGGCCGGGCGTGGCCGACACGTAGATGCTGCGCGGGCAGCGTTCTTCCCATTCCTCGAAACGTAACGGGCGGTTGTCCAGCGCCGACGGCAGGCGGAAGCCGAACTCCACCAGGGTTTCCTTGCGCGAACGGTCGCCCTTGAACATCGCGCCGATCTGCGGAATGGTCACGTGCGATTCGTCGATCACCAGCAACGCGTCCGGCGGCAGGTAGTCGAACAGGGTCGGCGGCGGCTCGCCGGCGGCCTTGCCGGTAAGGTGCCGCGAGTAGTTTTCGATGCCGTTGCAGTAGCCCACTTCGGCCATCATTTCCAGGTCGAACTGGGTGCGCTGCGCCAGGCGCTGCGCCTCGACCAGCTTGTTCTGCGCGTACAGCTGCTCCAGCCGCTCCTTCAATTCAACCTTGATCGTCTCCACCGCGGCCAGCACGCGCTCGCGGGTGGTGGCGTAGTGGGTCTTGGGGTACACGGTGTAGCGCTGCAGCTTGCGCAGGCTTTCACCGGTGAGCGGGTCGAACATGCTGATCTGCTCGACCTCGCCGTCGAACAGCTCGATGCGCACCGCTTCGCTGTCCGACTCGGCCGGAAACACGTCGATCACTTCGCCGCGTACGCGGAAGCTGCCGCGCTGGAGTTCGTACTCGTTGCGGGTGTACTGCAGCTGGGTGAGGTGGTTGATCAGGTCGCGCTGGTCGATGCGCTCGCCGGTGGACAGGATCAGGCGCAGCGACAGGTAGTCCTCGGGCGCGCCCAGGCCGTAGATCGCCGAGACGGTGGCAACCACGATCGCATCCGGGCGCGACAGCAGGGTTTTGGTCGCGGCCAGGCGCATCTGCTCGATGTGCTCGTTGATCGAACTGTCCTTCTCGATGAAGGTGTCCGACGACGGCACATACGCCTCGGGCTGGTAGTAATCGTAGTAGCTGACGAAATACTCCACCGCGTTGTGCGGGAAGAACGCCTTGAACTCGCCGTACAGCTGCGCGGCCAGGGTCTTGTTCGGAGCCATGATCAGCGTCGGCTTCTGCACCTGCTGGATCACGTTGGCGATGGTGTAGGTCTTGCCCGAGCCGGTTACGCCCAGCAGGGTCTGCTTGGCCACACCGGACTCAAAATTGGCGGTCAGCTTCTCGATGGCCGCCGGCTGGTCGCCGGCCGGCGAATACGGGGAGACGAGTTCGAAGCGGTCGCTCATGGTGCTGCCAGTACCCGGGCCCGACAGTATACCGGGGGGTTGGGTGACGGCTGGCTGAGGAACCGGCCTACCGCTTGTCGCGGGAGCGGCCGATGTTCCGCGGTCGGCCACCCGGGCACCGTGAACACCCCTGTTCTGCCCCTCCGCCCATGCCCCGCACCCACCCCTCTGCCTGCCACCGCCTGATCGAAGGGTGGAATCTGCTGGAACTGACCATTGCACTGGCGGTCCTCGCACTGATCAGCGCACTGGCGCTACCGAGTCTGAATGCCCAGATCGACCGATTGCGGGCCGACATGCTCAGGATGCAGCTGGTCAGCGTGTTCAATACGGCACGTAGTACCGCAATCACCCGCCACCGACCGATTGCAGTCTGTGCAAGCGAGGACGGCTGGCGCTGCGGCGGCGACTGGAGCCGCGGGTGGCTGATCCATCGCGACCACGGCCCCGAACCGGTGCCGATCGCCGAAGAAGACATCCTGCGGTTTCAGCCCGGTTCGACCGCAAAGGGCGTGCGTGCCGCCGCCAGCCTCGGCCGGCAACGCCTCCGCTTCCAGCGCGACGGGCGCAGCGGCGGCAGCAACCTGACCATCAGCATATGTGCCGGGACGACGCTGCACAGCCGGGTCATCGTCAACAACGTCGGGCGAACGCGTGCGAGGCGCGTGCAGCAGCCAACGCCCTGCCCGTTCTGAACGAAAAAAGCCCCGCATCGCTGCGAGGCTTCTCTCGAATCTGGCGCCCGAAGTTGGACTCGAACCAACGACCCCCTGATTAACAGTCAAGTGCTCTAACCGGCTGAGCTATTCGGGCGGGGAGGCGCATGTTAAGGCTTGCCGGGCGGCGATGCAATACATGCGTGATCCTCGGTTACCAGCAACCGGCCACCGTCGCCTGGGCCGGGGTCTTCACCGAGGCCTGGTTGATGGTCATCGTGCCGCACTTGTCTTTGGTCTGTGCATTCAGCGGCGCAGCGGTGATGGTGTAGGTGGTCGCGGTCTGCTGGATCGACATCCGGTACCGCGCCGTGCCCCCCTCACGCGGCGACTGGGTCGCGGCCAAGGCGAACCCCTGGTAGGTGTTGTTCACCGTATGGAAACGCTCCGCCCGCTGTGCGTATTCCACCAGGTCGGCCTTGGCCTGGCCGCGGTACGACTTGCGCACCTGATCCTGGTAGGTAGGGATGGCGACCGCCGCGAGGATAGCCACCACGGCCACTGTGATCATCAACTCGATCAGGGTGAAGCCCGCGGCGCTGGCGCGACCGCGGCGGAATCGAGTGAAAGACAGGCTATGCATGCAGACTCTCCGTTACTGGATCTGGCGCCAGGACTGGCGACCGCAAGGATATGGCAGGTACATCGGCTGCGCGCCGGCTACGTTGACCACCATCCAGCACCCGCTGGCGGGCACAGTCGGCGGCGGCGTACCTGCAGGCGGCGTTGCCGGCGTGCCGAGGCGCGGCACCACCGACACGGCCACGTCCTTCACCGGGGCGGTACCACCGGTATCCAGCGCTACGGCGGCGGTGTTCTGCGGATAGGTGTTGCCGCCGGGTGAACCCAGGCGAGCAGTCGCCAGCGCGGAAGCACCGGAACGTGCATCAAGGCCGAAGAGCCAGTTGCTGCCGACCGTGCTGCAGCCGGTCGTGGTGGAATTGGCCGCATAAGTCGGCATGAACACCACGCCAGCTACCACGTCGGGATACCCCACGAAGCGCTCGCTTGCGGGCAGATCCACATACCAGCCCAGGGAATTGGCCGGGCGGGTGCCCGCCACCATCGTCCGCGACAACCCGTTTGCCGCCGCATTCACGGTATACGGCATCAGGTTGCTGCGGGTCACCGTGACAGGCGTACTACCGGAACGATCCGTGAAGCCGTACAGGGACTGCGTGGTTTTGTCGGCCGGGTCGTTCACGAACGAGAAACTGCCGGTGCCGAACATCAGCAGCACGCCGCCACCCTCGCCCGATGCCGCACTGATGCCGCCGGTGATCGGCTGACGCACCACCGAACCAGACTCGGTGCGGGAAAGCGTGGTGAACACCGGCGTGGTCACCGAAGTCGCCGTCGACAGCAGATCGAAGCGCCACAGCGCACCGTTGGCATCGCCTGCATAAACGGTGTCGGCGTAGCCGTCACGAACCGCCCGATCGGTATTGGCGTTGTCCTTGCGGTCCAGCACCACGATGTTGCCCAGACCGTTGGTGCCGGTGGGCTTGCCAGTGCCGGACTCCACCGCTTCGATCATGCGGACGTTCGGCGTGCCCGTGCCGATGTCGACGATGAACAGCACCGCCTTGCCATTCTTGCTGTTGTAGCCGTTGCCGAAGATGGCCTTCCAGGTCACCGTGGTACCCGACTTGAACGGCACGATCACCGGCTTACCCAGCACGTGGCCGATGTTGTTGCGGATCTCCGGGGTAGCGCCCGAAATATCATTGATCTCCCACAGACGGCTGCTGGTGCCGAAGTTGCTGGGATTGCTCACGTCGAGTGCGAATACACCGCGACCGCCGGCACCAGCGGTACCCACCAAGGTGGTGTGCCAGGCTTTGTCGTAGTAGGTGTCACCGACCACCAGCGGACCGTCGACGTAGTAGCGGTGCGGCACCTGGTCCTTGGTCGCCAGCGGATTGTAGGGCTTGAGCAGATTGCCCATGTGGCCCAGTGCGGTTTCCGGGATGTAGGCGAAGGATTCCACCCCGCCGTTTGCCGTGGTCTTGCCGTCGGAATCCATGCCGCCGTTGAACGCATGCAGCATGCCGTCGTTGGCCCCGGCGTACACCATGTAGTTCCGCGCCTTCTTGGCGGTCATGTAGGCGTTGTAAGACGTGCCCAGGTCCCCGCCCAGCGAACGGTAACCGTAGTCGTCGATCGGCGCGCTGATCTGCGGCGACGAGTTGATGATGTCACCCAGAAGGGTGGTGCGGTCACGCAGCTTGCCGCCCTTCTTCACTTCAAGCGAGGTGTCACCCTTGAGGTAGTTCGTTGCCTTGGTGGCGTCCAGGCCCAGGTCGCCGCTCAGGGCTGAGGCGGTGCACTGGCTCATGCCCGGGTACAGCGCGCTCGACGTGGCGCAGAGCATCTCGAGCGACACATTGGTGCCGTTGAACGCACTCACGCCGGTGCCGGATCCGAAGAACACATTGCGTGAAGCAGCGGCCGGAATTTTGCTGCTGGCTTCCCAGATGGGGGTGTACACGGCGGCGCGGGTGGTCGCATCGACGGTCACCTGGCTGGCAGTCAGGCGGCTGAACCAGTCGGTACCTTCGTTGGCAATTTCGTATGCAGGAGACACGGTCAGCGAACCGGCACCGATGCGCGCGCCGGTCAGGGCGATGGTGCCCGAGGGCGACGACCCCGCTGCCACTGCCGAGAGCACGCGGCGCATGGCGGCAGTCACGTCGGCCGGGGTCTTGGCATTGATGAACTCGCCGCGGGAGTTGAGCGCGGCGTGCCAGATTTCATCGATCACGCGACCGTCGTCGCCATCAAGGGGGTTGCCGTTACCGTCCCAGTTGGGAACCGTCTTGTACGGATCGGTGGTGGCGGCCTGGTTGACGTCATAGATCTTGCCTCTGGCACCCAGCGTGACGCCGTAGAAATTCATGTGCAGGTCCGTCTGGCAGTCCAGACGCTTCCACTCAGCCGAAGACTTGTTGAGCGTCTCGCACTGCTTGCTTACCGGCACCTGACCCGCCGGGAAATTCGCGCCGGTGCGCAGCGGAGTTTGGCTGCCAGCGTAGTAAGCAGCTGCAATGTCGGCAATGGTATTGCTGTAGCCGTCGGCAAACGGCGTGCCATTGAAGTGCGTGCCGCCAGCGGAGTCGGCATTGGCGTAATCGGTCGCTGCCTTGCTGGTGGTGTTGGTATAACCGTCAGTAAACAACATGCCGCCGTTGCGCTGGCACGCCAGCGCAACCGGAGCACCCGTTCCTTCGCGACGGAACTGCTTGCCGAGGTGTTCAACCGCCTCACGGTTCGGGGTACCGCCATTCGGGGAAAGGCTATAGATCCTGTCGTACAACTGCGTCCGCTGCGTGCCCACGTCATACATGGTCACATCGACGCGGTTGTTAATGGTGAAGTAGCCCACGCGCATGTTCTGCACCTCCCCCATCGCATGCGAGGAGGAGCCCACCATGGAGAGGATGCGGTTGCGGTGGTACTGGAACCAGTTGGCGTAGTTCTTGATCGCGTCGTCGTAACCGCTGTCGTAGTTTTCCTTCACAATGGTGTAGCGGCGCAGATTGCAGCCAGGGCCGCACGCATTCGTGATCACCGGGCGATTGGTATCATCCACCTTGTAACCGGTGGGCGCGGCCTGGCCCTCGGGCAGATAGAACGTCGCCGGGAAGTACTTGATCGCAACGTCACAGTTGGTCGGTGCCGTCCAGGCACTATCCAACGCCACCCACCTTCTCCTCGCGTCCGGCAGACCGTTGTTCCGGTTCGTATTGCAGATCATTCCGTCCGAGTAATACTCCGTACCCTTCGGCAACGTCATGCCGGTAAGGATGCGGAATGTTTCGGTTGTGACCGCGCGCGAAGCGGTCATGTCGTACAGGAGGTTGTAGCCGACGGTAAAGTTGCTGCGCGGATCGGTACGGGTTTTGGTGATGTCCGCGGGCGGCATCAGTGCGCTGCCATTGACGGCCTCGGGGCGACGCCACGGATCGTACTTGACCGCAGGATTGAAGTATCCGGCATTGTAGTTCGGCGAGCGCGCGAAGCCGAACACATCAATCGGCGGAATCGCGAAGCCCGAGGTGAAGCTTTTGTTGTACTCGTTGTGCGGGAACAGATAGAGAAGACAGTCAACACTGTTGTTGAAGCAGGTCTCGCCGACACTGAAGAACGTGCCTGACGAACTGAAGAAACTGCCGTTGTTGCTATTCCAGCGCAGGCGGCCGTCGCCGCCCGGGAAGATGCGCTCGAACGTCATCGAGTTCGAATCGTCCACGGCCATGATGAAGGCCGGCGGCGCATTGCTCACCGAGTTCATCGGAACCTGCGACAGCTCACCCTGCCCCTGTGCGGCGAACAGGCTGTAGGCGAAGTAGCCGCCCACCCCGACCAGCAGCGCGACTGCCGATGCCGTGATACCAGTTTTGCGCGTGATCATGACGGCAGTCCTTAGAGCTTGAAGACAGAGTCGATGACGGCCGACGAGGACGGGCCTGCCGGGACATCGGTGGAGAAGGAAGTGATCTGATAGATCGGAGCAGTCGGGTCCAGCGGCTCACCCATGTTGATGGAGCCGCCGCCGATGATGCAGGAGTCGATGCGGCGCACGTTGACGCTGTCGGCACCCGTGATGGAGATGTCGCGCCCCCACCCCACAGGATCGAAACCATCGTCGCAGTTGGTCTTGATGCTGGTGGCGGAAATCGGCGCATCGTTGGCCAGGGCCGTGCGGTTGGCCAGGGCTTCAATCGCACGTTCGGTGCGACGGGTCATGCTTTCGGTGTTCTGGAACGACGTGTTGGTCGCACGGTAGTTGGCGGCCATCTTTTCCTGCATGCCGGCCACCTGCATGCCGGCGATGCCGATCAGCGCCAGCAGGATCAGCATGATCAGGGCCACGTACAGCACGGCACCGCGCTGGTTGGCCGGGGTGCGGAAGGAGCGGCGGGTCGGTTTCATGACATCAGTTCCCGAAGAGGCGGTTGCGCAGCGCAATGGTCGACTCGTAGGCGACGCGATAGCGTCGGTCGTTGGTGGCGGCAGGAGCGAAGCGCACGCCCAGCAGGCGGGGATCATTCAACGCAGCAGCCGATGCGGTCGCCGTGGCAGGGTTGGGGCTGCGTGCCAGCACGCCCACCTGCACCTGTCCCACGCGACGCCACTGACCGGCAGCATCAGCATCCGTGCCAGTGGAAACGCCATTGGCGGGTTGCTGGAACGTGATGTTGCCAACCGGCAGGGCCGTCGAGGTGATCACACCGGTGGCGTCCAGCCCGTACATCACCTGGAGGTTCTCAATGCCTTCCACCAGTTCCTCAGGGATGTCGTAGCCAGTACCATCGGACTTGGCGCGGGCACGCATCAGGGCCGGCTCGCCGCTGGCCCCGGTGCCGACGTAGTACGCAATCGACTCAGCGCGATACAGCATGGTCTCGCCGGTGGGCTGAACGTTGTAGCGGGTCAGCGCACCGGAGACGGCGGTAACTTTGCCGGCGGCATAGGTACCCACGAAAACATCGGCATGACTGCAATCTGCCAGGCCGAACAGGGTGGGAGCGCCGACGCCGCCCTCGGTAAGCCGCTCTCCGGCGGTCGAGTTGAATCCAATCTCAGGATTGCTGCCAGTTCCGATGCTGGTGACGGGCACGCCTACCGGCGACAGGAAACGCAACACCAGCACGTCGCTGCCGCCGCGCGGGTTCAGGGCCTGCAGCGCGCTGGGAAGTCCGCTCGCCCCGCTCCAGTTCGCGCCGAGAGTCAGCGTCCCGTTCGGAGCGGTATCCGGTGCTTCATAGCCCTGCACGGAAACAGAGAAATCCAGAGGACTTCCGCTGCCGGTCGCCACGCCACCGATGTGCGACACCGGATCACCCTCGCCCTTGACGAAGTGCGCCTGATCGTTGACACAGCCGAAATGCCCGGCCATGCGGATGTCACGCTGCAGGAACTCCAGCGCGAAGCGCGCGTTTTCCTGCACGGCGGCATTGCCCTGCGCCAGCTGCGACGCTTCACGGGATGCAGAGAACACCTGGATCACGCCCAGCATCAGCGCAAGGCCGATCACCAGGGCAATCATCAGCTCGACCAGCGAAACGCCGGCCTGGTGACGCGGAGAATTGAACGCACGACTCATAGCTGGGTTTCCGCGGTAAAGGTCGTACGGCTGTCCGGGTTGTCTTTGTCCCAACGCTGGTCCGCCCACGCAATGCCCACCGTGACCGTGCCGTTGACGTTCGTTACCGTGGCACTGGCCCCCTCACCGAGGGCCTGGACCACCTGGCACTGCCAGCGGGTGACGTTCTGCGCAATGGTGACGGCACCCACGTTTCGCGTGCAGGCAGCGCGGGTCACCGAGCCGGCAGCGAACGTTGCATTGGTGTACCACGCCGACTGATAGCGGTTGGCACGCATCTGGTCGAGCAGGTCGTAGGCCAGATTGGTGGCCTGCGTGCGGTAGTTGGAGCTCTGCACGAAACGCACGTTCATCGTCTGCAGCAGGGCAAAGCCCAGCAGACCGAAGGCCAGCACGATCATGGTGATGAGCACCTCCATCATGCTGAAACCCGCCGCATGCCTGCGGCGACCAAAGGCACTGAAACGTCTCATGAGCAGTTTCCCTTGACAGTGCTGAGCTGTCCGGAGGCGTTGATCTTAAGTACACGGCGGGTGTTCTGCCCCTTGCAGACGTCGGGCTGCAGGGTCACCTCCGGCGGATTCCCTCCGCGCAGGCGCCCCCGGCCGTCGAACGCTACCGTTTTACCGTTGGGTCCGCTGCTGACGACGGACGGATTGACCGCGACAAAGCGCAGGACCGTCTCGCCAGCGCCCATTGCGGCGTCACCGTTGACATCGGACCAGGCCAGCATGCCGCGGTTCCAGCTGCCGTCGCAGCTGGTGCCGTTGGTACTGCCGCAGACGCCACCGCCGCGTTTGTTGCGGATTGCCTCGCTGCGGGCGAGCGACATCAGGCCCGCGACCTCGTTGGAGGCTGACACGACACGGTTGGAGCGCAGGGTTCCCTGGAAGCTCGGATAGGCAATCGCGGCCAGGATGGCCATGACACCCACGGTGACCATCAGCTCTATGAGTGTGAAGCCCTTTGAAAGGCGCAAAGACATGGGACGCTCCCCAGCGTGATGGCATGGACAATGAACGCCCCGCCGCCGGGCGGCAAGGGGCAGAGGGACGAACGGTCGCCCGGGGGCGACGGGCGTCAATGCCTTGACGCCCGCCCTGCCCTGCCCGGCCGGCTCAGGTCAGGCCAGCACCCGGTAGCACGGCTGGTACTCGCCGGAGATCTTCATCCGGCGCTGCTCGACAAAGGCGCGCAGCAGCCCGTCCAAGGCCTGCATCATGTCCGGGTCACCGTGGATCTCGAACGGCCCGAACTGCTCGATGCGGCGCATGCCGTCTTCCTTCACATTGCCGGCGACGATGCCGGAGAAGGCCCGGCGCAGGTCGGCGGCCAGCGCGTGCGGCGGACGCCCGTGGTGCAGGTCCAGCGCAGCCATGGCCTCGTGGGTCGGCACGAACGGCTGCTGGTACTCCCAGGGGATCTCGATCGACCAGTTGAAGAAGAACGAGTCCTTCTGCGCCAGACGGTGCTCGCGCACGCGCTTGATCCCGGCCGACATCTGCCGGGCCACGGCAACCGGGTCGCCGATGATGATCTGGTAGCGCTCGGCGGCGGCATCACCCAGGGTCAGGCGAATGAAGCGGTCGATCTGCTCGAAGTACGGCGCGGCCACGGTCGGGCCGGTCAGGATCAGCGGGAACGGCAGGTCCTTGTTTTCCTCGCGCAGCAGGATGCCGAGCAGGTACAGGATCTCCTCGGCGGTGCCGACGCCGCCGGCGAACACGATGATGCCGTGGCCGATACGGACGAAGGCCTCCAGGCGCTTCTCGATGTCCGGCATGATCACCAGGTGGTTGACGATCGGGTTCGGCGACTCGGCCGCGATGATGCCCGGCTCGGTCAGGCCGATATAGCGCGTGGTGTGCTTGCGCTGCTTGGCGTGGGCGATAGTGGCACCCTTCATCGGGCCCTTCATCGCGCCCGGGCCGCAGCCGGTGCAGATGTCCAGCCCGCGCAGGCCCAGCTCGTAGCCGACCTGTTTGGTGTACAGGTACTCGTCGCGGCCGATGGAGTGGCCGCCCCAGCAGACCACCAGGTTGGGGTCGCCCGGGTTGAGGATGCGCGCGTTGCGCAGCAGCCCGAACACCGCGTTGGTGATGCCCTCGGAGGACTCCAGCTCGGCTGCATAGGCCGGGCCCATCTCGATGGCCATGTAGGCCAGGTCGCGGACCACCGCGAACAGCAGTTCGGCCACGCCGCGGATGATTTCACCGTCGACGAAGGCCATGGCCGGGGCGTTGACCAGGTCGATGCGGACGCCACGGTCCTGCTGGGCGACCTGGATGTCGAAATCGGGGTACAGATCGCGCGCCGCGCGCGGATCGTCCGAGGCACTGCCGCTGGTCAGCACCGCCAGCGCGCAGCGCCGCAGCAGCTCGTGCATGCCGCCGCCGGAGGCGTCGCGCAGGCGCGCCACTTCGGCCCGGGACAGCACATCCAGCCCACCGCGCGGGTAGATCCGCGCGTCCTGCACCGGCAGCGTGCGCGCCGGGGTTTCACTGATCGTCATGGTCATTCTTTTTTCGCTTCTTCAAGGTTGCCGACTGTACCGCTGCCCCCTTAAAAAGCAAAACGGCCGGGAAACCCGGCCGTTGGACGTAATGAGCGCTGCGGGCGACCATCTGGCCACGCGCGCGCCTAACAGAATGAGCATACAGGCATCCACCCTCCCGGACAAGCAATGCGGGATGGATGTGGGCGGGCCTCGCTACGGAGGGCCCGCCCACATGGCGCAAGGCCTACATCGCCGCGATCGGCAACTGCAACCGCAGCGTTTGCGTAGCATACGGCACGTACGAGACCGCCGCAGCTGACCCGGACGCCTGGGCGAGGCTCTGCACCAGCAGCTCACCCTCACCCGGCAGCGGACCGCCAGCGGCGCGGGCTTCCACGTCGTCGGCGCTCCACTGGTTCCAGTCCCGGTCGGTGAACCAGTCGACGCGGTTGGCTGCGTCGGCGTACCAGTCCTTGACGGTGATGCTGCCTTCGCCGTCGGTCGTGGCCGCGACCAGGTCGTCGCCTACTCGGCTGAACTGCAGGTCGGCGAAGGCGGTGTCATAGAACATGACCGAGTCCTCGCCCCACGCGTCACTATTGAGGATGACATCGTGGCCGTCGCCGATCCACCATTCATACCCGTCGTTGCCATCGCCACCGATCAGGGTGTCATTGCCGATGCCGGCACTCAGGTAGTCGTCGCCATCGCCGCCGTCCAGCGTATCGTTCCCGCCGGCACCGTCGAGGTGGTCACTCCCCTCCATGCCCGAGAGGACGTTATCGAGATCGCTGCCAATCAGCGTGTTGTCGTACGCACTGCCTTGACCGATGACTGCCTCACCCCGCAGCACAAGCGTCTCAATCCCATCGCCCAGCGTGTAGTTGATCGTTGAGACGACAGTATCGCCGTCACGATTGGGATGGAACCCGGGTGCCGGCAGTTCCCAAAGGTCGCCCGCGTCTCCCGGCAGCTCATTCTGCATTGTGCTTGCAGCAGCGGCGGCGCGGGAACCACCGACTTCCTCAACGCTTTCGACCACGACATCCCCGGCGCTGTCGACAAAGTACAGGTCGGCACCACCACTCCCTTCCATGTAGTCATCTCCCTCGCCACCAATCAGAGTGTCGTCACCCCAGGACGTAATCAGGACGTCATTGCCGGCACCGCCATCAAGCCAGTCGTCGTAGTGGAACCACTGGTCCGGATCGCTGCCGCGCAGGATGTTCGCGCCCGCGTTGCCGACCAGCACGTTCTCGGCGTTGCCACCGGTGGCGTTCAGATCCGCTGTGCCCTGCAGGAACACGCGCTCGATGTTGTGTTGAGCCGTGTAGCTGATGGATGCCAGTACGGTGTCGATGCCATCTTCAGAGATGCCCTCATAGCGGTCGTCCAGCTCGACCGCAACGTCACCCACGCTGTCGATCACGTAGGTATCATCGCCCCGGCCTCCGATCATCCGGTCATTGCCGGTGCCGCCATCCAGAAGGTCGTCACCCTCGGCACCGTTCAATGTATCGTCTCCGCCGAAACCACGCAGGACATCATTACCTACGCCGCCATCCAGCACGTCGTTCCCCTCCCCGCCGAGAACGACCTTGTCCAACAGGACCGCATTGGCAACCAGCCAGCCAGGATCCCATTCCGTTCCATCCGCGAACAGCACGGATTCGATACCGGCATTGCCGGCGAAGTGCGATTTCACGCGCAGCACATCGCGGTCATTCAGACGCAGCAGCAGATCGTCACCAATTCTTTGGATTGCCACATCCGCGGTCGTGATGCCGGCTGCAAACCGGACCTGGTCAGTTCCGCCGGCATCGCGAATCAACTGCGCGCCATAGGTACGGTCGAACACATAGGTATCGCTCGCCCGGCCACCCTCGACCGGAAGCCCATCCGGGTATTCCTCATCCAGGCTATCGTTCGCCAGCCCAAGGTCAAACCAGTTGTTCGCATCGGGGGCACCCGCCACGCCCCACGCGTGGCCTGCCTGGATACCAATCACATAGTGCATACCGTCGAAGTCACCGGCAGACCAGCGGTCGTCTACTGAGACATAAAGGGGCGGAAGATCCTCACCCAGGCGCTCGAGCAACTCAGCAGCTGTCCACGTCGTTCCGTCTGCAAACTCAAGCGCATCGATTGGGCCGCCGCCGTACTGGTTGGCCACGCCACTGAAGTGACCCAACACGATGATCCTGTCGCTGGTGCCGGCAATATCGATCACCAGCGCATCACCCGAGCGTGCAAGCCTGACGTCATCCTTGGACACATCGGCAGCAAAATGCACAACGTCGTAGTCGCCTTCGGTGCGGGTGCCGTTGTTGATGAAGTCGACCCCGGATCCACGACTGAACAGGTAGGTGTCATCGCCAGCATCGCCATGCAGGTAGTCGAACCCTGTGCCGCCGTCCAGCAGGTCGTTTCCATCACCTCCGCCCAGCTCATCATTCCCGGCACCGCCCAGGAGCGTGTCGTTGTGATCGGATGCAAGGAGGTAGTCGTTGCCTGCCAGACCGTCGTAGAGATCGTCCACTGCATATTGCCCGGTCAGAAGATCGTGGTACTGGGTACCCACCATGGACATCGCAGCGATGGTGGAGGCTGACCAGAAGGTTCCGTCGGCAAACTGCACGCCACCCAGATTAGGCGAGGTCCCATCTTCGCTGAGCATCAAATAACGGAAGTAGTCGTCGATCGTCACGGAGTCGCCCGTACCAATCAACTCCAGGACGAGGTCATCATGGGCATCTCCTTCGCGCCGCTTGCGACGCAGGTGGATCTGATCCGGCGAGATCGTCGAATCGAAATGGATGATGTCCGCTTCGCCAAGCGTATGACCGAAGACGTCATAGATGATGTCCTTTCCATCCCCGCGAGCAAATCGATAGGTATCCGATCCGATCCCGCCATACAGATAGTCCTTGCCAGTGCCTCCGGACAGGACGTCATCGCCTTCTTCCCCTTGCAGGTAGTCCACGCCGTCACCGCCGACCAACGTATCGTTACCCCTTCCCCCAATCAGCGAATCGTTGCCGGCTCCGCCGTCAAGGAAGTCCTCGTCCCCCCAGCCGCCGTCCGCGTAGTCCGAGTATCCGTAGAGCCGGTCGTCGCCATCGCCTCCGTAGAGACGATCACTGCCGATGCCAGCAACCAGGTAGTCATCCCCGGTGCCACCGTAAAGGCGGTCCACGCCACTACCTGAGTAAAGGTAATCATTGCCGCCGTAGCCGTTGAGCACGACGCCTTCACCGTCGAAGTCTTTGATGGTGTTGTCACCCGAGAGGATGTCTGACTCCTGCAGCAACGAGCCGTCACTGAAGGCCAGCTTCACCGGCGACAGCGCTGGATCGTAGTACCCCAGAACAGTGAGCGTCTCACCCGTTTCACGTGAGCGGAGCATCAGATCGTAACTTTCCCGGACGAACTCCAGCTCCAGCGCCGAACCTATGTCTCGCATCTCCACCAGGCGCTGTGCAAGAACGTCGCTCACGGCAATGGTGTCGTTCCCTGAACCAATCCCCCAACGGAACACATCCGAGCCTGCTCCGCCATCAAGCGTGTCGTTGCCTTGGCCGCCATCAAGCTCGTCATCGCCTGCACCACCGTAGAGCACGTCATCGCCGTCACCACCGAGTAGACGGTCATTCCCTTCGGCACCGCTGACGACATCATTACCTGCACCGCCGTCGATCTGATCATTGCCGGCACCGCCATCAAGCACGTCGTCGCCCGCACCGCCACGCAGAACATCGTCCCCGTCGGTCGCGCCCTCGGAAGGCTTGCCCGGCAGGCCCATCACCGGGCCGCCACCAAAGTCACTTGCACGCAGCACGGTGCCATCGGCGAACTCGATGATATGAGAGCCGTTGGTGCTGGCGAGGAACCCTTCAAGAACAAGTACGTCCCAACCGTAAGGCCCCTGGAAGGCAACCGACAGCGAGAATCCATCTGACGTGATGCTGGCTGCACTCTGGGTGTAGGAAGAGCCTGGCTTGAAGCGGATGATGTCACTGCCGCTGGTTGCCAGGTCCAGTCCCTGAATCAGGTCAGCCCCAAATCCAGGTCCGAACTCGTACACATCATTGCCGGCGCCGCCATCCAGGATATCGCCGCCCATTCCACCCTCGATACGGTCGTTGCCGGCCAAGCCCGAGATGGCATCGTCACCCGCTCCACCCAACAGCACGTCGTTGCCGTCCGTGCCGGTGATAAGTCCGCCCTCGTCGCCCCCGGTGATCGGGGTGCCGCCACCGATTCCACCGCCGTTATTGCCTTCAGCCATCGCAGCGACCTCGTCGCCACTGACCACAAGGCTGCCAAACTCGAACCGGTCGGTTCCCTGCGCCATGAAGAAGTTTCGTATCAACAGCGTGTCAACGCGTCCTTCCAGCGTGATCAGAAGATCAAAGCCGTTGACACGACTGAAACTGAACTCCTGAGGGTCCAGCTCGGCCGCGAAGACATACACGTGCGCAGCGCCTTCGGCCGCCTTGGCCTGCACCACGTCGTTACCGAAGTCCGCTGCAAACTCGAAGCGGTTCTCACCCAGTCCGCCGTCCATGGTGTCGTTGCCGGCCGCACCGACGAATACATCGTCACCTGCTCCGCCAAACAGGACATCGTCACCCTCGCCGCCGTTGAGCTGGTCGTTGCCCGCGCCGCCGTCAAGGTAGTCGTTGCCCGCACCACCGTTGAGCACATCGTTGCCGGCCAGTTCGCTGCCGGGAACATCGCCGTACAACTGATCATCACCGACATCGCCATTCAGCAGATCATGGCCGCCGCCACCGACCAGAATGTCATTGCCGCGGCCACCTTCGAGGATGTCATCGCCTTGACCAACCCCTTCTTCAAACGCATCGCCGGCCAGATAGTCATCCCCGTCGCTACCAAACAGCTTGTCTGCGCCGGCACCGCCGAACAGGGTGTCATCGCCCGCACCGCCGTCGAGGAAATCCACATCCTCCCCGCCGTTCAGTTCATCTTTGCCGTCGCCACCGCGCAGGTTGTCACTGCCTTGCCCGCCCTGAAGCAGGTCGTCGCCTGCGCCACCTTCCAGCACATCGCGCCCTGCGTCGCCCCAGAGACGATCATTGCCCGCGCCACCATCAAGGGTGTCATCGTCTTCACCACCAGCGAGCTGGTCGTTGCCAGCACCGCCGATCAGAACATCATTTCCCTTGCCGCCCCACAGGCTGTCGTCATCCTCGCCGCCGTCGAGCAGGTCGTTGCCTCCGTTGCCGGACATCGAGTCATTACCCAAGCCGCCAAACATGCGGTCGTTGCCGTGGAATGCCAGCGGAACCTGGTTGTCAGATGCATCGCCGGACATGACGTCGTCACCCGCACCACCGTAAAGCTCATCATTACCGCCAAATCCGATCAGGGTATCGTTGCCGTCACCACCATCTAGCGTGTCATTGCCGTAGTCGGCAGTTTTGATGGAATCACCTTCAAGATGATCGTTGCCGCTGCCACCGATGAGAGTGTCGCTGCCTCCATCACCAAACAGCTGATCATCACCCGCACCACCATCCAGGTAATCGTTACCCGCGAAGGTCCGTATGTCGTAACTGAACTCGGTGGCGAAGTCGAGACGGTCTCCCTGCAGGATATCGTCACCTTCGCCGCCTTCCAGTGTATCTGCGCCACCCAGGCCAAACAGCTTGTCGTTGCCGGCACCGCCCTTGATGATGTCGCTGCCGTCACGGCGCGCTGCACTGGAGAGCAGCCCAGACATGATGACGAACGCGCTGTTGCGCCCCACCGTCAGCTCATCACCCAGGATCAGATCGTCACCTTCTTCTCCGTACAAGGTATCGTCATCCGCTCCACCGACCAGCAGATCATTTCCGGTGCCGCCATTTAACAGATCGTCGCCTTCACCCCCATAAAGGACATCATGGCCGTCACCACCCAGAAGCTCATCGGCCTGTCCTGCGTAGATCTCAGGATCCAGATAGCGCTCCCAGCGATACAGCCCATCCGAGGGGTCGTAGGTCGAGATGGCATTGATGTTGAAATCCAGGAAGAAGGATGAGGGGTCCCCAAGCTGAGCGCCTGCGTTCCCGCGGATTGCCCAATTCGCACCGTGAGTCAGGAACGTCGGATCCGACTCGTAGTACTCGATGTACTTGCTGCCATCCTCATCCCATCCAGCGAGGAAGGGCGCGGAGATCAGAAAATCGTTGCCACTTCCGCCGCGCAGACGATTGACGCCCGGCCCGCCCAGCACCAGGTCGTTATCCGCGCCGCCGTCAATCCAATCGTCACCGTAGCCACCATCGATGCCGTCGTTCCCGGCCATGCCAAAGAAATAGTCGTTTCCGCTGACCGGAGCATCTTTGGGGTTACCATCAAAACCAGCAACGTCGTCGCCGTTGGTGAAGTTGACAGGATTCTCGGGAGTGCCTGGCTGTCCAAGGTCCGGCAACGTAATTCCCAGGTCGCCGTTCTTCCAGCCGTTCACTATGATGCGACCGCCAGTTGCCGCGTGACGGATGATCAGAGCTCCGCCTGAGAAACTCACCCTCAGGCTTTTGTCGGAAGTCTCCCAGGTTGCCGGCCCCAGCGCCCGCTGCAGGGAGTCCGCATTGATGGCATAGCCGTCGATCTCGATGACGCCCTGGCCATCGCTGTCGATGATGAAGTCTTCGCCGCCGCTGATCATCTCGTCGCTTGAGAATGCGTAGGTATCAAACCCTTCCTCGCCTTCCAAGGTATCTCTGCCAATTCCGCCCTCAAGGCGGTCATTCCCCAGCCCCCCCTTGAGCCGGTCATCACCCCCTTCGCCGTACAGTTGGTCCGCGTCAGCGCCGCCGCTCAGATAGTCCCCCAGCGCTCCCCCGAACAAGGTGTCGGATCCACGACCTCCGGTCATGGAGTTCTGCTCGGCCGTCGAGCCACGGTAGTAGTCGTCGTCCGACGTTCCGATATGGATCTCGTACCCAAGATGCGGGGTTTGGATGTGCGTTTGACCGTACATGGCAATCGACTCGCGCAGTCGAGTCGTAACGTCCTCCGGCGTCTCGCCATACAGCGCCTCGAACGCCTGGTCGACCGCCTCATTGGTACCGTAAGCAATCGCTCCAAATGCCACAGCCAGCACAGCTGCAACGACAACCACGGGACCGCCTACCAAGGCAGCGCTCGTCAGCATCCCCGCTACCGCGTTGGTGAGGACGGTGCCAACTGCAAACTTTACGATAACCTCGCTGGCTTCGCGCCAATCGCCATCGGCACCGGCGGAAACGAGATCACCAATGGTGAGGATATCGTCGATCGGACCAAAGAACTTCTTGAGGTCGGGGAAGCCCACTACACCGGTGTAGTTCCCCAGGTCCCCGACCGTCGAAGCCCAAGAAATGGCATTTTTTCCGATCTCGACATTGTTGTCGGCGCTCAGCGCATCCAGCATGCGCGCAAGCTGCTCTCGATTCTCGGTTGCCCATTGATCTGCAACTGCGGCCTGCGCCGTCCAGCCCTGGGCACGCCATTTGTCCGCGAAGATCTGTGCTACTTCCGCGTTCTGCTCAGCCACCTCGGCCAGCATCTCCGCGACCGCACGCTCATCGAGTGTCCCCGCGCTGTTCATCGCCTCCATGGCCTTGTTCTGGCGCATGAGGTTTCCCATCAGGACACCTGAAAGTTCCGCCAACTGGAATCCCATATCGGGACGATCTCCATACCACATCTCTGCCATGACGCTGTTCTCCTTGATAATGCGTTGAGGTATCGGCCGCGCACGCGAAAGCGGCGCAGCCTCGTTCAGGAACTACGTGATGCGTTCTACAACTGGAGCTGCCCGCCGGGCCTGTGTCAGCGCTCGCGCAGCGACTCGTCCACGTGCTGTTGCAACGGACTGAGCAGGTAATCAAGCACCCGCCGTTTGCCGGTCTTGATCTCGGCGCTCAACGTCATACCTGCCGAGAGATTCACTTTGACGCCATCAATCTGCAGCGAGCTGCGCTCCAGGTGAATCCGTGCCGGGAACACCAGCCCCAGCTTCTCGTCCTGCGCGGCGTCATGGGAAACGCTGGTGACCTTGCCGGTCAGGTAGCCATAGCGGGTGTACGGGAAGCTTTCCACTTTCACCGTCACCTGCTGTCCCGGGCGCACGAAGCCGATGTCCTTGTTCAACACGCTGGCCTCGATCTCCAGCGCTTCTTCGCTGGGAACCACGGCAAGCAGCGCCTGTGCAGGTGTGACAACGCCGCCCTCGGTGTGCACGGCCAGCTGTTGAACGGTACCGGCCACGGGAGCGCGCAGGGTCATCAGGCGATCACGTTGTCCGGCCTTGGCCAGTTCGGGCGCGGCCTGCCCGATCTGCTCCTGCGCAACGCGCAGTCCGTCCAGCGTCTGCTGTCGGAAATCGGTCACCAGCACCCGCAGCTCCTCACGCGCCGCCAACAGGGCGGAGCGGATCTCATTGGCCCGATTGCGCTGGGCGGCCAGGTCACGCTCGGCGGCGATGCGCTCCTGCTCGCGCAGGAGGTAATCGTGGCGACCTACGAAGTTGCCCTCAACCAGCCGGCCGTAGTCCTCGGCACGCAGCGTGGTGATACGCGCGGATTCGGCCATCGGCCCAATGGCGGCTTCGGTGGTATGCAGCTCGGCCTGGCGCTGCGCGATGCTCGCCTGCAGACTCTGCCGGCGCGCCTGGAGTGCATCGTACTGACTGAGCGCCAGCGCGCGCTCGGCGTCCACGCGCGCCGCCGGAAGATCGTCGGCCGCTGCAAATACCGGGGCGTGGCCTGCGTCCACGGCGGTCGCCATCGCCTGCAGCCGCAGGGCGGCAAGACGAGCATTCAACAACGCATCGCCTGCCTTGCTGCGATCAGCCGCAGCACCAGTGGCATCGAGCTCGATCAGCGGCTGACCGGCCGCGACCTGCTGCCCATCGCGAACCAGGATGCGCCGCACCACGGCGGTTTCGCTCGGCTGTACGACCTTGGTGCGGGAGTCGACCACGGTGCGGCCGGACGCTACCGCCACGATGTCCACGTGCCCGAAGAACGACCACAACAGCGCGATGCAGAAGAAACTGATGATCGCGGCCATGGTCCAGCGCACGGTGGGCGATATCGGCCGCTCGACCAGCTCCAGACTGGCAGGCAGGAATTCGCGCGCACTCGCATCACGTGGGGAGCGCTCGCTCTGATGCCGGTTCTGCCAGGCCTGACGCGCCACCGCTGCATAGCGTTGCGCGAATGCCTTCCATGCTTCAAACATGTGCTTCATGGTGCCCCCTGCTGCAGGCGGTGGAGCCGGGCGTAATGTCCGTCTACGCGTTCAACCAGCTCGGCATGGGTGCCGCTTTCCGCGATGCGGCCCTGCTCCATGACGATGATGCGGTTGGCGTGCCGCACGGTGGAAAGACGATGGGCGATGATCAGCACGGTCCGCCCAGCACAGATGCTGCGCATGTTGGACATCACGGCGTGTTCGGACTCGTAGTCGAGCGCGCTGGTGGCTTCGTCGAAGATGAGAATGCGCGGGTCGCCGACCAACGCGCGGGCAATGGCAACGCGCTGGCGCTGACCGCCGGAAAGACCGGCCCCCTGCTCGCCTACGTGGGTGTCATAGCCTTCCGGCAGTGCGGAAATGAACTCATGCGCCCCGGCCAGCTTGGCGGCCTGGATGACACGCTCCAGCGGCATGCCCGGGTCGCCCAAGGCAATGTTGTCACGGATGGACCGGTTGAACAGGAAGTTCTCCTGCAGCACAACGCCCAATTGACGGCGCAGCCAGGCCGGATCGGCCAGCGCCAGATCCTGACCATCAATCATCACCCGACCCCGTTCCGGTACATAGAGGCGTTGCACCAGCTTGGTCAACGTACTCTTGCCGGAGCCTGAGCGGCCCACGATGCCGATCACTTCACCCGGGCGAATCTCCAGATCCACGCCCGCCAGCACCTCCGGCGCGTCCGGACGATAGCGGAAGACGATGTTCTCGAAGCGCACCGCGCCCTTGATGGGGGGAAGCGCCATTCGGCTGCCGGGAAGCTCGGTGCGGGTATTGAGGATGTCCCCGAGACGATCAACCGAGATGCCGACCTGCTGGAAGTCCTGCCACAGCTGCGCCAGGCGGATGATCGGCGCGGCCACTTGACCGGACAACATGTTGAAGGCGATCAGCTGACCCAGCGTGAGCTTGCCGTCGATGACCAGCCGCGCGCCGAAGAACAGGATCGCAATAGCCACCAGCTTCTGCACCAGCTGCACGCTTTGTTGGCCAAGCGTGGCGATGCGGGTCACCGAGAAACCCGCGTCCACGTAACCCGCCAGTTGGTTGTCCCAGGTGCGGGTCACGCGCGGATCCACCGCCATGGCCTTCACCGTACCGATGCCGGTCACGGTCTCAACCAGGAAGGACTGGTTGTCTGCGCTACGGGCGAACTTCTCGTTCAACCTGCGGCGAAGTACCGGCGTGATGCCGGCGGAGATCAGCGCATACACTGGCAGGGAGATGACCACGATCAGGGTGAGCCAGCCGCTGTAATAGAACATCACCGCGAGGAACACCACGGTGAACAGCAGGTCGAGCAGCGAGGTAAGTGCCTGCCCGGTCAGGAAGGTGCGGATGTTCTCCAGCTCGCGCACGCGGGCAATGGTGTCGCCCACGCGGCGTGACTCGAAGTAGGCCAACGGCAACGCCAGCACGTGCCGGAACAGGCGCGCGCCCAGTTCCACGTCGATCTTGCTGGTGGTATGCGAGAGCACATAGGTGCGCAGCCCGCTGAGGATCACCTCGAACACCGCCATGCACACCAGGCCGATCGTGATCACCTCCAGCGTGGTCCAGCCGCGATGGACCAGCACCTTGTCCATCACCACCTGGTAGAAGAGCGGCGTGACCAGTGCGAACAACTGGATGAACAGAGACACCACCAGCACTTCGACCAGCAGACGTCGATACTTGATGACCGCCGGAATGAACCAGCTGAAATCAAATCGCGCCAGTTCGCCGAGCACCGATGCCTTGGATGCGACCAGAAGCACGCGGCCACGATAACGCTCGCTCAGCTCGGCCTCGGTCACTGTGCGTGGGCGACGCTCACGAAGGTCATGGATCAGCGCCTTGCCATCGCCCAGGCGACCGATGATGAAGGCCTCCCCATCTTCGCCCAATGCCAGCGCGGGCAATGCCAGCTGCGCCAGGCGTGCCAGCGGCACGTCCACGATCTTTGCCTTCAACCCGAGCCCGCGCGCCGCCAACACCAGCGCGGCATCGTCTACCTCGCCGGCGACCTGGCCAGACTGGTGCAGCAACTGCGCGGCATCGGCAGCGATTCCATGAAACTGAGCCAGCAGCACCAGTCCCCGCAAGCGCAGATCCTCAGACGCACTCAGCCCCGCACCGTCCACTACGGATAAGGCCGCATTCCCTTGTGGCATTTGACATTTGGCGTGCTCGGCTGATGTGCACGCATCCCCTTTTGGCGGATTCTGCGAGGCGCCCGAACCACTGTCAATGCGCCAGATGGCGCAAATTCAATAATGATTTTTTGTGAACGAATCGACGCTACAGGAGCTTGAACCGCATCACATATTTCCGTTCATCCAATAAAAAAACGGCCGGGTTGCCCCGGCCGTTTTCATTCACGCGTCAAGTTCGATGGATCAGAACTTGTACTTCAGGGTCAGCTGCATCGACCAGCGCGACACGCCGGTGTTGCCCTTGTCGTTGTTGTTTTCCTGGATGGTCGGGGTATCGGTGGAACCGGTGAAGTTGTAGATGTACTTGCCGGTTGCCGGGTCGATACCCGCGTAGCTGGCCACACGAGCGGTCGAGTTGAAACCGTAGTCGTTGATGCGGCCCCACTTCTTGTTGATCAGGTTGCCGACATTCATGATGTCCAGCGCCAGCTCACCCTTGTGCTCCTTCATGAAGCCCGGGAATTCCTGCGAAATACGCACGTCGAAGGTATTCACGAAGCCCGTGCGGAAGGCGTTGGCCGGTGCGATCTGGCCCTGATAGGCGGCCAGTTCCGGGTTGGCCTTCAGCCAGTTGAAGAACGACTGCTCCATCGCGGCACCGCCAGTCCACAGGACGTCGCCCGGGCCATTCGGCACGTAGAACAGGTCGTTGAAGAAGCCAGCACCGGTGGTGGCAGCCGCATCGCCGTTGATGTCGTTGTAGTAGATGTAGCTGTACGGACGACCCGAACGACCTTCATAGAACAGGCCGACGCTGGTGTTGTAGTCGCCGAAGAACGCCTTCTTCCAGTTGATCGAGGCGGTCACGCGGTCCTTGATCGCATAGCGCGAGTCATAAGCCACGTTCTCGTTGGCGGTGCCAATGAGGGTGCTGCCCCAGTTGGAGGTGTTCTGCGAGCTGGTCAGCGGGCTGACTTCCTTCGCGGCGGTGTAGGTGTAAGCCAGCGACCAGCCCCAGTTTTCCATCAGCGGCTTGTTCAGGCCGACGGTGAACTGGCGGCTGCTGCCCTTGTCGGTGTTGCGCATGAGCAGCACGTCGTTCATGCCAGCCTGACGCAGATACTTGCCCTGGGCACCATTGCTGCCGTTGCGGATAGAGCAGTTCACGCCAGTGCACGGAGTGTAGCCAGCCGGATTCCAGTACAGCTCACGACCATCCTGACCGATGCGGGTAGCACCCACGCCAGCCTGGTTGTACAGGTCCAGACGTTCGAAGTAGATCGCGTCATTGACCTTGGTGTACAGGAACTCAGCCGATGCCACGATGCCGTACCACGGCAGTTCGGTATCGAAGGCCAGGTTCGACTTCCACACCGACGGCAGCTTCAGACCCGGCTCGACGATGTCCACGTTGTCCAGACCGGTGACGGTGCCACCCGGAATGTAAGGCGGGTCGACGTTCGGGGTGAAGACGGCACCCGGGTTACGCAGATCGTACTCGGTGTAGTTCAGACCGGTGTTCTGGTATGCACCGGCCAGCCACACGTTCGGGGCCGCGCCGCCGAACAGGCCCACGCCACCGCGCAGCTGGGTCGGACGCTCGGTGTCGAAGGTGTAGTTGAAGCCGAAGCGCGGCTGCACCAGCTTGTCATCCGGCAGCACGGTGTTGTCGTAGCCGTAAGCATTCATGATGCGCGGGTTGTACAGCGGCTGGTCGCTGAAGTCCGGCATATCAACGCGGACGCCGAGCTGCAGGGTCAGGTTGCTGTTGACCGCCCAGCTGTCCTGCACGAACAGACCGGTGTTCTTCAGCGTGTACTTGGCCGGGATGTCATCATAGCTGCCGCCCGGCTGCGGGGTGCGCACGATGTAGCGGTTCGGGGTACCGGCGGCGAAGGCATCCAGATTGCTGAAGATGTAAACGCCGTTGAGATTACGACCGTAGTAGTTCATCAGGTCGTTATCGGAGTAGTCGAAGCCGAACTTGACGGTGTGATCGCCAACGTACCAGGTAGCCGCACCGAACGCGCTCAGCTCCTTGGATTCGACGACGTTCACGTGCGAGTTCTGCTCGGTACCGAAGTACAGCGAATCCGTGCCGCTGGCACCGAAGCCCTGCACCTGGATCTGCGGCAAACTCGAAGCGGTAGCGCGAACGGCCGAGTAGTCCTTGTAACCAACCTTGAACTCGGTCGAGAAGTTCTCGGACCAGTCGCTGAACAGTTCGCCCATCCAGGATTCATAGGTCTTCGGCTGCTGGTACCAGAAGGTGCTCAGCGAAACAGCGCTGGAACTGATCTGCGGGAAGCGGACCACGTTCTGTTCCATCTTGTTGTAACGGATGGCAGCACGGTGGTTGTCGCTGATGTTCCAGTCGATCTTCAGTGCGTATTCTTCGATCTCGGTGTTGTTGGCCGGCGGGTTCAGCGAGCCCGCGTCGAAGCCATAACCGGTCGCGATCTGCTGCGCGCGGGCGATGTCGGCATCGGTGATGCTGCCCTTGCCGTACGGGGAATCGGTGACGCTGACGCCCGGAGCCGAACGCTCGAACTTTTCGTAGTTGGCGAAGAAGAACAGCTTGTCCTTGACGATCGGGCCGCCCAGGGTCATGCCGTAGGTCTTTTCGTCGTCAAAGCCGTTGAAGCGGACGCCGTCCAGGTCCTTGCGGACCATGTCCTTGTCACGGTACGCGTAGTACACGGTGCCGCCGAAATCATTGGTACCCGACTTGGTCACGGCGTTGATCACCGCACCGGTACCACCGGCGATGGTGGTGTCGTAGTTCGCAACGTCGATGTTGATTTCCTGGATCGCATCCATCGACACCGGCTGACGCTCGGTCGGCAGGTTGTTGGATTCCAGGCCGAACGGATCGCTGGCGCTGATGCCGTCGATGCGGATGGCGTTGTAACGGGTATTCTGGCCACCGACCGAGATCGCACCGTCAGCCTTGCTGACCTGCGAGATGCGCGGGTCGAGGCGGATGTAATCCTGGATGTTGCGGTTGGCCGACGGCAGCGAGTCGATGGTTTCGCGGTTGACGTTCGAACCGGTACCCATCTTGTAGGCGCTGAACACGTCCGAACCACCGGCCACGGCGACAACCTGCACGGCGTCGAGGTTGGTGGCGGCGGCGACGTCGCCGGTCAGGGCGGCGTTGATGGTGTTGACCTGATTCAGGTTCAGGTAGACGCCTTCTTCGGTCTTGGTGCCTTCACCCGGCTTGTTGATGGTGATGGTGTACGGACCACCCACGCGCAGACCGCGCGCAGCGTAACGACCCGAGGCGTCAGTGGTGGCACGGCTGGTGGTGCCCGACTCGGTATGCGTGATGGTGACTTCGGCACCGGCAACAGGCGCGCCTGCAGCGGACGTGACCTGGCCGCCGACACCGGCAGAGGTGCTCTGGGCGAAGGCGGGGGCGGTGGCAAGAGCGGCCACGAGACCAAGGGTGAGCTTGGACATCCGGAGTGGGTGGGTCATTTTTGGGTAGCCTCGATGCGAGAGTGGCGATTTGCGGAGAAAAAACGCGCCCACACAGCCCCGGCAGCGGCTGAATGGACTTAGATCTGGGTTCCCTATGCCGCAGGCTGGTTTCAGCCGCAACGGTTAACACTAGATTAACACGATAGCCCCGTTATGTGACGGTTTAGCGACAACGCGCACACCATCACAACGCAATCGTGACGTTTTCTTCACATCCGCCTGTTCAGGAAATACCGGCTCCTTGCCGGCAGGGCGGAAGGTAATGGCCGTTCATGTCAGGGGGGTGACGCGAAAGGCAGCCGGGCAAGCCCGGCTCTACGTGGCAGCGCGGTGACCGGTAAGACGGTCAACGCGCGATATCGAACACCTGGCCGCGATGTTGGACCCCGGCGGCTGACAGCAGCAGCACCGCTGCCTCCGCGCATTCGGCCGGGTGGCGTGCCGATTGGTCCTCGTCCAGCGAGAACGCCCGTGCCCGCAGCGCTGTGCGCATCGGGCCCGGCTGCAGCCCGGCAACCCGCACCGGACCGCGTGCCAGTTCTGCGTGCAGGCTGGCGATCAGGCCGCGCAGGCCGTGCTGGGCGGCCCCGTAGCCGCCCCAATATGCCTGCCCTACCCGCGCCGGGTCGTCCACGGTGAACACCAGCGCGGCATCGTCGCACTGCTTCAGCAGGGGCAGGCAGGCCTGGGCCAGCCACGCCGGGGCGGTCAGGTTGACATGCACGGCGCGCGCGAACGCGGCCGGATCAGCCAGCTCGAACGGGGTCAGACCAGCGAAGTCAGCGGCGCAGTACAACAGCCCGTCCAGCCGGCCCAGTTCGCTCTGCAGGCGCTCGGCCAGGGTGGCGTAGTCATCAGGAGTGGCCCCTTCCAGGTCCAGCGGATACAGCAGCGGCTCCGGACCGACGGCCTGGACGGCACTGTAGACCCGGTCCAGCCGGCGCGGCTTGCGCCCGAGCAGGACCACCGTAGCCCCGGCCGCCGCGCAGGCGACCGCCGCGGCGCTGCCAAAGCCGCCGCCGGCACCGGCAATGAGAATGATGCGGTCGGCCAGCGACCCGCTCCCGACCGCCACGGACGGGAGCGCACTCATCCGTGCGCGGCCTCTTCGACGATGCGCTTGAGTTCACCGGCCTCGAACAGCTCCAGCACGATGTCACAGCCGCCGATCAGCTCGCCGTGGATGAACAGCTGCGGGAAGGTCGGCAGGTTGGAGAAGCGCGGCAGGTTGGCACGCACTTCCGGCTCTTCCAGCACATTCACCGTGCGCAGATTGACCGCACCGGCGGCCATCAGCGCCTGTACGGCGCGGCTGGAGAACCCGCACATCGGGTACTGCGGGGTGCCCTTCATGAACAGCACGAGGGGATAACGATCGACTTCCTGTTGGATCTGCTGCAAGACCGCCACCACACCTCTCCTGCGTTGCGGAACCATCCGACCCCGGGTGGTCGGATAGACTTCCCCTGCGCCCATTGTAATGCGGTTGACCCCGCGCCGGACGTCTGTGTCCCACTCTCCCGGATCGCCATGCCCTTCGACCTGCCCCGCCTGCCCTTCGACCGCACCGCCCTGCAGCCGCATCTGTCGGCGGCCAGTCTCGATCTGCACCTGGGGCATCACCGGGCCTACGTGGAGACGGTGAATGCACGGATTGAAGGCACCGAGCTCGCGGAACTGCCGCTGGAGGACCTGGTCCGGCAGAGCCAGGGCACGCTGTTCGACGCAGCGGCGCAGGCCTGGAACCACGCGTTTTTCTGGGAGGGGTTACGGCCGCGCGGCAGCGCCGAGCCGCAGGGCCGGCTAGCGGAGCTGATCGGCCGTCATTTCGGCGACCTGCGCCGGTTGCGCGAGGAGTTCGACCGCGCCGCGCTGGGGCTGTTCGGGTCCGGCTGGGTGTGGCTGGTGCAGCATCCCAACAGTACGTTGGCCGTGCAGGTCACCCGCAATGCGGGTACACCGCTGGTGGGCCAGAGCACGCCGCTGCTGGGGTGTGATGTGTGGGAGCACGCCTATTACATCGACTTCCAGAACGACCGGGCGAAGTACCTGGAGGCGTTCTGGAAGGTGGTGAACTGGGAGGCGGTGGCGATGCGGTTGCGCGATTGACCCGGTAGTGCCGGCCGCTGGCCGGCATCACCATGGGATCATGCAGTAGCGTGGTTGCCGGCCAGCGGCCGGCACTACCGATGCAGCGCGGCTACGGCAGGGGCCACCTGTTCTGCGCGACCCAGCGCCTGACCAACTGCTTCCATATCCGCCGCCAGCTGCGCGGCATCATCACCGCGCAGCGTCGCATGACCCACCTTGCGGCCATCACGCGGCTGCTTGCCGTAGTCGTGCCAATGCCCGCCGGGCTGGGCAAGCACCGCCGCCGCGTCGGGCATCGCGCCGATCCAGTTGAGCATGCACGCATGCCCCAGCATGCGGGTGTCGCCGAGCGGCAGGCCGAGCACGGCGCGCAGGTGGTTCTCGAACTGCGAGGTTTCGCTGCCCTCGATGGTCCAGTGCCCGGAGTTGTGCACGCGCGGAGCCATTTCGTTGGCCAGCAGTTCGTCGCCGCGGCAGAACAGTTCCAGCGCGAATACGCCGACATAGTCCAGGCGCTCGGCCAGGGTGCGGGCGTAGCCAATGGCGGCCTGCTGCTGCACCGGGCTCAGCACGGCGGGGGCCAGACTGACCGACAGCACGCCGTCCACATGCCAGTTGCCGGTAACCGGCCAGGCGCGGAACTCGCCGTCACGGCCGCGCACGGCAACCACGCTGACTTCGCGGTCGAAGGCCACGAAACCTTCCAGGATCAGCCCGGTGCGCTCAACCTGTGCGCCGAGCGCGGCCCAGGCCGCGTCGATGTCGGCTTCGCTGCGCAGACGGAACTGGCCTTTGCCGTCGTAGCCCAGGCGGCGGGTCTTGAGGATGCACGGCAGCCCGAACTCGCCTACCCGCGCGGCCAGCTCATCGCGGCTGCGGATGTCGGCGAACGGCGGCAGCGGAATGCCCAGCTCGCGGAACAGGGTCTTTTCGCTCAGGCGGTCCTGCGCCACGGCCAAGGCGTCCGGATTCGGATACACCGGCACGCGTTCGGCCAGGAAACGGGCACTGTGCGCGGGCACGTTCTCGAAATCGAAGGTGACCACGTCCACCTTTGCCGCAAACGCGGCCAGGGCGGCTTCGTCATCGAACGCCGCCACCTGCAGCGGTGCCAGCTGGCCGGCACAGGCGTCGGCGGCAGGATCGAACAGTTCGAAGCGCAGGCCCTGCGGCGCACCGGCCAGCACCATCATGCGGGCGAGCTGACCGCCGCCCAGAATGCCGACGGTACGGGTCATTGGCGCGGGTCGTCGTGGGCCATGACGTCTTCGGTCTGGCGCGAGCGGAAAGCTTCCAGCGCCTGGCCGATGGCCGGCTGTTCCGGGGCCAGCAGCGCCGCCGCGAACAGGGCCGCGTTGGACGCCCCGGCATTGCCGATGGCGAAGGTGGCGACCGGAATGCCGGCCGGCATCTGCACGATCGACAGCAGCGAATCCATGCCGTTGAGGGCCTTGGACTGGACCGGCACGCCCAGCACCGGTACGGCGGTCTTGGCCGCGACCATGCCCGGCAGGTGCGCCGCGCCGCCAGCGCCGGCGATGATGGCGCGCAGACCGCGTGCGCCGGCCTGTTCGGCGTAGGTGAACAGCACGTCCGGCGTGCGATGCGCCGAGACCACCTTCACTTCATAGGGAACACCGAGGGCATCAAGCTTCTGCGCGGCGTGCTGCATGGTTTCCCAGTCCGAGCGGGAGCCCATGATGATGCCGACGAGCGGCACTGCGGGGTTGGGGGTCATTGGCCGTCACCTACCTTAAAGACGTATTCTAGCCGTCTTCCACGCAAGACGAAGAACCCATGGATCGCAAGCTGCTTGACCTGCTGGTGTCGCCGGACGCCCGCCAGCCCCTGTCCCTGCTCACCGCGAAGGGCCTGGAGGCCCTCAACCAGGCCATTTCGGCCGGTAACGTGACCAAGGCCGACGGCAGCCCGCAGAGCCAGCCTCTGCGCGAAGCCCTGCTGACCCGCGACGGCAAGCAGGTGTTCCGGGTCGACGACGGCATTCCGGTGCTGCTGGCCGAAGAAGCCATCGCCACCGCCCAGATCGCCGACTTCCCGGCGCAATGAGCCCTGCCCTGCTGCCGCCCGAGGCCGCACAGGTCGAGGCGGACGTGGCCCGCGCCCTGGCCGAGGACATCGGCAGCGGCGACGTCACCGCCGCCCTGCTGCCCGACCGGCCTGACCGCGCCTACCTGCTGTGCAAGCAGGACGCGGTGATTGCCGGCCGGCCGTGGTTCGACGCCACCCACCAGGCGCTGGACCCCGACGTGCGGATCGACTGGCGCGTGGCGGAAGGCGACGCGGTACAGGCGGGCACCGTGCTGGCAACGTTGCAGGGGCGCAACCGCAGCCTGGTCAGCGCCGAGCGCACCTCGCTCAATTTCCTGCAGACCCTGTCCGGCACCGCCACCACCACCGCCCGCTACGTGGCGGCCGTGGCCGGCACCGGCACGCGCATCCTGGACACCCGCAAGACCCTGCCCGGCCTGCGCATGGCGCAGAAGTACGCGGTGCGCTGCGGCGGCGGTGACAACCATCGCCTGGGCCTGTTCGACACGGTGATGCTGAAGGAAAACCACATCCGCGCTGCCGGCTCGCTGAGCGCGGCGGTGCACGCAGCGCGTGCGAAGTGGCCGCAGCTGCCGCTGGTGGTCGAGGTTGAGGATCTGGATCAGCTGCGCGAAGCGCTGGCGGTGGGCTGCGACCGCATTCTGATCGATGATTTCGATGCGGATCTGCGCCGCGAGGCGGTGAAGTTCGCCGCCGGGCGGATTCCGCTGGAGGTGTCAGGCAGTGTCGACCTGGCCGGGCTGCGGGCGATCGCCGAGGACGGCGTGGACTGCATCTCGATTGGCGGGTTGACCAAGCATGTGCAGGCGATTGATCTGTCGTTGAAGCTGGGCGATCCGCCCAAGCGCTGACGTGGTGCCGGCCAGCGGCCGGCACTACCTGTCCTTCACGAATTGCCCAACGTGGGTCTGCGACGCTCTCCCTACCCCCACCGGAGAACGCGCATGCGCCGGATGCTGTTGCCCGCCTGCCTGCTGCTCGCTGCCGCCCCCGTTACCGCGGCGGCGGCTGAAGTCTGCGACATCCCGCCCCGTTATGGACTGAGCCCGCTGGCCGTCAGCATCGTGCGCACTGCCTGCAACGAACACCGCCTGTGGTACCGGCCCTTCATCGACGGCGAAGGACGGGCTGCCAACCTCGGCGTCAGCGAGGCCGAGCGCCTGTACCTGTCTGACGACGGCATGCCGGCGTGGCAGCGCGTGGTCGCCTACTGGCGCGACAGCGGCACTCTGGGCCCGATGGGCAGCCAACCCGGCGCGACCAGTTGCATGCAGCCGTTCGGTACGCGCTACACCGACAGCGACTGTCGTGCCTTCATCATCGACAACCCGTGGTCGGCCGCCTTCATCTCCTGGGTGATGAGCCGCGCAGGCGTGCCGGGTTTCACCCGCTCCCCGCGCCACATCGACTACATCCGCGCGGCGTACGAGAACAGCGGGCCGTACCGGATGACCAACCCGGCGCTGGAAAAGCCCGCCCCCGGCGACCTGCTGTGCTACCTGCGCGACCGCGACGAAACGCTGAGCTACTCCGGGCTGGTGCAGCAGCTCAGCGGGGGCAAGGTGGAAAACTGGAAATCGCATTGCGAGGTGGTGGTCGCGGCCAACATGGGCGGCGACCACACCCTGTACCTGATCGGCGGCAATGTCATGAATACGGTGGCGATGCGCAAGCTGTCGCTGGATCGCAGCGGCCGCATCCAGCTGCCGCCGGCCCGATCCTACGGCCCCTATGACATCGGCTGCACGCCTGGCCGCGAAGACGAGTGCAATTTCAACCGCCAGGACTGGGCGGCCCTGCTGAAGCTGGTCGCGGCCTCGCCGATGGGCTCCACGCCCGCGCCGGTGCCCGCGTCCACCCCGGCTACCCAGCCGTCACCCGTGCCTGCCCAGCCCGGCGTGCCGGCAACCCCGCCGCCGCAGAAACCGACGTTCCCGCGCGTGGTTCCGCCACGGCCGCAACCACAACCGCAGCCCCAGTCGCAGCCTCCACAGACGTCATCGTAGAGCCACGTCCTACGTGGCTTCGCGGTGCCGGAACGCAGTGCAGCCACGCAGGGCGTGGCTCCACGTCGCTTGAAGTGGCCGGGACTTGTCGCCATGTTGGTCGCTAACGACATTGCGCCTTGACGAGTCCTCGATGCCCAGCTTGATCCTGTTGATGATTGCCGGCGCGTTTGCCTACGCCTTCTGGAATTCCTCGCGGGCGGCGGCCGAGCGCGCCATCGAGCTGGGCCGCAATGCCTGTCGCGCGGCCGATGTGCAGTGGCTGGACCAGGCGGTGCATGCCAGCAGCATCCGGGTGTGCCGCAAAGACAATGGCTGGTTGGGGTGGGAGCGCACCTACCGCTTCGAGTACTCGCATGACGGCATCGACCGACACACCGGCCGCATGGTGCTGCGCGGCGACCAGCTGGTGGCCTTTGTCGGCCCCTCTGCGGCGCGAATCAGCGAGATCCGGCAATCGCCTGACACCTCCAATGCCCAGGACGTTTAGAGAGGCAGGCCCAGCGCAGGCTTATCGGCTCCTCAAAAATGAGTAGCTGATTACACAACGCTACTTTCCGCATTGACCCTCCCATTTACCTCACGGTAGAACCGAGGAGGCGGGCAATCATGGCTCGACGGCCCGTCGCTGCACCTTGCAAGCAGTTGATTACGTTTGACTTTATGACGTTTTGTTTACAGACCAAACTGCCAACGACTTGGTTGGCGCGGATGTATCCATCCCATCAAGGAGAGATGTCAATGCGTACCCAGCAACAGCATCGCAATGTCACCCGTTCGGCCCGCTTTCCACTGATCGCCGCCTCTCTGCTGGCAATGGTCGGGTTCGCCCCTAGCGCCTTTGCAGGCCAGTGGGTTTACACGGGCCGTACTCTGACGGTCGATAACGAAAGTATCGCGCCCTACATCACGTCCTACTTCAACTACTGCCAAGGCGGTGTCGTGGGTCCATCCGGCCTATACACCTATGGGGACATCGGACCAGAGCGGTATGGATCCTGCCCCACGGATGTAAGCACTGGATGGGCGGCCAACGTCGACGGCAACTATGGCACCTGTCGCCCCGACCCTGAAGCGCTAGGCGGCGGCACCCACTGCGTAGACTATATGTACACCGTCATTGGCCAAGGGCAATATCAAGGCGCACTCCCTGCCGCGTGCACCACCCCAGGAACTTACGCGATCAGCTACCAGCGAAATGTAAGCCTGATTGATAGCGGCGTGGGCAGCCAGCCCGAGTACTACGAGCAGACCTCTGAAACGTCTGCCGAATATTACTGCCAGTAATCCATCGCACTGGACGGCAGTGCAAGATCGGCGGCCATGGCCGCCGATCTTGCTTCTCTTCCCCTACTTCACCACGCGCAGATGCGGGCGTCCGCCGCTGGGCTTGGGCGGGGTGTCATCCGGGGTCGGTGTGTCATCCGGCGGCGTGTCGTCGTCGTCCAGGCTGGGCTCATGGCCCGGAATGTCGTCGGGCAGTGCCATGCCCTGCCCGGTTTCACGGGCATAGACGGCCAGTACGGCCGAAATCGGCACCTGCACCGGGTGGCTCACGCCGGAAAAGCGTGCCGCGAAGCTGACCCAGGTGTTGTCGATTTCCAGCCCCATCACGGCACGGTCGGCGATGTTCAGCACTACCCGGCCGTCCTTGATCGCGCTGGGCGGCACCTGCACGCCCGGCATGCCGGCGTCGACCAGGATATGCGGGGTGAGCTGGTTGTCGTTGATCCATTGCACCAGCGCCCGCAGCAGGTACGGGCGGTGGCTGGTCATGCGGAATGTATCTTCAGTCATGGGGTGCGCCGGGCCATGCCCGGCTGATTATCAGCGTGAATACCGGTGACCAGTGTACGCGCACGGCCGGGCTGAGGTCACACAGGTAACTCGCGCAGCTTCTTTTCCTGGTCGGTCAGGCTGCGCATGAAGCCGGGGTGACGGAAGATGCGGTTGCCGTAGTCCTCGATGGCCTTGCCATCCTTGGGCAGCGCGACGTCCAGCGACTGCAGACGCCAGATGATCGGAGCCATGGCGCAATCGGCCAGGCTCATTTCAGGATTCAGGAAGAACTTGCTGGCCTTGAACAGCGGCACCGAGCTGGTCAGCAGCTCCTTGAGACGCTTGCGGCCGGCTTCGGCCTGGGTCTTGTTGCCCAGCTGGATCGCCTGCACCTGCGGCACCCAGTCATGCTCGATGCGCAGCATGGCCAGACGGATGCGGGCGCGGGACAGCGGGTCCACCGGCATCAGCGGCGGATGCGGATAGCGCTCATCCAGATACTCGCTGACCACCGAGGCCGCGTACAGCACCAGTTCGCGCTCCACCAGGGTGGGGACCGAATGGTACGGATTGAGATCGATCAGGTCTTCCGGCGGGTTCTGCGGGTCGACCGGCACGAAATCATAGGTGACCCCTTTGGCGGCCAGCACCAGGCGCACGCGGTGGCACAGGACATCATCGTTCGAGGAAAACAGCGTCAGGGTATTCCGCATGCGTACGCTCGCCGCCATCAAAGGCTCTCCAACGACCGAATCCGTCGGCCGTATCGGCGCTGCCGGCCCATTGCCGACAGTCGTCCCAGTGCCCGAGTGTGCAACCCCCCATCACAAAAGCCAATAGGTCAAAGGGTTGATGGGCGCGTGAAGCTCAGTGCACGTCTTTCCAGTATTCCTTCTTCAGCAGATACAGCAGGAAGGTCAGGAAGGCCAGGAACAGAATCACCCAGACGCCCAGCTGCTGGCGCTTGAGCGCGGCCGGTTCACCGGCATACTCGAGGAAATTGGTGATGTCCCGGACCGCCTGGTCATACTGGCCAGCGTCCACATTGCCCGGCTGGACGATGTTCAGCCCGGTCACCGGTGCATCCGCCCCGGGTGCCTCGGGCTTGCCATGCACGGCGTGCTGCAGACCCTGCATTTCCCACAGCGGGTTGGGCATGGACGCATTCGGGAACAGCGCGTTGTTCCAGCCCAGCGGCCGGCTGGGATCCAGATAGAACGACTTGAGGTAGGTGTAGACCCAGTCGCTGCCGCGCACGCGCGAAATCAAGGTGAGATCGGGCGGCATCTTGCCGAACCACTTCTCGGCCTCGGCCTTGGGCAGGGTTACCCCCACGGTTTCGCCGATGGCCGCGCCGGTGAAGTTGAGGTTGTTCATCACCTCTTCTTCGGACAGGCCCAGGTCTTTTGCCATGCGCGAGTAGCGCAGGTACTTCAGTGCATGGCAGCCGGAGCAGTAGTTCATGTACAACTGCGCGCCGCGCTGCAGCGACGCGCGGTCGCCCAGGTCATTGCCGGCCTGCAGCGTCTTGCCGCCCTCGGCGGCACCGGCCACGGTGCTGGCCAGCATCAGCATGGCCGCGCAGGCCAGCCGCACAATCCAATGGTCAGTCATGCATGGTCACCCGGTCCGGTACCGGTTTGGTCCTGTCCAGCTTGGTCCATATCGGCATGGTGATGAAGAAGGCGAAATAGAGGAAGGTCAGCACGCGACCGATGTAGGTCTCGTGCACATCGGTACCCGGGCCGGAACCGATCACGCCCAGCCAGATGAAGCACACCGCCAGCACGCCCAGCATGACCTTGGAGATCCAGCCGCGATAGCGCACCGACTTGACCTTGGCCTTGTCCAGCCAGGGCACCAGGAACAGGATGGCGATGGCCGAGAACATCACCAGCACGCCACCCAGCTTGTTCGGTACCACCCGCAACATCGCGTAGTACGGCGTGTAGTACCACACCGGCTTGATGTGTTCCGGGGTCACCAGGCGGTTGGCCTCGGTGAAGTTGTCGTGCTCCAGGAACAGGCCGCCAAAGCCCGGCGCGAAGAAGATGATGAAGGCGGCAATGACCAGCAGGAAACCGGCCCCCACTGCATCCTTGAGCGTGTAGTACGGATGGAACGGAATGCCGTCGGCCGGCGCGGTCGGTGACCAGCGGTTGCCCTTCGGCCCCTTCTTGATCTCCACCCCGTCAGGGTTGTTGGACCCCACTTCATGCAGCGCGCCAATGTGCAGCACCACCAGCAGCAACAGCACCAGCGGCAGCGCGATCACATGCAGGGCGAAGAAGCGGTTGACGGTGGCGTCACTGGGCAGATAGTCGCCCATGATCCATTCGGTCAGACCATTGCCGATCACCGGGATCGCCCCGAACAGCGAGATGATCACCTTCGCGCCCCAGAACGACATCTGGCCCCAGGGCAGCACATAGCCCATGAAGGCTTCCGCCATCAGCACCAGGTAGATCAGCATGCCCAGAATCCACACCAGTTCGCGCGGCTTCTTGTAGCTGCCGTACAGCAGCCCGCGGAACATGTGCAGGTAGACCACGATGAAGAACAGCGAGGCCCCGGTGGAGTGCATGTAGCGGATCAACCAGCCCCAGTCGACGTCACGCATGATCGTCAGTTCCACCGAGGTGAAGGCCTCGGCGGCGCTGGTCTTGTAGTGCATGGTGAGGAAGATGCCGGTCAATATCTGGTTGACCAGGATCAGCAGCGCGAGCGAGCCGAAGTAGTACCAGATGTTGAAGTTCTTCGGCGCGTAGTACTCGCTGACATGCTTGCGGTACATCGGCATCAGGCCAGGGGCACGCTCGTTGACCCAGTCGGCCACGCCGGTGGCGGTGCGGGAAAGTATGTTGGCCATGCTCAAGCCGCCCCCTGCGGGTCAACGCCAATGACGATGGTGTTGTCGTCCTGGTAGTGGTGCGGAGGCACCAGCAGATTGATCGGGGCCGGCACGTCCTTGAAGACGCGGCCGGACATGTCGAAGCGCGACTTGTGGCAGGGGCAGAAGTAGCCGCCCTTCCATTCCGGGTCATACGGTTCGGGGCGGATTTCCGCGACCATTTCCGGTGAGCAGCCCAGATGGGTGCACAGCCCGACCAGCACCGAGACATCGGACTTGATCGAGCGGAATTCGGGATTTTCCTTCAGCACGTAGTCCGGCTGCTGGTCTTTCTCGCCGGATTCGGGGTCCTTCAGGCGACCGTCCAGTCCGGGCAGTGCTTCCAGGATGGCCTTGGAGCGCTTGACGATCCAGATCGGCTGACCGCGCCATTCCAGGACCAGCCGCTGGCCTTCCTGCAATGCGCTGATGTCGGCGGTCACCGGTGCACCGGCCAGTTGGGCGCGGGCACTGGGACTCCAGGACTTGATGAACGGAACTGCTGCAAACCCGACGCCGACGGCACCCACCACCGCAGTGGTTGCGGAAAGAAATCGTCGACGACCAGTGTTGACTGGATCGTTTACCCCATCGTTGGCCATCCGGCACTCCGATATTGATTTAGGTAGCTTGAGGCTGCCAGTAGACCGGTGGGGGCCAGTCCACGTGAATCGGAACCGACTATAGCGGAACCTGACTCGGCGACACAACGGAAAGAATCCGATGGCACTGATCGGATTATTGCTGCGTTGCAGCTCCACGGTAGCGGTCGGCCAGGAGTGCGACGCGCTTCACGTAGTACTGTGTCTCGCTGTACGGCGGCACGCCACCGTGGCGGTCAACCGCGCCTTCACCGGCGTTGTAGCCGGCTGCGGCCAGGGTCAGGTTGCCGTTGAAGCGCTTGAGCAGCCACGACAGGTACTGCACGCCACCGCGGATGTTTTGCGCCGCATCATAGGAATCAGTGACCCCGAAGCGACGCGCGGTGGGCGGCATCAGCTGCATCAGCCCCTGCGCGCCCGCACGACTGACGGCCGTGGGGTTGTAGGCCGACTCGGCATGGATGACGGCGCGCACGATCGCCTCTTCGACCCCGAACTCGCGCGCGGCGGCGGCAATCTCGGCCTGGAAAGCGGTGGTGTTGAGCCGCACCGAACCGAAGTTCACGCCCGGGTTGGCCCCGCAGGCGTAGCAGCGCTCGATGTAGCTGTAGCGGATGGTGCGCACCTGGCCCAGGCTGGCCACCTGGGCCGGCCGGACGCTGGTGTAGTGGCGCACGCCATCCTTCATATAGGAATAGACCTGCCCGGACACCACCTTGCCCGGCTTGCTGCTGGCTTTCGGGGCCGAGGGCGCGGTCAGCACGGTCGCCGCCGGGGTCGGCGCTGCGCTGGCGGTGACCGCGGTGCTGGCGGCGGCCGTATCG
>NZ_DAMDFR010000040.1:0-35742 GCF_032103445.1 Stenotrophomonas sp.
CTTGCCATGCCGCAGCAGGTGCTCGCCGCTGGCGCGCACGTGCTCCAGCAATGAACGGCGGTCGCCGGCCGGAGCCGGCAGCACGCTGCCCATGCGCTGCGCGCGCTGCCACAGCCAGCCCAGCAGGGCCAGCAGCAGCGGCACCCACACCGGCCAGCCCTGGTAGAAGATGCGGTGCCACAGCGTGGGCGGCCGCGAGCCGTACACCAGGTACATGGTGCCCTTGCCGTAGTTCGGGGCCAGCAGGTAACGGGTCAGGTCGCGATGCGAGATATCGTGCAGACCGTCGGCGAGGCTGCCCTTCGGGTCCTCGGCATCGAAATGGCGCGGCGTGCCTTCCATGAAGGTCATGTCCGACACCACATCGACCGTGCCCTGACCCTTGCGCAGGCGCGCAAACACCAGGCCATCGTCGTCCCCCCAGCGCCGCTCGACGCGTACACCGTCCACCTCATCCAGCTCGAAGCGCCGGCCGCGGCAGAACTCGCTGTGTCCCGGATCGTCGGCCACGTGGAATGCCTTGCAGGCGCTTTCGTAGAACTCGCTGTATACCCCCAGCGTGTCCAGCAGCGTGCCTTGCGGCGCTTCATCGTCCTTGAAGGTCGGGGGTGTGCGCAGCAGCAGGTGGCCACCGCGGTCCACCCAGTCCAGCAGGGCGTGCGCGGTACTGGGCGGCACATCAACGCTGTCCTTGAGCAGCACCACGGTATCGCCGGGTTGCAGCGCCATGCGGCCCAGGTCCACGCGCGGGAACGACTGCGCCTGGATGCCATCGGCCTGCAGCGCCTTGCCCAGCGCATACAGCGGGTTGTAGCTGGCCTCGCCCTGCGGCGGCAGGTGCTCGGTGCGGGTGACGCGTTCGTGGTTGCGCAGGAACAGGATCGCCAGCGGAATGCCCAGCACCAGCAGGGCCAGGGTGATCAGTGCCCAACGAAGACGCGTGCTCATGCGCGCCACCGGAACTGCTGCTGCAGGGTGGTGGCCAGTTCATCGAATTCGTCGGCCTCGGGCAGACGGCCGGCGTACGCGGCGTACTGCCACACCCGCACGATGCGGGCGAACAGCGTGCGGTCGGCTTCCTCGGGCATGCGACGCGACGCGCGCAGGCACTGCGATTCGGTGGCACCGGGCGGCAGCACGACGTCGGCGCGCTCGCTCATGCTGTCCACGCTGGCGCGGTACAGCAGCGACAGCGCAGCGCGTGGCCGTCCCTGCTGCCACAGGTCGCGCGCACGCGCGGCCGGATCCGGCGGCACCACATCGGGAATGCTGATCGCTTCCTCGTGCACCGCCGAGGCGGCCTGCGCACGGCGCGCGCCGCCGCCACGCAGCCAGCGGATCCACCACGGCGATGTAGCCAGCAGAAGGATCACCAACACACCGACCACGCCCCACAGCAGCCATTCGGCAATCTGCGCCGGCAGCTTCGGGGCCTTGCGGTTCCGCTCGGTGTCGCTGTCCTTCTTGTCCTTTTCCTTCTTTTCCTTGTCCTTCTCCTGGGTCGGCTCCCAGGTGGTGACCTCGCGCGTGGGCGTGATCAGCGGATCTTCGTAGGCGCGCTGCACGGCTTGGCGGAAGCCGGCGGTGTCGGGCTTGGGGCCACCGAAGATGACCTCGGCGGTATTGGACGGGTCATCCGCGGGAACCGCGTCGCTGTCCGCGTCCTCTTCTTCGTCCTCGTAGGCCTCGTCGTCGTCGCTGTGCGAATCGGGCGCGGCACATTGCTGCGCCTGCTCCCGTTCCGGTTCCGTCGATTCCTGCGCGTGCAGTCCACCCAGCGGCCACACCAGCACCAGTGCCAGCACCAGCAACGGGGCGGCCTGCTGCAGGCGATCACGCAGCCGGCGGAACGCGATCTCCACGTCCCACGCTTCCATTTCGGTGCGGCGGTTGAGGTACAGCGCGAAACCAGCGCCGGCATAGAATGGGCTGATCAGGGTGGCCGCGAACCAGAAGAAGAAGTTCACCCCGAGCTTGGCCCACGGCGGCATCAGCTCGGTGACCATCGCCCAGGCGGCACGCCAGGAATCGGACAGCAGGTCGAACGGGACGAACATGAAGATGCAGGCGATCAGCCCGGTCACGATCACCAGTTCAAACACCATGCACACGGTGGTCAGCAACGTGGCGTGGCTGAAAGCGCTGCTGAGAATGGCGCGACGGCGCTGGCTGCGGTGGGTGGCGTCGCTGCCTTCCAGCAGATTCACCGGCAGCAGCAGCGAGCGGAACGGGCTGAAGCGGCGCCAGCCCAGGTAACCCCAGAAACCATGCCAGCCCCAGCGGCGCTGTGCGCGCAGGGTCTGCCAGGGCGTCGGCTCATCGCCAAACACGCCGCGCGAGATCACATACAGCGCCAGCCGGTCGGACACCGGCTTCAGCCACCACATCAGCAGCCAGGCCAGGAAGAAGCTGTCGGTCCACCAGGCCAGCGCGTTGACCGCGGCAAACAGCGGCAGGCCTACGTACAGCAGCGGCAGCCAGATCGCGCGCGCATGCCGGCGCACCAGCGCGGTGCCCAGCTCCATCGCTTCCCACTCCGAGCGGGCGCGCAGATTGACGTTGAGCTGGTCAATGCGCATGGCCGCTCCCGCGTCCACCGCGCCACAGCCACACGAACACCAGCGTCCACAACACGCCGGCCACGCTGTACTTGCCCCACGCGGGCACTTCGGCAATGGAGGACCAGAACGCCTCGATGAAGGCCGCGACCAGCAGCATGAAGGCCACGCCCAGACACAGCTTCGCGCCGATCACCCCGCCTTCCACCAGTGCATCGATGCGCCGACGCCGGCCCGGGGCCAGCAGCTTCATGCCCAGCTGCAGGCCGGCACCGCCGGCAATCACAATGGCGGTGAGTTCGAACGAACCGTGGCCGCAGACGAAGCGCCAGAACGGATCGCCGTGGCCGATGTGCTGCAGGTGGCCGGCCACTGCACCGATGGTGAGGCCGTTGAACAGCAGCACCAGCACCGTGCCCACACCGGCCAGCAGGCCGCTGGCGAAGGTGCGCAGGCCGATGCTGATGTTGTTCATGATGTAGTAGCCGAACATCATCCAGTCGGTGCCGCTGTCACGACCCAGGCGCGGCGCGCTGGGGTCGTACATGCGTTCCATTTCGCCAACCTGGGCCGGATCCATCAGCATGTGGATCACGTCCGGGTGCCATTGAATCAGCGCGAAGCTGCCGACCAGCGGCAGCACGAACAGCGCCGTGGCCACCCACATGCTGCGCGCCTGGCTGCGCACCAGCAGCGGGAAATCAGCCAGCAGGAATTCAAGTGCCCGTCGCCAGCGTGCCGGCGGGGTGCGGTAGAGCAGGCCATGGCCCTGCTGCATCAGCTGCTGCAGGCGTGCAACCAGCTGCGGGCTGTAGCCGCGCTTGCGGGCCAGTGCCAGCTGCTGGCACAGCCGCCGGTAGCGCTGCGGAATGTCTTCGTCGTTCAACAGTGCCGGGTCGGGCGTACGCCGGGCACGCGGCCCCGCACTGCCACGCAGCGCCAGCCAGCGCTCCAGCGCCTGCCATTCTTCCTGGTAACGGGCGACGAACTGTTCCTGTCTCATCGCCGCCCCAGCAGCCAGTTGGCCATGGCGTAAAGGCGTAACACGCCGACCTGGCCGTGCCCGCCACTGAGCTCGCCGGCAATCTCCGCCAGCTCCTGCTGGCGCGCACCGGACAGCCGCGGCGCACGCTCGGCGAAGGCGACCACGGCGGCCTGTTCGGCCGGCTGCAGCGGCTGCGGCTGAGCCAGTACGGTGTCGATGGCCAACGGGGCCGCGAACGGCTGCACCACGTCGTGCACCACCACGGTGCCGGCCACCAGGTCGCCGAGGCGACGGCCATGCGGATCGAACAGGCTGGAGAGCAGGCCCAGTGCGTAACCGAACGGGAGCATGTCCACGGTACGCAGCAGGTTGCGGGTGATCGAGGCCATCCAGCCGATCGGTGCGCCGTCCTGCGCGACCACGCGCAGGCCGAGCACGCGCTTGCCCAGGGTTCTGCCCCACACGGCTTCCTGCACGATGGTGTAGGCCCACAGGGTGAGGAACATCAGGCAGGCGTAGATGCCCTGGCCGAACTCGCCCAGGAAGGCCAGCGGAATGCTGAGCATCAGCAGGCCGGCGGCGCGGATCACGAAGTCGATGGCCCAGGCCAGCGCCCGCGGAATGGGACCGGCTGCCGGCAGGTGCAGCGGCACGCCTTCGGGCGTGATCACTTCACGGTAGGTGTCCAGCATTCGTGCGCTCATGCGCACCTGTTGGAGTTGGGGTGCCGGAATCCTCTCCGGACGGCGGCCAACGGCATGGGGGGTCTCGACAGCTTCCTGGTCGGAGCCCGACTTTAGCATGGGTCGCGCCGGTCTCCGACCGGCTGGGCACGCCATGCCATTCTCCGCCGGGCTGCGCGCGTCATGCCGGTCTCCGCCCGGCCGCGCGCGTCACGCCTTGTAGAGCCGGGCTTGCCCGGCTGCTCTTCGCGGGGACGCCGCCAACGGCAGCCGGGCAAGCCCGGCTCTACGTCGAACGTGCCGCATGGTCCGTTGTGTTCCAGCCCCACGCGTGTCACATCGCAAGACGTGCCCCGGCCGCGGGCATGTCACATCCCCAGGTATTTGTCCTTCAACCGCACGTAGTGATCCGCCGAGTAATGCAAGGACTCGATCTCCTTCTCGCTCAAGCGCCGCGCCGGCCGCGCCGGGTTGCCCACCCACAACTCGCCTTCGCCCACCACCTTGCCCGGGCCGACCACCGCACCGGCACCGATGAAGGCATGCTTCGCCACGGTGGCCCCATCCAGAATGCACGCGCCCATGCCGATCAGGCTGTAATCGCCGATGGTGCAGGCATGGATGATGGTGCCATGGCCCACGGTGACGCCTTCGCCGATCAGGGTCGGGTGGCCGGCCTTGTTGTACGGGCTGTGGTGGCTGACATGGATGATGGTGCCGTCCTGGATGTTGCTGCGCGCGCCAATGCGCACATGGTTCACATCACCCCGGATGACGCAGCCCGGCCATACCGAGACGTCCTCGCCCAGCACCACGTCACCGATGATCGTGCAGGCGGGGTCCACGTAGCAGCGCTCGCCGACGGTGGGGAAGGTGTCGAGGAAGGGGCGCAGGGGGGACATGACGGGCTCCGGGAAAGGCAGACCCGCATGATACCCGTGCAGCCACGCAGGGCGTGGCTCTACGTCGGTGGTGCGGTCGCGACGACGCGCATGGCGCGTCACTACGCCGCCGCGTGCTCGGCCAGCATCCGCCGGAACAGTGCATCCAGGGCATCCGCCGAGCCGCTGCCGGCCGGTAGCGCCGGCGCACCAGCCGCCATCGCCTCCAGTTCGCGCTCGATGAAACCGCTGATCACTTCCACCCGCGGCCCATCGGCCACCTCGGCACTGGCACGCTTCACCACCAGTAGCTGATCGATGGCCTCACGCACCGGCCCTTGAGGTAGCAGCCGCTCCAGCAGATCCTCGAACGCCATCGGTGGCGGCGTCGTCAGGTCCTGCTCGATCCAGCGGCAGGCCAACAGCGGTCGCAACACGTACAGGTACTTCTTGGTGCGCACCCGGTCGCCGCGCAGGTAGCCACGGAAGTTGCTGTTGGCCATGTTGTAGTAATGCCACCAGCTGCCCAGCGGCGAGTGGAACTGGTCCACGGCCTGCAGCAGTGCGGCTACCGCCGCATTGTCCTGCCGGTACACGATCGGTGAGCGCAACCATTCCGACAGCGTCGGATTTGACTTGCTGAGCAGCCGCAGGGCCTTGCGCAGGTCCCAGCCGCTGACGTCCAGTTCGTCGTCGATCGGCAGTTCGATCACGTCGCGCTGGGCCTGGCCGGGGCCGGTCGCCTCATTGACGCTCAGGTACCAAGGCTGGCGATGCACGTAGATGAAGCGCGCGTCGTAGTCGCTGTCGGGCGAGGAAAAGCCCCAGCCACGACTGCCCGACTCGCAGGCCATGAGGACGCGCACGTCGTGGTCGCGTTCAATGCGGTCAAGTTCGGCCAGTACGGCCGCGCGCTTCTCCGGCGCGATCGGGTGAATGTCCATGCCCCGATTGTAGAGCCACGCTCTGCGTGGCTGCACCTGTCCGGTTGCGCGACAGCCACGCAGGGCGTGGCTCTACGGGATCACCGGCAATACGATGACGTGTAGGGACGACCGACCGTCAGGCGACGCGGCTTCGCCGCGCGCGCTCCAGATGCACCAGCAGCAGGGAGATCGCCGCCGGGGTCATGCCCGGAATGCGCTGCGCCTGGCCGATGGTCTGCGGGCGCACGCGCTCCAGCTTCTGCTGCACTTCGGCCGACAATCCACGCACGCTGGCATAGTCGAACGCCGCATCGATCACGGTGTTCTCATGCCGCTGCTGGCGCTCGATTTCCTCGCGCTGGCGGTCCAGATAACCGGCGTACTTGACGCCGATCTCCACCTGCTCGGCCACCTTGGCATCTTCCACGCCCGGGCCCAATGACGGCACCTGCATCAGCTTGGCGTAGTCCAGCTCCGGGCGTTTGATCAGGTCCAGCACGTTGGTTTCGCGGCTGACCGCCACGCCCAGCGTGGCTTCCACTTCGCGGCCCAGTGCGTTGCCCGGCGTCGCCCACAGCGCCTTCAGCCGGGCGGACTCGTTCGCCACCGCGTCCTGCTTGGCCTGGAACGCGTTCCAGCGGCGGTCGTCAACCACGCCGAGTTCGCGGCCAATGCCGGTCAGGCGCACGTCGGCGTTGTCCTCGCGCAGCTGCAGCCGGTATTCGGCGCGGCTGGTGAACATGCGGTAGGGCTCGGTGGTGCCGTGGGTGATCAGGTCATCCACCAGCACGCCCAGGTAGGCTTCGTCGCGGCGCGGGCACCAGCCGGCTTCATCGCGCACCCGGCGCGCAGCATTCAGACCGGCCAGCAGGCCCTGTGCAGCGGCCTCTTCATAGCCGGTGGTGCCGTTGATCTGGCCGGCGAAGAACAGGCCCGAAACGGCCTTGGTTTCCAGCGTGTTGTTCAGGCCACGCGGGTCGAAGAAGTCGTACTCGATCGCATAGCCCGGCCGGGTGATATGCGCGTTCTCGAAACCGCGGATGCTGCGCACCAGCGCCAGCTGCACGTCGAACGGCAGCGAGGTTGAAATGCCGTTGGGGTAGATCTCCACCACGTCCAGCCCCTCGGGCTCGACAAAAATCTGGTGGCTGGCCTTTTCGGCGAAGCGCACCACCTTGTCTTCAATGGACGGGCAGTAGCGCGGGCCGATGCCTTCGATCTGACCGCTGTACAACGGGCTGCGGTGCAGGGCGCTGCGGATGATCTCGTGGGTGTGCTCGCTGGTGTGGGTGATCCAGCAGCTCACCTGCGCCGGGTGCTCGGACACGTCGCCCAGGAACGACATCACCGGGCGCGGGTCGTCGCCGGGCTGTTCGTCCATCACGCTGTAGTCCAGCGAGCGGCCGTCAATGCGCGGCGGCGTGCCGGTCTTGAGCCGGTCGATGGCAAACGGGCGCTCGCGCAGACGCGCTGCCAGCGTGGTCGCCGGCGGGTCGCCCATGCGCCCGGCGGCGTAATGGGTCTGGCCGACATGGATCTTGCCGGCCAGGAAGGTGCCGGCGGTCAGCACCACCGCCGGCGCATTGAACTGCAGGCCGGTCTGGGTGATGACGCCGCGCACGGCGTCGCCGTCGATGATCAGGTCATCCACGGCCGCCTGGAACACGGTCAGGTTGGCCTGCGCCTCGACGATGCCACGGATCGCCATGCGGTACAGATTGCGGTCGGCCTGGCAGCGGGTGGCGCGCACCGCCGGACCCTTGGAGGCGTTGAGCGTGCGCCACTGGATGCCGGCGCGGTCGGCGGCGTGGGCCATGGCCCCGCCCAGCGCGTCGATCTCCTTGACCAGGTGGCCCTTGCCGATGCCACCGATGGCCGGGTTGCAGCTCATCGCGCCAATGGTTTCCACGTTGTGGGTCAGCAGCAGCGTGCGCACGCCGGTGCGGGCCGCGGCCAGCGCAGCTTCGGTACCGGCATGGCCGCCACCGATGACGATGACGTCGTAGTCGTAGAAGGAATCGGTCATGTAAGGCTCGGACGGGGCCGATGGTGGCCGCAGGTCAGCCCTGAAGCAGGGCGAGGGCGTTGATTTTACAGCCGAATGCGTCGGGAGGTTGCAGGGCCCCATTCATAAAAAAATCTGAAATCCACCCTCAAGTTGGCACGCAAAGTGCAGATAACCCAATAGCACCCAGGGTGGCAGGCGCTGAAAAGCGCTACGAACCGGAATTGGAACAGGGGCCGGTTCTTGCGCATCCCGGGGAAGCGAAGGGGCCGACAGTCGGGGGACTGTCGGCCCCGTTTTTAAGGCGGACCCTTCCCCCAGCTGCACCAAAACAAAAGGCCCCGCCATTGGCGGGGCCTTCTGCTTTGTAGGTGCCGACATCCGACAGGGCCGGAACAGGGGGGATCCAGATGTTCCTGTCGGATATCGACGTAGAGCTCGATGTGACGCCCCGTGTCGCTTTTGTCACTTTGTGACCGGGGCCGTCACTGCCTGCGTAGATTGAACTGGCGGGCGGGTGAAAATCAAGCGGCAATCATCGCTCTTGTGTGCGTTGGTTCAACTTATTCATATTCCGCCAGGGCGAACCGCTGGGACGCGACTGCGCAGGACGCGGCGGCGGGGCCGGGCGCGACTGCGGAGCCGGAGCCGGACGCGACTGCGGGGGGCGACCGACCGAGTCCATGTTCCGCCACGGCGAGCCACCGTTATAGCCCGGGCGCGGACGATCCGGCGGGCGCGGCGGCGGCGGACCGTTGCCATCACCCGGACGCGGCGGCGGGCGGTGATTGTGCGGCGGGCGGTAGTTCGGGTACGGGCGGTAGAGGGGGCGGTTGTAATAGCCGCCACCGTAGTTGTAGTAGCCGCCACCGTAATAGCCGCTGCCGTAGCCATAGGGATAGCCGTACGGGTAGCGGTACTCCACCGACGGCGCACCGTGGTAGTAGCCGCTGCCACCGCCGCCGCCACCGCCGACATAGTCGTAGGTGGCGCAACCGGACAGGGCCAACAACAGGCCACCGGCAAACATCAGGCGCATTTTCATGAAGGGTCCCCCCAAGGGTTCTGGGCCCAGCTTCGGGCCGGGGCGTTGAATACGCCCTTAACTCCGCCCGATCTGGATGAATGCAGGCCATCGTCGCACGTCCCGCGCAGGCGGTGCGCAGCGGGGCGTTACGTTAATCTTGCGTCATGAATGATTCACTCCTGCCCCGCGTGGATGATCTGCTCGCCGCCGCCGCGCGGATTGCTCCGCATGCTCATGTCACCCCGGTCCTGCAGTCGCAGGCGTTGGACCAGATGACCGGCGCGCGGCTGGCGTTCAAGGCCGAGCACCTGCAACGGGGCGGGGCGTTCAAGTTCCGTGGGGCCTGCAATGCGGTCTGGGCGTTGCCCGAAGAGGTGGCCGCGCGCGGGGTCGTCACCCATTCCTCCGGCAACCACGGGGCGGCGCTGGCGCTGGCCGCGCGCACCCGTGGCATCGCCTGCCATGTGGTGGTGCCCGAAGGCGCGGTGGCGGCCAAGCTGGCCAACATTGAGCGGCACGGGGCCACCTTGTGGCGCTGTGCGCCCAGCATCGCCGCCCGCGAAGCGATGTGCGCGCAGGTGCAGGCGGACACCGGCGCGACCCTGGTACACCCCTATGCCGACCGTCAGGTCATGGCCGGGCAGGGCACCGCCGCACTGGAGCTGCTGCACAGCCATGGGCCGTTCGACCTGCTGGTGGTGCCGGTGGGCGGTGGTGGACTCGCGGCCGGTACCCAGCTGGCGATCCAGGCCGCTGCACCGCAGGCGCGGTTGATCCTGGCCGAGCCGGCCGGGGCCGCCGACACCGCGCGCTCGCTGGCCGCGGGCTCGCTGCAGCTGGATTTCACCCCGGACACGATCTGCGACGGGCTGCGCGGCACCTTGGGGGCTCCCAATTTCGCCCTGCTGCACGGCCAGGCCGAGGTCATCACCGTGGACGAAGGGGCCACCGTGCAGGCGATGCGCCTGCTGTGGCAGGTGCTGAAGCAGGTGGTGGAGCCGTCGTCGGCGATTGCGCTCGCGGCCATCCTGGCCGAACCGGCGCGTTTCGCCGGCCAACGGGTAGGCGTGGTGCTGTCCGGCGGCAATGTGGATCTGGACGCGCTGCCGTGGGGGCGTGCATGACCCGGCGCGCCCGGGTAGGCCTGTGGGGCTGGTTGTGGCGGCTGCTGGTCGCGGTGCTGGCCTGGTTGCTGTGTGTGACCGCATGGATCGTATGGGTCGGTGAGCGTGACCAGGCGGCCAAGGCCGACGCCATCATCGTGCTGGGGGCGGCGGCGTATGACGCCAAGCCTTCGCCGGTGTTCGAAGAACGCATCCGCCATGGACTGGACCTGTACCGCCAGGGCTACGCACCGTTGCTGATCTTCACCGGTGGCTACGGCGGCACGGCTGCGCGTTTCTCCGAATCGCAGGTGGCGCGTCGCTATGCGATCAAGCAAGGCGTGCCGGATGAGGCGATCCTGATCGAGACCGCGTCGCGCACCACGCGGCAGAATCTGGTCGAGGCACGGCGGCTGATGGAGCAACGCAGTCTGCACCGCGTCATCATCGTCAGCGACCCACTGCACATGGCCCGCGCGCTGCGCCTGGCGCATGAGCTGGGTATCGATGCATTGGCGTCCTCAACGCCGAGCACGCGCTTCCGCAGTTTCCACACCAGCTGGAAGTTCCTGGTGCAGGAAATCTATTTCTTCCACCGTGATCTGGTGACGACCGGGGCCTGATCGGCACCGTCTGGACACGCATGGCGCTCGATCAATCAGGTCTTGCGCCGGATCGGAATCGCCGACACCGGCACACTCGCCACATCGTGCCCACGCTCGCGAATCGGTGCACCATGTTCCGGGGCCCACGCATGCGCGTAGATCACTTCCCAGCTGCTGGGCAGCTTGCCGTCTTCGCGCCGCAGCGGCTCATAGGCGGCGCGCGCGGCGGCGAAGCGCCCGCGCCCGGTCAGCGTGTGGCGGCGATCCTGGCGTGCGTTGGTGGCCCCGATCGCGCGTAGCTCGCGCATCAGCGCATCCATGTCGGCATAGGTCAGCGTGAACAGATCACGGTCCAGCACCGGGTCGCGGAAACCGGACATCATCAACGCATCGCCGAACTGCGCGATGGGCGCAAAGCGGCTGACATGCGGGGTGCTGTCTGCCGCCGCAAAGGCATCGCGCAGCTCGATCAGCGTTTCCGGACCGAAGGTCGAGCACACCAGCAGGCCACCGGGCTTGAGCACGCGGCGGAAACCGGCGAACACCGCCGGCAGATCCTCCACCCACTGCAGGCACAGGTTGCTGAAAATCACATCCACGCTCTGGTCGGCCAGCGGCAGCGCCTGCGCATCAGCGCACACGCGCGAGAACGGCTTCCACCAGCCTGCCTGCTTCTTGGCCTCGGCCAACATCGGCGGGGCCAGGTCCAGCGCGATCACCTGCGCTTTAGGCCACCGTTTCTTCATCGCGGCGCTGGCGTGGCCGGTGCCGCTGCCCACGTCCAGCACCACCTGTGGCTGCCGGCTTTCCAGATAGTCCAGCGACTCCAGCAGACGTTTCTCCACCTCACGCTGCAGCGCGGCGGCTGCATCGTAGCTGTGGGCAGCACGCGAGAACGCGCGACGGACGTGATGGGGATCAAAGCTGGACGTCATACAAAGCTCACTACGAAAGGAGGTGCCGGTGAAGCGGTAGCGCACGACCGTTGGTCGTGCGGCGACAATCAGAACGTCCCTGGATACGCCCCGCCGTCGATCAGCAGGTTCTGCCCGGTGATGTAGCCCGCCTGCGCACTGCACAGGAACGCACAGGCCGCACCGAATTCATCGGCATTACCAAAGCGGCCTGCCGGAATATGGGTGCGCTTGCGCTCGGCGATCTGTCCCGCGTCCACGCCCTGCTGCTGCGCGACGTAGGCGAAGTTGCCGCGCAGGCGGTCGGTATCGAACTGGCCCGGCAGCAGGTTGTTGAGGGTCACGTTGTGCGCCACCGTGCGCCGCGCCAGGCCGGCGACGAAGCCGGTCAGCCCGGAGCGTGCACCGTTGGACAGCCCCAGGATGTCGATCGGGGCTTTGACCGAGGACGAGGTGATGTTGACGATACGGCCAAAGCCGCGCTCGATCATGCCGTCCACCGTCGCCCGGATCAGCTCGATCGGGCTGAGCATGTTGGCGTCCAGCGCGGCAATCCAGTCGGCCCGTTCGAACTGGCGGAAGTCCCCGGCCGGTGGGCCGCCCGCGTTGTTGACCAGAATGTCCACCTGCGGGCACGCGGCCAGCGCCGCCGCACGGCCGGCCTCGGTGGTGACATCGGCCACCACGGTGCGGACCTCGCCGGCACCGGGCAATGCCCTCAGCTCGGCGGCAGCGCGGGCCAGTGCTTCCTCGCCGCGTGCGGCAATCACCACGTTCACGCCTTCGCGCACCAGTGCGCGCGCGCAACCCAGGCCCAGCCCTTTGCTGGCCGCACACACCAAGGCCCAGCGGCCAGCAATTCCGAGATCCATAGTGTTCCTACCGGGTAGAGTCGACCGACAGTCGACTGCTCTCAACAACGAATTGTCGCAGCTGAGCGGCCACGATATCGGCGTGCCCGAGGAACGGTGCGTGTCCCCCATGCGCAATCACCTGCGCCCGCGCATCCGGGTTCAGCTCTGCCGCCGCCTGCATGCCGCGCGCGCTGACCAGCCGGTCACGCTGGCCAGCCAGCCACAAACTGGGTTTGCCCAGCGTCGGCAGCGCGCCGCGCAGGTCGGTGTTCTTGAGCAGGGCCAGGCCCTCCTGCAGCGCCCGCGGAGCCGGTTCGCCGCGCTCCACCAGCGCCGCGCGGAGCGTGCGCAGTTCCTGCCGGGCATGTTCGGAACCCATCGCATCCAGCGCCAGGAAGCGTTCCAGCGTGCCCCGGTAATCCTGGGCCAGGTCCTGCCCGAACTGCGCGAAGACCGCCGGCTCGACCGCGTGCGGCCAGTCCTCGCCCCGGACGAAGCGCGGGGTGGCGGCGATCATCACCAGTCCGCGCACCTTCGGCACCACGGCGGCCCCGTGCAGGGCGAACAACCCGCCCAGCGACCAGCCGCACCACACCGCGGGTGGCGTGGCGGCGGCAATGGCGTTGACCACCTGCGGCAGGCGCAGGGCGGTGGGGTCTTCGCGGCTGTGGCCGTGGCCGGGCAGGTCCACCAGGTGCAGTTCGAACTGGTCCTGCAGGCGCTCCACCAGCGGGGCGAACACCCCGCCATGCAGTGCCCAGCCATGAATCAATACCAGCGCCGGGCCTTGCCCTACCACCTCGATATGCATGCTCAGCCGGCCTGCATCACGCGCTCAGCGCATCCAGCGACTGCTGGCGCAGCACCTTGTCGCGTGCGTCGGCAATGGCATCGGTCAGCGCCCGCACCTGCACCGGCGTGTGCAGTGCCGACAGCGTCACGCGCAGACGCGCCTTGCCTTCCGGCACGGTCGGCGGACGGATCGCGCTGACCAGGAAACCGGCCGCTTCCAGCGCGGCAGACAACGCCACCACGGTGGCTTCCGAGCCGCACAGCAGCGGCTGGATCGGGGTGTCCGACGGCATCAGTTCCAGGCCGTGCTGGCGTGCGCCGGCGCGGAACACGCCGACCAGCTCGGTCAGCTTCTCGCGCCGCCAGTCGTCGCGGCGGGCCAGCTTCACCGCCGCCAGCGAGGCGGCGGCCTGGGCCGGCGAAATCGCCGTGGTGTAGATGTACGGGCGAGCCGTCTCGGCCAGATGCTGGATCATCGCTTCATCGCCCAGCACCACCGCGCCGCTGCTACCCAACGCCTTGCCCAGCGTGGCCAGCTGCAGCGGTACGTCGGTCACGCCCAGGCCGGCGTCAGCCACGCAGCCGCGGCCATGCTCGCCGACTACGCCGATGCCATGCGCATCGTCCACGTACAGCAGCGCTTCCTGCATGCGTGCCACCAGCGACAGCGAACGCAGCGGGGCGATATCGCCGTCCATGCTGAATACACCATCGGTGACCAGCATCGCCGCGCCTTCCGGCGCATGCTTCAGCTGGCGCAGCGCGCCTTCGCTGTCCAGGTGCGGGTAGCGGCGCAGGCGGCAGCCCGCCAGCCGGGTGGCATCGAGCAGGCTGGCGTGGTTCAGACGGTCCTGCACGCAGACGTCGTCTTCCTCGCTGAGCAGGGCCTGCTGCACCGCCAGGTTGGCGGCGAAGCCGCTGCCGAACAGCAGCGCACGCGGGTAGCCCAGCCAGTCGGCCATTTCCTGTTCCAGCGCCTCGTGCAGCGCGTGGTGGCCGCAGATCAGGTGCGAAGCCGTGGCCCCGGCACCTTCGCGCGCAGCGGCATCCTGCAGCGCGCTGACCACGCCAAACTGCTGGGACAGGCCCAGGTAGTCGTTGCTGCAGAAGCCGGTCAGCCACTGCCCGTCCACTTCCAGACGCACGCCATCGCGGCGGGTCACGGTGCGGCGCACACGGATGCGGCCCTGCGCCTGGCGAAGCTTGCGCTGGGACTGAAGTCGTTCCTGCAGGTCAGGGCGGGCCATGGTCGTCATAAGCATGGTCGGGGAGGGCAGCTAGCGTACCCGGTTGGCGGCTCGGGCGCCGCACCCCCGGTCGGAAGCTCAGGCCGCCTGTCCGCAGCGGCCGCTGCAGCTGCCGGCGGGCTGGGTGATGTCGGCATGCACGGTGCCGGGGTGGTCGTGTTCTGGCGCATCCACCTTTACCGGCATCGGCTGCAGGCCCAGGCGCTCGAACAGGGCCTGGTCGCGGGCGGTGTCCGGGTTGCCGGTGGTGAGCAGCTTTTCACCGTAGAAGATGGAATTGGCCCCGGCCAGGAAGCACAGCGCCTGCAGCTCGTCGCTCATCGCCTCGCGGCCGGCCGACAGACGGACCATGGAGCGCGGCATCACGATGCGCGCCACCGCGATCATGCGCACGAACTCGAACGGGTCCAGTTCCGCACTGCCATGCAGCGGCGTGCCGGCGACCTGCACCAGCCGGTTGATCGGCACCGAATCGGGATGGCTGGGCAGATTAGCCAGCGCCATCAGCAGACCGGCGCGGTGCTGGCGGTTCTCGCCCATGCCTACGATGCCGCCGCAGCAGGTCTTCAGGCCCGCATCGCGCACATGCTCGAGCGTGTCCAGGCGATCCTGGTACTGGCGGGTGTGGATGATGGAGTCGTAGTAATCCGGCGCGGTGTCCAGATTGTGGTTGTAGTAGTCCAGCCCGGCCGCACGCAGCGCATCGGCCTGGGAGCGGTCGAGCATGCCCAGGGTGGCGCAGGTTTCCAGGCCCAGCGCTTTCACCTCGCGGATCATCGCCGCCACCTTCGGGATGTCACGGTCCTTGGGCGACCGCCACGCCGCGCCCATGCAGAACCGCGAGGCACCGGCGGCCTTGGCCTGGCGTGCGCGGGCGACCACCTCCTCGGTCGCCATCAGCTTCTGCGCTGCCACTCCGGTGTCATAGCGCTGCGCCTGTGGGCAGTACGCGCAGTCCTCCGGGCAGCCGCCGGTCTTGACTGACAGCAGCGTGGACACCTGCACATGGGCCGGGTCGAAGTGCTCGCGGTGCACCGCTGCGGCACGGAACAGCAGCTCCGGGAACGGCAGGTCGAACAGCTGCAGCAGTTCCTGCGGCTGCCAGTCGTGGCGGAGGGCGGTGGACATGGGCGGCCTGCCGGTTGCGGGTGAAAGGGCGGCAGTTTGGGGAGTGGGGCGAACCCCTGTCAACCTTTGCGCTTTTACTTTGGTTTACATTGCGTGGTCGTCCTGGCGCTAATGTTTGTTGGATAAAAGCATCATTACTGAGGCGTGTGTTGCTTTAATCCAACACAAGATGCGATTCAGCCCCCCGGGATGTTGATGTAAGATAAAAACAACACTCCCGCCGGAAATGATGGGTAAATCCAACATGGCCAAGCGCACACCTCCCACAAGACCCTTTCATGCTCGGCGTATCGAAGCCCTGGGGCAGCGGTTGCGCACGGCACGACTGGCGCGAGGCATGACCCAGTCCCATCTGGCTGAGCGGGTCGGCGTGGATCGCACGACGATTGGCAAGCTGGAGTCTGGAGACCCGGCAACCAGCCTCTCAACGGTGCTCCGTGTGCTGTCCGCATTGGGACTCGACCACGACATCGACCAGATCGCTGCGACCGACCCGGTAGGGACGCAGCTGGCCGCCAGTCAGTTGAAGCGTCCGTCGTCCCGCCCCGCTGCCCGCTCCCAGAGCGCTGGGAGTATTTCCCAGCACGCAACACAGCCACATTCGGTGGCTGAGCCTCCACCTGATCGCTACGCGTTGAGGGCTTCCCAGAAGCCACCGCCGATGGGTGGCGGCCCTGTCCCCACGCCCAGATCACGTGGTGCACGCTGATGGCAGCGACAGCACAGCTTGATCGGGAAGTATGGTTGGATGCACCGGCACTGTGCGAGCCCGTGCAACTGGGTTGGATCAGCAAACGCCCCAGCCGCAGCGGCGACGTCGTTGCCTTCGCCTATACCGACCTGTGGCTGAGCGGCGCAATGGGGATCGCGCCCTTCGCGCTTGACCATGAGTTGCCGCTTGTCGAAGGCTGGCAGTATGCACGGCGTGACACCAGCAACGTCACAGCGGCCTTCCAGGACAGCTCACCGGATCGCTGGGGCCGCGTGCTGATGGATAGACGGGAAGCCACCCGGGCACGCGTGGAAGGCAGAAGCGTCAAGGGGCTGCGGGCTTGGGACTATCTGCTCGGTGTCGACGATTTCTCACGCATGGGAGCCTTGCGATTCAGGGATCCAGACTGCGATACCTGGCTGGCTGATGGGTTTCCTTCGGCCCCCCCGATCGCCGAGCTGCGCAAGCTTGAGAGTGTGGCGGCAAAGGTGGACGCAGGCGTGGCGCTGAGCCAGGACGAGGAAGCGCACTGGCTGATGCAACTGGTTGCACCGGGCGCGTCACTGGGGGGCGCACGCCCCAAGGCGAGCTATCAGGACACAGACGGAACCTTGTGGCTGGCGAAGTTTCCTGGGCGGGAGGATACCCATGACGTTGGCCTATGGGAGTACATCACCCACACTATCGCGCTTCGCGCAGGCGTGGACATGCCGGAGGCGTCGCTGCTTGATCTTTCGTCGCGTGGGCACACCTTCGCGGTGAAACGGTTTGATCGAAGTGCGGGGGATCGCTGCCACTTTGCTTCCGCGCATACGTTGCTGGCCGCCGAGCAGAGCGAGGATCACAGTTACCTGGACCTTGCTCATCTAATCGAGAGCATGGGCACCCAGGGGCACATCACCCAGGAGCTTGAGCAGCTGTTCCGGCGCGTACTGTTCAACGTGCTGATGGCAAATCGAGATGATCACCTGCGTAACCACGGGTTCATCCGCACTGCATCGGGCTGGTCGCTGTCTCCCGCGTATGACATCAATCCCAACACCGCAAGCGACGCGCATGTACTTGCCCTCGATGCAGGGGATCCGTCACCAACCACCGCACATGTGCTCCAGACGGCGGCCTACTACCAGCTGTCTACAGAGCGCGCCGATGAAATCGCCTTGGAGGTCCGCAGGGCGGTAAGCGAATGGGAAGCGGTTGCGCGCATACAGGGTGCTCGACGGGATGAAATTGATCGCATGAGGGCCGTGATAGACCCGCAGCGTTGACGTTGATCTCGTTCGCCTGCCATGGTGGCGAAGAACACCGCGAATGTCCTCAGATCCGATTCGGAGAAGGAAATGGAAGCCTCCATGCGCAGATTTGTCGCCGCCTTGATCCTTTGTGGCTCCCTTGCCGCGTGTACCGCATCTGGAGGAGGTGTGCACGGTGCGGATATGGCATCAGGGCATGCACCGTTGCCGCAGGCCAGGCTGCTGATGCGCGAGGTGGACGAGCAGGGCCTGCCGACATCCACCCGCCTGACCGATGCGGAAGGGCAGCCGCTCGCCCTGCTGGAGCCGCCCTTCCTGGTGACCGCGGATGTGCGCAGCGTGGCGCTGGACACGGATGCATACACCGGCGCGCCGGTGCTGAACCTGGAACTGACCGAAGAGGCCGGTGCACGCATGCTGGCGGCGACCGAAGCACGCGTGGGCAAGCGCATTGCCTTCACCGTGGGCGACCGGGTGCTGACCGTGGCCACCATTCGCGGGCCATTCGGCAAGGCGATGCAGGTGAACGGGCTGGAAGACCTGCAGGACACGCAGCAGATGTACGCGGAAATCACCGGTCAGCATCCGTAGTCGGATGACGCGCGGAACCGGCATCGGCTGATGCCGGCGTGGAGAGGGAGCGGGCACGCTGGATCTCGCTCTTTGCCTGGACCTACGCTGTGTTTCATGCACTGACCCGTGCTCTTTCCTGGCTTGCGCTGCAGGCCCTGCCGCTGCATTGCCTGGTCTGCTCCGAGCCCGGTGCGGATGGGCTGGACCTGTGCCGCGCCTGCCACGCTGCGCTGCCGTGGAATGATCATGCCTGCCCCGTGTGCGCGCTGCCGTTGCCGGAGAACGAACCCGCTGTCTGCTGCGGCGCGTGCTTGATCGATCCCCCCCTGCAGGCGGCTGCCGCAGCCACCTTCGTCTATGCCCCGCCGGTTGACCAACTGATCCTGCGATTCAAGTTCCACAAGGACCTCGCAGCAGGTCGCCTGCTGTCACAGCTGATGCTGCAGCGGGTGCCGGCGTTTCTTACCGTGCCGCTGTTGCCGATGCCGTTGCACCGTAAGCGCCTGCGCAGGCGTGGTTACGATCAGGCGCTGGAACTGACGCGACCGCTGGCCAGGGAAATGTGCCTGCCGCTCTGGCAGGGCCTGGTGCGTCAGCGGGCGACGGCCGCGCAGTCGACGCTGGATGCCCACGCACGTCAGCAGAACATGCGAGATGCGTTCGCAGTGCGCTCCGCGCCGCCCAGATCGCTGACCCTGGTCGATGACGTCATGACCACCGGTGCGACGCTGCAGGCGGCGGTACATGCGCTACACAGTCATGGCCTGCGCCGCGCTACGCTGTGGGTCTGTGCCAGAACACCATGAAACGTCAGGAGAGTCCATGCATCGAATCCACGAAGTTCCGGCGAACGGCCAAGTGCGACTGACCAAAGGTGAGCAGCACGATGATCCGGCGTTGGCGTCGTTCCTGGCCTTCCTCGAAGCGGACATGAAATCAGGCTGCAATGTCACCCGCGCAGATCCAAAGCGGGTGGCGTCGCTCCAGAAGCTGGTAGCCGGTGTGGACATTGACCTCGATGCGCCGTTGAATCCAGACGATGATTGATCGGCCGCGACGCAACTTGCACGTTGACGTAATGAACTGAAAAGCGGATTGCGCTGACCCAGGCCACGTAGAGACGCGCCATGCGCGTCTGCGCTGGGTTCGGGGCCGCCGCGAAGAGCAGCCGGGCAAGCCCGGCTCTACGGGGTTCCCCGGAGGCGTGGCATGGCAGTGCCCAGCCAGTGCCCGCGTTACCGGAACCGCGCTTCGATCTCTTCCAGCGTCTTGCCTTTGGTTTCCGGCAGCCAGAACGTCGCCACCAGGAAGTACAGCAGCGTGCAGCCGGCCCAGAAGAAGAACATGCTGGCGTAGCCGTAATGCCCCACCGTGGGCAGGAACAGCGCGGCGATCACGGTGGATACGAACTGGTTGATCAACAGCGCGATGCTCATGCCGTTGGAACGGATGCGGGTGGGCATCAGCTCGGACAGCGCCAGCCACACACAGACGCCCGGGCCCACTGCGAAGAACGCCACGAACAGCAGGATGCAGCCGGCCACCAGCCAGCCGTGGGTGGGCGAGGGCACTGGGCCGATGCTGGCGCGTTCGATCACCAGCGGGGCGTTGGCCGCCTTCGCCGGGTCGGGGAAAGGATTCAGGTGCAGGCTGCGGAAGAAGCGGCCGATTACGCTGTCGGCCGACACCGCATCTTCGCGGCGGATCTTCAGCGTGCCATCGGTGAGGCTGTCGCTGCGCAGTGAACGCACATTGTTGAAGTCACCATACGCGTAGGACACCGTCAGCTGCTGCGGTTGCGGGCCGGCCTGGCGATCCAGCTGCGCCCACTGCGCCGCATCCATCGTCAGGTCCAGGACTTCGCCGCTTACCTGCTGCTGCAGAATCGGTTGCACGTCCACCCGGCCCTGTTCGCCGCGCACGAACAGCAGCGCCGCACACAGCAGGGCCACCGTGATGCCGCCCGTACCCAGCATCAGCAGGAACTTGCGGCCCTTGCGATCCACCAGCACCAGCGCGACCACGGTCATGATCGCGTTGAGCAGCTTGATTGCCACGTCCGCCCAGTTCGCGACAGCGCCGGGCAGTCCGGCCTGGTTGAGGATGTTCACCGCGTAGGCCAGCACCGAATTGATGCCGGTGGCCTGGGTGAAGGCCAGCACCAGGCAGGCCAGCACGAACGGCCAGACGTAGCGCCGGCTCAGCAACGGGTCGCGCGCCCGCGCGCCACGTGCCAGTGCCTGGGTCTGCTCCGGGGCCTGCATGCTCTGCAGCGTGGGTTCGACCTCGCTGGGCGCGACGGTGCGCTGCAGGGCAGCCCGGGCCTTGTCGAGCTGGCCGCGCCGGGCCAGCCAGCGTGGCGATTCGCTGATGAACAGCGCCCCGAAGGTGAACACCAGGCCCGGCAGCAGGCAGCTCCAGAAGATGGTGCGCCACGCATGGTCTTTCACTTCAAACAGCAATCGTTGCTGCTCGACCGCGGGCAGATGCCGCACGCTGTCGGCCGCCGCATCCACCGCGTGCGCCTGGTACAGACCGATCACCGCAGCCAGCACCAGGCCGATGGTCAGCAGCAGCTGGAACAGGCCAGCACCACGACCACGGCGCTCCGGGCTGAGCACTTCGGCGAGGTACAGCGGCACCACCACGCCGATAAGGCCGCCGCTGATGCCCTGAAGCAGCCGCCCCAGCAGCAGCGCGGCATACCCTTCCGACAGCGCCATCACCGGGATGCTCAGGGTAAACAGCGCGCCGGCCAGCACCAGGGTATTGCGCCGGCCGATCAGGTCGGCAATGGCCCCGGCAAACAGCGAGGACAGCACGCTGCCCAGCAGCACCGCGGCAACCACGAATCCCAGTTGCTGGCTGGTGAGGTGCCAGCTGGCCGTGGCGGTGGCCTCCAGATAAGGCAGCGCGCCGGCGATGATGCCGATGTCGATGCCGTACAGCAGTCCGCCCATGCCGCCAATGAACAACAGGTAGCGCACCGGCCAACGGGGGCCTTCTGCGTGGATGTTGGGGGTGGCGTGCGAGGCGGATGCTGATGTCATGCAGGGGTCTCGGCGATGATCACTTCGATGCCCAGCCGTTGCAGCCCTTCCAGATACTCGGCGTCAATGCTGGCGTCGGTGATGATGGTATGGACCTGTTCCAGCCGGGCAATGCGATGCAGGCTGACCCGTCCGAACTTGGACGCGTCGGTCAGCACCACGACCCGCCGCGCCCGCTCCACCATGCGGTGGTTGAGGCTGGCTTCGGCTTCATGATGGGTGGTCAGACCAAACTGCAGGTCCAGGCCATCCACGCCCAGGAACAGGGTGTCGAAACTGTAGGTGTTGAGGCTGGCTTCGGCCTGGCTGCCCTGCAGTGACAGCGACTGCTTGCGCAGCAGGCCACCGGTGAGCATGAGTTCCACGCCGGGGGCGTTGGCCAGTTCCCAGGCGATGTTCAGACCATTGGTCATCACCGTCACATCGCGGTGCGCACGTAAGTGCCGCGCCAGGGTCATGGTGGTGGACCCGGAGTCGATGATGATGTTGTCGCCCGGGCGCACCTGCTGCGCGGCATGCGCGCCGATGCTGTCCTTCAGTGGCAGGTTGAGCGTGTCCTTTTCATGGATGTCCTGCTCCAGCGGCGGCGTGCGCATCAAGGTGGCACCGCCGTGGGTACGCGTGGCCAAGCCCTGCGCTTCCACGTGGGTGAGGTCGGTGCGGATGGTCACCGCCGACACCCCGAAACGTTCCACCAGTTCGCTGACCTGCACGCTGCCGTGCTCCACCAGCATCTGCATGATCTGTTGGCGCCGCTGCCGGGTGTTTCGCATGGTCATGAAGTCCCTTTCAGAAGGAAAGCCGAAGCTTACTCTTCCGAAAGCCCCGCTGCTGATAAGGTTTCGAATGCGCCTTGCGCACCGCAGGCGCGGGCATACTCGGCCAGGCGCAGCGCGACCTTGTGCTGGATCAGCGCGAGGGGCGCGTCGCTGAGGGTGCCGGCTTGAACAGCCGCGCGCTGCTCGGGCAGGTACTGGCTGAGCAGCATCAGCGGCGGCCGCTGCCGGGTGAGGTTGTCGACCAGTTGCGCCAGCGCGGCCTGCACGGCCGGCTCACCCCAGTAGTAGCGGCTGCGGTCGCTGAGCGAGTAACGGCGCAGGCGCTGCTGCTCCGCGTCGGTGCCGGTGTAGTAGCTGCGCCAGTAGCCCGGCTTCTCGCACATGACGCGGTCCAGCACCTCGATCAGCTGCGAGCACTGCGCTGGTGGCAGCAGCGCGTTCTCGATCATGGCCAGCGCGAACACCGCTTCGCGGAATGCATAGGTTGCCGCTGGCCCGACCTTGAGAATGGCGAAGTGGTCGCGCACCAGCGCGTGCAGCCCCGCCTCGGTCTGGTAATCGGTGGAGTGGGCTTCGAACACGATGCGCGGCTGCGACTCGACGAACGCCGAAAGCGCCTGCGCTGCCTGCGGTTCGTAGTAGTGCACGCTGCTGTGGTCGAAATCCACGCCGGGCTGCACCACCATCGCCAGCACACGTTCCCACGCCGGCAACAGGTCGGGCGTGGCGAAGGCGTCGCGATGGATGGCCAGCGTGGTGGCCGCCGCCTCCGGTGTGGTGACGGCAAGGCCGCCTTCCAGCGAGGATTCCCCACCCGGCACGGGCACTTCTGTGCCGATGACATACACCGGCGGCGGCAGCCCCTGTTCTGCGGCGGTGCGCTCGGCCACGCGCGCCAGTTCGGCCGAGCGCAACGCAACCGTCGCGTCGGGCAGGGGCGTCGGGTCATCCGCGCAGGACATGCTGCAATCCAGGTGGATCTTGTGGAAGCCGGCAGCGACGTAGGCGGCAATGAGCTCGCGCGCGTGCGCCATGGCCACGTCGGCCGGGCCCTTCTGCCAGGCGTTCGGGCCCAGATGGTCGCCGCCCAGCACCAGCCGCTCCCGCGGGAACTGCTGTTCGTCTGCCAGCGCATGCACGTAGTCGCGATACTGCGCCGGGGTCATGCCGGTATAGCCGCCGAACTGGTCCACCTGGTTGGAGGTGGCCTCGATCAGCAGCAGGGTGCCGTAGTGCTGCGCCACCTGCATTGCGGCCCGCAACACCTGCTCGTTGCTGCAGCACACGCTGTACAGCCCCACCGGCTGGCCCTGGCGATGGGCGGCGATCAAGGCGTGTACGGCGGACATGGCAAGGCTCCCGTTGTCGTGGAATCAGAATGTGTGCGGTTCAATTCGCCGGATGCTGCTGGCAGGCCAGCAGCGCCGCGCCGCGCGCGCCACCTGCGTCGCCGAACACCGGCGGCAGAATCGGTGGCACCCGCACGCCGGCAAATAGATAGGGCGCAATGGCGGCAGGCAGATCGCGATACAGCGGTTCGAGCTTGGACAGGCCGCCGCCGAGGACGATCACGTGCGGGTCCAGCGCCAGGATCAGGCTGGCAAAGCAGTACCCCAGCAGGTCACGGTGAATGGCCAACGCGCGCTGGGCGACGGCGTCGCCGCCGTTGGCGCGTTCCACCACCTGCTGCGCGTCCAGCGCCTCACCGCCCTGGCGGGCATGGATCAGCGCCAATCCGCTGCCGGACACGTAGCGCTCCAGGCAGCCGCGCAGGCCGCAGCCGCAGTCCAGCAACGGCAGGTCATGGCGCAGCTGCAGGGTGGCGGGCAGGCTCCAGTGCCCCCACTCGCCGGCCATGCCGTTGTTGCCGGCCACCAGACGCCCGTCCTTGCAGTAGCCACCGCCGGCACCGGTGCCGAGGATCACCCCGAACATGCTCGGGTAGCCGTCGGCCGCGCCACCCTGCGCTTCGGAAAGCGCAAAGCACTGCAGGTCATTGCCCAGTGCCAGCGGCCGCTGTAATCGAGCCTTGAGGTCCGCGCCCACCGTGCGCCCGGTCAGCGCCGGCACGTTGGCGCTGAGCTGGCGTCCGCTGTCAGCGTCACGCACCCCGGGCAGGGCGACACCAATGGCCTCGCAGGCGTTGCCCAGGGATTCGTCCGCCTGGGCCACCAGTGCGGCCACGCTGTCGAGGAACGCCGCGTAGTCATGGCACGGCGTGGCCACGCGCTGCCGGTGCAGGACCGCGCCGCGCGCGTCGCAGGCCGCCAGTTCAATCTTGGTGCCGCCGATGTCGATGCCGTACCAGGTCTGCATGCGCCGTTTCCGCTCAGCCGTGGGAATGAATGGTCACACCCTGTACCACGCGGTTGACCGTGCCGTCGGGGAAGGGGTTGTCGGGCGTGTAGCCCATCGCGGCCGAACGCTGCAGGGCATAGCCCTGTGCCATCAGCAACCACAGCGGAGCCAGCCAGCTATCGGAAAAGTCGGGGGCGTCCAGTACGAAGTCGCCTTCGGCACGTTCTGCGCTGGATGGGCCGACGGAAATGACCCTTCCGGCGATGCCGTCGCTGCGCAGTTCGTCCAGCAGGTCCTGCTCGTAGCGCCGCGCCAGCGGCTGTGCACTGCGCAGCATCACCACCAGCGTGTCGCCATCGAGGGTGGACTTGGGCCCATGCCGGAAGCCCAACGGCGTGTTGGACAGCGCCAGCACCCGGCCGGCCGTGAGCTCCAGCACTTTCAGGGCGGCTTCGCGCGCGCTGGCTTCCAGCGGTCCGCTGCCCAGGTAGATGACCCGTGCGCACGGCCACTGCGCCAGCGCTGCGATGGCGGCATCCCACTGGTGCAGGGCGGTGCGGCCGTGTTCGGCCAGGGCGCGCAGCCGCGCTACGCGTTCGGCCCAGGGCGCTTGATCGAACACGGCCAGTGCCGCCAACAGCATGCAGCTGAGGCTGCTGGTCATGGCGAAGGCCTGGTCGCAGCTGACCGGTGGCATCAGCAGCGAGCAGGTGTCCTGCCGTCCGCTGCCATGCCGGGCCAAGGCACCGTGGGCATTGCAGGTGATGTGCAGGAACCGCGCGGACGGCACGCTGGCCTGCACCTGCTCGACCACCGCCACGCTTTCCGGGCTGGAGCCGCTGCGGCCGAAGCTGACCAGCAGGGTGGGGCGGTCGGCCTTCAGGTACAGCTGTGGGTGGGTCAGCAGGCTGGTGGTGTGGACGGCACGGATGTCGGCCGGCCATTGCGCGTTGATTGCGTCAGCGACCATCTCGGCGATGAAGCCGGAACTGCCGGCACCGGTGAAGATCACCCGCTGTTCGGGCTGCGACAGGGCCGAGCCGAGGAAGGCCTCAAGTACGGGCTGGGCCGCTTCGAGCAGGTCGGCAACGGCAGCCCACAGCGCAGGCTGCTGGACGATTTCCCCGGCAGTGTGGGCACCGCCACGGGACTGCCAGGCGGCGAGGTCGAATAGTGGGGGCAGTTCCATACGTACTTCCTGTTGGACGGGCTCACGATCTGGGTTTTCTTTCGAAATGTCAAATATCGAAAGATTTAAATAAGTTTGCTCGGTCACAGTTTTCGAAACGGTTGTCGCCGACAGCCTCTTTTCTTTTGCGTATCCCTGCGTATCAAAAGAGAAAAATGGCGTATTCAGAAGCGATTTAGAAAGTGGTGCTTTGCATCAACTTTCGTTTGTCGTAAAAACTCCTTCTTTTTGCTTTCACTTTATTGACATCTTTCGAGAGGCTGCCCTAGAGTCGGCCGCAGGGAGTCATTCCCCGTTTTCTCATCCACCTCACCGTTCTCCGTCTGCAGCCTGCGTGGCTGCGGTGCGGGCAACTGTTGCCGGAACAAACCGCACGAGGAGCCAAGATGTTGAACGTACGCCACCGCCAACGCCGCATCCCCGCCACCCGTTTATCGCTTGCGCTGGGCATCGCCCTGATCGGAACCGCGCCGGCCTTCGCCCAGGACAGCGCCGCTGACACCGGCCCGGATGAACGCACCACCGAACTGAGCCGGGTCCAGGTCACCGGCTCCAACATCCGCCGCTCGGACGTGGAGACCAGCTCTCCGGTGCAGGTGATCCGCAAGCAGGACATCGAGAACATGGGGGCGCGTACGCTGCTGCAGGTGCTGGACAACCTGCCGGCCGCGCGGCCGGCGCAGCAGGATTCGCGTTCGTTGTTCACCGGCTCCGACGGGGCCTCGCAGGCCAACCTGCGTGGGCTGGGCGCGCAGGGCACGCTGGTGCTGCTCAATGGTCGTCGCCTGTCGTACTACGGCGCGCCGGCTGGCTTCCAGACCCAGTTCGTCAACATCGACGCCATCCCGGCCGCCGCGATTGAACGCATGGAAGTGCTGACCGACGGTGCGTCCGCGGTGTACGGCACCGATGCGGTGGCCGGTGTGATCAACGTGATCACCAAGCGTGACTACCAGGGGGCCGAGGTCAGCATCACCACGGACACTTCCTCGCGCATCGATTCCTATGGCGAGCACCAGGCCAGCATTACCGCCGGGTTCGGCGACCTGGATGCGGACCGCTACAACGTCTATGCCAGCGTCAACCTGTACCGTCGCGACGCCATTCCGCTCAGCGACTACTACGACAAGCGGCCCAGCCAGTACTACGTCAACAACCCCAACTACCTCAACAGTCTGCGCCTGGGCGTTGGCAGCCGGCCGGGGGAGTTCAACCCGGGCACCTACTTCGCCTTCGACCCGGTGACCGGGGCGCGCCGCCAGGAAGCCGCGCCGGGATGCAGCACCGCCATCACCGAAGCATCGGGCACGCGTTGCGTCTGGGAAACCTGGATGAACCGAGAGATTGATTCCGGCGCGGAAACCAAGCGCAACACCGCCTACATCAGCTCGCACTTCCTGATCGGCGACAGCACCGAAGCCTTCGCCGAAGCGACCTACACCGACATCGACCTGCGCGCCAACGCCGGCACGCCCAATGCCTACAACACCACGACCGGCAATCCGAGCAGCTGGTTCTCGCGCAACACCGGCACCACCGTCAATCAGTTCCGTACGCCCTACCTGGGCCCCAACAACGTGTACAACAACGCCAGCCCTGAGCTGAAGGCGTTGATGGGTGGGGTGGTGGGCCTCAACTACCTGCTGCAGGATGTCGGCAGCGGGCATTTCGGCCAGCGCAACACCGACCAGAGCTACCGCGTGCTGGCCGGCCTGCGCGGCGACATCGGTGACTGGAACTGGGAAACCGCATTGGCCACGGCGGGCACCCATTCGGTGACCTACCAGACCATCAACGTCAACCTGGACGGCTTCGAGCGCGCATTCGGTCCGTACAGCATTGAACCGGGCACCGGCCGGGTGATCATCTCCGACAATCCGGCCTACCAGTTCGGGGTGATCAACGAAGCCAACGCCGCGCTGATCCGCGAGGCCTTCCCCACCTTCGACATCCAGTCGTGGACACGTCTGCACACCCTGGACGGCAAGATTGAAGGGCCGCTGTTCCAGCTGCCTGCGGGAGAAATGCGCGCGGCGTTCGGGTTCAATGCCAGCCGCGAGACCTTCTACACGCCCGGCAACGAAGACGCCGCCAACGGCCTGATCACCCAGCAGGGCGGCTCCTGGTTCGATGGCAAGCGCAACACCTATGCGCTGTTCGCCGAGACGGTAGCTCCGATCACCGACAAACTGGAGTTGGATGCCGCGCTGCGCGTGGACAAGTACCCCAACTTCAGCGCCAACCTCGCGCCCAAGATCGGCGTGAAGTACCAGGTGCTTCCGCAGCTGCTGCTGCGCGGCACCTACTCGGAGGGGTTCCGCGCGCCCAGCCTTGCTGAAGCCGGCACCGGTGGCGTGTTCGCGCAGCTGGGCGGCTTCGAGGATGACATCCGCTGCGACGAGACCAATGCCATCGCCAACCTGCTGCGGCAGTCGGCACGCAGCGGCGACGTCGACCTGGGCAATTCGCTGCTCAACAGCGACTGCAGCCGCACCGTGGCGCGCATGACCCAGCCCAACCAGGACCTGAAGCCGGAGAAGGCGAAGATCTCCACGCTGGGCCTGGTCTATGAGCCCGCCAGCTGGTTGAGCGTGTCGGCCGATTACTGGTTCATCTATCGGCGCAACGAAATTGCCGCGCCGGACTACAGCAAGCCCGAAGACATCCAGTCGATGACCCGCAACCCGATCAGCGATGCCGACCGCGCCAACGTCGAGGCGGTGGCCGCGATGTGCGCCGATCCGGCCAGCGGCGTGGTCTGCCCGGGCACGCTGCCCAGCTACAGCGTCGGCAATGTGTCCAGCGTGGTGGGCCAGTACAAGAACCAGGGCCGCACCCTGGTCGATGGTTTCGACATCGACGCACGCAGCCGCTTCAGCCTGGGTGACTTCGGCAGCCTGAACATCGGCGTGGCCGCGACCATCGCCCGGCGCAAGCAGTACTACATCGACGACACCTCGCGCTGGTACTACGGCAACACCATCGGGTATTACGGCAACCCGCGTCTGCGTGCGACCTTGAATGCCGACTGGACGTACCGCCAGGTCACCACCAGCTTCTTCGTCAACTACGTCGGCACTACCAAGTGGGCCTATGACCAGATCGACGCCGAGGACAACAATCCGGAGACCTGCACCGCCAGTCGGCTGAAGGTGAACCCGGCGCAGTGCGGCGGCGTGCCGTCGTGGTGGACCGCCAACCTGAGCGTGGGCTGGCGGCCAGATGAGCACTGGACCCTTGGCGTCACGGTCAAGAACCTGTTCAACCGCCTGCCGTTCTATGACCCCCAGGGTTTTGCCGGGGACTCCAGTGACTATGCCAGCATCTACGGGCGCAGCTACAGTCTGCAGCTCGGTTATCGGTTCTGACCCTTACCAGCGGAGCAACGTTTCATGAAGCGTAGGGAATTCATCGCGGCCAGTGCCGCACTTGCGGCCACCAGCCTGTTGCCGGAGACGCCCGCGTGGGCGAAGGCGCGTACGTTGAAGCTGGGGCTGATCGGCACCGGCATGCGCGGCCAGGTGCTGCTGAAGGAGCTGGTGCGGCGCGACGACGTGCAGGTGGTGGCGTTGTGCGACATCGAGCCGATCATGCTCAAGCGCGGTCTGGACATGGTGGCCAAAGCCGGCAAGCCGGCTCCCACCGCCTATGGGCAGGACGGTGACGTCAACGCCTGGAAGCGCCTTCTCGAGCAGCGCGGTCTGGATGGTGTGATCATTGCCACGCCGTGGGAGTACCACGCGCCGATGGCCATCGCGGCCATGCAGGCCAAGGTGGCGGTGGGCTGTGAGGTGGTGGCCGGGATCACCCTGCAGGACCATTGGGATGTGTTGAACACCCAGCTGCAGACCGGCACGCCTTACATGCTGCTGGAGAACGTCTGCTACCGGCGCGACGTGATGGCCGCATTGCAGATGGTGCGCGAGGGTCTGTTCGGCGAGCTGGTGCACCTGCAGGGCGGCTACCAGCATGACCTGCGCTGGGTGAAGTTCAACTCCGGCGACCCCAGCCAGCCGTACGACAGTGGCGTGGAGTTCGGCCCGAAGGGCTGGTCCGAAGCGCGTTGGCGTACCGCACATTCGGTGAATCGCAACGGTGAGCTGTATCCCAGCCATGGCATTGGTCCCTGCGCCATGTACACCGGCATCAACCGCGGCAACCGTTTCACGCATATCAATGCATTTGCCAGCAAGGCGCGCGGGCTGCACGAGTACACCGTGGCCAAGAGTGGCGGCACCACCCACCCCAGCACCCAGGTCAAGTTCAAGCTGGGTGACATCGTCACCACCACGCTGGCCTGCGCCAATGGCGAGACCATCCTGCTGCAGCACGACACGTCGCTGCCGCGTCCGTACTCGCTGGGCTTCCGCGTGCAGGGCACCAAGGGCCTGTGGATGGACCTCAACCAGTCCATCCACATCGAAGGGCGCAGCCCGCCGCACAAGTGGGAGGATTTCCAGGTCTACCAGGACAAGTACGAGCACCCGCTGTGGAAGCAGAACGCGGCCACCGCGGCCAGCGCGGGCCACGGTGGCATGGACTGGTTCGTCATCCATGCGTTCGTCGAGGCGCTGAAGGCGCGTGCGCCAATGCCGATCGACATCTATGACGCAGTGACCTGGAGTGCGATCACGCCGTTGTCGGAGCAGTCGATCGCCAACAGCTTCCAGACCCTGGAGTTCCCGGATTTCACCAAGGGGGCCTGGCAGCAACGCAAGCCGATCTTCGCTTTCGACGGCCGCTATTGAATCGAACGCCGGGCACCCGCCTGCATCCGCCATGCCGTAGAGCCGGGCTCTGCCCGGCTGCGCCGCGACCGCGCACCGCCAGCCGGGCAGAGCCCGGCTCTACGAAAGGTGCCAGCCCTCCCACGCCGTAAACGCTGCCACCGCAAGGAGCACCGCGCCAACCAGACGCGCGAGCAGCAGATCCGCCGCAGGCTTCGCGCCAAGCCAGGCTTTTACGCGATCCCCGGCCAGCGCCATGCCGCCGTACACGGCGGCTTGGCAGGCTGCGATGATCATCCAGAGTACCAGTGCCTGAAGCCAGAGAGGGCCATAGTCAGGCTTCAGGAACTGCGGAAAGACAGCCAGCATGAAAAGGTAGGCCTTTGGGTTGAGGAGGCAGGTGGCCATGCCTTTACCGAAGGTTGCCGCACCGCTTCGCACGCGCGTCGATGTCGACGCGCCGATCGCAACACGACTACGCAGCAATGTCCATCCAGTCCACGCAATGTAAAGCGCGCCCGCCACCAGCATGAGATTGAACGCCGCCGGCATTAGCTTCAGCACGGCCATGACGCCCAGTGCGCCCAGCAGTACGTGGCATGCGCCACCCGCGATGACACCGGCGGTTGCCAACAGCCCCGAGCGCTGGCCGCCAACCAGCGCGCTGGCCATGACGTAGGCCATATCAAGCCCGGGCAGCAGGACAACACCCAGAACCATCAGGAAGAACAACCAGAGATGCGCGGTTTCGATCATGGCGTGTCAGCACGTTCCGGTCCGAGGAACCATCAGGCTAGTGACCATTCAGGGCGGAATCCGCCCTGATTGAACGTACACTCGTCGCCATGAGTTTTCCGACCACGCGTGTCCTGACCGTTCTTGAGCTGCTTCAAGCCCATGGCCGCATGAGCGGCCCCGAGCTGGCGCGGCGGGTTGGCGTCGACGGCCGCACTCTGCGCCGCTACGTCGCCTCATTGGAGGAGATCGGCATTCCAGTCACCGCAGAGCGCGGTCGCCATGGCGGCTACGCTCTGGTGCCGGGCTTCAAGCTGCCCCCGATGGCGTTCACCAACGATGAGGCGCTTGCACTGGCGCTTGGGCTGCTTGCTGCACGGGGCCTGGGCCTGTCGGGCGTGGTCCCCGCCGTCGCAAGTGCATCTGCCAAGCTCGAGCGGGTGATGCCGGAGGAGCTGAAACAGCGTGTCCGTGCAATTGACGACACAGTGGCACTGGATCTCGCCAAAGCCGACGCGCGCGGTGCCGGTGCCGACAATGCCGCGCTGGTGATCCTCAGCCAAGCTGCACAGGTGCGTCAGCGCGTCCACTTGATCTACCGTACCGAACGCGGTGCCAGCGAACGCGACGTTGATCCTTGGGGCTTGGCATGGCGCGGCGGCCGCTGGTACGCCGTAGGGTACTGTCACCTGCGCAGGGGGCTGCGCTCGTTCCGGCTTGACCGCATCGAGCAGGTGCATGCCGTGCCGGCAAGCTTTGGCCGTCCAGAAGGCTTTGACGTACTTGCGCACCTGGTCTCTTCGATGGCCACGCTCTCCCGCACCCACGCGATCGAAGTGCTGTTACATGCCGATATCGCCACGGCGCAACGTGAAGTTTTCGAAACGATTGGCGTACTTGAACCCGCTGGCGGCAGCACACTTCTGCGTGCTCAAGCTGACGACCTTGATTGGTTCGCGCGTGAGTTGTCACGGCTGCCATTCGAGTTCGAGATCCGTCAGCCTGATGCACTCCGAGTGGCACTGTTGGCGCAGGTTGAGCGTTTGCAACGCCGGCACGGTGGGGGGAGCTAGTCGTGGGTCTCGCCTGACAAGGGCGTCCTTCGCATCGACTCGCGCGTTTCGAAGGCATCAAACCAATCGACCAACCGGGGATGTCCCTCGCGGAAATCCGGCAGCTCGCGAAACGCAATCCAGCTCAAGGCGGTGGCCACGGCGATGTGCCCCACATGGACGGGTTCGTTGCCGTCGATTTCCTGTTCAAGCCACTCATAGGTGGTCAGGAGCTTGTCCGTATAGCCGTCGCGCAGTGGTGCATAACGCAGCTCGGCAGGCCGTCGAACCGTTTCCCAGCGTAGTGCGATGCCAGCGTCGCACACGCCTTGCGCCGCCGCCTGGAGACGGAGCGCGCGCCAACGCGCCTCGCCCTCCTGCGGGATGAGGCGTGGTCCGGGATGCCGCGTGTCGAGGTAGGCGCAGATGACGTCCGAGTCGAAGATCGCATCGCCATCGGGGCGGAGCAGCACCGGCACCTTGCCCAGGGGATTGCGGGCGAACACCTCCGCATTCTTCACCGTTGGGCTGGTTTCCTGGTGAATGACCTCGAGTGAGGTGGCGATGCCGGCCTCGTATGCGAACACGAGCGCTTTGCGGGCATAAGGCGAGTGGGTCTGGTAGAGAAGTTTCATCGCCCTGGATTCCAGCAGGACCCCGTAGAGTCGGTTCTCAGCCTGCGAAGGAAAAATGGCGCGCCCGGAGGGAGCCGCATAATCGTTTGAATGCTTTGATACATAAGGATTCTAGGGTCTGGCGTTGACTTAGTTACCGCCATAGTTACCGTCAAGGCTCGTGCGTTAGCTATTCCGAGCGTGCATCCCGGGCACCTGGTGCCACAGGGGCGCGTCCAAGCAGAGCAGCAACGAAAAGACACAGAGCGCTAAGCGCCCATGCAAGCGCGACGACCACAGCTGCCAGCAGAACAAGCGCGACGAGGGCGAAGATGAGGGTAGCCATCTGGGCAATCTAACAGCCCGTCTGGGGCCGTGGTTCACTTGCCCGGCACCCGGTGACACCAATGCGGCGCAGGCGCATACCTGGGCGATACAGTGAGGTTGCAGGGCACAGGAACCGATAGGGAGGTGACGACGTGCCTATCGACGCTCTGCACCCGGCGCGCGCACTCGTCTCCCCGCCACGCCTGCACACTTCATAGGGTGCTTTTTCTGCAGCACCTGCGCTCGAGGCAACCGCACGCCTGGCAACGCTATGGGGGCTAAATCGGCACGGGCGGCTTACCTGCGGAACCCTGCGCCTAGGACGAGCGAGCTCGGGTCAAGAGATAGGGAGCGGGAGCAGCACCAAAGCACGGCGAGAGAACAGGGAAATGCTGGTGTCCAAGAGCGTCCAACTGACAATTCACCAGATATAGTGTGCTTCAGAAACGCTATGGAAAGAGGACCGGTAGCGTCCTTCGTGTAACACCCATCAACCGAGAGGCAGTGATCGCCATCATCGCGATCATCCTTGTGTCATAACAGTTTCGGATAAGTTGGAGGCGATCTTCTTGACAAGTTTGGCTAACTTCATTTCCGGCCTGCCCATAAAGCTGGTAACAGCGGTAACACCGGTAACGCTCGCTTGGTGGTCCAATCAAATCAACTAGTTACATGGATTTGCATCCCGGCATCGGGCTGGTAACAAGTGGTAACATCGGTAACACCAGCTAGCGGGCGGCAACCATGCGCTCATGGACGAGGGCACGTGCTCAGCTGCACGGGCAACATCTGCTCCGCAGCTGGTGCAGTCGGTCTTCGCCACTTTTCCACCCCCGGCACCAGGCTCTGGCAGGGTTTCAGGGGTTCAGCCGAAAAGAAATGCCGCTATCAACGACAACCAGCCAAATCGTCTTCGCCACAATTGGTAGTACTAGGCCTCTTCCTTGGGTGCCCAAAGCATCTGATCAGTGGTGGCGTCTCTAAAATTCAAGTTGAAAGGTGCCTCAATGGAAAATGCAGGTCCCGTTACTCCGGCCTCCGGAGACATCACACTTCGATTTCTAGAGCTGTCCCAGTTCCGTCGCCTCGGCAAGGTTCAGCTGGACGTCCATAAGAAGACCACTATCCTGGTCGGAGCGAACAACAGCGGAAAGACCTCGGTACTCGTCGCTCTCCGTCACTTCCTCGCAGACGGCTCTCCTTTTGGTGCTTTTGACATCAGTCTCTCGCAGTGGCCGACGCTGCGAGCTCTTGGTAAGGCATGGGAAACGCTGGCGGAAGACCCGTTGACCGTGACAGGAGACGAGGCCCACTGGACGCAGCAGCTCCAGACTCTTGTCTCGACCATGCCGACGTTAGACCTCTGGTTTGATGCGGAGGCAGGCATGTATCACTACGTTGCACCATTTCTTTCCAAGTTCAGTTGGAAGGGCGGTGCCGTCGGTATCCGACTACGGTTGGAACCAGCGTCGACCGTTGAAGAGCTAAAGCAACTCGCCTGGACATACCGCACGGCGCGCGAACCAGTGAAAGATATGGGTGCGGACTCGTTGGCCTGGCCCATCGACCTTCTGGATTTTTGGCTGCGCGAACCTTCAAAACTCGGTCAGGTTCGCGCATACAAGCTCGATGCAGAGAAAAACCCTATAACTGGCTTCAAGACCTACGTCACGCAGCCCCTTGCTGCAAACGCCAACCATATTGAACGTAAGCATCTGTCGAAGGTCATACGGGTAGATTTTGTTGCGGCTCAGCGCGGTCTAGGAAGCGAAGAAGCTGAGTCGAGGTCCGCCTCTGGACCTCATCGAGTTGGCATGTTCTCAAACCAGCTCCTCAAATTCGCCCGTCAACACTTGAACGTCGCCAGCACCGGGCATGGTCACCGAGCGGACCTCATTAAAGCCGTGGCGGAGGCGCAGCGAGACCTCGATAAGAAGATTCACGAAGCCATTGCCGATTCGGTTGAGGAGGTTAAGACTCTCGGTTATCCAGGTCTGCACGACCCCCAAGAGATTCGCTTTCGCACGCGCATTCAGACGGCTGACCTGCTAGACCATGGAACCGCAGTGCAGTACAGCATGCAAAAGGAGTCGCTTGAAGAGCTCCTCCCTGAACACTCCATCGGACTCGGTTACCAAAACCTGCAGTCCCTCAGCTACCAGCTGGTCTCATTCAAGGCTGTCCGGCTTAAACCAGAAAAGGGGTCGCCTGCCCCGGTTCACTTGGTGATGATTGAAGAGCCTGAGGCGCACCTGCATGTGCAAGTGCAGCGCATTTTTCCTGACAAGGCCCACAAACTCATAAGCCCGACAGGGGTGGACGCATCTGCGCTCAAGAGCCAGCTGATGATCAGCACCCACTCGAGCCATCTTGCGCACGCCGAGGACTTCGACCGCCTGCGATACGTCCGGCGCATTGCAAAAAGCGCGAATAACCCGATGCCGACGACCGAAGTGATCAATCTTGGTAAGGTGTTCGGCGATGACAAGAAGACACGTCAGTTCGCAGAACGGTACTTCCGCGTTCAACACACCGACCTGCTATTCGCCAATGCGGCCATTTTCGTGGAAGGCGTTGCTGAGCGCATGCTCGTCCCTCTCTTCATGGAGCGGGACTTCAAGGAGCTGAATGGCCGATATGTGTCATTCCTTGATATCGGGGGGAGCCATGCCGGTAATCCCCCCTCAGAATAGAAGCAGCCATAAGTGGAATTTTCTCGTAATCT
>NZ_DAMDFR010000041.1:0-34863 GCF_032103445.1 Stenotrophomonas sp.
GCCCCCATGGATGGGTTTACGGCGTGTCCCGCAAACCCACCCCGGTACGCCCAAACACGGGAGCCCGCGAACCAGCGGTTGTTCGCATAAATCCAACAGCACCGGCGCAGGGTTACAGATCGAAGCGTACGCTTACTGCGAACGTGCGCGGCAGGCCGAGGCCGGCGTTGGACCAGTACTTCTTGTTGGTCAGGTTCTCGACGCTGGCACGCCAGGTCACTGCGTGATCGTTCCACTGCATGCGGTAGCCCACGCCGGCGTTGAGCAGGGTGTAGTCCGGCAGCTTCAGCGTGTTGTCGGCGTCGTAGTAGACGTCGCCGTAGTAGCGGGCTACTGCGTAGGCGTCCAGGCCATCCACCCACGGCAGCTGGTAGTTCGCGTGCAGTACGCCGTTCCAGCGCGCCGCGCCGGTGGTGCGGTTACCCTGCTGGCTGGCGCTGTCCGGTGACAGCTTGTCGTAGGTCGGGTCCAGCCAGGTCACGCCACCGCCCAGGGTGAACGCATCGGTCAGGTGCACCGCACCGCTGGCTTCAATGCCTTCGTACAGCGTGATGCCATCCTGCACCAGCAGCAGACCGGCCGGGGTGATCCGGTCGATGTTCGCGCCGCGCTCCAGACGGAACGCCGCCACGTTCGCGTTCCAGCGCGGGTACTCCATCTTCGCGCCCACTTCGAACTGCTTGCTGATGGTCGGGTCCAGCACGTCGCCGGCGTTGATGTAATCCGAACCCACCCGGTTGCCCGCTTCCAGCGATTCCACATAGCTGGTGTACAGCGTCACTTCCTCCGCCGGCTTGTACATCACCGCGTAGGTCGGAGTCACCGGGTAGGTGTGGTAGCTGCCCTTGTTCTCGAAGTCGTTGTAGCGCGCACCCGCCAGCACCGACCAGCCGTGGCCGAAGTCCACCGTGTCGCTGACGAACACCGCCTGCTGGATGGTCTCGCTGCTGCGCGTCATCACCCGCGAACCTACCGCATCGTGGCGGATGGTCGGACGCTGATACAGGTTGCCACGACCAATCAGATTCCACTCATACGGACGGTCCCAGCCCGTTGCCTTCTGGTGCGAGACGCCTGCCACCACCTGGTGCGACAGCGGACCGGTCTGGAACCGGCCCTGCAGCATCGCCTGCGCATGCTTCCATTCGGTCTTTCCGCCCAGCTCGTACGAATTGATGTCGTAGTCGCCGTTCACATCGTCGATGTAGGCGAAGATCTTGTTCACGTCATTCCACGAGCTGGTGTAGCCGTAGCTAACGCTGGCCTTCCAGTCCTCGTTGATCTGCCAGTTCAGCGCCGTCGACAGCAGACTGGAGCGGGTGTCGTAGTAGGTTCCCGGAATGCTGTTGTCGACGTCACCGCCAATCGGACGCGGCAGTTCGGTGATCCCGCGGAAGTACCACTGCGGCGACTCCTCGCTGAGGTCGCGCTCCTGGAACACGCCGTCGAAAGTCCAGGTGATGGCGTCACTGAGGCGTGCGTCCAGCGACAGCGAACCCACCTTGCGGTTCACCTCGCCGCCATTGAAGGTCTCGCCCTTCTCCTGGTACGCATTGAAGCGGTAGCCGAACATCTCTTCGTTGCCGAAGCGTCCGCCCACGTCGACCTGGCCGCTGACCACGCCCTGTTCACGCCAGCCCAGCTGGGTGGACAGCGTGGTGGTGTCGGTCGGCTTCTTGGTGACGTAATTGATGATGCCGCCCGGCTGACCGAAGCCGTACATGAAACCACCCGGACCCTTCAGCAGTTCCACCTGCTCCATCACTTCCAGCGGCCACTCGGTGCCCCACGATGATACCTGCAGGCCGTTGACGCGGTAGCTGTCGTAGCTCAGATCGATGCCACGATTGCGGATCGGCGAGCTCCAGCCGCTGGCATACGCACTGACCTGGGTCACCACCGACGGGTCGGTCAGGAATGCCTCACCCAATGAGACCACCTGGCGCTGCTCGATTGCTTCGCGGCCGACCACCGAGATGGCGAATGGGGTATCGCGCACCGCGCGGTCGCCCAGCGCACCGGTATCAGTGTGGGCGCGCTCGCCGGTCACGGTGATGGCATCCAGGTCGGTGGCGCTGCGCGCGCGCGCGGTGCCGTCCGGGGTGGACTGGGCCTGGGCCACGCAGGCCAGCGAAAGCGAAAGGGCTAACAGGGTAGGACGAAGCAGTGCAGCGGATTGCATGATGTCGGGGTCCTCCGCGGACAGCAGCACACCGTCCGCGATCAGGTGATGGCGGAATAGGGGAGGTGGCTGAGTCGGGGCACTGCCCGCGGGGGCGGGAATCAGCGCAGGGCGCGAGGCGCGGCAGGACCGTGGCTGCCGCGAATTGTTCTCTTTTCGTTACCGCGCGTCAAATGATTGTCATGTGACGCGCGGTCGCAGGGTTACGCGCGCGCTGCGCGTCGCATCATCTTTCGTTCGCGCCGGCGTGCCCGCCACGCGCGCCAATGGCCCTGCAGGCACGAGAAGATCACATACAACGCCGGCGTGCTGAGCAGGGTCAGGCTCTGCGAGAACAGCAACCCGCCAATCATCGCGATACCCAGCGGCCGCCGGAGTTCCGAGCCTTCGCCGATGCCGATCGCCAACGGCACCGCCGCCAGGATCGCCACCATGGTGGTCATCATGATCGGGCGGAAGCGCACGATGCTGGCCTCGCGCACCGCCTCCAGCGGCGTCTTGCCGTGCTCGCGCTGTGCCACCACCGCGAAGTCGATCATCATGATCGCGTTCTTCTTCACGATGCCGATCAGCAACACCAGCGCGATCATCGAGATCACCGACAACTCAGTGTTGGTCACGAACAGCGCCAGCAACGCGCCCACGCCTGCTGCCGGCAGCGTGGACAGAATCGTCACCGGGTGCACCAGGCTTTCGTACAGCATGCCCAGCACCAGATACACGGTGATGATTGCCGCCAATACCAGGATCAACATCGAGTTCGGATTCAGCTGAACGTTGAAACCGCCGCCGTCGCTGATGCGGATGTCACCTGGCAGGCGCAGACCATCCACGGTGCGCTTGATGATCAGATCCGCCTCGCCCGTACTCACGCCCGGAGCCAGGTTGTAGCTCAGGTCCATGGTGGTGTACTGGTTCTGGTGGGTGATCTGCGGCGGGGCCAGTCCCGGTACCTGCTCGGCCACCGCGGTCAGCGGAACCATCTGGCCATTGCCGGCACGCACATAGATCTCATCCAGCGCCTTCGGCGTGGCGGTCTGCTCGGGCAGGGCATTGACCACGACACTGTACTGGTTGATGTCCGAATAGATGGTGGAGATCTGGCGCTGACCAAACGCACCATACAGCGCGCCATCAATCGCGCCGACCGAAACGCCCAGGCGCGCCGCCTTGGCGCGGTCGATCACCACGTTCTGGCGCAGGCCGGCGGTATCCACGTCGGTGCCGACGTCGCGCAGCTTGGGGTTCTGCTTCAGCGCTGCCTGTACCTTGGGTAGCCATTCCTGCAGCTGGGCCAGGTCATTGCCTTGCAGCGACACGCGGTACTGCGCGCCCTGGCTGTTGCCGCCGCCGCCATCGCTGGGCAGGTCCTGGATCGCGCGCAGGCGCAGCTGCAGGTCCGGGTAGCGGTCGGCCTTGGCGCTCAACCGGGCCAGCGCGACCGCCGTGGTCTCGCGGCGGCCTTCCTTGCGGGTTTTCAGCTCGACGTTGAACTGCGCGCTGGAGCCCTGACGGCCACTGCCCAGGCGCACGCCCACGGTCTTCACCGCCGGGTCGGCCATCAGCATGTCGGTGATGCGGCGCTGGCGGTTGACCATGTCTTCAAACGAGACCGTCGCGCTGGAATTGGCACGGCCCCAGATCAGCCCGGTGTCCTGCGGTGGGAATGAGCCCTTCTTGACCGCGCCGGCCAGCATCACCGTGGCCACGATCAGCAGGATCGGGGTCAGCGACAGCAGCAGGGCGTGGCGCAGCGAGAAGTCCAGGCACACGGTGTAGACGCGCAGCATGCGGTCATGCGCGCCATCCAGGAAACGACCGATCCGCGAGGGCTTCTCGGGCTCCTCGTGCGCGCTCAGGAAACGGCTGCACAAGGCCGGAGTCAGGGTCAGCGAGACGATCATCGAGACCACGATGGCCGCCACCAGGGTGACCGTGAACTCGCGGAAGAAGGCCCCGACCATGCCACTGGCAAACAGCAGTGGAATGAACACCGCCACCAGCGAGGCGGTGATCGAGACAATGGTGAAGCCGATCTCGCGCGCCCCGGTCAGCGCCGCCTGCAGGCGTGGCATGCCCTCGTCGAGGTGGCGCATGATGTTCTCGATCACCACGATCGCATCGTCGACCACGAAGCCAATCGCGATCACCAGCGCCAGCAGGCTCAGGTTGTTCAAGGTGAAGCCGAACACGTACATCACCAGCGCCGCACCGGCCAGCGACAACGGCACGGTGATCGCCGCAATCAGCGTGGGGGCCAAGCGGCGCAGGAACAGCGCCATGGTCAGCACCACCATCGCCAGGCTGATCAGCAGGGTGATCTGTACCTCATGCAGCGACGAGCGGATGGTCGGGGTGCGGTCGAAGTACGGGGTGAGCGTGGTGCCCGGCTGCAGATAGTCGCGCAGCGCGGGAATCTGCGCCTTGACCCGGTCCACCGTCTCCACGATGTTGGCCCCGGCACGGGTGAACACATACATCACCACCGCTGGCTTGTGGTTGAACCAGGCGGCCTGGTAGGCGTCCTGCTGGCCGTCGTAGACGTTGGCCACGTCCTTGAGCCGGATCACGCGGCCGTCGTCCTCGGTCTTGATGACGAGGTTGGCGAAGTCCGCTGCGCGTGCCACCGAGTCGTTGGCGATAATCGCGGTGGTGGTATTGCCATCGCTCAGGAAGCCGGTGGGCGAGGTCACATTGGCCGCGCGGACGGCATTGCGCAGGTCGTCCGGGGTCAGGTTCAGCGCATTGAGCAGGCGAAGGTTGACGTCCACGCGCACCGCCGGCGTCGAAGCACCGGCGATATCCACCGACGACACGCCGCTGATCTGGCGGATGCGCTGTGCCAGCAGCGAGTCGGCCACGTTGTACAGCTCGTCTGCGGACTGGGTCTGCGAGGTGAGCGCGATGGCGATCACCGGGTCGTCGTTCGGGTTGGCCTTCTGGAACATCGGCGAGCCCAGCCCCGAAGGCAGGTCGGCCTGGGCCGAATTGATCGCGGTCTGCACATCCAGCGCCGCCGAATCGATGTCCACGCCGCTCTGGAAGATCATGAACACCAGCGAGCTGCCTTCCGAGCTGGACGAGCGCATCTGGTCCACCCCGGGCAGCTGGCCCAGGTGGCGTTCCAGTGGCGCGGTCACCGTCGAGGCCATCGTCGTGGCATCCGCGCCGGACTGGCTGGCGTGCACGAAGATCACCGGAATCTGGATGTTCGGCAGTGCCGACACGCCCAGCTTCAGGTAACAGAGCAGGCCCACCACGAACAGGCCGATGGCCAGCAGGGTGGTGCCGATCGGGCGGCGGATGAACGGACCGGAGATGTTCACGCGCGGTCCTGTGCGGCGGCATGGCGCAGTGCGCGCTGCTCACGGCGCAGACGCATGCGCTCGGAGAAGCGTTCCATGTACAGGTAGATCACCGGCGTGGTGTACAGCGTGACCAGCTGCGACAGCAGTAGGCCGCCGACAATGGCGATGCCCAGCGGGCGACGCAGCTCCGAACCGATGCCGGTGCCCAGCGCCAGCGGCAACGCGCCCAGCATGGCGGCGGCGGTGGTCATCATGATCGGGCGGAAGCGCAGCAGGCAGGCGCGGCGGATCGCCTCGTGCGCGTTGGCGCCGGCGCGGCGCGCCTCGATCGCGAAGTCCACCATCATGATGCCGTTCTTCTTGACGATGCCGATCAGCAGCACAATGCCGACGATGCCGTCCACGGACAGGCTCAGGCCACACACCATCAGCGCCAGCAGCGCGCCGACGCCGGCCGGCGGCAGGGTGGAGATGATGGTGATCGGGTGGATGTAGCTCTCATACAGCACGCCCAGCACGATGTAGATCACCACCAGCGAGGCCAGCAGCAGCCACACCACGTCGGTCTGGCTGCCGGTGAACTCGGCCGCCTTGCCGATGAACTGCGCGTGCACCTGCGCCGGCATGTCCAGGCTGGCCTTGGTCTCTTCAATCGCCTTGACCGCGTCGGACAGCGAGTAGCCCGGCGCGATGTTGAACGACACCGTCACTGCCGGCAGCTGCTGCTGGTGGCTCACCACCAGCGGCGTGCTGGTGACCTTGCCTTCGGCCAGCGCCGAGAGCGGAATGATGTTGCCCGCACCGACCGGAATGCCGGTGTTCTGCGCGCCGATGCCGGTGGCGGTGGAGGAGTTCGAGGAGGTGACCTGGCCGAAGTTGGTGGCATTGCTGCCGGTCAACGCGCCGGCCCCGTTCGAGGCCACCGCCAACTGGTTCATCAGCGCGGTGCTGGTGCGGAACTCCGGGGCCACTTCCAGCACCACGCGGTACTGGTTGAGCTCGGTGAAAATGGTGGAGATCTGGCGCTGGCCGAAGGCGTCATACAGGGTGTCGTCGATGGTCTGCATCGGCACGCCCAGCACGCTGGCCTTGTCGCGGTCGATGTTCAGTTCCAGCGCACGGCCCTGGTTGGACAGGTTGTTGTCCACGTCGGCCAGTTCCGGGCGCTGGCGCAGTGCCTCGGTCAGGCGCGTGGCCTGCAACGCCACCTGCTCGCTGTCCACGTCCGACAGCGAGTACTGGTACTCGGTGGCGGCCACGCGGGTATCCAGGGTCACGTCCTGAACCGGCTTCAGGTACAGCGCCACGCCGGGAATGCCGGCCACCGCCTGCTGCAGGCGCGGCAGGATCTCATCCAGTCCGTCGCGGTCGCCGCGCTGCTTCAGCACGATCGACAGCTGGCCCTGGTTGAGGGTGGGGTTCATGCTGCCCGCGCCGATGAAGGCGGACACACCGGTCACCGCCGGGTCCTTGCGCAGGGCTTCGGCCACCGCCTGGGTGCGCTGTTCCATCTGCGGGAAGGCGATGTTCTGGTCGGCCTGGACCACGCCGGTGATCAGCCCGGTGTCCTGTTCGGGCAGCAGGCCCTTGGGAATCAGCACGTACAGCAGCACGGTCAGCACCAGTGCGCCGCCGGCGACCGCCAGGGTCAGCGGCTGGTGTTCCAGCACCCAGTCCAGGCTGCGCTCGTACAGGCCCACGGTGCGGGTCCACAGGTTCTGCTTGCCTGCCGCTGCTGCACGCTCGTGCGCGTCTTCGCCTTCCGGCAGCGCATCGGGCTTGAGCAGGTAGGCGCACATCATCGGGGTGAGGGTCAGCGAGATCAGCATCGACAGCACCACCGCGATGCTCAGCACCCACGCGAACTCATGGAACAACCGTCCGGTAACGCCCGGCATCAGCAGCAGCGGCAGGAACACCGCCACCAGCGAGACGGTCAGCGAGAGCACGGTGAAACCGATCTGGCGCGCACCGATCTCGGCCGCCTCCGGGCCGCTCTTGCCCTGCTCGATGTAACGGACGATGTTCTCGATCATTACGATCGCATCGTCGACCACGAAGCCGGTGGCCACCACCAGCGCCATCAGCGACAGGTTGTCCAGCGACATCCCGGCAAATGCCATCACCCCGAAGGTGCCGGCCAGCGACAGCGGCACCGCCACCGACGGAATGATGGTCGCCCACAGGCGGCGCAGGAACACGAAGATCACCGCCACCACCAGCCCGATGGTCAGGATCAGAGTGAACTGCACTTCATGCACCGAGGCGCGGATGGTTTCGGTGCGGTCGGAGAAGATCTCCAGGTGCACGTCGGCCGGCAGCACGTTCTGCAGCTGCGGCAGCAGGGCGCGGATGCGTTCCACCGTCTGCACGATGTTCGCGCCCGGCTGGCGGCGCACTTCCAGCAGCACCGCCGGCTTGCCGTCGGCCCACGCCGCCAGCTGGTCGTTCTCGACCCCGTCGATCACCTCGGCCACGTCGGACAACCGCACCGGGCGACCGTTCTGGTAGCTGATGATGGTGTCGCGGTACTCGGCCGCACTGGTCAGCTGGTCATTGGTGCCGATGCTGTAGGACTGGGTCTTGCCGTTGAGCGAGCCCTTCGGTGCGTTGACGTTGGCCTGGGTGAGCGCGCTGCGCAGCTCTTCCAGGGTCAGGCCCATGTTCGACAGCTGCGCCGGATTGACCTGGATGCGCACGGCCGGACGCACGTTGCCGGCAATCGAGACCAGGCCCACGCCCTGCACCTGCGACAGGCGCTGGGCCAGGATCGAGTCGGCGTAGTTGTTCACGTCGCGCAGCGGGCGCGTGTCCGAGGTGAGCTTGAGGGTAACGATGGCCGCGTCGGCCGGGTTCACCCGGTTGTAGACCGGCTGGTAGGGCAGCGACGAGGGCAGGGTGGCCTGGCGGATCGCCGCCTGCACGTCCTGCGCGGCAATATCGATGTCGCGGTCCATCGAGAACTGCAGGATGATCGTGGATAAGCCTGCTGACGAATCCGAGGTCATCAGCTCCAGCCCGGAGATCTGCCCGAACTGGCGCTCCAGCGGCGTGGTCACCAGCGAGGCCATGGTGGTGGCGTTGGCACCTGGGTACTGGGTGGTCACCACCAGGCTGGGCGCGTCCACTTCCGGCAGTGCCGACACCGGCAGCTGCCGGTAACCAAGAATGCCCAGCAGTAACAGGCCGGCCATCAGCAGCGAGGTGGCGATGGGACGGCGGATGAAGATCGTCGAAAAGCCCACGGGCGGGTCCTTGCGGTTACGTCAGACGGCAATGCAGAAAGCCGGTACCCGCGCGCACGCCGGTACCGGAAGGACGCGGGGCGCGATCAGCGCGGACCACCGCCACGGCGGCCACCCGGGCCCTGCTGCTGGGCCGCGGCCTTGAGTTCAGCCTCGGTCGGCGCAGCTGGCGTTTCGCCCGGCTTCAGCGCGGTGACCTTGCTGCCTGGCTTCAGGCGGAACTGGCCTTCGCTGACCACCCGCTCGCCACCCTTCAGGCCTTCGGTGATCTGCACGTGGCTGTCGCCGACTTCCACGCCGCTCTTCACCGTCTGCATGGCCACGGTGTTGTCGGCCTGCACGATGTACACGTACTCGCCATCCGGCCCGCGCATCACCGCCTGGGTCGGAATGACCACGCCGCCGGCAATGGTGCGCAGCTGCATGCGCACGTTGACGAACTGGCCCGGCCACAGGGTGTTGTCGGTGTTGTCGAACAGCGCACGCGCACGGAAGGTGCCGCTGTCGCTGCTGATCTGGTTGTCCACCACGTCCAGCTTGCCGCCGTCGGTGAGCACATGCGCGTCATTGCGATCCAGCGCGGCGATGGTCACCGGGCCGGCCTGCTGGGCCTGGCGCACGTCCGGCAGCTGGCGCTCGGGCAGGTTGAACACGATGTGGATCGGGTGCACCTGGGTCAGGGTCACCAGCGCAGTGCCGGCGCTGACCACGTTGCCGGCGTCCACCGCGCGGATGCCGGCAATGCCGGAGATCGGCGCGGTGACCTTGGTGTACTGCAGTTGCACCTGGGCGGCGCGCATGCTGGCTTCGTTGGCGGCCACGGTGCTTTCGTACTGGGCCACCTGGTTGCGCTGGGTGTCCAGGTCGGTCTTGGCGACGTACTGGCGGTACTCCGGCGAGTTGGAGCGCGCGTAGTTGGAGCGCGCGGTGGCCAGCAGCGCCTGGTTCTGGCGCTTGGCCGCGGCGGCCTCGTCATAGCTGGCCTGCGCCGTGCGCGGGTCGATCTGCGCCAGCACGTCGCCCTGCTTCACTTCCTGGCCTTCCTTGAAGTTCAGGCTGATCAGCTGGCCGCCGACCTGCGGGCTGACGGTGACGGTGTTCATGGCCGACACCGTGCCCAGCGCGCTGGCATACACCGGCACGTCCTGACGCGCCGCATCCACCACGGTGACCGGCACCGGCGCAGCGTCACGCTCGCCGTCCTTGCCGGCTTCGGCTGCCGCGCCGGGCCCGCCAGCCTTGTCCTTGCCCCCGCCCAGCACACGCAGGCCGATCAGGCCCACCACCAGCACTGCGATCACCAGCAGCACGATCTTCCAGAAACGCGACATTCAAAACTCCTGAGGCTGGCAGGGGGCGGGGCCCGGTTGGCTGCTGCAAAGCATACCCGCCCGCCGTGAGACTGCCTGCATGACGGATGGGACGTGCGCTCAGACCTCCATTACGAGACGATGTTCCCCAAGGGGTTCTCACCCGGTGGGCCACGAGCGGGCCAAAACCGACACATCCCGGCGCAGATGGCCTACATTCAGGCAGTTGACCCCCTGTCCGCTGTGGAGACCTGCCCGATGCCCCGTCTGTCGCTGTTGATGTCCGCCCTGTTGCTGGCCAGCCCGGCCCTGGCCACTGCCGCCCCGGCCGAGCGCCCCGAAGTGACCGCCGCCGCCGCCCGTCTGCAGGCCCAGGTGGTGGAGTGGCGACGCGACTTCCATCAGCACCCGGAGCTGTCCAACCGCGAAGAGCGCACCTCGGCCAAGGTCGCCGAGCGCCTGCGCGCGATGGGCTTGAAGCCCAAGACCGGCATTGCCCATCACGGCGTGGTGGCGATCATCAAGGGCGGCAAGCCCGGTCCGCGCATCGCCCTGCGCGCCGACATGGATGCGCTGCCGGTAACCGAACAGACCGGCCTGCCGTTTGCCAGCAAGGCCACCAGCACCTACCGCGGCGAGCAGGTCGGGGTGATGCATGCCTGCGGCCACGATGCCCACACCGCCACCCTGCTGGGCGTGGCCGACGCGCTGGTGAAGATGCGCGAGAACCTGCCCGGCGAAGTGATGCTGATCTTCCAGCCGTCCGAAGAAGGTGCACCGCCGCCGGAAGAGGGCGGTGCCGCACTGATGCTCAAGGAGGGTGTGTTCGCTGATTTCAAGCCGGAAGCGGTGTTCGGCCTGCATGTGTTCTCCAGCGTCCAGGCGGGCCAGATCGCGGTGCGCGGTGGCCCGCTGATGGCGGCGTCGGACCGCTTCGGGATCAAGGTGATCGGCCGCCAGACCCACGGTTCAGCGCCGTGGAACGGCGTTGACCCGATCGTCGCCACCGCCGACCTGGTCGGCACCGCGCAGAGCATCGTCAGCCGCCGCAGCAACATCTCCAAGCAGCCAGCGGTGGTCAGCTTCGGCGCGATCAAGGGCGGCATCCGCTACAACATCATTCCCGACGAAGTGGAGATGGTGGGCACCATTCGCACCTTCGATGAGGGCATGCGCCAGCAGATCTTCGCCGACCTGCGCAATGTCGCCGAACACACCGCCGCCGCGCATGGGGCCAGGGCTGAAACCGAGATTTTCGAGGCCGAGGGCAACCCGGCCACGGTCAACGACCCGGCACTGACCGCGCGCATGCTGCCCAGCCTGCAGGCGGTGGTGGGCGAAGCCAACGTGTATGAGCCGCCGCTGCAGATGGGCGCGGAAGACTTCTCGCTGTTCGCCCAGCAGGTGCCGGGCATGTTCTTCTTCGTCGGCTCCACCAGCGAAGGCATCGATCCGGCCAAGGCCCCGGCCAACCATTCGCCGAAGTTCCTGCTGGATGAGAAGGCGCTGGATGTGGGGCTGCGGGCGTTGTTGCAGGTGTCGCTCGACTACCTCAACGCACCGAAAAGCTGACTGGTAGTGCCGGCCGCTGGCCGGCAACCTCATGAACCTTCGATGGGGTGATGCATGGTTGCCGGCCAGCGGCCGGCACTACCTTACTGGCGGATCTCACGCACCACGCGCGCCGGGGCTTCAATCCCCGGACTCGCCCGCCACGGATTGATATCCAACCCGCCGCGCCGGGTATACCGCGCCTCCACTTCCAGCCACTGCGGCCGGCAGCGCTGGCTGACCTCGCTGAAAATCCGTTCCACGCACTGCTCGTGGAACTCGGCGTGCTCGCGGTAGCTCACCAGATAGCGCAGCAGGCCTTCGCGGTCGATGCGCGGGCCGTGGTAGCGCACGCTCACGTGCGCCCAGTCCGGCTGGCCGGTCACCGGGCAGTTGGACTTGAGCAGCGCCGAGCTCAGCGTCTCGGTGACCACCTGGCCGTCATTGGCCGACAGCAGCTCCGGTGCCGGCGGGCCATAGCGGTCGATGGTCACCTCCAGCTCGTCCAGTGACTCACCCTCGGCGGCCTCGACCAGCGGCGGCACGCCAAACACCACGTTGACCACGGCGCCGGCGCAGGCCGACAGGTCGCCGGCGATGCGCTGGCGGGCGGCTTCGTCGTCGTCGAAGCGCGTGCTGTTGAGTGAGTTGAGGTACAGCTTGAACGACTTGGACTCGATCAGGTTCGGCGAGGTGCAGGGCACGCTTATGGTGGCCACCGCGACCCGGGGCTTGCCACGCCGGTCCAGCCAGCTCAGTTCATAGGCCTGCCAGCGGTCATGACCGACGAAGGGCAGGTGGGCGTCATCCACGCCGATCTCCTCACGGGCGGCGCGGCGGGGGATGGGGAAGAGCAGGCCGGGGTCGTACTGCGACGGGTAGGCGACCTCGCGACCGAGGCTGGAGTCCTGTGGGGTATTCATGGGCCCATTTTACCGCGCGGCGGGACGTCCCACGCCCCGCCGTCCCCCCTGTTCAGAAACCCACCCGAACCCTTCACACCCACGCCATCCCCCATTAACAACCCCTATGACACCGTGCGATCCATGTCCCCACTTGTGGAAGGGAGCGTGCGGATGAGTACCGACAAGAAGGCCGATTTCTCCGGGGTGTCCGCCAAGGTGGATACCACGGCAGAAAAGGTGGAGAAGGCGGATTTTTCCGGCGTGTCCGCCTCGGTGGATACCACCGCCGAAAAGGTAGGCGGTGGCACCTACACCGTGCAGAAGGGCGATTCGCTGTCGAAGATCGCCAAGCAGGAACTGGGCGATGCCAACGCCTGGAAGAAGATTTTCGACGCCAATAAAGATGTGTTGGACGACCCGGACAAGATCTTCCCGGGACAGGTCCTGAAACTGCCGCCGAAGACCTGAACCGACGGTCTGGCCCAACCATTCCCTTGGAGGAATTCCATGAAGAAGACATCGATCAGTACCGCCGTACTTGCAGCACTGCTGGCGACCGTAGCCGTGACCGGCTGCAAGAAGAAAGAAGAGTCGGTGGACACCACCGCGCAACCGGCGGCCACCGCGCCGGCACCGGTGACCGAACCGGCCGCGCCACAGCCGATGACCCAGGCGGCGGCGGTGAATGTCTCCGCCGTGACGGTGGGCAAGACCGCAGCCGCAGACAAGTCGGTGGCCCCGACGGCGCTGTTCGCGCCGAAGGACGTGATCATCGTGTCGATCCGTACCGACGGCACCGCCAACAATACCAACGTGGGCGCGAAGCTGACCTACCAGGATGGCCAGGTGGCCGGCGAAGAGAGCCAGGTGCTGAACACCACGGGTGCGGAAACCACCAACGTCAGCTTCACGAATGCCAATGGCTGGCCGGCGGGCAAGTACCGCGCGGAAGTCACGGTAGATGGTAGAGCGGCCGGAACGCCGCAGGAGTTCGAGGTCAAGTAAGCCTTAGCCGACTCTCTCCCGGTACGGGCTCACGATGGACGCAGCCGCGAGGCTGCGTCTTTTTTATGCGTGGGCCTTGCTCCAATACCGCCGCGTATGGTGCGGCTTTGCTACGGGGGGCCTAAACCGCGACAATGCGGGGGTTTCCCCGCAGAGTATCCGTTCCCCATGTCGAACACGCCCAAGATTCTCTACACCCTCACCGATGAGGCCCCGTTCCTGGCGACCGCGTCGCTGCTGCCCATCGTCGAGGCCTACACCGCAACCGCCGGCATCGCGGTCGAGACCCGCGACATCTCGCTGTCCGGTCGCATCCTGGCGCTGTTCCCGGATTACCTGAAAGACGAGCAGAAGCAGGCCGATGATCTGGCCGAACTGGGCCAGTTGGCGACCACCCCGGACGCCAACATCATCAAGCTGCCCAACATCAGCGCCTCGGTGCCGCAGCTGAAGGCCGCCATCAAGGAACTGCAGGACCAGGGCTACGCCCTGCCGAACTACCCGGATGTGCCCACCGACGACGTCTCGCGCGACATCAAGGCCCGCTACGACAAGGTCAAGGGCAGCGCGGTGAACCCGGTGCTGCGCGAAGGCAATTCCGACCGCCGTGCGCCGCTGTCGGTGAAGAACTATGCCCGCAAGCACCCGCACCGCATGGGCAAGTGGTCGAAGGATTCCAAGTCGCATGTCTCGCACATGGACGGTGGTGACTTCTACGGCAGCGAAAAGTCCGCCACCCTCGCCAACGCCGGCAACCTCAGGATCGAACTGGTCAAGGCCGACGGCAGCGCCGTGTTGCTGAAGGAAAAGACCGCGGTCAAGGCCGGTGAAATCGTCGACGCCGCCGTCATGAGCCGCAGCGCGCTGGCCGCCTTCGTGCAGGCGCAGATTGCCGACGCCAAGGCCAAGGGCGTGCTGTTCTCGCTGCACCTGAAGGCCACCATGATGAAGGTCTCCGACCCGATCATGTTCGGCGTGGTGGTGGAAGAGTTCTACAAGGACGTGCTGGCCAAGCACGCCGACGTGCTCAAGCAGGCCGGTTTCGACGCCAACAACGGCATCGGTGACCTGTACGCGCGCCTGCCGCAGCTGCCGGAAGCCACCCAGGAAGCGATCAAAGCCGACTTGGCTGCCGAGTACGGCAAGCGCCCGGGCCTGGCCATGGTCAATTCCGACAAGGGCATCACCAACCTGCACGTGCCCAGCGACGTCATCGTGGACGCCTCGATGCCGGCCATGATCCGCGACTCCGGCGGCATGTGGAATGCCGAAGGCAAGCTGCAGGACGCCAAGGCCGTCATTCCGGACCGCTGCTACGCCGGCGTGTACCAGGCCGTCATCGACGACTGCATCGCCCACGGCGCGTTCGACCCGGCCACCATGGGCTCGGTGCCGAACGTCGGCCTGATGGCGCAGAAGGCGGAAGAGTACGGCTCGCACGACAAGACCTTCCAGATTCCGGCCGACGGCACCGTGCGCGTCACCGACGACGCCGGCAGCGTGATCTTCGAACACGCCGTGCAGACCGGTGACATCTGGCGCATGTGCCAGACCAAGGACGCGCCGATCCAGGACTGGGTCAAGCTGGCCGTGAACCGCGCCCGCCTGAGCAGCACCCCGGCGGTGTTCTGGCTGGACGAAAAGCGTGCCCACGACGCCCAGGTGATCGCCAAGGTCAACACCTACCTCAAGGACCACGACACCGCCGCCCTGGACATCCGCATCCTGGCCCCGGTGGAAGCGACCACCTTCTCGCTGGACCGCATCCGCAAGGGTGAGGACACCATCTCGGTGACCGGCAACGTGCTGCGCGACTACCTGACCGACCTGTTCCCGATCATGGAACTGGGCACCAGCGCGAAGATGCTGTCCATCGTGCCGCTGATGGCCGGTGGCGGCCTGTTCGAGACCGGTGCTGGCGGTTCGGCTCCCAAGCACGTGCAGCAGTTCGTTGAAGAAGACTACCTGCGCTGGGACTCGCTGGGTGAATTCCTGGCCTTGGCCGCTTCGCTGGAACACCTGGGCGAGCGCTACAACAACGCCGACGCCGCCGTGCTGGCCAAGACCCTGGACCAGGCCAACGGCCAGTTCCTGGACAACGACAAGTCGCCGTCGCGCAAGCTGGGTGGCATCGACAACCGTGGCAGCCACTTCTACATCGCGCTCTACTGGGCCCAGGCCCTGGCCGCGCAGGACGAAGATGCCAAGTTGAAGGCGAAGTTCGCCCCGCTGGCCAAGGCACTCACCGACAACGAGCAGGCCATCGTGGCCGAGCTGGCCGCGGTGCAGGGCAAGGCCGTGGATATCGGTGGCTACTACCGTCCGGACCTGGCGAAGGTGTCGAAGGCGATGCGTCCGAGCGCGACGTTCAACGCCGCACTGGATGCGCTGAAGGGCTGATCGGGCCTTTCAATGTGACCTACGAGGAACCCGCGCTTCGGCGCGGGTTCTTTTTTTGTGCGTCGGCCAAAACTGTGAACTCCGTCGACCCACCCCGTGACCGGACACCAACGTCGAATTCGTGAAAACGGCATGAAACTTGCCTGTTTCCGCACTATCCAGAAACCGATTTTTGGCCGGATTTACCTGCAGAAAATGAGAAACACATCACCTATGCTCTCGGAGGGGTTGGCATAGGCTAACCACGCTCTATTCCGCTCAGGATGTGATCTTTCACAAGGTAGGGGAACGCGGATGGCAAGGGTGCTGGTGGTGGGGTCGGACATGCAGGGGGAGCGCGCGCTGCTGCAGCGCCTGCGTTCGGCTGCGTCGTTGACGGCCGATGCGGTCAGCACCTGCCGCGATCTCGATGAGTGCGACCTGCTGGTGATCCGCGATACGCCGGCGCTGCGCAATGCCGCAATGCGCATGGTGCGCGAGCGCCCGCGCATCCAGTTGTGGGTGGAGGACCAGCAGGGCCAGCTGCGCGATGGCGAGCGCAGCAATGGGCCTGTGCTGGACGACGCGGCCATTGAACACGCACTGAGGCACATGGTGGACAGCACACCGGCTTCCAGCATCGACGAACCCAGCACCGCTCGCGGGGCCAAGGCCATCACCCGCGCCCTGCGCGAAAGCCTCAATGCCCGCCAAGGCCACGCGGTGCTGGCATTGGACGGGGCTGCACAGGTGCTGATCGACTTCGTGCAGGACCAGATGGTGGTGCCGGCTGGGGTACCGGCCGAGCACCTGGCCCAGGACCTCTCTGATAGTTTTGAGTCGTTGACCCTGCACGGCATCTCCGCGCGCCGTTACCAGGAATTGGCCGGCGAACGCACCCGCCAGCCGCTGCGCCCGCTGCTGTGGCAGTGGGGCCAGCGTCCGGACCATTGGCAGGACCTGGACGCGCGCCTGCAGCGCCACGCACGGGTGAAACTGCTGCGCTGGCCGGATTTCCGTGTGCTGGGCCGCCAGCACGACAGCTTCCGGTTGTGTTCGCTGCTGCTCAAGCGTGCGTGCAGCGTGGACGAATGTGCATCCCTGCTGGACGTCTCCAGTGACGCGGTGCGCAGCTTCGTGCACCCGGCGTACCTGTGTGGCTACGCCGCGCTGGAAGCGGTGCCGCAGGAAACCCCGCCGGTGCGCAACACCGCCGCGGCGGGCGGTGGCACCCTGCTGGCCCGGATGTGGCGCAGCGTGCGCCAGCGCAGCGGGGCCTGAGCATGCGGGAACACAAGATCGTGGTGCTGGGCACCATGGGCTGCGGCAAATCCACCCTGGTGCGCGCCATCGCCACCGGTGCGGTGGTGGACACCGATGTGCTCAACAGCGACCGCGAAGGTGCGGACAAGGCCTCCACCACGGTGGCGATGGACTACGCCGACATCGACCTGCCGAACGGCGACCGCCTGCGCCTGTATGGCACGCCAGGGCAGCAGCGCTTTGATTTCCTGTGGCCAATCCTGCTGCAGGGGGCCAGCGGCGTGGTGCTGCTGCTCGATGCCACCCGTGCGGCTGCCGTGGCTGAGCTGGAGGCCTATCTGGCGGTGCTGAAGCAGCACGCCACGCAGGTGCCGGCAGTGGTGGGCATCACCCGGGTGGATCTGGCTCCGCAGTTCGACCTGGAGGCCTGCACTACGCTGGCCGGCTGGGACCAGCGCGTGCTGCCGGTGATGCCGGTCGATGCACGTGACCGTGAACAGGGCTTGTGGCTGATGGATGTACTGATGAGCGAAATGGAAGCGGGCGAACTGGTGATGGCGCATGGCTGACGGACACGACGCGCGCCGGTTGGACCCGGCGCTGCGCGAGCGGCTGGTGCAGCATCTCAATCAGTTCGTCGATGACATCGATGGCGTGCGCAGCGTAGTGCTGGCGACGGTGGATGGTTTCGCGGTACTGCCTGCCGCCGGGACGCATGGAAACGGAGAGCGCCTGGCGGCGATGACCAGCGCGATGTTGGCGTTGGCCGCAGCGGTGGGCCGTGAACTGGCGCTGGGTGAGCTGGAAACGCTGATGCTGGAAGCGGGCGAGGGCAAGGTGCTGATGCTGGCGCTGCCATGCACGCCGGCCCCGCTGCTGCTGATGACCGCCTGCGACACGCGCTGTGTCGTCGGCAAGGTGCTGTGGAGTGCCAAGAACTGTGGCCGCAACATCATGGCCGAACTCAGCGGATCACGAGCCGATCCGCAGGAGTAACCGGGGCTCGATACAAACAAAGGGGTGCAACATGGCAGGACTGAACGAAACCTTGAGCGCGCTGATGACCATCGACGGCGCGCAGGCCGTGGCGCTGGTGGACTATGAAAGCGGCATGCTGCTGGGTGAAGCCGGCGCAGGCATGGACATGGAAGTGGCGGCGGCGGGCAATACCGAAGTGATCCGCGCCAAGTTGAAGACGGCCAAAGCGCTCGGCCTCAACGATACCATCGAGGACATTCTGATCTCGTTGGGCAAGGCGTACCACATCATGCGTCCGGTCGCGACCAAGCAGGGCCTGTTCCTGTATCTGGTGCTGAACCGCGACAAGGCCAACCTCGCCTTGGCCCGTCGCAAGGTGCAGGAAGTGGAAGGCCTGCTGGCGATCTGAATCATCCGGGGGGATGAAATCGACGGCACCGGGCGGTCGCCCGGTGCCGCTCCATTTGATAGGGTGAAATCCGGTCTTCCGGATCTACCTGCATGGGTGTCACCGACCTGCCGCTGTCCACGCGCCTGGCCACGCGCATTCGCGAAGGCTTCGAGGACTATCACGCGCGCTTCGCCGTGATCACGCAACGTGCGCGACTGCGCTTTGAAACGCGTGACTGGCCCGCCGCCCGGCAGGATGCGGTGGAGCGCATCGGCCTGTACGACGCCTGTATCGCCGAAACCGTGGATGCCCTGCGTCGCAGTGCCGGAGAAGCCATCGGTGAACGTGGCCTGTGGCTGCAGGTCCGTGCAGTCTACGCGGCGATGATCGAGCCGCTGATTGATGCGGAGCTGTACAAAACCTTCTACAACACGCTGGCGCGGCGCTTGTTCGCCACCCAGGGTGTGGACGCCGACGTCGAGTTCATGGCCATGGACGTGGTCCCCTCCGATGCCATCACCCACCCGGTGGCACGACACACCTATGCAGTGTCGGCCACGCGTCCGGCTGAAGCGCTGATGCGGGTGCTGGGTGATTACCCGTTCGATGTCCCCTATGCGCATCAGCTGCGCTGCGCCGCCGCCATCGCGGTGCGCCTGCAGGACGACCTGCAGCACTGGGGCGACCACCCGGTGCGCAGCATCGAGCTGCTGGACACCGTGTTCTACCGCGAGCGCCGCGCCTATCTGGTCGGGCGCGTATTCGGCGAGCATCGCTTCTCGCCCTGTGTCATCGCCCTGGTCAATGACGACAAGGGGCTGCGTGCCGATGCGGTGCTGACCCGCCGCCGCGATGTGGCGCATCTGTTCGGCGTGTCACGCAGCTACTTCCAGGCCGATCTGACCACCGTGGGCGACGCGGTGGTGTTCCTGCGCAGCCTGTTGCCGGCCAAGCCGATCGATGAGATCTATACCGTGCTGGGCCGCGCCAAGCAGGGCAAGACCGAGCGCTACCGTACCTTCTTCCATCACTTCCAGACCCACCCGGACGAACAGCTGGTGCATGCCGACGGCACACCCGGCATGGTGATGGCGGTGTTCACCCTGCCCAGCTACCCGCTGGTGTTCAAGCTGATCCGTGACCGCTTTGCCTGGCCCAAGAGGATGACCCGGCACGACGTCGAAGAGAAGTACGCGCTGGTATTCACGCTGGATCGAGTAGGCCGCCTGCTGGACGCGCAGCCCTACCGTTACCTGCGCTTCCCACGTGCGCGTTTCTCCGCGGCCTTGCGCGAGGAACTGCTGACGCAATGCGCCACCAGCGTGCACGAGGAGGGCGACGACCTGGTCATCGACCTGTGCTACGTGCAGCGCCGCTTCCGTCCGCTCAATCTGTACCTGCGCGAGCAGACCGCCGACGCGCGCCGCGCCGCCGCACTGGATTACGCGCAGGCCATTACCGACATGGCACGCAACAACATCTTCCCGGGCGACATGCTGCCGAAGAACTTCGGTGTGTCTCGTCATGGGCGTGCGGTGTTCTATGACTACGACGAACTGAGCCTGCTCACCGACTGTGTGTTCCGGGCGTGGCCGCAGCCGCGCAACGCCGAAGAGGCGATGGCCGACGAGCCCTGGTTCCATGTGGGCGCGCACGACGTGTTCCCGGAGCGCTTCGCGCCCTTCATGGGGTTGCCTGCGACAGAGTTGGCAGCGGTGCGTGAGCACTTCGGCCATCTGTTCGATCCAACGTGGTGGCAGGGTCTGCAGGCGCGCTTTGTTGCGGGTGACTACCCCGATACACCGCCGTACGCGGCCGCCCATCGGTTGGCGTAACGATGAAATGACGCGGTTGTGGTATAGATTTCGCTTCAATCCACATGGAGTAGTGACATGCGATTCAGCAGAAACCTGACGCTTTCCGTTGCATTGGTGCTCGGGACGTCCGCTGCGATCTGCGGGCCCTCGGTCCACGCGCAGACGGCTCGCCAGGTGGCGAGTACGGCCGAATCCACCATGGTGTTGACCGGCCATATCGACATCGGTACCGAAGGCCAGGTTGAAGGGTTCCACCTCGACAAGCGCGACAGCGTGCCGACCGGCGTGGCCGGATTTGTGGACGGGCAGGTCAAGGGCTGGAAGTTCGAACGCATCATCGTGGATGGTGTGGCAGTGCCAGCACGCACGCCGGTGAGTATCCGTCTGCTGGCCAAGCCCGAGGCCGATGGTGGTGCCACCGTGTCGCTGGTGGCTGCGAACTTTTCGGAGTACCGAGACGATGCGACCGATCGCGTCACGCGTCTGAAGGCCCGCGCTCCTCAGTACCCCACTGCCGTCTTCCAGCGCGGTGGCGGCGGAGAGGTTTTGTTGTTGGTCAAAGTTGGACGCGACGGAAAGGTCGAAGATGTATTTGCCGAACAGGTCAATCTGCGGTGGGTGGGTGCCGAGCCCGAAATGCAGAGAATGCGCGATGAACTTGCGCGTGCCTCAGTCAGAGCGGCGCGAGGGTGGACCTACCGGGCTCCAACCAGCGGTGAGAGCAGGAACGACCCGTACTGGAACGTTCGCGTTCCTGTCAGGTTCGCGTTGAATGACGACCGTGAGGTCTACGGAAAGTGGCATGCCTACATCCCCGGGCCGCGCCTGAGTGCTCCGTGGCGGGCCGAAAGCCCTGCCGATGCCGGGGCGGACCTGCTGCCGAGTGGTGGGGTGTACATGGCGGACGCCCATAGCGGCCCGCGTCTGCTCACCCCGCTGGGCGGCTGAGCACGCTTCGTGTCAGATCGGCGGCTGCCGCCGATCTGACCCTCACATCAACCCTGCGACGTGTCTTCCAGCGGATAGATCACGGTCCGGTTGCGACCCTGTTCCTTGGCCATGTACAGCGCCTTGTCGGCCAGGCGCAGGGCCTGCTGCGGGTCTTCGTGGTACGACGGGTAATGCGCCACGCCCAGCGATACCGTCACGGCACCGACATCGTCGAAGGTTTTGCCGGCAATCTGTGCACGAAGACGTTCGGCGATCAGCGCGCTGTTGGCTACATCAATGCCCGGCAGCAGGATCAGGAACTCCTCGCCGCCATTGCGGCACAGCAGGTCGGTGTCGCGCGAATCGTCGCGCATGATCTGCGCGATGCGCAGGATCACCGCGTCACCCACCGGGTGGCCGAAGCGGTCATTGATCGATTTGAAGCGGTCGATGTCCAGCGCGATGATCCCGAACGGCTGGCCGCGTGCCTGCCAGTCCTCAAGACCCTGCTGCAGTCCACGACGGTTCTGCAGGCCGGTGAGCGGGTCGGTCATGCTGGCCCGGTTGAGCTTTCCGATCCGGTCCTGCAGCAGGTTGAAGCTGTACAGCAGCGCCTGCTTGAGGTGGGCGGCTTCGTAGTACCACGCGCGCGTCGCGCCCACATGGCGGATGGCAATGCCGGTGTCGCGGTTCTGCACGTTGCGCGCCATCTGCCACAACGGCAGCGAAATACGGCGGGCGAACCACCAGGTGAGCAGCAGCGAGACGATGCCCAGCGGAATGGCGTTCCAGATCACCGCCGACATCAGACGCGACAGCTGCGCCAGGGTGGCTTCGGTGGGGCGCTGTGCGACCACGCCCCAGCCCACCGCCGGCACCGGCGCGTAGCCGGCCAGCATCAGCACGCCGTGGCTGTTGCGCACTTCCTGCGCACCGGAGTGGCCCTTGCTGACCGCCTGCACCGCCGGGTTGTCCTTGGCGAACTGGCCGATCCGGTTCGGCTCGATGTGATAGAGGATGCGGGCGTTGCGGTCCACCACGTACAGATAGGAGCCGTCACGGTAGTAATGCTTGCCCAGCAGGGTCTGCAGAATGCTGGTCTGGCGCAGGTAGATGGTGCCGCTGACATAGCCCTGGTACTGGCCCTCGGTATTGAAGATGGGCTGGGTGATGGCCACCAGCAGGCGGCCGGTGGCCGACTGGTACGGGTCGCTGATGTAGGGCTCGCGACGCTTGAGGGCTTCTGTATTGCCGGAGCTGTTGAGCACCACGCCCTGCAGCGCCAGACTCTGCGGCGAGGTGGCCAATACCGTGCCGGCGCGGTCGACGATCAACACCGAGTTGAAATCGTTGGTCTGCTGCTGCAGCCGGGCCGCTTCCCGTTCCAGCTCCTGCACGCTGTGCGCGCGGCTGCCCAGCCCCTTGGCGGAGTAGGCCAGCTGCTGCTGCGCGGCCAGCAGGAAGTTCTGGGTGGTCTCGGCCAGCTTGCTGGCGTACACACGGTTGGCTTCCAGCGTGTTGCCGATCAACTGCTCGCGCTGCACCCGGTAGCTGGCGTGCAGGGTGTTGGCCAGGGCGACGATGGCACTGAGCAGGGCCAGGCCAAGAATCAGCTTGCCCAGGGTAAGGCGGGACGGCAACGGCGACATGGGGGTACGGCCAGACGGCGGAGAACGGGCGGATTATTGCGTATTCAGAAGTCAAGTGTGTAAAGCGTCACCGCTCCAGCCTTCGCCGAAGAACACTGCGCACGTTGCCCGCCGCTGCGGCATCCAGCGGCCCCAACACACCTTGTGCCGCATCGGGAATGTGCCCTGTGGTCTGCTCTCCAGCCTCGAACACGTAGTGATCGAACATCGCCTGCCAATGCGCGCGCTGGGCCGGCGGCAGGTCGCGCAGGGCCAGAATGGCCAGCATCAAGGCGTTCATCGGCGTGTCCATCCACCCCGGTACGGAGCGCCACCAGTAGTTCACCAGCACGTTGAAGTCGTCCAGTCCCTCCATGTGGTGCCACCACAGCGAGGGAATGAACACCGCATCGCCTGGCCCCAGCTCGGCCACCTGGGCCTGCGCCCAGGCTTCGGCAAACCGGGGGAAGCGCTCCAGATCGGGTGCAGCGAAGTCGACCAGGCTGACCGCCTGGCCGGCCGGATTGAAATCCAGTGGGCCGATATAGAGGTTTCCGATCTGCTCCGGCGGGAACAGGGTGACACGGCGCCGACCGGCGGCCACGCAGGCCAGGTTGTCCGGCACGTCCTGGTGCGCGGCAATGCGCGAGCGGTTGCCGATCCAGATGCTGCCCAGCGGGTCGTCCACTCCCAGGTCCAGCGGGTTGTCCTGACGGAAGCCGGGCAGGAAGCTGTCCAGCGTGGTCGAGGCCACATAGATGGTCGGTGGCGCGGCCTGGCCCTGGTACTTGAGCAGGGTGTCGAGCACCACCTTCAAGGGAATCTGCTCGCGGCGGAAATTGAAGCCGCTCATGTCCGCGTTGTAGAAGATGCGCCCTTGCGCCTCCGGCGGCGCGGTGGTGGCGGTGACCGGCATCGTGCCGTGGTAAAAGTGCTTGAGGTGCGCCACCGCGTCGGCCGGCGAGCGGCGCGCGGCCTGTACCAGCGGCCAGTCGGCTACCAGCCCGCGGATCACCTTGGGGGTGGTCCAGGTGGGCAGCAACGCGCGCAGCTGCGCAGGCGTCAGGTCACGCACTTCGTCAATCGGGCCGGGCAGGGCGGTCATGGCGGGGTCACAGGGACAGGGGCGTGACGCAGTGTAGGGCAGCGGCGGTCGGGCCGCCCCGGTGGGGGCGGCCCGTGCAGGTCAGAACTTGTAGCGCACGCCGAACATGTAGCGCGGCCCGGTCTGGGTGGCGTAACGCAGCATGTTGGTGTGGCGCGAGTAGGTGCGCATGGTCTCGTCGGTGAGATTGATCGCTTCCACACTCAGGGTCAGGTTGTCGGTGGCGGCGTAGCTGATGTTGAGGTCCAGCTGGCCGTAGTCATCGGTGTAGTTCGGGTTCGGGCCCTGGCCGCCGATGCCGCTGAGGAAGCTGTCGCGCCAGTTGTAGGCCGCACGCACCTGCCAGCGGTTCTTGTCGTAGAACGCCACCACGTTGGCCGAATCGCTCAGGCCGATCATCGGGTACTGGTCACCCAGGCTGTAGTTGTCGAACGTCAGGCCCGACTTGACCTTGGTGTAGTTGGCGGCGACACCGAAGCCGGACTGGCCGAACAGGTGCTGCAGCGCGACTTCCCAGCCATCGAGATGGTCCGAGCGCTGGTTGGCCGGCAGGGTGATGTCGAAGCCGGCTACCGGATCGCCGGGCTGGCCGACGATGGTGCCGGTGCGCTCGCCCGCCGAGTTGGTGCCGGTGGCGGTGACGCCGGGCTGGCCGTTGAAGTTGTCGAAGATGTAGTTGCGGATGCAGGCCCCGTCGGTGGCGGCGCAACCGCCGGAGGCCAGCGCGGCATTCCAGTACGCACCGCCCACCGGCGTGTGCAGCTCGCCGGTGTTCTCACGCACGATGGTGTCGCTGATGAAGTTCTTGATGTTCTTGCGGAAGAAGCCGACCGATGCGTAGCTGGACTCGCCGTAGTACCACTCCAGCGACAGGTCGAAGTTGTCCGAGATCAGCGGCTCCAGGCCGGGGTTGCCGCGCGAGCCGGTGCCACCCTGGGTGCGTACGATGCCCGCCAGGGTCTGCCCGCTCTGGATCTTGCTCCAGCCCGGACGGCCCAGGCTGCGGCTGTAGCTGCCGCGCAGCACCAGGTTTTCCAGGATGTCCAGCTTCAGGTCCAGGTTCGGCAGCACATAGTCGTACTTGCCTTTGCCGCCGACGAATGCGCGATCGTCGGCGTAGTCGATGTTCAGTTCGTTGGCCGAGTTCCAGGTGATGCTCTCAGGCACGCGCACCATCGCCAGAGATTCCACCTCGGTCTGCTCATAGCGCACGCCCACGGCGACGCTGAACGGCATCGACCAGTCGAAGGTGGTGCGGTACTGCAGGTACGCGCTCTTGGAGGTTTCGGTGGTGCGGATGTCGTCGGTGTACTCGGTCGGCGCGTAGTAGCAGGTCGGGCAGGCCGGGCTGCCGGCGGTGCCCACCTGGCCGGCACGGTCGATCAGGCGGTCGAAGTCGAACACCAGGAACTGCCCGGTCAGGCGCGGGTCGTCATGCCCGGAGAAGGCGTCGAAGTACTTCGCCATGTCGTCGGCATACCAGATGCTGTCGTCATAGTCGGCAGGCGTACCCACGCCGCCCCAGGAGTCGCGCTGCATGATCGCCGAGGCCGAACGGTTCTTGACTTCCGCGTAGCCGACGCCAAAGTCCAGCGCCGAGTAGTCGGCGAAGCGGAACACGCCGGAGCCCTGGTACTGCTGCACTTCCGATTTGTTGTAGCTGTTCTGGAACACCGAGCCGGTGACCAGCGCGTCGGCGGCCTGCACGCCGCCCGGCGGCAGCGCGATGTTGATGATCGGCAGATCACCGCTGTAGTCCACCGTGGTGGTGCCGCGCACAAAGGCCGCCACGCCGAGCACGCCGGCCGAGCCGTACTTGCTGTCCGGCTGCGACTCGGCGCTGGAGTTGTGGAAGTCGAAGGAGAGGTCGAGTGAATCGTTGACCTCCCAGTCCACGTTGAAGCCCAGCGAGTCCATGGTGTTCTTGGTCGCCAGCTGGGCGCCACCCATCGACACGTCCGAATTGGTCATGTCCTCGCTGTAGATGATCGGCGCGGCAATCGGACCATTGGTCCAGGTGCTGTCACCGGGGCCGTAGTTGAACCACACCGACAGTTCGCTGCGCTGCTGCTGCACCTTGTTTTCCACATAGGTGTAATCCAGCGTGGTGGTCACGTTGTCCAGCGGCTTCCACTGCAGGGTGGCTTGCCCGTTGGTGCGCTGGCGCTGCACGCCGTTGACGTTGTAGGCGGTGTTCTGCGGGCGGCCGTAGACATCGGTCGCGTCGGGGCGATTGGTGATGCGGTCGGCGTAGCCCGTTCCCGGTTGCGGCAGTGCGCGCCCGTCCGTGCTGTCGCCACGGAAGGTGGCCCAGCCCTCGGCCACGGTGGCCTGGTTGAAACCGGAATCGCGCTCCTGATAGCTGCCGCTGAGCATGACGCCGAAGCGGCCGTCAGCGTACTGCTGGCTGAAGATGCCCGACATCTCGCCGGTGAAATCCTTGCCCTGCAGGGTGCTGGGCAGGTTGTCGTTGGAAGTGTCGTTGACGGCCTTCAGGCCGACGCTGATCACCGGCTCGGCTTCCAGCGGGCGCAGCGTCTTGACGTTGATGGTCGCGCCGATGCCGCCGGTGGGGTTGTCCGCACGTACGGTCTTGTAAACCTCGACCGCCGAGATCGATTCGGAGGCGATGTTGGCGAAGTCGAACGAACGCGAGCTGGACAGCCCTGCGCCGCCGTCGCCGAGGTTCGAGGCCGGCATCTGGCGGCCGTTGAGCAGCACCAGGTTGAAGTCCGGGCCGATGCCGCGCACGGTGACCTTCGAGCCTTCACCGCTGGAAGTGCGGTCGATCGACACGCCACTGATGCGCTGCAGGGATTCGGCCAGGTTGGTGTCCGGGAACTTGCCGATGTCTTCGGCGACGATGCCGTCGACCACGCCCTGGCTGTCGCGCTTGAGGTTCATCGACGACGCCAGGCTGGCGCGGATACCGGTGACCTGCACCGCATCCAGCGTGGTCGGGTCGGCGCTCTGCGACGAAGGCGCAGTGCTGTCGGTGGTTTGATCCTGTGCCCAGGCCGGGCCGGCCAGAGCAGCCAACAGCGCGGAAGTGAGCATTGCCTTGCGGGGTACGGCCTTGTACGTCTTCATGGAAGCTCCCTCCCCAGGGAATTCGGTAGTGACGGTGCGACGGCGTTTGATCGGTTCAACAGCTCTTGGGGGCGGATTGGGCCGGCCCCTGACAGCGTTGTCAACAAACTGCCATGTGCAACCGTTTTCGGCGCGCACGCTCATTGCCCGCAATGCTGCAGGGCATCACCGGGTGATCCCGTTGGAAACACATGGTGCACAGCGGATTTCCGCGGATTTCAGCCAGTGACGCGCAGCCGATTCCGACCGCACCATACGTTGTGCAGTGCAGAACGAAACTGCGCAAACCGGGCTTGGAAGTGATTGACCGGTTGTCTGACAGCGCTGGACAACCGGACACGAAGCGGGTTCCATGTGTGGCCGCTGCGTGACCGCTTGTCAGGATTCGCCTGACCGCGTTGCGCCTCTTTTCCCTTCTGCAAGGACAGGCAATGGACACTTCAACCGTGGTGCGCGGGCAGCACGTGCAGAGCAACCGCGTGGCGCTGGCGGTGGTCACCGCCATCTTCTTCATGTGGGGCTTCATCACCTGCCTCAACGACATCCTCATTCCGCATCTGAAGGCGGCGTTCTCGCTGACCTGGGTGCAGGCGATGCTGATCCAGTTCACCTTCTTTGGCGCGTACTTCCTGATGTCGCTGCCGGCGGGGCGGCTGGTCGCGGCGGTGGGCTACAAGCGCGGCATCGTGGCCGGGCTGGCGATTGCCGGCGTCGGCGCGCTGCTGTTCTGGCCGGCTGCGCATCTGCATGTATACGGCCTGTTCCTGGGCGCGCTGTTCGTGCTCGCCACCGGCGTCACCGTGCTGCAGGTGGCGGCCAACCCCTACGTGGCGCTGCTGGGGCCGGAGCAGACCAGTTCGAGTCGGCTGACCCTGGCGCAGTCGATGAACTCATTGGGCACCACCCTGGCCCCGCTGTTTGGTGGACTGCTGATCCTGTCGGCGCAGCCGCGCAGTGCTGAGGAGCTGGCGGCGCTGCCGCAGGCCGAAGCGTTGGCGTACCGGGTGGCTGAGGCACAGTCGGTGCAGCTGCCGTACTTCGGCCTGGCCGTCACCCTGTTCGTGCTGGCGGTGGCGATCTGGATGTTCCGGCTGCCGGCGATTGCCGGTGTTGAAGACCAGCCGACCCGGCCCGGTGGGCTGAAGGATGCGCTGCGCCATCCGCACCTGCGCTATGGCGTGCTGGCCATCTTCTTCTACGTCGGTGCGGAAGTGTCCATCGGCAGCGTGCTGGTCAATTTCCTTTCCATGCCGGGCATTGGCGAGGGGATGACCGAACAGCAGGCCACGTTCTATGTGTCGCTGTACTGGGGCGGGGCACTGGTGGGCCGCCTGCTGGGTACCTGGCTGCTGGTGCAGGTGGATCCGCGCCGCCTGCTGGGCTGGTTCGCGATCATCGTGATGGGCATGCTGGCCGTCACCATGCTGGGCACGGGCGGGCTGGCCAAGTGGAGCGTGGTCAGCATCGGGCTGTTCAACTCGATCATGTTCCCGACCATCTTTGCGTTGGCCATTGCCGGGTTGGGTCCGCTCACCGGCCAGGGCTCCAGCCTGCTGGTGATGGCTATCGTCGGCGGTGCAGTGATTCCGCTGGCGATGGGCTGGCTGGCCGATCACTACGGCCTGCAGGGGTCGTTCCTGCTGCCACTGCTGTGCTACGGCTACATCCTGCACTACGCTTGGCGCGGCGCGCGCCGCGCCTGAACAATCAGCGGCGGCGCGGGGCCTGGGTGGACTCGCGCACCAGCACCGCATGGTCCACCGTGACCATGCGGCCACCCTTGGCGGCGCGGATGCGTTCGATCAATTGCTCGGTGGCGATGGTGCCCATGCTTGAGGTCGGCTGGCGCACCGTGGTCAGCGCCGGGAAGATGTGCCCGGCGATCGGCGTATCGTCGAAGCCGCATACGGACAGGTCACGCGGAATGCGCAGGCCGCGCTGGCCGGCCACGCGGTAGACCGCTGCAGCCATGTCGTCGTTGGCCGCGAAAATCGCGGTGGGCGGCTCGGGTAGATCGAGCAGCGCGTTGGCGGCGGTGATGCCGGACTCGAACGAGAACTGGCCGTTCACCACCAGCGCCGGGTCGTACTCGATGCCCGCCGCGCGCAACGCCTGGCGGTAGCCGGCGTGGCGCCACTGGCACGCCCCGTGTGCGCGTGGTCCCTTGATATGCGCGATGCGACGGTGCCCCTGCGCCACCAGGTGCGCGATCAACTCCACCACGGCTGTGGTTTCATCCATGCGCACGCCAATGTGGCCGTCGGGATCACGCGGGGCAATGCTGGAATAGGGAATCTCCTGTTCTTCCAGCCAGTCCAGTACCACTGCGTCGTCGGTCAGCGGCGGAATCAGCACCACGCCATCCGGGCGGGAGTTCTCGAACAGCGCGGACAGGTCGGGCAGGGTATGCCGGCCAATGCCCACCGGGCCCAGGATCAGGTTGTAGTGGTGCGCATGGCAGGCCTCGAGCATGCCGTTCTGGATTTCCATCAGGTAATTGCGCGAGGGATTGTTGTACACCAGCGCCAGCGAATACGAGCGCTGGCCGGCCAGGCTGCGCGCGGACAGGTTGGGCTTGTAGCCCAGCCGTGTGACCGCCGCCATCACCCGCTCGCGCGTTTCCGCGCGGACGTTCGGCTCATGATTGAGCACGCGCGACACGGTCTTGATCGAAACGCCCGCGACGGCGGCAACATCCTCGATGCGACTGCGCATGATGCGATGGATCTCCTGGAGAGTGCTGCCGATGGTAGAGCGCCCGAAGCATCGTGGAATTGCCGATGCAGGCGGGATGTTGCCACGTCACGAGCGCGGAATGTACTGCGGAAATTCTTGACGCGTTGCAGCAGTTGCGACCGCTGCGTCCGGGCACGCGCGTGCGCATCCCTTTGCCCACGGTGCGATGCACCTGATGAGGCGGCTTTGTGGTTGACACGGCTTCGGCCCGCTTATATGACAGCGCTGTCAGGAAGGCCCGTCACGGGGAGCGTGCGGTGCCTCATCCGCCCAACCCCGGAGGTTTCGTCCGTGATCAGCGTCAACCGGTCTCTTCTCGCCGCCAGCCTGCTGCTGGCCCTGTCTGCCCACGCCGCCGCCGCACCGTCCAGCGCCGGCCAACTGCAGGATTGGCCGCAGGTGAAAAGCGCGATCGCCCAGGACCCCGCGATCGAAAGCCGGGTGCAGGCCATTCTTTCGAAGATGACCCTGGCGCAGAAGATCGGGCAGATGACCCAGCCCGAGATCAAGACCATCTCCCCCGACCAGGTACGTGAGTACTACATCGGCTCGGTGCTCAACGGCGGGGGCTCCTGGCCGGGCATGAACAAGCATGCGTCGGTGGCGGACTGGCTGAAGCTGGCCGATGCCTACCGCGCCGCCTCGCTGAAGACCGATGCCGCCACCCCGGTCCCGGTGATCTGGGGCACCGATGCGGTGCACGGGCACAACAACGTGTACGGGGCCACCCTGTTTCCACACAACATCGGCCTGGGGGCTGCGCGTGATGCGGACCTGATCGAGCGCATTGGCCGCGCCACCGCACAGTCCACCCGCGCCACCGGCATCGACTGGGTGTTCGCGCCGACCCTGGCGGTGGCCCATGACCCGCGCTGGGGCCGCACCTATGAAAGCTTCTCGTCCGACCCGGCACTGATCCGTGAGTACGCGCATGCCTACGTCAAGGGCGCTCAGGGGCGCTTCAACGACGACGGCAACGTGGTGACCACTGCCAAGCACTACATCGGCGACGGCGCGACCGACAACGGCCGCGACCAGGGCGAGGCGCTGGTTGACCACGCCACGATGGTCAACGTGCACGGCCAGGGCTACTACGGCGCACTGGCGGAAGGCGCGCAGACCGTGATGGCCTCGTTCAACAGCTGGAATGACCGCGCCGGCGGTGTGAACTACGGCAAGATGCACGGCAGCAAGGAGCTGCTCACCGATGCCTTGAAGCACAAGATGGGCTTCGACGGCTTCGTGGTCTCTGACTGGAACGGCATCGCGCAGGTGCCGGGTTGTCGCAATGACAGCTGTGCGCAGGCGATCAATGCCGGCATCGACATGGTGATGGTGCCGGACGACTGGAAGGCGTTCATTGCCAACACCATGGCGCAGGTGGAGAAGGGCGAGATTCCGATGGCACGCATCGACGATGCGGTGACCCGCATCCTGCGGGTGAAGCTGCGGGCCGGCCTGTTCGACCACAAGCCGTCTGACAGCCGCTACGCGGGCGATGCCAATGCCGTGCAGCACCGTGAACTTGCGCGTGAGGCGGTGCGCGAGTCGCTGGTGCTGCTGAAGAACCAGAACAACGCCCTGCCGCTGCGCCGCGACGCGCGCGTGCTGGTGGTGGGCAAGAGCGCCGACAGCCTGAGCGACCAGTCCGGCGGCTGGTCGCTGACCTGGCAGGGTACTGAAAACACCAATGCCGATTACCTCAATGCCGATTCCGTGCTGGGCGCACTGCGTGCCGAACTGGGCACGGATCAGGTGACCTTCAGCGCCGACGCCAGCGGCGTGGATGCCAGCGCCTTCGACGTGGTGCTCGCCGTGATTGGCGAAACGCCGTACGCCGAAACCAACGGCGACATCCTGCCGTCCGATACGGTCAGCCACAGCCGTGCCCAGCCGCAGGACCTTGCGGTGTTGAAGGCCGCCGCCGCCACTGGCAAGCCGGTGGTCACCGTGTACTTCTCCGGTCGCCCCATGTACACCAACGACCTGCTCAACCTGTCGCAGGCGTTCGTTGCCGCATGGCTGCCGGGCAGCGAAGGCAAAGGCATCACCGATGTGCTGGTGGCGGGCAAGGACGGAAAGCCCGCGCACGACTTCACCGGCACGCTCAGCTTCCCCTGGCCCGGCGTGCCGTGCCCGGCTCCGATCGACCGCCCCGATCCCAAGCGCCCGGCGCTGTTCAAGCTCGGCTATGGACTGCGCTATGCGTCGGCCGCGCCGGTGGCGCGTCTGCCGGAAGCCAACCCGGACCATTGCGGCGAAGTCACCACCCTGCCGATCTTCAACCGCGTGGACAGCATGCCGTTCTCGCTGCACATCGCCGTCAACGGTGCGACCCAGCCGCTCGGCAACGACCTCAATGCCACCCTGCGCTGGCCGCAGGCGGTGCCGGTCGCGCAGGTGCGCACGGTGCAGATCAACACCCAGCAGGACGCACGCGAAGTCACCTGGCTCGCCCCCGCGCAGCTGATCGCCCGTAGTTCCTCGCGGCGCAATCTCAGCGCACTGGCACGCAGCAACGGCGCGCTGCAGTTCGACGTCTTGGTGCAGACCAAGCCAACCACGCCGGTCAAGGTGACCATGCAGTGCGGCACCGGCTGCGAGGGTGGGGTGGACATCACCTCGGTGCTGGCCGGACTGTCACCCGGACAGAAGCACACCGTGAGCATTCCGCTGGCCTGCTTCGCCAAGCAGGGCGTCGACCTCGGCGCGGTGGAAGCCCCGTTCGTGGTGACCGGCGACAAGCCGCTGGTCGCCGCGTTCACCCAGGTGCAGCTGGCTGCCAAGGCCAAGGGCAACGTGAGCTGCCCGTAACCACGGACGTGCCGGCCCGGTGACCGTAGAGCCGGGCTTGCCCGGCTGAAACGCCCGTTATCCATCACATCGCCGGGCAAGTCCCGGCGATGTCGTTTTAGGACCATCTTCAAGGGAAGCCCGGCACCGGCCCGGTATCGTGCCTTTCAATCGCGCACGGGAAGGTCAGCCATGACGGTGGTGCATGTATTGGGCGGGGTGTCGCTGGTGGTTGTGGTGGCAGCGTCGTCGGTGGTGAGGGCGGGTTTGGGCGCACATGTGGGCGAACGCGAGGTCGCGGCCGGCGACGAAGACGTCGTGTCGCCGTTGCAGATGCCGGCGCGGGACGAGGGCGTGGTGCCTGCCGCATTCGGGCCGTTGCGGGATCGCATGCGGCCGTGAGGGATTCGAATTTCGCGTAAAGCCGATCTTACTCCGAGGTCATGCGTTACCGGGCGTGGGCGGTTTCACGGCCGTCGTCTGTCGACCGACGCTACCGGGCCGACGTGCCTTTGATCTTCCACGGCCACCGATGGCCTGTCGGCAATCGCCCCATCCGCGCGCAGAAACAAAAAGCCCCGCTGAAGCGGGGCCTTTTGCGATAGCGATGAAGCAGGCGATCAGCGCTTCATCGAACCGAAGAACTCGTCGTTGGACTTGGTGTTCTTCATCTTGTCCAGCAGGAATTCCATCGCCGCGATTTCGTCCATCGGATGCAGCAGCTTGCGCAGGATCCAGATCTTCTGCAGCAGCTCCGGCTCGATCAGCAGGTCTTCGCGACGCGTGCCCGAACGGTTGATGTCGATCGCCGGGTACACGCGCTTTTCGGTGATGCGACGGTTCAGGTGCACTTCGCTGTTGCCGGTGCCCTTGAATTCTTCGTAGATCACTTCGTCCATCTTGCTGCCGGTATCGACCAGCGCCGTGGCGATGATGGTCAGGCTGCCGCCTTCTTCCACGTTACGTGCCGCACCGAAGAAGCGCTTCGGACGGTGCAGCGCATTGGCGTCCACACCACCGGTCAGCACCTTGCCCGAGCTCGGCACCACGTTGTTGTAGGCGCGCGCCAGACGGGTGATCGAGTCGAGCAGGATCACCACGTCCTTCTTGTGTTCCACCAGGCGCTTGGCGCGCTCGATGACCATTTCGGCCACCTGCACGTGGCGCGCGGCCGGTTCGTCGAAGGTCGAGCTGATCACTTCGCCGCGCACCGTGCGCTGCATTTCGGTCACTTCTTCCGGGCGCTCATCGATCAGCAGCACGATCATGTGCACTTCCGGATGATTGGTCGTGATCGCCGTGGCGATCTGCTGCATCATCATCGTCTTACCGGCCTTCGGGGGCGACACGATCAGCGCACGCTGACCTTTGCCCTGCGGGGCCATCAGGTCGAGGATGCGGCCGGTGATGTCTTCCGACGAGCCGTTGCCGCGTTCCAGGGTGAAGCGCTTGCGCGGGAACAGCGGGGTCAGGTTCTCGAACAGCACCTTGTTCTTCGACGCTTCCAGCGGCTCACCGTTGATGGTGTCCACGATCGACAGCGCGAAGTAGCGCTCGCCGTCCTTCGGGAAGCGGATGCGGCCGGACAGGTGGTCGCCGGTGCGCAGGTTGAAGCGGCGGATCTGGCTCGGCGAGATGTAGGTGTCATCCGGACCGGCCAGGTAGCTGGCCTCGGCCGCACGCAGGAAGCCGAAGCCGTCCGGCAGGATTTCCAGCACGCCGTCAGCGGCCACGCCGTCACCATGACGGGTCAGCACCTTCAGCAGCGCGAAGATCACGTCCTGCTTGCGGGCGCGGGCGACGCCTTCGGAGATCTGCAGCTGCTCGGCAATTTCCAGCAGCTTCTGGGCCGGCATGCGCTTGAGGTCGCTCAGCGAGTACACCGGGAAGCCTTCCGGCACCTGCGGCTGCTGGCGCGGCACGAAGGCCTGCTGCTCGCCGTTGTCCTGCGGCATGCCGTCGTCGCGGAAACGGTCGTTGCGGTTGCGGTCACGGTCGCGGCGGTTGCGGAAGCGGTCGCGGCGGTTGCCCTGACCCTGTCCCTGCTGGTACGGGTTCTGGTTCTGCCCGCCCTGTGCGTTCTGATTCTGGTTCTGGTGACGCTGCTGGCCACCTTCGCCGCCGTCCTGGCCACCGCTCGGGGCCGGGGAGCCTTCGCCCGATGCGCTGGCTGCCGGAGCAGCGGGAGCAGACGGGGCGGGAGCCGGGGCGGGAGCCGCTGCCGGCGCCGGCGCGGCGGGCGCGGCA
>NZ_DAMDFR010000042.1:0-34000 GCF_032103445.1 Stenotrophomonas sp.
AGATTACGAGAAAATTCCACTTATGGCTGCTTCTATTCTGAGGGGGGATTACCGGAGACTCTCAATCGTCGAACATCTGGCTTCGGAAGCTCAACCCATACCTGCATTACATGAAGCTCCACCGTTGCGCCGTCAGTTACGCCCTCTTCGACAAGCGCGCGAATTGCGTCAACCTCGAATCGCTGCGCAAAGCCGCTGTGTGGGCTGTGGTTGACGACATCATAATTGCAGTTCGGCGAGCTCTTGCAGGAGCTGACGGAAAGAGCAATTCCTATTGCCGAAGCGGCAAGCAGGATTCGCGTGCGGGTGAGTCCGGAACACCAATGCTGTTGCCTTCTCATGTGCCGCATGTCCCTCCTCTAAGTTCCAGAACAGCCCTACTGGTAGCCGAGCTCGCGGACAACACGCGTGCATGCTGGGTCCAGATCGACATGAAATGACAGCAGTTCTTTGGGTGGCGGCACCGTCAGGTCGTCCAGAAACATCACCTCGTACCCCGGCAGGCCAACCTCAACCGCCTCTTCCTTGACGGTGTACTGGGATACCGCCCACCCCCGGGTCTCCTCGATGTAGTGCTTGACCACTGACCGGCAGGCGTCGGGCTCCGCGGCGCTGTCACTCCGTTGGGATGACATGGATCCGAAGCTGACCGCCAGAGCCAGCGATGCTGCTGTGATTGTGCGAAACAGCGTTCTCATCATCAGCTTCCAATTTAGGCGTCTCCCAGCACGCCGACGCGGCTCCGGTCAGCCGCCAGCTGACGCCGATTGCGAACAACCCCGACCGTCGCGCCGATCATTCCGGAAATTGAGGCGATCAGGAACACACCCATCAGGGAGGCCACGGCGAATTCAAGTTCCATCGTCGTTGTGCTGCCGCCAATGATGGCGATCAGGACAAAGCTACATACCAGCGCACACAGTGCCGCTGCGGACAGGCCGGAGGTTACCCTTGCCGAGTCAAAAAATAGATCAACCGACTTATTCATCTGGCCATCCCTATGGTCCGCATGTGCCTACCGTTCACTCATCCGACAGCGGTGAGAACTCTCCCAATCAAGCCTAGGACAACGGCCGGTCCTCCCACACGGAGGCCTGATCGAGAAAGTACCCGCGAAGTTGCGGCCGGTTCCAGTAGGCAATTCATGGCACCGGCGCAGGGTAGACTACCTGTATCTCATTGTGAGGTCATTGGATGCCCCCTGCGCCGCCAACGCCATACTACACTTTGGTTCAAACATCCATTAGCGGCAAGCCGGCGGTCGTAGTAGTCAATACTGCGCTGCGGCGCTATTCGGGGCGGGCAGGGTATCCATGGCATCTACGAGTCACGATTGAGTGTGTGTACCTTGGTGACAACCAGATGCCCACCAATGATGAGCAACAGGTGATTGATGTCCTTGGTGACGAGATATTTGCATCTGTCTCAGATGACCAGAATGCGATCTTTCTCGCGCGCGTCACTGCACTCGGAGAGAGAGTCATTCTCTGTCGTGTCGCTGATCCGGAGATGGCAAATTCAGCTCTTCAGGGGCTGATTTCGTCGGGCGAACATTCACGGGAATGGAGCTTCTGGATGGAGAAGGACGAAGATTGGGAGCTGGCGCGCCCGGAGCTGGAGCTGTTGGAGCGTGCGCGAGACGTCAATTGAGTGGAGCGTCCGTCAGGAACGATCAACGTACGATCGATGAGGGATGGATGTTTGTTCACTTCAATGATTGGCTCGGGGTAAGTTCTGCTAAGCGGAACGAAGCGCGCTTCGTAGCGTCAAACTCAATTCTTGTAACCGGAAGAGTACAGGTCGGCTCTGCGGTTTCGCCGCTGCAATGCTTGTATAGGACGGTGCGGGCGCAGTTCTCGTCTTGCCCAGCTTCAAAGATCGTGTAGCTCTCGGAGTACTCCTCAGTGGTATCGTCGAAGGGGCTTGCAAGCACCCAATACGTGCCCGACTCGTCTTTCGCCAGAACAAATCGAGGGACATCGTGGAAGCCGCGATACTCGATGATCGTGAAATTCTGGCGAGTTGGGATCTGGATCATCGTTGCGCCTTGAGGTGTCAGTTCTTCTTGATGAACTTGCCTTGTGCGGAGGTCGTGGGTAGCGCAAGCTCGTCGTAGAAAGAGCGACTTATGCGAAGGACGGCTTCGCGAGCGTCCAATCCCTGTTTCTCTTCCAGCGCATTGCCAATGTGTCTCGCAGTGTCAGCAAGGATCCTCCCCCATGCAGCGACTTCATTCATTCCCATGCTGGTGTACATGCCAATCTTGATGGAGCAGTGAAGTTCTCCCTCGGCGATCCACACCGTCAACATCTCTACGGAATTGGGGTCGTTTACTGCAGCTTCTGGTAATGGCCTTCTATTTAACTTGATCATCCTGGGTTGGATATAATCTGCAATCAGTGGGCCTTTTCGCTTGCTTCCTCCGTCCATAGCGCGCTACGAAACCCTGGTTTGCGCGTTGCAGAAACGGAGGTGGGCCGCGGGGTCAGTCGGGGTGAAATTCAGCTTCATCGCTGCTGGACTCGAATCCAAGTGCTACTGCCGAAGTATCGCTTCCTCATAGTCCAGGACATCTTGAGCTGCCATCATTGACAGGTATTCCTGCACGTCGACAAGTCGGGCATCTTTGGCAATGTTCACTGCAAGAAGTCTATAGGATTCCATCGTCTCAACCTCGCAGCCGCGTTCACGTAGGGCAGCCCTCACCTCATCCAGCTTGCCCGCGAAAAACAGCACTACGCGAACCAGTGAGTTGTCTGACGGTTCAACCGTTGATTCGTACCAGAGAGTGCCGTGCTCGTCGACACGTGACGTGATTCAATCGCCAAGGGTTGCAAATGGGAAGAAGAACGGAATGTTGTCAATGACATGCTCATTAACGGTTTCGGTTGTCTGTGCCCACATTGACTCGGTCGTAACTGGCGGATAGCCGTCGACTTGAGCAAGTCTGAAGTTGATCTTTACCTCAGTCATAAGTTGTCGCTCTGTCCGTGAGTATGGCTGTCGGTGCAGTTCACCATCTGAGTTCGATGTTGATCAGATGGCCATGGTCGTCAACTCCAAGAGATCTGCTAGTATCGTTGTTCGAATCATCCAATCTTTGAAGTTGGCAGCCGGGCGCGTTGAGGAAGACCGATGTTGGAAGATAAGCTCGCTGTAACTACCAATTTTCCTCCAGATTGTATTTCAATCGTTGCCGTCAGCTCGTTCAGGCTTTCATCCTCTACAAACACGATGTTGTTCACAGAGTTGCTCGGCCCCCAATGCTCTCTGCAGTCCAACGTCACCGTTTCTATCGCCTCGAGGCGGAGTACCCGCTCGACGGATGTATCATCCAACAACTTGAACTCAGCAAGCTTGTTGATCCAATCGACGTGTGCCGATACGAGTGTCCAGTCATGCATAGTTGATCTATCTGAGTTCAAGTGGAGCTTGGCGTCGGCTATCTACGAACGATTCAAGCATTCCCCGAAGCATCGCTGAGAACGCCTCAAGACCCTCCAGACGGTGGTGAAAGCTAACAACAAATTCTTGCGCCGTGCCCAGTACCTCTGCTGTGCTCGCATCAACCTGGATCTGAAGCTCATTCGATGCAAGGCGGATGCACTTAATCCCTCCGTGGCATGAAGTAGTTCTTCCATTTAGAGTGACATGAACCTGGTCATGCCCCAGCTTCAGGTCCTGCGCACTAGGGTCTATCGACTTTTGAAACAAGAGGTAGTCCACTGTTTCATGCTGATCGTCCGCGAGACCTGCCAGCAGTACACCATCACTCTCGCCGGAGTAGGCGTGCTTTGCAATGAACAAGGCGGGTGATGAACGTGTGCGCTGGAGCTCATTCCTCCAGATTGCCAAGTCATCGGGACTTCGACTGGCGAGCACAATTGCAGCTCTTGATTGAACGTCGCTGTTCGACGGGAAGAGGGCCCCACTCCTGAAATCAATGTCATTGGTAAGGAGGAGCATTCCTCGTTCCAGTGCGTTGAGTTTGCAATGTTGAGCAAACTGATCAAGTTCCTGCTTGGCATGTTGATCGAGTGCAGTTATGTCCGGGAACAGGATCGGTTTGGAGCTGTCAGGAGTCACGTTGAGTAGAGTGGCAGCGAGGCTTGCGTATCGGCCTTCCCCGATTTCTGAAACCAGAAACAGGCGCTCGTCTTGTGCTTCATCCAAGGCGAGGATGTGGAAGTAGAAAGGTTCTAGTCCTTTAAGCCCGCGGGAGAAGCCGCAGATCGGGCCATCATAGTAGTCAAGGGCGATTACGTTCGGTAGTCGGTTGATCGTCATCTGCGTCTGGTTGCCGAACGTATGGTTGAACTTGTCGGTCATCTTGTTGGTAGCCGGCATGGGTGCGATATGGTGACAGGAGCTTAGCGGCGGTCTTTGTGTACAGGAGCATTCGGGCTCCCTGGCGTGTCAAGGCCCACTCCTCGCGCTAGATTCCCTTGTTCGCCAATCATCTTATGGCCTTAGCCAGCTTTGACCCCAAGCGATGCCGGTTGCAGGGCCGCGCTCACATCGGTAGTTCTGAGATATCTGCAAGCCTTTTGATGGATATTTCCCGCTTCTCGCTCATCGTGCCCAATCCGCATTAGGCCAAGGTGCATCTTGCTTGCGTCACTGTTTGGATTTGCACTCTAACTCACCCTCGCGTAGCCGCCGTTCTATCTGAGCGCGTCTTTCATTACTAACGGGCAGATCGCCGTTCAGTGCGCGGCGACGCCAGTAGTTGGCACGATGGCAGCTTATCGGATCCATGTATATTGCATAGTAGAGCATTCCACGAGCGTCCCCATTCTCCGCCGCTATTTGGAACCAAAAGCGAGCCTCAGTAAGGTAGTTAGATGCTCCAAACTCATTCGCAATTGCATACGCCATTGCGCCGTCACCCGCCAATGCTCTCTGGGCATCGGCCTCGCTCACACCTTGAAGGGATCGCTTGTCCACTGAAAGGTAGTAGTCGGTTAGATCCATTCTTTCATCGTCAATGCCCTCAATAGTCACTTGAGGTGTAGCCGGCAAGCGTCCGCGGGGTGATCCTTCCGGCGTGCAAGCAGCGATTAGCAGTACGATTGGAAGCGCGACAGTTGCTCCAGTTTTCATCATGGCGTTCACAAGTCACCCTCCTTGAACTCGAGCTTGACTGATGGCTTGATCTTTGAGCCGAGAGGCGCTTCTGCAGCCTTGAACGTTGCTTTCCCATTTGCATGCATAGTGATAGATCCGATCCTTCCGGTTGAGCGGCCGTCGGGCCCGGTCACATGAAACCAGCGTGATCCACCTGAGCCGTCCAACTTGGTATTGGCAGTGTACGTTATGTCCCCGTTACTTGATTCGCCTCTGCGCACAAACCAGGCAGATGAGATCACACTGGTATTGAAGTCTTTTGCCAGTCGCGCCGGGACTGACTGGACGCCGAGGTTGCAGCCGCCTAGAAAGATGTAGCCGCTTTCGCCAGCTTTTGCTCGTGCATTGGCTATGTCATCGCGCATGTCGCTGTACAGCATCGGAGTTCCGGGTTTGAAATCGCGATCGTCTCTGAATCCAGTTGACCAGGAATGACCCATGACAGTTGTCATCCCTGGCAGATTGAACCTTTCGGCCGAATCGTACAATGGGTCCGCCCCAGTGCCAAAGGCTTCGCCGCCATAGAAGTAATTAACGCTTGATCGCCCGTCCGGATCAATGAAGCCGTAGGGACTGCTATTGCCGTATCTGTATCGGTGAAAGCTCACGACGGGTTGTCCGTGCGCAGCGACAGGATCAACAGAGAGGAACGCGCCAAGCTCAGGATCCATATACCGCTGCTGCATGTAACTCAACCGACTAGCCGAGTCCGACACATGGCCGGTATACCCCGGTCCATCCTTGGGCGCCCCACCGACCACCGCGCCATAAGGCTCGTAGACAGTCCGTTCGATCACCACGCCATTGGCATCGGTCACCGCCACCGGCGAGCCCAGCGCATCGGTGTGGATGTACTCCACGGTCTCGGCCGCCTGGGCTACCGGCAGCATCCCTGCCGCCAGAGCCAGCGCCAGCAACCCGCGCATCAGCATGCTCATGTTCTTGATCGCGTTCATCAGTTGGCCTCGTAGACGCCACGGGTCGCGGTGTAGATGGGGGACCAGTCAGAGCACCCCCCGGCGTTGCAGGCGCGCACCCTCAATCGCGCCGAGCAATACGCGTTGGTGTTTGACGCAACATAGGACTTGGGGCCGGTATACAGGCGTCGACCGCCCGTGTCGGGTTCAAGGTGGTACTCCGTGGCGGTCGCAGTCGGGTACCAGCCAACGTCGCAGGAGACCCGATACGGCGCAGTGGTGGTAGTCAGCCAGTTGGCCACATAGATCGTCGGCACCGGCGGTGGCAGAGAGACCGTGACGGTGGCAATGCCCGACCAGGGACCACAGCCAACAAAGTTGCAGGCCTGCACGCGGTAGCCGTAGCTGCCATTGCCGCGGCCGAGGCCGACCGATGTGCGGCCATCGGCCAGCAGCGTGACCCAGCCAGCACCGTTGGCGCTTTCCTGCAGGATGAAGTACTCGGTGTTGGCCGGGGTGCTCCAGCTGAAGGCGTAGTCGGTGACGTTTACCAGTCCAGGCGCGCTGATGACCGGCTCCAGCGTCGGTGCACCAACGACGGTGACGTTGCCATTGCCAGACCAGCCACTGCAGCCCGCACCGTTACAGGCCGCCACGCGATAGGCGTAACTGCCCACGCCGCGTGCCGGGGTGGCGTAGGAGGTGGCGTTGCCGTCGAACAGGGTCACCCACGCCGCACCGTTCGCGCTTTCCTGCAGGGTGTAGCGGGTTGCGCCGGCGATGGCGTTCCAGCCAATGCCGATGCTGCCCGGGCCAACTCGCGCCGGTGCGCTCAGGCTGGGGGCACCGGCTGGCGGGTATACCACTCCGGTCGTGGCGGTCGCGCTGTAGCCTGTGCAGCCGACCGGATTGCAGGCCCGTACGCGGTACCCGTAGCTGCCGGCGGGCTTGCCGTTGATGGCCAGCGAGCGGGCGGCCGTGTTCTGGAGCAGGGTCCAGGCACCACCGTTCGCGCTTTCCTGGAGTTCATAGGTGGCGGCACCGTCGGAAGCGGTCCAGCTGACCGTGTAGCTGCCGTTGTAGGCGGTGGCCGGGGAGGTCACGCTCGGCACGCCGCTGGGAGGCAGTTCCACGGCCACGGCGGCGATGTTGCTCCAGTCGCCACAGACCTCGCGGCAGCCGCGCACACGGAACTGATAGCTGCCGGTCAGCAGAACGAAGTTGAACCCAATGTACCCACGAAACCGAGCAGCACGTGAGCCAGATCTCTCTATCGTCCAGACACACAATCACGGATCAAGGGCAGCTGCGGGCTCGCGAAACGATCCCCCTTCGTAGGATCAAATTCAAGGCTTGAAACAGGGGGCGTGCGGAGAGGGCCAGTCAGCTTTCCATAGCGGTGCTGTCGCAGAACCGCACGAGCGAAGACCAAAACGTGTCGCGCAGCATAGACCGGGTAGCCCTCGGCGTACACATCATTGCCTTAGTATCGGCTCTTCATAGTCCAGTATGCCTTCAGCCTCGGCGGTCGCTAAATGGGCCTGCACTGAACCCAATTCTATTGTAGCTGGTATGTTGACGGCCAACAGATGGCGAGATGCAAGGATCTCAACATCACACCCGAGCCCACGAAGTGTGGCCGGGACAGTCTGAAGATGCTGCTCTTGAAACACTACGACGCGAATCAGAGAGTTGGTCGATGCTCGCGTGGTCCGGAGATACCAGCGCCTGCCATCCTCATCCAGGGTCACTGAGATGCGGTCGCCCAGGGTAGCCTCGGTAATGAAGAACGGGATGTTGTCCAGGAAGTACTCCAAGCCATCGTTACTTGGCTGCGTCCATACCGATTCACTGGTTTCTGGTGGGTACCCTTCGAACTGCTCCAGCTTGAAGTGAACTCGTACCTGGGTCATGTTGAGTCCTGCGATCTTGCCTTCATGCGGGTCGTACCATAGCAGACGGTCGGTGGCGCTCGACCTGAGGTGGTGGGAGGTTGCCGGTAGATTTTCATGACAGAACGAAGGATGCACGCTTGGTCGCATCGAACAGGACTTCTGTAACCGGTAGGTCGAGTAGGGCCTGTCCATAACTACCTTCGCAATGCTGGGCGAACAGCGCCTTCGCTTGATCGGGCTCCTGGCCCGCAAGATACAGTGTGAAGTGGTCTTCGTAGTCGTCAATCTCGTCGTTAAAGACGCTGTCAAATATCCAGAATGCACCGCCCTGGTCCAATGCGAGAATTCTGCGTGGAACATCGTAAAAATCTCTGTACTCGACGATTTTAAGAAGGCTGCCGGTAGGTCTGATCATTTGATTCTGTCCACTTTGGGGACTGGGTTTTGTTGGACCGGCCCAAAGGATCCTCCCTTTGCGCCCTCGGTAACATTTACGTGGTTTCCATTCAGCTTTCCGCTTGAAGTGTTCTCGGGCGCAACCTCGACCTTCCCCCCGCCTGCGCGAATCTCACCAGCAGTTGAAGGGCGTATGGATCCGTGCGGGACACCTGCCCCTGCTTCCGCGATCGTACTCCCTTGTGAGCCTGAGAACGTGGTACCCGGAGCCGGCATATCGCCTTGGCCACCGCGCACGATCACAGTCGCATCAGGGGCGTCTCCGGGAGCGTGGAGGTCTCCCTTGCTTGGAGATGATTCAACGGGTTGACCGTCACGGCCCCGACGGGCTGTATCGCGCCCAGTTGGTCGAGTGGTGGGCCTGGTTGTGGGTCGTTGACCATTGGGCCCGACTGGACGAGAGTCTCCATCTGAGCCTTCGCTTCTCTGTGTGATTCCGCCGGCGCTTGGGACCGGCATTGGGAATATCATCTGAGATGAAGTTGTCGCTTGGCGGCCGTCTGGGTCGGTGAAGCCGTATGGATTGCCATTCCCATAGCGGTATCGATTGAACTGGCGAGCATTCTCTCCGTGCGCCGTTACCGGATCCACGCTCAAGAATGAGCCAACCTCAGGATCCATATACCGCTGCTGCATGTAACTCAGCCCAGTAGCCGAGTCCGACACATGCCCGGTATACCCCGGCCCGTCCTTGACCTGGCCACCGACCACCGCGCCATACGGCTCGTAGACAGTCCGCTCAATCACCACGCCATTGGCATCGGTCACCGCGACCGGCGAGCCCAGCGCATCGGTGTGGATGTACTCCACGGTCTCGGCTGCCTGGGCCGCCGACAGCATCCCCGCCGTCAGAAGCAGCGCCAGGAACCCGCGCATCAACATGCTCTTACCCATGATCTTGTTCATCAGTCGGTCTCGTAGATGCCACGGGCCGGGGTGTACAGCGGAGACCATGCCGAGCATCCGCCGGCATTACATGCGCGCACGCGTATGGGCGAGCCGCAATACGCATTGCCTGCGGCGGAGACGTAGGTCTTGGGGCCGGTGTAGAGATGCTTGCCGCCTACATCGGTTTCCAGCTGGTACTCCGTAGCGCCCGCTATCGGTGTCCACCCTGCGTCACACCACACCTGGTAGGGTGCCCTTTTGGTGGTCAGTCAGTTGGCAACGTTGATCGTGGGCATCGGCGGCGGCAGCACCACGTTGACGGTGGCAATGCCCGACCAGGGACCACAGCCAACAAAGTTACAGGCCTGCACGCGGTAGCCGTAGCTGCCATTGCCGCGGCTGAGTCCGACCGACGTGCGGCCATCGGCCAGCAGCGTGACCCAGCCAGCACCGTTGGCGCTTTCCTGCAGGATGAAGTACTCGGTGTTGGCCGGGTTGCTCCAGCTGAAGGCGTAGTCGGCGACGTTCACCAGGCCAGGCGCGCTGATCACTGGCTCCAGCGTCGGTGCAACAACGACGGTGACGTTGCCATTGCCAGACCAGCCACTGCAGCCGGCACCGTTACAGGCCGCCAGCAAAGATCGCTCTTTGTCTGACCTCCGGGTCAATGTGGTGGAACGCGTTGGAGATCTCTCGGTACTACCTGTTTGATGGGTCGCAAGTCAGCGTTCCAAAGATTCTACAGAGTTTGGCAAGAAGCTTCTCGTGTGCAGCCATGCCAGTCCAATCGTGCATATGCCATTCACTTAACTTTGAGAGTGAAATGGGCCTCAGGAGACTTGGGCGCAAGTTGCATTTCATCTCTGCCGATTGGGGTTTTTACTTCGATGCTTCAGGGCGGTTGGATCCAAATCCGTATTCGTCTACCGACCAGTAGACCTCGGTGATTGGCTGATTGACGAACCTAAACATCACCACGCCGCGCTCAGGATTATAGAAGTACTCGGTGCCATGGCGTGCAACAACCAGAGTGCGGACCTCGTCGCCAAGTATGCGTAACGTGCGCTCCCCTGTTAGCTTGAACTCAAGGTCATCATCCCCGCAATTCCATTCTTTGGTTCGTATCTCATCCTCGGTTGGTGAGCAAAAACTCATTCGCGTTGTCTTGAAGCATCTGCTGCGCCCTGCGGGGCAAGACTCAAGTTCAGTCAATGTTGCGGGGTAAACTAGTAGCTTGTTGTTGATGTCGATTGTGATCACAGAGGTTTCGAAGGAGAGGGCTGAAACACTTTCATATCGATATGCGCCTTCGGTAGCGACTTGGGTGGGCGGGGCAGTGCTCGCATTCGCTACTGCAAAGAGCGCCACGAGAGAGATGGGAAACGTCATCTTTCGATCCTTGGTTTGACCAATAGTTCTGCGTCTTTCGATAGTATCTCCACGGCGCGATCACTTGCCATGTTCTCGGCACCTTCAACGGAGTCCATTTTCAGATTCTCTGCGTTGCCGTGACCAGCAAATTCGTGGACTCCAAAGGCGGCCTTCGCAGTCTCTCCGCCTTGAGCGACTAAGCCCCCATTCATTTTTAGGTCGCCTGGTGACTCAAGCGCTTGAATCTTATTGCTCAGCGTAGTCTGAACTTGATCTATCTTGCCGTCTACGATCTTTGCTGTCGTTTCTCCTGCCGCGCCTGTGGCCGGAGCCGCAGCTGCTGTGGTATCGATCTTAACCTTCCAGTTCTTCAGGTTTCCAATCTCGGCCGGACTTCCGCCTGCTCGAACGCCTCGCGCTGTGAGGCTCACTACCTCCCGACCAATTCGCTCAGTCTTGAGCTCTGACAGAGTTGGACTGCTCGGATTGGCGTAAACAACAGAAATGCTCTGGCGACCATTGGGGTCTTTGAAGCGGTAAGGGTTGCCGTTGCCGTACCTGAACCTATTGAACTGCGTCGACGGTTCTGCATAGGCGGTTACCGGATCCACGCTCAAGAACGAGCCAACCTCAGGATCCATATACCGCTGCTGCATGTAAGTCAGCCCAGTAGCCGAGTCAGACACATGCCCGGTATACCCCGGCCCATCCTTGACCTGGCCACCCACCACCGCCCCATACGGCTCGTAGACGGTCCGCTCGATCACCACGCCATTGGCATCGGTCACCGCGACCGGCGATCCCAGCGCGTCGGTGTGGATGTACTCCACGGTCTCTGCAGCCTGGGCCGCCGACAGCATCCCTGCCGCCAGTACCAGCGCCAGCAACCCGCGCATCAAAATGCTCATGTTCTTGATCGCGTTCATCAGTTGGCCTCGTAGACGCCACGGGTCGCGGTGTAGATGGGGGACCAGTCAGAGCACCCCCCGGCGTTGCAGGCGCGCACCCTCAATCGCGCCGAGCAATACGCGTTGGTGTTTGACGCAACATAGGACTTGGGGCCGGTATACAGGCGTCGACCGCCCGTGTCGGGTTCAAGGTGGTACTCCGTGGCGGTCGCAGTCGGGTACCAGCCAACGTCGCAGGAGACCCGATACGGCGCAGTGGTGGTAGTCAGCCAGTTGGCCACATAGATCGTCGGCACCGGCGGCGGCAGTGAAACCGTGACGGTGGCAATGCCCGACCAAGGACCGCAGCCAACAAAGTTACAGGCTTGCACGCGGTACGCGTAGCTGCCATTGCCGCGGCCGAGTCCGACCGACGTGCGGCCATCGGCCAGCAGCGTGACCCAGCCAGCACCGTTGGCGCTTTCCTGCAGGATGAAGTACTCGGTGTTGGCCGGGGTGCTCCAGCTGAAGGCGTAGTCGGTGACGTTTACCAGTCCAGGCGCGCTGATGACCGGCTCCAGCGTCGGTGCACCAACGACGGTGACGTTGCCATTGCCAGACCAGCCACTGCAGCCCGCACCGTTACAGGCCGCCACGCGATAGGCGTAACTGCCCACGCCGCGTGCCGGGGTGGCGTAGGAGGTGGCGTTGCCGTCGAACAGGGTCACCCAGGCTGCGCCGTTGGCGCTTTCCTGAAGGGTGTAGCGGGTTGCGCCGGCGATGGCACTCCAGCCGATGCCGATGCTGCCTGGGCCGACTCGCGCCGGTGCGCTCAGGCTGGGGGCACCCGCTGGCGGGTACACCACAGCGGTAGTGGCGGTCGCGCTATAGCCGGTGCAGCCCACCGGATTGCAGGCCCGCACACGGTAACCGTAGCTGCCGGCGGGCTTGCCGCTGATGGCCAGCGAACGGGCGGCCGTGTTCTGGAGCAGGGTCCAGGCACCACCGTTCGCGCTTTCCTGCAGTTCATAGGTGGCCACGCCGTCGGATGCGGTCCAGCTGACGGTATAGCTGCCGTTGTAGGCGGTGGCCGGGGTGGTCACCGCCGGCACGCCGCTGGGAGGCAGTTCCACGGCCACGGCGGCGATGTTGCTCCAGTCGCCACAGACCTCGCGGCAGCCGCGCACACGGAACTGATAGCTGCCGGTCAGCAGATTGCTGGCCACGTAGGTGAGGGCGGTTCCGTTATACAGCCCAACCCAGTTGCCGCCGCTCAACTGCTGCAGTTCATAGCGGTTGGCGGCACCGGCTGCTGTCCAGGTCAAGGTCACGTTGCCCTGGGTGATGTAGCCGGGCGCGCTGAGCGCCGGCACGCTGGGTGCCGCCGCGTCGTTGACGCGGGCCACCAGGCTGCCGGAAAGATACATGTAATTCGTCTTCTTGCCGGTGCGTTCGTTACGCTGGTAACGAAGCACGCCGCCGTTGTCGTAGAACGAATAGATGGCACCGTCTGCGCCCAGCGATTTCACCCGGCGGCCGTGTGCGTCATATTCGTAACGCTCGGCACTGGCTACTTCGCGCAGGCGGTTGCCGTAGTCGAAGCTGAAGGCCTGGCCGTTGCGTACGGACAGGTTGCCCTGCACGTCGTAGTTCAGGCCGGTCACGGTGGCCCCGGTACCGGTATCCATCACGTTGACCAGCCGGTTGGACGGGTCGAAGTAATGGGTGCGGTCGCGGCTCCCCACCTTGGCGCGGCGCAGGTTGTCCAGCGCGTCGTACTCGTACAGTGCGTTGCCGAAGCTGGCCGCGGTGACCGCGCGCAGGCGGTCCAGGCCGTCATAGCTCATGTCGCGGTTGCCGGGCGCACCGGGCAGACCGTCGGAGATCGCCAGCACATTGCCGGCGGCATCGTAGTCGTAGCTGTCGTCATGCACGGCACCGCCGGCCCCGGCATCGCGGCTGCGCTCGGGCAGGCCACGTGCGTTCTGGGTCATGCTGTGCGCTATGCCGTTGCCGTACACGAAGCCGGCCAGCGCCCCGTTGGCGTAGTAGCTGGCCTGTTGGGCGTAGCTGCCGACGGCTGTGGCGCGGCCGGCGGGATCGGGCTGGTAGGCCACGCTGGCACCGCCAGGGTAGGTCTGCCCGGCAAGGTTGCCGTTGCCGTCATAGCTGTAGCCGAAGCTCACCGTGCCCAACTGGCTGTGCTGCAGGGTTTCTGCGGTGAGCAAGCGGCGCAGGTTGTACTGGTAGCGGTTCACCACCGGCAGGGTGGCCGGGTCGTTGGTGGTGCTGATCTCCGCCGGCAGGCCGTCGGCGGTGTAGCTCCAGCTCTGGTTGCCACGGTTGTCCGGGAAGGCCAGCTGCTGCAGGCGGTTCAATGCGTCGTAGCTGCGCTGTACGGCCCGGCCGCTGGCCAGGCCTTCGGCCTGATTGCAGGCGGTGGTGCTGGTCAGGGGGGTGCCTGCCGCGGACCACACCACGTTGCCGGCGGCGTCGTAGTCCTGCAGGGTGGCACCGGTTTCCGGCTCGATGGTTTTGCACAGCTGCTGGTAGCCGTCATACACGTAGCGTCGGGTCAGCGACTGGCTGCCGTCGCCACTGCGGCGGGTGATGGCCAGCGGCTTGCCCAGGCTGTCGCGCTGGATCTCGGTGACCACGCCTTCGGGATGCTGGATGGTCAGCGGCATCTCGTAGGTGGGTTGGTCGTAGGTCTGGTGCCGGGTAGTGGTGGCCTGCCCGCGCGGGTTGGTGCTGCGCACCGTGAGGTTGCCCAGGTACTCGGTGCTGCTGACCAGGTCGCCCAGCTCCGAGGTCTGGCGCACGATACTGGGGCGGCCCAGTGCGTCGTACTGGGTGGTGGTGCCTGCCAGGGATTGATTGATGTCGCTCAGCTGGCGGGTTGGGTAGGAGGCGAACACGGTCTTGCCGCTGCTGTCGTAGCGGGTGACGGTGGCGCTGTCCAAGGCGTTGTTGAGGTTTTGGGTGACCAGCACCGGACGGAACATGGCGTCCAGGTAGGTATCGGTACGCAGCCCACCCAAGGTGCGCGAGTGTTTCCAGGCACCGGCAGGCACGCCGTACTGGGCAGCGCCCAGGCGCTGCAGGTCCAGCGTGGCTCCGTTCCAGGCCACGCTGTCGCCCGTGGGGAACTGCTGCGTGCGCAGCCGGCCCATGCTGTCATAGGTGTAGCGGGTGGTTGCACCGACTTCGTTGGTGAGCGCGGTGATCCAGCCGTTTTCGTCCACCTCTACCTGGCGGGTGGCACCGTTGGGTGCTTCGGGCGTTGGGGGCAGTCGCAGCTGCTGCGGAACGCCGCGCTTCCAGGCGGAGAGGTGGCTGGTGTTGCCGCGTCCATCGGTGACCGTGGCGACGGTGCCATCGGCGGCGTAGCTGACCTGCTGGGCCAGCTTGCCGAAGCTGTAGGCGCGTAGCGGCTGGGCGGTGTTGCCGTCGAACTCCGTGCGGGACTGCTCGATGCCATTGACGACGCTGCGGGCGGTCTGCCCGCGCACCCACAGCTGCGGGTTGTCGTAGTAATCGGTGCTGCTGCTGCGGCTGAAGCCGGCGTTGTTGGACTCCACCACGGCGACTTCGCGGATGGACGAATCAAACGTCTGCACCTGACGGGTGAACAACACGCCGTCCTGCTGGACAGTGGTGCTCTGCACCGGGCGGTTGAGGTGCTCGCCCAGTTCGGTGGCTCCGTACTTCAGGTTGCGGCCGGCGGCCTGCGGGAACGGCGCGCTGGGCAGCTGCGCGTCGGGGTAGTAGTTGTTACGGTCGACGCGCACCACGGTGCCGCCGCTGCTGGTTGTGGTGCCGAGCAGCATGCCGTCGTTGTAGGCCACTTCCTTGCCGAACTCGTAGGTTTTGATCACGCCATCGGGCAGGGTTTCGATGGTGATCTTCGGTTCTGACTGACCAACCGGGAACAGCGGCGCAGTGGCCTGGGTCAGGTCGCGGTCGTAGCGGCCACCCAGGTTGGCGTACTGGTACGTCCACTGCGCGGTGGGCATGCCGGGGCCACTGATGGTCTTGGTAACCAGCGACATCGCATCGCGATAGACGGGCGACATGTTCCAGCCGTCGGCGATCAGACCTTCATCACCTGAGGTTTGGCAGTCGAAGGGCACGTTCTTGCGGCCGTGGCGGAACGGGCGGAACGCGAAGGTGCCGGTGGCACCCGACGGGTGTCCGATGCTGACCGCCACCTCGGTCTCTACGATCTTGTTGACCTTGGCGCAGACCTCGGGATTGTCCATGTACGCAGACGGATCCTGGCCTGTGTATTCGGGGCGCTTGTGGGTCACCGTGACGCTGGGCAGGTTGTAGGTCCAGGCCGTGCCGTCCGGCAGTGTGACCGACTGCAATTGTCCGTATTCGGAGTAGCCATAGGTCCAGCTGCGGCCGGCAGTTGAGGCGGAGGCAATGCGACCTTGTGCATCAAAGGTCAGGGTGATGCTGCGCCCATCGCTGGAGGTGATGCTTTCGAGGCGACCGTCATTCCACTGGTAGCGGACCCAGTTGCCGAACCGGTCCACGATCTGGGAGGGGTAGAGATAGACCTTCTTCCGGTCCAGCGTGGCATGTGTGTTGACGTCGTAGGGTTGCAACGACGCGGATTTGTTGCTGCGGACGACCATCCAGTCGAAGTAGTACTTGCTGCCGTCTGGTGCGTGGCCAAGGAAGCCTTCGCCCGGTTGGCCGCTCTTGAGTGCGCCCAAGCACGAGAAGAACCAGCCGCCCTTGGTGTTCCATGGCGTCGGCTGACCCACCTGCGGGACTGGTTGGCGGGCATCGCCGCTACCCGCGAGCACGGATTCACCATTTCCGCCGGGCAAGCTGAGGCGCACACCGTCCCAATAGGTATGTGGGTCGAAGTTAATCTGCTGGGTTCTGCGGTAGTTCCACACTTTCAGCGTGGGCGGCGCTGTAACGGTGGAACAGCGCGCGGCGGGTGCCCAGTAGCCCGCTTGCGCAGTTTCCGGCAGGTCGCCGTACACGCCGGACAACGACGGCACGTCCAACGACCAGTTGGCGAACTGGTTCTCGGTCACGTCGCCGGAGAAGTCCGCCAGGCTGCGGCCAAGCGAGACAGCGAGGCCATTGTTTCCCGGCACGGTGATATCGGTGGCGCTGAGGCTGACCGAGCCGTCATAGAGGTTGACCTTCTCGCCGAAGATCTCGCCTTTCATGGGTTCTACCAGGTCGCCGTACTTCAGCCGCTTGTCGTACTCCTCGCGCCAGGTGGGCACGATCTGGGCGTGTGCCGCCAGCGGCAGCAACAGGCTGACGGCGGTCAGCAGATGAAGGGCGCGGCTCCAGGCAGGTTGCCCGGCGATCCGATCGGCAGCGTTCATTCGCATTACTCAATCCCTTGGATGCAGTCCGGTGCGGCGCATCGCTGCAGGGGGTGTTTTCAACCGGCCGCAGGTCGCCGGGCCACCGGATGGCAGCCAAAGAAGACGTCAGCAGGTGTGGAACCCCTGTAGCGCGTGTGCGCAATGCAGATTGCGTTTATGAACGAATCGTGAGGGCGGCGTCAATGGGTGGAAGTTGCCAAATTTGGCAAAGTTGGGAATTGGGAGCGCGACGCGTGGTTTTCCTACATCGGTGTCAGAGTTTTCTGATCATCGGCCAACGGTCGGCGTTGCCGTTTCGTTGATTTCGATGCCTTACCGGGTGTTGTCAGTTTCAGGGCGGTCGTCTTGCGAGCGACCCTACCAGCCCAGAAACATCGCGAGCGCGGCGAGTTCTGGGTTTTCGGGCATTCGCGCGCCCATCCATCCGATACTGCCGCGCTATCATCTGCCCTCCTGAAATCCCTGCGAGACCTGCCATGACCCTTTCCCGCTTCTACCCCATCGGTACCCCCGGCCAGGCTTGGGGCGCGGAGGAAAAAGCGCAGTGGCGGGCAGGGCAGCCGAAGCAGCGCAGCTATGCCGACGAGGTGGTCAGCAAAGTCCAGGCACTTGGCAAAGACTTCGACGTCGTGCCCTACGGCGAACTCGACTACGCCCCGGACCAGTACACCCTGTTCGCCCTGCGCAGCCGCGACTGGAACCCGGCGCTGCCGAGCGTGCTGGTCACCGGCGGCGTGCACGGCTATGAAACCAGTGGCGTGGAAGGCGCGCTGCAGTTCCTGGCGCAGCGCGCCAAGGACTACGCCGGCAAAGCCAACATCCTCGTGGCCCCGTGCGTGAACCCCTGGGGCTTCGAGCGCATTAATCGTTGGAACGCGCTGGCGATCGACCCGAACCGCTCTTTCGTCGCCAACAGCCCGGCCGCCGAATCTGCCGCATTGATGGCGCTGGTAGCGCAGTTGCGTGACGGCATGGTGCTGCATATCGACCTGCACGAAACCACCGACAGCGACGAAACCGAATTCCGCCCGGCGCTGGCCGCGCGCGACGGCAAGCCGTTCGAGCCGAGTGGCATTCCGGATGGCTTCTATCTGGTGGACGACACTGAAAATCCGCAGCCGGCGTTCCAGCAGGCGGTGAACGCCGAAGTGGAGAAGGTGACGCACATCGCCCCGGCCGACGACAAGGGCGAAATCATCGGTTCACCGGTGGTGGCGCCGGGCGTGATTGAGTATCCGCTCAAGCGCCTGGGCCTGTGCGCCAGCATCACCGGCGCGAAGTTCACCACCACCACCGAGGTCTACCCGGACAGCCCGCGCGCGACCCCGCAGCAGTGCAACGACGCGCAGGTGGCGGCGGTGTGCGCCGCCATCGACTACGCGCTGGCGCACCGCTGATTACACCCGCACCCAGCGGGAGGTAATGCCGATCAGCACCATCACCACCGCCACGGCGGTGAACGCGAACACCAGGCTGCTGGCCTGGGCGACGAAGCCGATCAGCGCCGGGCCGGCCAGCACGCCGGCGTAGCCCAGGGTGGTGATCGCCGGAATGGCCAGGCTCTCGGGCATGGCCTTCTGGTTGCCGGCCATGGAGAACAGCGCCGGCACGATGTTGGCGCAGCCCAGGCCGATCAGCACATAGCCGGCCAGTGCCGGCAGCAGCGGCGGGGCATAGGTGATCAAGCCGAAACCCACGGCCGCGACCAGCGCACCGAGCAGAATCGCGCGGTGCCGGCCCAGCCTGGCGACCACGCCGTCGCCCACCAGGCGGGTGACGGTCATGGCGATGGCAAAGCACATGAAGCCCAGGCCGGCGCGGTCCTGCGGTACCTGCTGCACTTCGTGCAGGAACACCGCGCTCCAGTCCAGCATGGTGCCTTCAGCCAAGAAGGCGACGAAACACAGCACGCCGATCGCCAGCACCACGCCATGCGGAACGGCGAACATCGGGGCGTCGTTGGGCGCGCGGTCGCGCCGCCACCAGCGTACCGAGACCGCCAGCAGCGCGATCATCAATGTCGAGGCCAGCACACACACCAGCAACGGCGAAACGCGCATCGAAAGCAGCGTGGTGATCGCGGCCGCGCCAATGGCACCGCCAATGCTGTAGAAGGCATGGAAGTTGGACATCATCGGCCGGCCGCTTTCGCGCTCGACGATCACCGCCTGCATGTTCATCACGCAGTCGCAGGCCCCCACGCCGGCACCGAACACGAACAGTGCCGCGCCCAGCGTCCACGGTGAAGGCGCGATGGCCAGCAAGGGCAGGGCGACCATCGCCATCAGCAGCGTGATCACCATGATGGCGCGGCAACCAAAGCGGGCGGCCAGTGCACCGGCAATCGGCATTGCCAGCAGTGAGCCTGCGCCCAGGCACAGCAGCACCAGGCCGAGCGTGCCTTCATCCAGCCCGGTACGGCTCTTTGCGTAAGGCACCAAGGGGGCCCAGGCGGCGGTGGCGAAGCCGGGCAGCAGGAAGGCGGCGCGGGTGGCGTGTTGTTCGGCGCGCGCCTGGGCGGGGGCCATCATCGTTGTCGTCATGCAGTAGGGATCTCAGACGTGGGCGGCGCGCAGCAGATCGACGCCACGGCGTTCGAAAGCAGCGGTGTGGATGTCGGGCGCGTCGGCTTCCACCACCAGCACGTCGATCTGCTCGACGCTGCCGATGCGGTGCGAAGCCTGCGTGCCCAGCTTGTCGTTGGTGGCGACCAGGATGCAGCGGCTGCTGGCGGCGAGCAGGGCTCGTTTCAGCGCCGCTTCTTCGCCATCCACCGCCCACAAGCCGGCCTCGGCGTCGACCGCACAGGTGCCGATGAAGCACACGTCGGCACGCAGGGCGGCTACGGCTTCCAGCGCCTGTGCGCCGACCGCTGCACCCAGTCGCGGATCAAGCCGGCCACCAATCAGGCTGACCTCGAAACCGCGACGGGCCATCAAGGCCATCGCGATATCGGGCGCATTGGTGATCACCCGCAGCGCCATGTGCCCGGGCAGGGCCGCGGCAATGGCACTGTTGGTGGAGCCGGCATCGAGCAGCACCACGTCGCCGCGCCGCACCTGGGTGGCGGCGGCGTCGGCCAGTGCCTGTTTCTGCACGGTCTGCTGGGCGTGCCGGGCGACCAGCGGCGGCGCGTCCGGGGCAGCCGGCAGGGCACCGCCGTAGACCTTGCGGCACAGCCCCTGGCTGGCCAGGTCGCGCAGGTCGCGGCGGATGGAATCTTCGGAAACGCCCAGCTGGACGGCGAGCTGGGCCGAGAACACTCGGCCGTTCTGGCGCAGCAGTTCGAGGATGGCCTGCTGGCGTTCGCCGGGCAGGGCGTCGATGTCTTCGTGCATAAATGGATACAACCATGCAACTTCAGTGGCGCAAAGATACACGAAGTGGCGATAAGTGCGGATGAATACGTATAAACAGGCGCTGCCGTCAGTCCGTGCGCGCCAGCTCTGGCTGGATCACCCCGGCCACCCAGTCCATGAAGGCGGCCACCCGGCGCGGCAGATGCCGGCGCTGGGCATACAGCAGGGTCACTGGCATCGGCTCGGCCACGCACTGTGGCAGTACTTCGACCAGATCCCCACGTGCCATCGCAGCACGCGCGCCCAGCCGTGGCACCTGGATGATGCCCAGTCCGGCCAGTGCCGCCGCGCTGTAGGCCTCGCCGCTGTTGACGGTGATCGGTCCGCCCATCGGCAGGCTTTGATAGGCCTGGCCGTCGAAGTACTCAAAGCCCGGCGAGCGCTGGCCCAGCGTGCCCACGTAGTGGATCAGTGCGTGCGTGGCCAGGTCGCCCAGCGTCTGCGGCATGCCGCGCGCGGCGATGTACGCCGGGCTGGCGCAGTTGACGATATGCATCACGCCGAGCGGGCGGGCGACCAGCGTGTTGTCGTCCAGCGGGCCCACCCGCAGCACGCAGTCGAAGCCTTCGCGGACCAGGTCTACACGACGGTCAGTGCCGCTGAGCTCGATCTCCAGACCGGGATGCTGGCCGAGGAAATCCGGCAGATGCGGCACCACCAGCTGCCGGGCCAGCCCGCTGGACATGTCCACGCGCAGGCGGCCGGTCAGCTGCCCGGTTTCGCGCCGGAACATGCCCTGCAGGTCTTCCATGTCGTCCAGCAGGTCGCGGGCGCGCTGCTGGTACTGCGCGCCGTCGGCGGTCAGCCGCACCCGGCGTGTGGTCCGGTGCAGCAGCTGCACGCCTACCTCGGCTTCCAGCCGCTGTACCGCCAGCGACACGCTGGCCTTGGGCAGGCCCAGGCTGTCGGCGGCGCGGGTGAACGAGCCGAGTTCGGCCACCCGCAGGAAGCTGCGCAACTGGTCAAGGCGGTCCATGGATTGTTCGCTGTGGTTGGACAGTCAAATCAGGATCGCGCGATTTATGGGGCCGGGCAAGGGTAATAGTCTGGCCGCACCCCAACCAAGGAGCACGTCATGAGCACGACCTCCCGCATCACCCTGATCACCGGCGGCAGCCGCGGCCTGGGCCGCAACGCCGCGCTGGCCCTGGCCGCCGACGGTTCCGATGTGATCATCACCTACCGCAGCCAGGCCGATGCCGCCCAGCAGGTGGTGGCACAGATTGAAGCGCTGGGCCGCCGCGCCGCCGCGCTGCCGCTGGATGTGGCCGACAGCGCCGGCTTCGAGGCCTTTGCCACCGCCGTAAAAGCGCAGCTGCAGCAGTGGGGGGCCACCGGCCTGCAGGGCCTGCTCAACAACGCCGGCGAAGGCCTGTATGCCGGCTTCTCCGAGACCACGCCGGCGCAGTTCGACCATCTGGTCGCGGTGCATCTGAAGGGCCCGTACTTCCTGACCCAGGCGCTGCTGCCGCTGATCAGCGACGGCGGCCGCATTCTCAATGTGTCCAGCGGGCTGGCCCGTTTCGCGCTGCCGGGCAGTTCGGCCTACGCGATGATGAAGGGCGGCGTTGAGGTGTTCAGCCGTTACCTGGCCAAGGAGCTGGGCGCGCGTGGGATCAGTGCCAATACGCTGGCACCCGGCGCGATTGAAACCGACTTCGGTGGTGGCCACGTGCGTGACAACCAGGACATCAACAAGATGGTGGCGGGCAACACCGCGCTGGGCCGCGCCGGTCTGCCGGACGACATCGGGCCAGTGGCGGTGGCGTTGTTGTCGCCGCGTACCGGGTGGATCAACGCACAGCGCGTGGAAGCGTCGGGCGGAATGTTCATTTAAGCGAACGGTTCGCATTAGCGATAACCCGGCTATCATGGCGGCCCCTTCGCCGTGATCACCGGGTTCGCTTTTGAAAACCTCTGCTCCGCTCAGCCCGATGGGCCGTGTCTTCGCCATCGTGGCGCTGTTTGAAGCCTTTACCTGGGCAGGCCTGCTGGTCGGCATGTATTTCAAGTATCACGCCGGTGAACCCACCACGCTGGGCGTGCGCATCTTCGGGCCGGTGCATGGCCTGGCCTTCATGGTCTATGTGGTGGTCAGCGTGCTGACCGCGCTGCGCCAGCGCTGGCCCTGGTGGGCCACGCTGCTGGCGCTGCTGGCGGCAATCCCGCCGTTGGTGACGCTGCCGCTGGAGTGGTGGTTCAAGCGGATCGGGTTGCTGTCCGTCCGCCCGAACTGACGGTTACCAGCGATAGCTGAGGCCGAGCTGCGCACTGCGCTGGTGGTAGCCGGAACCTTGCTGCAGCGACAACCCGGCCCAGGCCCCGAAGCCACCGGGGAAGCGCACGCTGGCCCCGGCACTGAACTCGCCGCGCTGGCGCGGAATGCGTGCATCGACGGCTTCGTCGTCCATGCGCACATACGGGTTGCTGCCGTTGCGCAGCCAGTTCGCGGCCAGATACGGCTGCACCTCGGCGGCGCTGCCACCCCAGCGGGTCACGCCGGACAGCCGCACGCCGACGCGGCCGAACGCACCACTGGCGTCCGCGGTGTGCACCAGGGTGCCGTTGCGTTCGACGTGGCGCACGTCGTCCCAGCGGGTGTAGCCCACCTGCAGCTGCGGTTCCAGGAACACGCGGCTGTTGCCGGATTGACGCACCGTCACCGCGTAACCCACTTCCACCGCGCCCTGCCAGGCCTTGCTGTCGTAGCGTTCGGTGGCCAGCGCGTTGCCTTCCACTTCGTTGCGGAACACGGCGCGGTGCACCGACCCGTCCACGTACAGACCGGCATACGGATCATCGCTGCCGACACCGCGCCAGGTGCCATACAGGCCCAGTGCGTTGCCTTTGACCTTGCCGCGTGCGTAATAGCCGGTGAGCACACTGGTGGAGGTGCTGCTGGCATTGCCGCTGCCCAGCATCACGCCCACGCCGCTGCCGTGTTCGTTGCCGAACAGCTGGGTGCCCACGCTCAGCGCCTGGCTGCTGCCACGCACGTTCAACTGCTGCAGGTTGGCCCCGAAGCCCGAGCGTGAACCGTCCACGCGGGCCCAGGCACGGCCGCTGTTCTGGCCGGCCTGACGGTGGTGGTAACCGAGGCGGAACATGCCGTTAGCGGCCTGCAGATTGGCCAGGTACGCCCCCGGTTCGGGACGCAGCACAGGAACCACCGGTCCCTCGCACTCGGGCAGGCTCGGGTCGATCTCGCACGGGTCAGGTTCCGGTTCCTGGCATTCGGGCAGAGTGGGGTCGATGTCGCAGGGATCCGGCTGCACCGGTAGTTCGGAGCGCAGGTACCAGTCGCCGTCGCCGGCGTCTTTGAACAGGAAGTACTCGTACTGCCCGCCGACTGCGCGGCCGATCAGATCGAACTGGCCATTCGATGCACCACCCACCTGCACCAGCTGGATGCCACGGCTGGTCAGCGCGCCGGGGCCACCGACGTTGTTGACTTCCACGTTGGTCTGGCCGCTGCTGTCACCGTCGATCACCAGCCGGTCCGAGGACGCGTCATCGCCGGCCAGCACCGTGTTGAACCGCAGCGTGCCGCCGTCGCCGCTGTAGTTGCCGGCCACCTGCAGGGTGTGGAAGGCGCTGCCGTCGCCGAACTGCACCACCGCACCGCTACCGACGTCGAGTTGCTGCACGTTGCTGTCGGCGGTGAGCTGCCAGCTGGCATCGCTGAGTGCGACGTTGGTGCCGTTGATGATGGCCCCTTGCAGCTGGGCACCGCCGCCCAGGGTGACATTGACGGTGGCGGTGTTGGTCCCCAGCGTGGCACCGACGATATCGCCGCTGATCGACGAGCCGGTGACATCGAGATTGACCGCTGCATTCGCGCCAACCTGCAGCGCCACGCCGTTGCCGCCCACCAGCGAGGAGCCGTTGCTGACCGTGATGTCGGCATTGCCGGCCAGCGGGGCGTTGATCGCCGGGCCATCGCTGGCGGTGACGCTGGAAGCGTCGATCTGGATGCTGTTGTTGCCCGCCGCTGAGCCGGTGAAGTAGATGCCATGCCGGGTGCCTTCCACACGGGCACCCTGGCTCAGCACCAGATTGCCATTGGTCATCGACACACCCGCGCCGGTGCCGCCACTGGTGCCGGTGCCCGTGCCGCGCACGGTGGCACCGGCAACATTCAAGGTGGAGCCGTTGGTCACGCTGGCCCCGATCGCACCGCTGATCAGGCTGCCGGCACCGGTCACGCTGGCGGTGGGCTGTGCGGAAGCACTGCCGGCCAGGGTCATCGCAGTGCCGGTGGACTGCACCTGCGAGTCGGCCAGCAGCAAGGTGCCGCCGGTCATTGTCACGCCGCTGGCGCTGCCGGTGAGGGTGCTGTTGCTCACCTGTGCGGTGCCGCCGCTGATGTCGAGCGCGATGCCAGCGCCGCTGCTGCCGTCGGAGCTGGCCTGTACGTTGTCGAGCACCAGGCTGGCACCGTCGCCGAGTTCCAGCGCTTCACCGCCGGTGGCAATTGAGCTGTTGCGCAGGGTGAGTGCGCTGCCGGCACCGGTGCTGCTGAAGCCGCGCCCGGCTGAGGTGATGGTCATGCCATCGATGTCCAGCGTGCTGCCGGAGGCGACCACGCCGGCATCGCCGGCGGCAGACGTGATGGTGATGCTGCCGCCGGTGAGGGTGCCGGTGCTGGTGTTGGCCAGACGGATGCCGAACAGGCCGCCCAGCAGGGCACCGTTGCCGGTCACGGTGGCGTTGTCGACCTGGATGCCGCTGGTGGCACCGCCCGGGGCGATGATCAGCTCGGCCTGGTCGGTGACGTCCCATAACTCGGTGGGGTCGCCGGGATTGAGGGTGTGGGTGTTGCCGGGGCCGGTGACGGTACCGGCGCTGACCTGCAGGGGCAGGGTGGCAAGGGACAACGCGATGGCGCTGAACAGCGCACAGCGCTGGCTGCACTGAGAGAGAGGCCGCATTGTGAAATCTCCGGAGCGTGGATCGTGAAACGACAACCCCCGTTGGTTCACAACCTCTAACCGGAAGTCATTCGATGTCGCGAATGATCCGGCCGCGGCCGCCGCGGACCCATGCAACAAGTTGCATGGTGTGTGCCCTGAAACCGCAGATTCAGGATGGGCAAGGTGATGTGGGCCGGGCGTGAAGAGCAGCCGGGCGAGAGCAGCCGGGCAAGCCCGGCTCTACGGGGTCAGTGCTGCTTCGATGTGTGCGGGAGAGTGGTAGCCGGCCATGCGGTGCACTTCGTTTCCGTCACGCACCAGGCTCAGGGTGGGGGTCTGGCGCAGGCCGAGGTCGCGGAAGAAGGCCTCGCCGACGGTTTCCAGCTTCACCTTCAGAAGCACCACGTCGGCGGCGGCCGGAGTGCCGGCTACCTGGGCCAGCGCCATGTCCAGCATGCGGCAGCCGGGGCACTGGTCCTTGTAGAAGTCCACCAGCACGGTGGGGTGGTCGCGCAGGGCGGCGTGGTAGTCAGCGGCGCTGTGCGCCTGCAGGGTCAGCATGGGGCGGGGCTCCCGGGCGCGGCCAGAACCTGGTCGGCCCATTGTTGGATGGCGTGGCGGTCGGCGTCGCCGTGCGGCATCTGCTCGATTTCCAGTACGGGATAGGGCGAGTGGAAGTACCCAGCGAGCCGGTGCGCGGCTCCGCAGTAGTACTCCATGCCCCATTGGGTTTCGCCGGTGCCGAAAATGGCCACGCGCTCGGCCGGTGGCAGGCCGGAGTGGTCGCGCAGCAGGGCGACGAAGTCTTTCATTTCGGTCGGGGTGCGGCCGGCGTTGTCGGTCCAGGCACCGAACAGGTAGCGGTCGTGGGGGCGGGCCAGGATGGGGAGGGCGGAATCGGGGGCTTCGTCGGCTTCCAGCCAGTCGACCGCGTGGCCGCGGCCGCGGCAGTGGGCGGCGAGGAGGCGGGCTACCTCACGGGTGTTGCCGCTTAGCGAGGCGAAGGCGATCAGGATGTGCATGGTGTGAGGTCTGCATGCGGTTGCCACGCAGGGCGTGGCACTACGGCGGGTCAAGCATTGGGATGAACGTGGCGCACGGCAATCGGTTCATCGAAACGAACCGGACGTAGAGCCACGCCCTGCGTGGCTGCGCGATGCCAGATCACAAATCATCAAACCCGTTGTCCGAATTCGTCTTCTTGTAACTGGCATTGCGCATTTCAAAGAAATCGGTCTTGGTTTCAGTGAAATTGTCCGCATACGCCTTGATCCAAGGCATCACATTGGCATTCGCATCGCTGTACAGCTTGTCGATGCCCAACATGCCGGCCATCTTGTTGGCGCGGTACTTCACGTAGCGGATCATCTCGTCCACGTCGATGCCATCGATGCCATCCAGCACCTCGCCGGTCCAGCGCGTTTCCAGTGCAATGGCGTGTTCGAAGGAATCGTGCACGTAGGCGGTGAGCTGGTCGCCCTGCAGTGCCTGGTTCTCGCCGATGATGGCGCGGATCAGCTCGCTGATGAACTTGGTATGCGCCAGTTCGTCGCGGTTGATGAAGCTGATGATCTTGCCGGTGCCGGTCATCCGGTTCTGGCGGACCAGGTTGTAGAAGAAGGCAAACCCGGAATAGAAGTTGATGCCTTCCAGAATCGACGACTGGATCAGCGAGCGGATCAGCGTTTCGGCGGTCTTCTCGCGCATGAAGTCGTCATACGATTCCATGATCGGCGCATTGCGGGCCAGGATGGTGGGGTGGTTGCGGGCCAGCTCGAATACGCGGTTCTGGTCGGCCAGCCCGGCGATGGAGGCCAGTACGTAGCTGTAGCTTTCGTTGTGGATCACTTCCTGCTGGCCGATGATCGCGGCATTGGCATGCGCGGCCGGGTCGGTGATGTACTCGGCCACGTTGTAGATGAAGCGGGTCTGCGGCGAGTCCAGCGTGGCCAGCAGGCCGATGATGGAATCGTAGGCGTTCTTTTCCCGGGCCGAGAGCTCGCCGTACTGGCGCGCGTCGCCCTTCATGTCCACTTCGTCGGGAATCCAGAAGTTGGTCGAGAGTTCCTTGTAGGCCCGGTAGAAGGACGGGTAGGGAATGTCGTTCCAGTTCAGGATGCCGTTGGTGCGGCCATTGATGATGCCGGTGGAGCGGTTGGGGTGGCGGGGTTCAAGGATTTTGATGCGTTCTAGTGGGGTGGCCATGGGTTTGTTCTTGAGGGGGAATGGGGACTACGTGGGCCGGCCGTTGGCCGGCCCAGGCGGTGCGTGATCAGGACGAACACCATTCGCACTCGTCGATATCGATATCGTTCGACCGCACGTAATAGGTGGTCTTGATCCCTTCCTTCCACGCACTCATATGCAACGCCAACAAGGTGCTTGCCCGGATCGTGCTGGGCACATACAGATTGAAGCTGATCGCCTGGTCCACATGCCGCTGTCTACGCGCGTTCTGTCGAATGCTGGCGAACTGGTCCAAGCGGTACGCGCCTTTCTCGTAGTAGGGGTAGGTCTCCAGCGACAACCCCGGTGCGGCCACCGGGCGGCGGAAGTCCTTCTTTTCCTCGTAGTAGAACGCGCCATACACCGGGTCGATGGACGCGGTCGAGCCGGCAATCTGCGCGGTGCTCATGTTCGGGGCCACCGCCATCAGCCAGCCGTTGCGCAGCCCGTGCACGCCCACCTGCGCGGCCAGTTCCTGCCAGGCGGGACTGGTGTAGCCACGCGCACGGAAGTACTCGCCGTTGTGCCACTCGCTGCCCAGGAAGGCGCTGTAGCGGCCCTTTTCCTGGGCCAGCTGCAGGCTGGCGCGGATCGCCAGGAAGTTGATCCGTTCATACAGGGCGTCGGCGTAATCCTCGGCACGCGGGTCATCCCAGGCGATCTGCTGCTGCGCCAGCAGGTGATGCCAGCCGAACGTGCCCAGGCCGATGGCGCGGTACTTGCGGTTGGTGATGGTGGCCTGCGGTACCGGCAGCTGGTTCAGGTCGATCACGTTGTCGAGCATGCGCACCTGCACGCTGACCAGCCGCTCCAGCACGTCGTGGTCCAGCAGGTCCGGCGCAGCGGTGACCGCACGGCCGAGGTTGATCGAGGACAGATTGCAGACCACGAAGTCGCCGGCCTGGCGGGTGGTGACGATCTGGTCACCGCTGATCATTTCCTGCATCAGCCGGGTCGGGCTCATGTTCTGCAGGATCTCGGTGCACAGATTGCTGGAATAGATGTTGCCGGCGTGCTTGTTCGGGTTCTTCCGGTTCACTTCATCGCGGTAGAACATGAAGGGATTGCCGGTTTCCAGCTGGCTGACCATGATCCGCTTGAACAGGTCGATCGCTTTCACCGTGCGCCGGCTGATCCGTTCGTCGGCCACCACCTCGGCATAGCGGGTGCGGAAGCTGCCCTGGCCGCGCTGCTCGTCATGGAAGTCCTGCAGGTACCAGCCCTTGATGCGGTGCACTTCATGCGGGTCGAACAGGTACCAGTCGCCGCGCCGTTCCACCGCTTCCATGAAGAGGTCGGGCAGGCATACCGAGGTGAACACGTCGTGCGCACGCAGGCGCTGGTCGCCGTTGTTCAGGCGCAGATCGAGGAAGGCCTCGATGTCGCGATGCCAGATGTCCAGATAGACCGCAATGGCTCCCTTGCGCTGGCCCAGCTGGTCGACGCTGACCGCCGTGTTGTTGAGCTGTTTGATCCACGGCACCACGCCGCCGGACGAGTTGGCAACGCCGCGGATCGGCGCGCCGGCCGAGCGCACATAGCCCAGGTACGCGCCAACGCCACCGCCGTGCTTGGACACGCGGGCGATGTCGGTGTTGGAATCGTAGATGCCCTGCAGGCTGTCATCCACGGTGTCGATGAAGCAGGACGACAGCTGCCCACCGGTCTTGCCGGCGTTGGCCAGGGTTGGTGTGGCCACGGTCATGTACAGGTTGGACAGCGCCCAGTACGCCTCGCGCACCAGCAACATGCGCCGGCGGCGCGAGCGCTCGCCGTGCAGGTGCTCGTGCTGCATCAGGTACAGCGCGATGGTCAGCCAGCGTTCCTGTGGCAGCTCGAACACGCCGCGCGAGTGGTCGGTGGCGAGGTAACGGGTGGCCAGCAGGTACAGCCCGTTGTAGGCGAACAACTTGTCGCGCTCCGGGTCGATCATGCGCCCGGCTTCCTCCAGTTCTTCCTTGGAATAGGCCTTGAGGATGTCGATGGAATAGACATTGCGGTCGGCCAGGCTTTCCTGCAGACCCACGTAGGAACCGTAGCGCAGGGTGGCGTCATAGAAGCGGTTCTTGCTGGCGCGCTTGTACAGGCGGCGCAGATACAGTCTCGCGGCGAAGTGCTCCCAGTCGGGTGCGACCAGGTCGATGCGGGATTCGGCCTCGCGCACCAGCAGGTCGACCAGGTCGTCGGCGCTGAGCTGGGCGCGGCGGGTGATCAGGGCCAGCACTGCGCGCAGATAGTCGGCCAGGTCCAGCGCCGGGAACTCGGCATGCACCGCGCGCAGGCTGCGCTCCAGGCGCGCCGGCTCGAACGGCATGCGGCGGTTGCCGCCTTCCTTGGTGATCCACAGCGGGGCTTCGCCGGCCACGGCAGTCGGTTCCACTGCCGGCACGACGTCGGCGGGCAGGGTGTTGAATTCGTTGTTCATCGCAGTTCCATGCTGGTGGGTATCGACCGTTGGTCGATACGTCAGGTTTCAACCGTTGAGTGTCCAAACGGCGGTCATGGAGGCGGGCCCCGGCGGGGGCGGAAGGTCACGGTCGCAGCGGGGCGGTGACCAGGGGCGGGCTTCCAGGTGCCATGCGGAGAGAACCGGACCTGGCGGAAGCGGGGAGCCGATAAACACAACATAGTGTGGACGCGTCTCATCGTCAACATCATATGTAGTGTTGAGGGTGTGGCAACGTGACCCGTTGCCGCACCCCGAGCAGAGGTTGCCGGCCAGCGGCCGGCATTACCCGTCCTCGGTTACCAGTAACCGAGGACCTTCCACCACGCGATGCCCACGGTGGCAAACACCAGCAGCTCGAACACGCACATCACGAAGCCCACGCGCCACCACGTGCCGAGGGTGACGTAGCCGCTGCCGAAGATGATCGGTGAGGTGCCGGTGGCGTAGTGGGTCAGCGTCATCATGATCGCCGAGCCGGCGGTCATCATCAGCATGAAGGGAATCACGTAGTCGGCCGGAATCAACAACGCGCCCACGCCCAGGAAGGCCAGCAGCATTGCGCTGATATGCGCGGTGGTGCTGGCAAACAGGTAGTGCGAGAACACGAAGGCCAGCACCAGCACGGCGGCAATGGCCTGCCAGCCCATGCCACTGGCGACGATGGCGTTTTTCATGCCCTCCGAGAACCAGGTGATCACGCCGAGCTTGTTCAGCTGCTCGGCCATCATCACCAGGGCTCCGAACCAGATCAGGGTGTCCCAGGCGCTCTTTTCCGACAGCACGTCATCCCAGTCGATGGTGCCGGTGATGATCAGCACGAACAGGCCCAGGAAGGCGACCACGGTGGGATCCAGGGTGAAGGCGGGGCCGAAGATCATCGCCGGGACATTGGCCCACAGCACCAGCAGCAGGCCGAAGGTGCCCATCATGACCTTCTCCTTGCCGCTGAGCGGGCCCATCTGCTGCAGCTCACCCTTGGCGAAATCCACGGCGTTCGGGGTGTGCTTCAGTTCCGGCGGCGACAGCAGGTACACCACCAGCGGCATCAGCAGCAGGCACACCAGGCCGGGCAGCAGCATGCACAGCGCCCAGGTGGTCCAGCTCAGGTGGAACTGCTGGTCCGTGGCCTTGGCCACGAAGTCCACCACCAGTGGGTTCGGCGCGGTCGCCGTGAGAAACATCGCCGAGGTGATCGGGTTGGCGTGGTAGTTCACCAGTGCCAGGTAGGTGCCCACCTTGCCCTGGGTGCCCTTGGCCGGGTCCGATTCGAAGGCATTGGCGATCGAGCGCATGATCGGGTGCACGATGCCGCCGCCACGTGCCGTGTTGCTGGGCGTGAACGGGGCCAGCACCAGCTCACACACCGTCAGCCCGTAACCGATGCCGACCGTGCGCTTGCCGAGCAGGGCGATGAACATCAGGCCGATGCGGCTGCCCAGCCCGGTTTTCTTCAGGCCGCGCGAGATCAGGATGGCGACCACGATCAGCCAGATCAGCGGGCTGGCGAAGCTGCTCAGCGCATCGGTGATCGCGCCCTTGGATGAGGTGGAGGTCACCTGCGAGAGTGAGACGATGACGATGGCCATCATCGCCATCACCCCGATCGGCATCACCTTCAGGATGATCGCCACGATGGTGGTGAGGAAGATCGCCACCAGCCCCCACGCCTTGGGCGTCAGGCCCTCCGGGCAGGGCAGCAGCAACAGGGTGACCAGCACGACGGTGGTGATCAGCGCCGGGACGAGGCGGAACGGAACAACGCTGTTGAAGTAGCGGAACAGGGCCTTGAGGGAGGCGAGCATGGCGGGGGTTCCAGAGGGGCGGGGTGCGCCCCGGTTCAGCGTGGGGGTAACTGGCGCAGGTTCTGCAGGCGCTGCAGCATCAGTTCGGCGTGGAGCTTGGCGTAGCCGTCGTCGGTGAAGTCCTGTGCCATCGGCGAACTGGCCGCCTGGCGGGCGGCATCGGCACGGGCTTTGTCCAGGTCTTCACCGCGCAGGGCCAGGTCGGCCAGCACGATCACCTTGCCGGGCTGCACCTCGACATAGCCGCCTGACACGTACACGTGGAGCGGCGGTTCGCTGCCGGCGGGGAACACCGAGACCATGCCTTCACGCAGGGTGCTCAGCAGGGGCGCGTGGCGGGCCATCACGCCGAAGCGGCCTTCACTGCCGGGCAGGCTGACTTCGCGGACTTCACCGCTCCAGAGTTCGCCCATCAGGCTGATGATCTGCAGGTCGATGGCGTGGGCGTCGCCCAGTTGCGGGGGCAGGGGAGTGGAGTGCATGCAGCATCCTTGGGGGGAGGAGTGGGTCCAGCCTACCGCCCCGGGCGTTGTCAGGGGTTGATCGACGTCAATGTGTGGAAGATTGACGTGTGGCGACAAATGAGAGCTGTTATCATTTGCGAATTGTTCGCTTGTGGTGTGTGATGCGCTCAACTCCCTCTGTTCCTGGCCTGCCTGCGCTGGTCTTCGCCGCCCTGGCGGGCACCATGGCGATGATGTCGTTCGTGGCCGTCGTGGGCCCGGTGGTGCGCCTGCTCGGGTTGTCGGAATGGCACGCCGGCTTGTCGGTGACGGCGGCGGGCGTGTTATGGATGCTGTCAGCGCGGCGCTGGGGCGGTCTCAGCGACCGCATCGGGCGCAAGCGTGTGCTGGTGATCGCGCTGCTGGCCTACGCGCTGATCTATATCGTGATGGCGCTGTTCGTCGACACCGCGCTGCGCTCGCCGCCGGCGGTGGGGTTTTCGGTGCTGTCGCTGGTGGGCACGCGGGCACTGGTGGGCCTGTTCTATGCCGCGGTGCCGCCCACCGCGGCGGCCTTGGTGGCCGACGCGGCCCCGCCCGGTGAACGCGCCGGGGTGATGGCCAAGCTGGGCAGCGCGAATGCGCTGGGCATGGTGATTGGCCCGGCCGCAGCGGGTTGGGTGGCCTACCAGAACCTGTCGCTGACCCTGTATGTGGCGGCGCTGCTGCCGCTGCTGGCACTGGCTGCGGTGGCCTGGGGACTGCCCGCGGCAGCCGCACCGGCACCTGCCGCCGACCGCCCACGCAGCACGCTGGCCTGGCATGACGCGCGCCTGCGCCTGCCGGTGCTGGCGGTGTTGCTGGCAATGATCTCGGTGACCATCGCACAGGTGACGGTCGGCTTCTTCGCCATTGATCGGCTGCGGCTGAGCCCGGCCGACGGCGCGCGCATGGCCGGGTTGGCCCTCACCGCGGTCGGGGTGGGCTTGATCCTGGCGCAGATCGGAGTGATGAAACTCAAAGGCGTGCCGCCGCGGCGCTGGATCGCCGTGGGCGCGCTGATCTCCGGCATTGGCTTCGCATCGGTGGCCCTGGTACAGGTACCGTGGCAGCTGCTGGCGACCTACGCGGTGGCGGCCTTCGGGATGGGTTTTGTGTTTCCGTCGTTCCAGGCGCTGGCCGCTGATTCGGTGGACGCGCACGAGCAGGGGGCCGCGGCTGGCGCGGTAGCGTCCGTGCAGGGGTTTGGCATGGTGATCGGGCCGATGGTCGGCACGCTGCTGTATCGGGTGGCCCCTTCGTTGCCTTACCTGCTGGTCGGCCTGCTGCTGCTGGTGCTGTCCGTCGCGGCGGTACTGCATGTGAGGCGCTCGCCATGAGTGAGGCCCAGTACTTCACCAGCGCAAACGAAGACATGTTCGGCGGTATCGAGCTGGACGCCGCCGCCCCGGGGTTCCTTCTGCGTACCGGCACGCGCACGCTGGATGCCCGCGGCTGCGCCGCGATGCTGCCGGCAGGTGGCACCGCGACGTTACCTGCGCGGGTCAGCGCCTTCTTCAACGCCACCCCGGCCGGCCTGCCGCTGCTGGTGGGCGCGCTGCCGTTCGATCCGACCGGGTGGGATGCGTTGTATCAGCCGGTTTCGCTGATGAGCGCATTACCGTCGGGCGGCCACAGCACGCCGGCGTTCGTCGGCGATATCCGCAGCGAACCAGCACCCGACGCGTATGCCCGCGCTGTTGAACAGGCGCTGGATACGTTGGCCAACCCCTACACGCCGCTGCGCAAGGTGGTGCTGGCACGCAGCCTGCACGTGAACGCCACCGCGCCGATCGACCCGCATGCCCTGGCGCTGCGCCTGGGCCAGGACGCCGGTGTGGCTCCGTTCGTCGCGGCGCTGCCGG
>NZ_DAMDFR010000043.1:0-33294 GCF_032103445.1 Stenotrophomonas sp.
CGCATCGGTGGCAGTGGGGGCCAGACCGGTCAGGGCCAGCCCGGCCAGGCCGAGCGGGGGCCAGGGGGCGGCATCGGCCTCGTCACCGGTGGCGGGCTCAGCGGGGGAACTGGCCTCTGCGCTTGCGGTGGCGGGGACGGTGGCGTCGCTGGACGTCTCGTCGGCGTGGCCGGGCTTGTCGGTGCTGCGCTTGCTGGTGGGGTCTTTCGCAGCGGTGGTGTCGTCTTTGCTCTGGCTGCTGTCGGTGCTTTTGGGCTTCGGCTTGGCCGAGGCTTCGGACGGGCGCGCGCCCTCCTTGCTGCCCTTCAGCATGGCGTCAAAGTCCTGGCGGCTGCCGGTGCCGCCGCTGGCGCTGTTGCTGCTTCCAGCGGAGGCGCTGCTGGTGCTGGTGCCGGTGGACGGGGCGCTGCCGCCGAGCAGGGTGGGGGACATCACGGGGTACCTCCGGATTCGGCATCTTCGTTCTGGGTCTGGCGGCTGCGACGGGCACCGATGTCGTCCATCTCGCGCTGGTCGCGGCGGTCGACGAGGACCTTTTCCTGGGCGCGATAGCTGGCGGCGAGCTGTTCGAGCACGGCCTTGTCGCGGCTGGCCAGGATCAGGCGGGCGCGCTCGGCCTCGACCTTTTCACGGTTGCTGTCCACGGTCTGGCTTTGCTGGGCGACGGCGCTGTCGAGCCGGTCGAGGAAGGCGCGGCGGTTGAGTAACTGCGCCGGGCTGGTCGCGGCCATCTGCGCGTTGGCGTACTCCTCGGCGTAGCGACGCAGTTCTTCCAGGCGGGCCAGATGGGTGTCGAGCACGCGCTGGCGTTCGGCCAGATCGCGGGCGACGGCGTCTTCATGGTCCTGGGCCCGCTTCAGCAGCGGGTCGATGCGCTTGGACTGGATCATGGCTTAGTTCTCTCTTTCCACCAATTGCTTCAATGCGGCCTGGCTGTGCGGCAGGTCGGCGGCCTTGCCGACGTCCTGGCCCAGGAATTCAACGATCTCCGACCAGCGCTCCAGCGCTTCGTCGGTGGCCGGGTCATTGCCGCGCTGATACGCGCCAATGGCGATCAGGTCGCGGTTGGCCGAGTACGCCGACACCAGCCGCTTGAGTTTGCGGATGCGCAGGCGCCAGGGTTCGTCAGCGATTTCCGTGACCACGCGGCTGACCGACGATTCGACATCGATGGCCGGGTACAGGCCGCTGTCGGCAACCCGGCGCGAGAGCAGAATGTGGCCGTCGAGAATGGCGCGGGCGGCATCGGCGATGGGGTCCTGCGGATCGTCGCCTTCGGTCAGTACCGTGTAGAACGCGGTGATGGAGCCTCGGCCCTTCGCGCCGTTGCCGGCGCGTTCGACCAGCGCAGGCAGCTTGGCGAACACCGAAGGCGGGTAGCCGCGGGTGGTGGGCGGCTCGCCGACGGACAGGCCGATTTCGCGCTGCGCCTGTGCGAAGCGGGTCAGCGAGTCCATCAGCAGCAGCACGTTCAGGCCCTGGTCGCGGAACCATTCGGCGATGGCGGTGGCACGGTAGGCACCGTGCAGGCGGGCCAGCGGCGGCCGGTCGGCCGGGCTGGCAACCACGACGGCGCGGCGCAGGCCTTCTTCGCCGAGGGTGCTTTCGACAAAATCACGGACTTCGCGGCCACGTTCGCCGATCAGCCCGACCACGATCACGTCGGCCGAGGTGTATCGGGTCATCATGCCGAGCAGGGTGGATTTACCCACGCCGGAACCGGCGAACAGGCCGACACGCTGGCCACGGCCGATCGGCAGCAACGCGTTGATCGCGCGCACGCCGACGTCCAGTGGCTGGGTGATGGGTTCGCGGGCCAGCGGGTTGATCGCCACGCCGGCCATGCCGACGGTGCCCTCGGCGCGGATCGGGCCCTTGCCGTCCAGCGGCACGCCGTCGCTGTCGATCACGCGGCCGAGCAGGCCTTCGCCGACTTCAACACCCCCACGGCCCAGCACGGGGACCACGCGGGCATTCGGCAGCAGGCCGTGCAGTTCGGCGCTGGGCATCAGGTAGGTACGTTCGCCGGCGAAGCCGACCACTTCGGCATCGACCCACGCGCCACCGGCTACTTCGACCTTGCAGCTGGCTCCCATCGGCGATTCGCAGCCGACCGCTTCCAGGGTAAGGCCGACCGCGCGGCGCAGCACGCCTTCGCGGATCAGGCCGCGACCATGGGTGGCATCGGGCTTGATCCCGTCGAGCCGGGCCGCCAGGCGCAGATTGCGGGCGGCGGCCCAATCGGCCGGCGGCGGGGGCAGGGGTTCGGTGTTCATGCGCCGGCTCCAGTGGTGCGCAGCACGGCATCCAGGGCACCGCGCAGACGCGCTTCCAGGGTGCCGTCCACGCGCACGGCCTCGGCGTGCACGCGCAGGTCGCCGCGGCTCAGGCTGAGATCAGGCACCAGGCGCTGCTGCGGGGACAGCTGCAGCAGCGGTGCAAGCGCGGCGATATCGTCGGGGTGCAGGCGCACTTCCACCTCGCGGCTGGCTCCGCCGACCGCGTCGACCGCTTCATGCACCAGCTGGCCGAGCAGGGCCGGGTCGGCCTCGTAGGCGCGGCCGACCAGGGTGCCGGCGATGCGCACGGCGAGCTCGCCCAGCGCGGCGACCACTTCGTTCTCAAGTCGCACCAGTGGCCGGCTGAAATTGTCGAGGATGCCTTCGATCTGGGCGACCAGGCGGCGCACTTCGGCCTGGCCCTGGGCATGGCCATCGGCATGACCGCGCTCGAAGCCTTCCTTCTCGGCCGCATCCTGGATCTGCTGGATTTCTTCCAGTGTGGGCGGCTGCAGGACCGGTTCGGGCTCGTGCTCGGGGTCGAGCCCGGTGAGCTCGTAGTCATCTTCCTGCGGCAGCTCAGGCGCAGCCAGCAAGTCGGGGGCCATCCAGCGCACGGCGTTGTTCACAGCATGGCCTCCGCGCTGCCACCCAGGGTCACAGTGCCTTCGTCAGCCATGCGCTTGACGATGGCCAGGATCTCGCGTTGTGCGGCTTCGACGTCGGACAGACGCACCGGACCACGCGCTTCCATGTCTTCCAGCAGGATCTCGGCGGCGCGCTGGGACATGTTGCGGGTGATCTTGTCGCGCACCTTGATGTCGGCACCACGCAGGGCCAGGCCCAGGCGTTCGCCGCTGACTTCGCGCAGCACCAGCTGCATTTCGCGGTCTTCCAGGTCGATCAGGTCGTCGAACACGAACATCTTTTCCTGGATGCGCGCACTGAGCGGGGCATCGATGCGCGAGATCTCGCCCAGGATCGCCTGGTCCTGGCCGCTGTCCATGAAGTTCAGGATGTTGGCCGCGCACTGCACGCCGCCGATGTTGGACGACTTCAGGTTCTGGTTGCCGGCAAACTGGCGCTCCATGATCTCGTTGAGCTCGTTCAGCGCGTTCGGCGGAATGCCGTCCAGGGTGGCAATGCGCAGCAGCACGTCGACGCGGGTGCGCTCGGGCAGCAGCTTCAGCGCATCGGCGGCCTGGTCGGTTTCCAGGTGGGCCATGACGATGGCGATGATCTGCGGGTGCTCGTTGCGGACCAGGTCGGCCACCGCACGCGGGTCCATCCACTTCAGCGCGTCCAGGCCGGTGGTGTTGCGGCCGAGCAGAATGCGGTCGATCAGGTTGCCGGCCTTCTCGCTGCCGAGTGCCTGCACCAGCATGTTGCGGATGTAGTCGTCCGAGCCCACGCCGAGCGAGGTCTTGGAGCCCAGTTCGGTGTTGAACTGGTCCATGACCCGTTCGACCTGCTCGCGGGTGATGTCGCTCATGGTCGCCATCGCGATGCCGATTTTCTGTACTTCCTTGGGCTCCATGTGACGCAGCACTTCGGCTGCTTCCAGCTCACCCAGGGACAGCAGCAGGACGGCAGCGCGCTGCACGCCACTCAACGGTGCGGGATTCTCAATCATTGGCCACCCACCCCTTGACCACCTGGGCCACGCGCTTGGAATCGGTCTTTACAGCTTCACGCGCCATGCGCAGTCGTTCCTCATAGGAGTCCACCGGCAGCGCCAGCGGCTCGTTGCCGGACAGGTTGACCCGGTCGCCGGCCAGCAGCGGCAGGCCTTCGCCATCGTCCACCAGCTGCACGTCGGCGCTGTGCGGTTCCTGGGTCAGTTCCTTGACCGGCTTGGCCGGGCCAGTGATCGAGCGCAGCGCCGGGCGCAGCACGCCGAACAGCAGCGCCAGCACCACGATCGCGCCGAGCAGCAGACGCAGGCCGTCCTGCACCTGCGGCAGTTCCCACCACTTCGGCGCTTCCACCGGGGTGGATTCGCGCACGAACGGAGCATTCATCACGCTGACGGTGTCGCCACGCTCGGCATTGAAGCCGACGGCTTGTTTCACCAGTGCTTCGACGCGGGTCAGTTCGGCTGCCGACAGCGGTTGTTTCACGGTCTTGCCGTTGGCACCGGGGCGCGGCACGTTGTCGAGCAGCACCGCCACCGAGACGCGCTTGATGCGGCCGGCCGGTTGACGGGTGTGCTGCAGAGTGCGGTCCAGCTCGTAGTTGCGGGTGGCGTTGCGCGAGGTTTCGGTCGGGGTCTGCGCGGTCGGCGGCGCGGCGGCGGCTCCCGGCGGAGTATTGCTGGCGGCACCCGGCACGCCCTGCGGGCCGGCTTCGGTGCTGGTGTTTTCGCTGGTCTGCTCGCTGCGCAGCTTCTGCGGCTCGCCGTTGTACAGCTCGCGGGCTTCTTCAGTGACCGAGAAGTCCATGTCCACACTGACTTCCGGATTGACCCGGCCGGGGCCGGTCATCGGTTCCAGCAGTTCACGGATGCGCTGGTTGAACGAGGTTTCCTGGCGGCGCACCTGTTCGAACTGGGCGGCATTCACCGCCGCTTCGCTGTTCGGGTCGGACACGCTGAGCATGCGGCCGCTCTGGTCGACCACGGTCACCCGCTCGGCGGCCAGATCGGGAATGCTGGCGGCGACCATGTGCACGATGGCATCGATCTGGCCGCGTTCCAGCTGCTGGCCGCCGCGCAGCTCCAGCACCACCGAGGCGCTGGCCACGTCACGCTGGCGGGTGAAGGCGCTGGGCTTGGGAATGGCCAGGTGCACGCGTGAATCGCGCACCGGGCGCAGGGTATTGATGGTGCGTGACAGCTCGGTTTCCAGCGAGTGCTGGTAGCGCGCGTTTTCCATGAACTGGCTGACACCGAAGCCGGGGTCGCGTTCCATCAGCTCAAAGCCCAGGCGGCCACTGTCGGTCAGGCCGGAGCCGGCCAGCTTCAGGCGCGCGTCGTGCAGGTTCTTTTCCGGCACGGTGATGCCGCCGGTGGCCGGGTCCAGCTCGAACGGAATCTGCGCAGCACGCAGCAGGTCGGTCGCTTCGGCCGTGGCCTTCTGGTCCAGCCCGGTGTACAGCGGCACCATGCCGGGCTTCTGCGACCAGAAGAACACGAACAGGCCTGCCGCCACAGCCACGGCGATCATCGCCATCAGGCCGAGCCGACGGGTGATCTGCAGGCTTTGCAGCCGGTCAAACCACTGGCCCGCCTTTTCGGCGTTCAGGGATTCCTTGGTGAGCGACAGGGCCATGCGGGTCTATCCTTACAGCGGCATGTTCATCACGTCCTGGTAAGCCTGGACGAGACGGTTGCGGACTTCCACGGTGGCGCGGAAGGCGATCGAAGACTGCTGCGAGGCGACCATGACCTTGGCCAGGTCGGCACCGGGTTCGCCCAGTTCAAAGGCGCGCGCGAGCGCGCCGGACTTCTGCTGGGCCTCGTTGACGCCGGCCAGCGCACCCTTGAGGGTGTCGGTGAAGCTGGGGGCCTGTACGTCCTGGGTGCCGGCCAGCCCCTGCAGCGCATTGGTCTGCGGGGTTTCGGCCAGCGGGTTGACCGCGGTGGTCCCCATCTGGGTCTGATAGGTGCGGATCTGGGACAGGATCGAAGTGACGGAATGTGACATCTGGAGCGTTCCGAAAACAGGGATGGGAGTACACCCGGATACCTTGCAAGCCCCGTGCCGAAATCGCTGAGTGGTTCAGATTTGTGGTGATGTGAAGATGTGTGAGGCAGCCCGCCGGGGCCAAGTCAGCGAACTGGCGCGAAAAATGTGACGTAGTTCCGGTGTGACGCCCGGTCGCAGGCAGTGCGCCGGAACCCCGGCGTCTAAAATCTGGCGGCCACACACATCGACGCCCGGGACGGGCCCGGGCGTCGAGGTTCCCCAACGGTGTCCTCTACCAGGTGAAGCCGAGGCCACCGCCGTAGGAGCGCTCCTTGCCTGCGAGGGAAACGCCGAGCGATGCCGCAGTGCGCTCGCTGATACGGCGGCGATAGCCGATGGCGATTGCCTGCTCGCCGTCGGTTGAGCCCACGCCGACGCCTAACCAGTTTTCTTTCACATCGGGCATGCCGAGGCTGTGGACCTGGGCCATGGCCATCGCGCCCTGGCGGCTGATCCGGCGATCGACTTTGCGCAGCTGCTCGTCAATGGCATCGAGCCGAGCATCCACGCCGGCGAATCGATCATCGACGCCGGCGAAACGGTCATTCATCTCGGCGCGCAGCTGGTCCAGGTCGGCAGCCGCAACGCCACCACCGCTACCGCCGAGCAGGGCGATCTGCTGGTCGGTGTAGCTGTTGGCCTGCTGCAGGGCACCGTCGGTGTAGGTATTGGCCTGCTGCAGGGCACCGTCTGTATAGGTGTTGGCCTCCTGCAGCGTGGTCGCGGCGGTGTCGTTGAGCTGGCTGACGTTGACGCCATCGGTGTCGGCGGTGCCGGCGGCGACGTTGGTGACCCGGCGTTCGGCACCGGCGGCACCGACGGACACGGTGTTGTCCTGGTCGGCGACCGAGTTGGCACCGATGGCAACCGAGTTAACGGCGGAGGCGGCGCTGTTGTAGCCAATGGCGGTGGACGCATCGGCGCTGGCGTTGGCGCTGCGCCCCATGGCGGAAGCAAACTCACCGGCGGCATTGCTTGATCCACCGACGGCGAGCGTGTTGTCACCGGCGGCGGTTGCCCCGGTGCCCAGGGCGGTGCCCAGGCCGCCCGGTGAGGTGGCACCGTCACCGCAGGCAAATGCACTTCCGCCGGTCGCGGTCGGCGCTACGCCGCCGGTCTGGTTACAGACCGATTGTGCCCATACCGGCGCGGCGCAGAGCACCAGGCCAAGGGCGAGAGTAAGACGGGCGGGGGAGAGGAAGGCGGCAAGCGGACGCACGCCGCGCGCAGAACGGGTATCCCTGGAACGTGCCATGGTCGAGGTCTCCGTCAGCAGCGCGCCCCGGCCTGTGTTGGGAGGCCGGCGTGGCTGCAAGAATCCCCCGATTCCCCGCAGACCGGACAGCAGCGGTAACGCCCCTGCCGGCATGCAGCTGTGGGCGACCCTAGTCGCCCTTGCGTCATGGTGTTGTGAAAACAATTTTTAGAAGATGAGCGGCGTGTCGCAGATTTGAAGATTGCACACGCCGCGAGGGCCGGCCAACGGCCGGCGCTACTGTTACCCCGCCAGTTCGGTCTGGTCGCGCTCGATGCCGTATTTGCGGAGCTTTTCCACCAGGGTGGTACGGCGCAGGCCGAGCAGCTGGGCGGCGTGGGCGACCACGCCCTGGGTCCGTTCCAGTGCTTCGTTGATCAACGTCAGCTCGATGTTGGCCATGTGGTTGCGCAGATCCAGACCGTCGTCGGGCAGGGCGGGCGCACGTGCGGCGGCCGGATCCTGGGCGGAGGCCGGCGTGCCGGTACCCGGGGTATGGAACGAGAAACTGCGCAGGTCCAGACGTTCGTCACTGCTGGCTGCCGGTGCCGGGGCCGTAACCGGTGCGGCGGGATTGAAATCACCCCGGTAACGCGCCGGCAGGTCCTGCACCCGCACCGTGCCGCCGGGATGCAGCACCGCCAGGCGCTCGACCAGGTTGGTCAGTTCGCGCACATTGCCCGGCCACTCGTAGGCGGCCAGCGCCTGCAGCGCTTCCGGGCTGAAGCGCACTTCGCCACGTCCGGTGCGTGCCAGTTGAGCGGCGATGGTGCCGACCAGCGCGGGAAGGTCTTCGGTGCGGTCCCGCAGCGACGGGACTTCAATCGGGAACACGTTGAGGCGGTAGAACAGATCCTCGCGGAACTTGCCTTCGGCGATGCGCGATTCCAGGTCACGGTGGGTTGCCGCGACCACGCGCACATTGCAGCGGATGGTCTGGTTGCCGCCCACGCGCTCGAAGCTGCGCTCCTGCAGCACACGCAGCAGCTTCACCTGCATTGGCAGGCTCATGTCGCCGATTTCGTCGAGCAGCAGGGTGCCGCCCTCGGCCATTTCAAAGCGACCCTTGCGCGCACTCAGCGCACCGGTGAAGGCCCCTTTTTCGTGACCAAACAATTCGCTTTCCAGCAGGTCTGCCGGAATCGCGCCGCAGTTGATGGCGACGAACGGGCCGTCGCGGCGCGGCGAGCGCTGGTGAATGGAACGCGACACGACTTCCTTGCCGGTGCCCGATTCGCCCAGGACCAGCACGGTGGTGTCGAATGCCGCCACCTGCTCGATCATCTGGCGCAGCTCGGTTACCGCTGCACCGTCCCCGGTGGGGCCGTTGTCCTGTGCGGCACCGGCCTGGTGCTCGGCGTCCAGCCGCTTCAGGCTGGCGCGGCGCAGCAGCGCTTCCATCTGCGCGTGACGCAGCGGTGCTTCCAGCGGCCACACATTGGCTTCGTGCAGACCGTGACGCTGCGCGAAGGCGGCGGTGTCGCCGTCGATCAGCATCACCGGCGGCGGCAGCGTGCCGTGGCCGGCCCACGCGAACAGCGCGTCGGTGGCCGGGCTCTGCTCGAGGCTGCCAATGATGACGGCCATCCAGTCGTTGCTGCGCTGGCGGCTGCTGTCGAAATCGCCGGCATCGACGACCCAGCGTGGATTGAAATCCATGAATTCCAGCAGGGCGACGGTGCGCTCGGCGCGTACGGCGTCGTTGTCCAGTACCAGGATGCGCGACTCGCTCATGCCGGTACTCCCTTCAGCCCCTCCAGTATCGGCATGACCTCCTGGATGTAGGACAGCTTGCTGACGAAGTTGTCCGCACCTGCGCGCAGGGCATGCTCGCGGTGCTCGGCGTCATCGAAGTGGCTGGCAATGACGATGTAAGGCGCATCGTCCTGGGTCTTGATCAGGCGGGTGGCCTGCAGTCCGCCCATTTCGGGCATGGCCAGGTCCATCAGCACCACCTGCGGGCGCAGCGATTCGGAACTGGCAATGGCTTCCAGGCCATTTCCGGCGCTGCCCACGATCTCCAGCCAGTCGACCTTGCGGAAGTGGCGCATCGCGGCGTTGATGAAGCCCTCGTGGTCGTCGACCAGCAGGACGGTGAGCTTGTTCATGACGTGTACTTCCTTCAGCCCACCCGGGCCAATAGCGGGGACCGGGCGCCGGCCCGGCGGCGTTCACGGGCCGGGGCAATGTCCAGTTGTTCGCGGTATTTTGCAACGGTACGACGGGCAATGTTCACCCCCTGACGTGACAGAAGTCCCGCAATCGCTTCATCAGCCAGCGGGCGGCCTGCCGGTTCAGCATCGATCAGGCGGCGCACCATGGCTTTGACCGCCTGCCCGGAGACGCTGGCCCCTTCCAGGCGGACCGCGAAGAAGTGCTTCAGTTCCAGGGTGCCACGGGGGGTCTGCAGGTACTTTCCGGTGGTAATGCGCGAAACGGTGGATTCATGCATGCCGATGGCGTCGGCCACTTCCTTCAGGGTCAGCGGGGCCATGGCCTCTTCACCGCGGGTGAGGAAACCAGACTGGCGCTCGATGATCACTGCCGTGGTGCGCAGCAGGGTGTCGTAGCGCATCGACAGGCCGCGGGTCAGCCAGCGCGCTTCCTGCAGCATGTCACGCAGCGGCTGGGCACTGTCGCCGGCGTCGGCCAGCGCCTGTTCGTAGCCCGGGTTGACGCTGAGGCGGCGGCTGGTGGCCGGGTTCAAGGCCACGCGCCACTGGCCGTCGGCGTGCCAGGCGATGACATCGGGAATGACCGCACCGTTGCTGTCCGGCAGCAGGCTTTCGCCCGGGCGCGGCTGCAGCGAGAGAATCAGGCGCACCGCCTCATGGATGTCGGCAACCTCGGCGTCGAGCTGGCGGGCCAGCGCGTCGTAGTCGTGGCCGGCCAGCAGGGCCAGGCCGTGGTCCAGCACGCGCTGGGCCAGGTGACGGGCCGGAACCCGGCCATGCAGCGCCTGCAGCTGCGCCGACAGGCATTCGTGCAGGTCGCGCGCGGCCAGCCCGGCCGGGTCGCCGTGCAGGATCTGCTGGCGCACCGCTTCCACACCGGCGGCATCCATGTCGCTGCGCGCGCTGGCCAGCAGCTGCAGCTGTTCCAGCGGCGCGGTCAGGTAGCCGGCGTCGTCGCAGTGTTCCAGCCAGAAACCGGCGACGTCGAGCTGACGGGCGTCCAGTTCCAGCGACAGGCGCTGCAGGGCGCGCAGCTGCGGATCGCTGGATTCGTCAGCGGCAATGCGCTGCATGCGGTCGTCGTCGCCGTCATTCCAGCTGGCACCGGCCACGTCCCACAGGCCGCTTTCGGGCAGCTCGTCGAACGCGGCGACCTCGACCTGGGTGTTTTCAACCTGGGTGGGGGCGGCGTCCTGCTCGGGGGCCTCTTCCAGTTCCAGCAGCGGGTTGGTCTCCAGCGCACGGCGGATTTCCAGTTCCAGCTGCAGGCCGTCAAGCTGCAGCAGTCGGATCGACTGCAGCAGCTGCGGCGTGAGGTGAAGTTGCTGACCCAGCTGGGTCGACAGTGTCGGCTTCATGCGTGTTCCCCGTCGCACCGCGTCCCCGGTGCGTTCTGGAACACATCTTGCTTGTACCGCGCCAGGGGGGAAATCAGGGGGTTCCTGAGTGCGGTCATTCATTTCCCGACGGGGTGTAGGGGTATTCCTTACATGAGCGCGGCAATTTGACGCTGGTTGCATCCAAGTAGCTGATTTTTGGTGCGCGTGACGATGCTGGATCGTTCGGAATTCCGACGGTGAGCGGCCGTGGCGGGTGTGTGCGTCGGGGAATTGTCGCGGAGCAGCGGGGCAAGCCCCGCTCTACGGTTATTCGAGTTCGTGCTGGTGGCGGGCGGCCAGCAGCAGCAGGTCGTTGGCACGACGGCAACCCAACGATTCCATCATGCGCGCGCGGTGGGTCTCGACCGTCTTCACGCTGATGCCGAGGTCGGCAGCGATTTCCTTGTTGCTTTCACCCTTGCCGATCTGGCGCAGGATTTCGCGCTGGCGCGGGGACAGCGCGGCAATGCCGACCGGCTTTTCCCGGCCCAGCATGGGGGCGAGCATCTTGGCCGAGATCTGCGGGCTCAGGAACACCTGGCCGGCATGGGCGGCGCGCAGCGCCAGTTCCAGTTCCTGTGGGGCGGCGTCCTTGACCACGAAGCCGACCGCGCCGCGATCCAGTGCGTCGCGCACGTGCACGGCATCGTCGTGCATGGTCATCATCACCACCCGGGTGCCGGGGGCACGCATCAGGATGTCACTCAGTGCTTCCAGCCCGGTACGGCCGGGCAGGGACAGGTCCATCAGGATCACATCGGGCGAGTGCTGCAGGGCCAGCTGCAGGGCCTGTTCGGCATTGCTGGCCTCGGCCACCACGGCTACGTCGGCGAAGGTCTGCAGCAGCCGGCCCAGGCCAGCCCGGACCAAAGTGTGGTCGTCGACGATGAGAACGCGCACAGGAGTGAGTGTGAGGAAAGGTGAGGACAAGTCCTTCACATTACCCGTTCACGACCTGATCGCCAAGCGTACGTAATGTCAATAAGGACGTTTCTGTCAGGATTCCCGCCCACGGCGGCTTTCTGCGATCTGACGGCGGTGCAGGCGGAACAGGTGCCGTTCCAGGGCCATTTCCAGGGCGTCGCTGACCGGCTCGAAGCGCAGCCACAGGTAGTAGGCCCCGCCGCCGGTGGCGGCCTCGGCCAGCACCGAGACCGGCAGGTCGATATGGTCGGGCAGCCAGTCGCACGGCTGCAGGCGGATCACGCCCAGATTGCCCGGCACCGCCGAACTGCGGTTACCCAGCTCCAGGCGGATGCCTCGGCGCGACCAGCGCAGGGGGCGCAGCGGCAGGTCCTGGGCTCCCTGGCGGACCAGCCGGCCCAGCAGCACCATCACCAGGTCCAGCTTGGCTTCCAGCCGCAGCAGGTGCTGGCTGGATTCGCCGCGCTCGTCGTGGCCGTCGTCACCGCGGCTGTCTTCGACCAGGGCGACGCTGCGCAGCAGGGTTTCGGCACTGCCCGGGCGGATGACCGCGCTGCCCAGGCGGAATTCAGCGGGCAGGGCGACGTCGCAGCTCAGGGTTTCGTCGAACAGCGCGCTTTCGGCGGGATGCAGGACTTCACTGGCGCGGGGATCGTTCATGCCAGCGATTCTGCGCGCAGGTACGCGAGCGAAGCGCGAACGGCGCGTCGGCCGGCGGTGATGTGTTCGCCGGCCTCGTCGCGGCGGGCGGCCATGCGGATGCTCAGCTGTTGCTGGCGGGCGATCAGCCCGTGCAGCGCGCCGGCGTCGATCTGACCCTGGTCGCCGTCGAGCCAGGCGCGGACCTGGCCGTCGTAGGTATCCATCAGCCGCTGGGTGAGGTCATGGTCCTCGCCTTCGACGGCGGCGGACAGCTCGTCCAGCGCTGCATGCAGCAGCTGCACGTCATCGATGGCGAGCGCGGCGTTCATCAGGCACCCACCGCAGCGGGCTGGCGCTGATCATGCGGAATGGCGTTCCAGGCGGCGTCGATCTCGCTCAACAGCTGCAGCGACTCCTGCAGGGCAGCCGCGTCGTTGTGCAGATTGGCATGGGTCAGGCGCTGCATGACGTAGTCGTACAGGGCCGACAGGTTGCCCGCGATGTCGCCGCCCGCCTCATGGTCGAGCGAGCCATTGAGGTGGCCGACGATGGCGCAGGCCTCACCGATGGCCTTGCCCTTGCGCGCCTGGTCGTTGCGCTCCAGGCAGGCCTCGGCCAGACGGACGCGCTCGCAGGCCCCGGCCAGCAGCAGCGCAACCAGCTTGTGCGGGTCGGCGTCGGTGACGGCGGTGGCAACGCCCACCTTGCGGTACTGCTCTGCGTACTGACGGCTGGAACCGTACATTCGAAACTTCTCCTCTCGTACCGGAACCTGCAGCGGCTGCGGTTCCTGGTGGTACCGGGCGCTGCCCGGTCAGCCCCATCGCACGGCAATGGCGGTGGGTGTTGCCCTCAATATCGGCGCTGATGGGTGCAAACTTGAGGAACGGTGTGAGAAACGGTGATCAGCTGCTGGTCTTCTTGGCCAGCGCCTGGGTCAGGCTGTCGCTGGTGGTCTGCATCTGGGTAACCAGCGTTTCCATGGCGGTGAACTGCTTGGTGTAGCGATCGGAGACCTTCTCCATGCGCGCATCGAGCGCGTCCAGGCGGCTTTCCAGGTCTTTGATCTGCTTGTCCAGCGAGTTCTTGCGCTGGGTAAGGGTGCCGGTTTCCTTGTCCAGGTTGCTTTTCAGCAAGCTGTCCATGGATTTGCCGATGGTGCCCTCGGTGCCGAACAGCTTGGCGACGGCTTCCGGGTCCTTTCCGATCGCGGTTTCCATCTTGGCGCTGTCCAGAGTCAGCGTGCCGTCGGCGGCCATCGTGACGCCCATGTCCTTGAGCGAATTGACATTGGTGCTGAACTGGCTGCGCAGCTGCTGCTGCAGGCCGCGGACCATGGCATCGCCGGTCAGCGCAGCCGCGGTATTGGTAGCGGTGTTGTAGGCGCTGGAGGACTTCAGCGCGCTGTTCATCGCGTTGTAAGCGGCCACGAAGGCGGCCATGTCAGTTTTCAGCGAGGTGTTGTCACGGGCGATGGTAAGGGTCTGGGTCTTGCCCGCCTCGGTACCGGCCTTGGTCAGGGTGAGGTTCACCCCGGGCACGATGTCGCTGATGGTGTTGGAGCTGGAGGTGCGGGTAAAGCCATCGACGATGACCACGGCATCCTTGGGCTCCACGGTCTGGGTCATGCCCGAGCCGGCGGTGCCGTCGTAGGTCAGATCGGCCAGCCCGCCGTTACCGCCGCTGGTGCTGACGGTGATGGCACCGGCCAGGCCGGTATCGGTGGCACTGAGCACCAGGTGCTGGCCGTCGTCGGCGGTGATGACGCTGGCGGTGACGCCCTTGCCACCGGCGGCCTTGTTGATGGCGGCGGCGATGTCGGACAGCTTGCTGTCTTCCTTGATGGTGACATCAAGTGTGGTTTCACCGTACTTGAGGGTCAGGGTGCCGTCACCGACCACGGAATCCTTGGCGAAGCCCTTGGAGCTGAGCTTCTGGCCCTGCGCCAGCGATTTGACTTCCACCTGATGGGTGCCGGCGGCGGCGCTGGCGGCTCCATCGGAGGTGTCGATGGTGGCGCTGAAGTTGGAATCGGTAACCGTGGTGGCCTTGAATGCCGGCTTGTCGGCGTTCTTCATCAGGCTGGCCAGGGTGGTCTGCAGGTTGGTCATGCCACTGGTGAGGGTGGCGATCGCCGACAATTTGGCGCTGGCGGCGGTGCCGGCGGCATTGATCTGGTTTTCCTGCGGCTCGCGCTCCTTGGCGACCAGCTGGGCCACCAGGGTGGGGATGTCGAGGCCGGTACCGATGGTTCCAATTGCCATGTCTGCAGTCCTGTATTCGTAACGGTGGGCACGCAACCGCCTGCTGTGCCTGCAGGGGGTATCGGCCCGAAACGGGAAGTCTTGAACCAATGGCTCATGGGGGCCTTGGTAATGCGGGATCTTATGCAAGCCCTGTGCCAGCACGCCCCAGTCAGAGGGTCGGTGGCCACGGGGAAATGCCACGGCAACATCAAAGGCGATGTCGATTTGGGGTCATGCGTTACCGGGTTTTTTGGAGTTTCACGGCGATCGTCTGTCGACCGATCCCACCAAAGCAGGTCAAGTGCAGGGACAAGTGATGAGTTGGTTTTGATCGTCCGTGGCCACCGACGCACTGTCGTGGCGGTTCGGGGTGGGCTGGAGGGGGCATGAGCCGCATGGATGCGGCGACTGAGCCTACAGGGACGTACTTGCGGCGTCCCCCGGAACGCCCATCCCGAGCCGCCAACCCAGAGATACCATGACCACCGGCTGTTCGCCTGACTCCAACAGCAGCCGGGCAAGCCCGGCGCTACGCAGCCTGTCGAATGCCAGCCAATAACGAGCAACAAAAAACCCGGCCGGAGCCGGGCTTTTTGCTCTACGCGTGAAGCAACGACTTACTGCAGCAGGCTCATGACGCTCTGCGGCGACTGGTTGGCCTGGGCGAGCATCGCGGTACCGGCCTGCTGCAGGATCTGCGTGCGGGTCAGTTCAGCGGTTTCCTTGGCGTAGTCGGTGTCGCGGATACGGCTGCGCGAGGCCGACAGGTTTTCCGAGGTGGTGTTCAGGTTGGCAATCGTCGAGGTAAAGCGGTTCTGGATCGCACCCATGTCGGCACGCGAACTGTTGACCGCAGTCAGAGCCTTGTCGACGATCGACAGCGCCTGCTGGGCACCGGCCACCTTGGAGATGTCCAGGTCCGAAGCGAACTGGCTGGCCAGCGCAGCACCCGCGACGGCGGTGGTCGGGGTGGCCGGGGTCGGCGCGGTGATGCCGGTCCAGGTACCCGCGGTGACGGTGATGGCGTTGAACACGCCCTTGTCGTCCACGCTGTTCTTGACAGAGGTCAGGTCGATCGTGCCGGTGGTGGTGCTGACCGTGGCGTAGACGCCGGCCTGGTCCATCTTTTCGTTGATGGCGCTGGCAACAGCGGCGACCGTTGCCTTCTGCGTGGCGGCAGCATCGACACCCGCTTTCACAGTGACGTCGGACAGGGTATACGCGGTGCCGTCGGCACCCTTGATCGTCATGCCCTTGACGGTGACGTCGCCGTTGGTGGCCGGCACGCCGATGGCCAGGGTGCTCTTGTCGAACTTTGCGCCGCCCAGCGCCGAGCTGCTGGCGTTGACGATGCTCTTGATGCCGATGGTCTGACCCGAGTCGGCACCGACCTGGAACAGCGCGCCGCCGAACGAACCGTCCAGCAGTTTGGTGCCGTTGAAGTTGGTCTGGCGGGAAACGCGGTCGATTTCCGAGACCAGCTGCTTCACTTCGGCGTTCAGTGCTTCACGGTCGCTGTCGGAGTTGGTGGCGTTGGCCGACTGCACCGACAGTTCACGGATACGCTGCAGGTTGTTGCCGATTTCGACCATCGCGCCTTCGGCGGTCTGGGCCAGCGAAATGCCGTCGTTGGCGTTGCGCACGGCAACGTCCAGGCCGCGGATCTGGGTGCTGAAGCGTTCGGAGATCGCCAGACCGGCGGCGTCGTCCTTGGCGCTGTTGATGCGCAGACCCGACGACAGACGCTGGATCGTCGTGGCCAGGCTGGAGCCGCTGGTCGACAGATTGCGCTGCGCGTTGAGCGACATCACATTGGTGTTGATGACTTGTGCCATTTTCGTGCTCCTGGTGGCGAGTGTGATGTCGCCGGATGATGGAGGTGTTTCCCCTTGCGGAGGTGCCACGCAAGGTATTCATGTCGTGGCTGAAGTCATTAGCGACATTCTGTCAACAACCTTTAATCAAACCATCAGGAAAAACCTCGATTCCGTCGCGTTTCTGCAGGTTGGCGAGCAAAGAAAAACCCGGCCGAAGCCGGGTTTCTGGCGTTGGACCTGTCTCAGGGGATCAGCCCTGCAGCAGGCTCATCACGCTGGACGGCGACTGGTTGGCCTGGGCCAGCATCGCGGTACCGGCCTGCTGCAGGATCTGCGTGCGGGTCAGTTCAGCGGTTTCCTTGGCGTAGTCGGTGTCGCGGATACGGCTGCGCGAGGCCGACAGGTTCTCCGAGGTGGTGCCGAGGTTGGCGATGGTCGAGGTGAAGCGGTTCTGGATCGCACCCATGTCGGCACGCGAGCTGTTGACCGCCTTCAGTGCCTTGTCGACCACGTCGATGGCCTGCTGGGCACCGACGACCTTGGAGATGTCCAGGCCGGCGGCGTAGCTCTTCGTAGCCGGTGCGGCGGCTGACACAGTGAAGGTCGGGGCGGTCTTCGCGGCCGGCGTTGCAGCCGTGTCGGTCCAGGTGCCGGCAGTGACGGTGAATGCCTTGAACGCGCCCGCGGCGTCGGTGCTGTCCTTGATCGCGGTCAGATTGACCTTGGTGGCGTCGGTGCCGTCAACTGCGGCGTAGACGCCGGTCTGGTCCATCTTCTCGTTGATCGCAGCGGCAACCGCCTTGGCAGCAGCACCCTGCATGTCGGCCGCAGTGGTGCCCGTCGCCTTCACGTTGATGTCGCCGAGGTCAATCGCCTTGCCGTCCGAGCCGGTCACCTTCATGCCGGTGATCTTCAGGCCCTGGCCGGCGGTAACCGCACCGGCGGCGATGGTCAGCGAGTTCTTGTCAAACTGCGAACCACCGAGCGCCGAGCTGCTGGCATCGACGATGCTCTTGATGCCGATGGTCTGGCCCGAGTCGGCACCGACCTGGAACAGCGCACCGCCGAACGAACCGTCCAGCAGTTTGGTGCCGTTGAAGTTGGTCTGGCGGGAAACGCGGTCGATTTCCGAGACCAGCTGCTTCACTTCGGCGTTCAGTGCTTCACGGTCGCTGTCGGAGTTGGTGGCGTTGGCCGACTGCACCGACAGTTCACGGATACGCTGCAGGTTGTTGCCGATTTCGACCATCGCGCCTTCGGCGGTCTGGGCCAGCGAAATGCCGTCGTTGGCGTTGCGCACGGCAACGTCCAGGCCGCGGATCTGGGTGCTGAAGCGTTCGGAGATCGCCAGACCGGCGGCGTCGTCCTTGGCGCTGTTGATGCGCAGACCCGACGACAGACGCTGGATCGTCGTGGCCAGGCTGGAGCCGCTGGTCGACAGATTGCGCTGCGCGTTGAGCGACATCACATTGGTGTTGATGACTTGTGCCATTTTCTTGCTCCTGGTGGCGAAGTGTCGCCGTGTAGTGGAGGTGCTTCCCCTTGCGGGGTGCCGGGGATGGCAATCACGCAGTGGTTGCAGTCAATAGCGTCACTATTTCGGCAAGCTTTAGCAGGAAAAGGGCGAAAATGCGGCAGTTTTCGGCGATTCTCTGCAACGAAAAACCCGGCCGAAGCCGGGTTTCAGGCGTTGGACCTGACTCAGGGGATCAACCCTGCAGCAGGCTCATCACGCTGGACGGCGACTGGTTGGCCTGGGCCAGCATTGCGGTACCGGCCTGCTGCAGGATCTGCGTCCGGGTCAGTTCAGCGGTTTCCTTGGCGTAGTCGGTGTCGCGGATACGGCTGCGCGAGGCCGACAGATTTTCCGAGGTGGTGCTGAGGTTGGCGATGGTGGAGGTGAAGCGGTTCTGGATCGCACCCATGTCGGCACGCGAGCTGTTCACAGCGGTCAGTGCCTTGTCGACGATGGACAGTGCCTGCTGCGCGCCTTCCACCGAGGAGATATCGAGGTCGCTGGCGTAATTGGTCTTCAGCGCAGCCTGTGCGGCGGCATTGGTCGGGGCGTAGGCTGCGCCCGGCAGTGCAACACCGGTGGTGGTGCCGACACTGCCGAAGGTGACGTTGATGGCGTTGAACGTGCCGGTGTCGGTCACATTGTTCTTGACCGAGGTCAGCGAGATCGCACCCGATGCACCTGCTTCAGCGTAGACACCGGTCTGATCCATCTTTTCGTTGATGGCGGCAGCGACGGCGGCGGTGGCGGCCTTCTGCGTGGCAGCGAGGTCAACGCCTGCCTTCACTTCGATATCGGACAGCGTGTAAGCCTTGCCGTCGGCACCCGTGATCGCCATGCCGGTGATCTTGACGTCACCGTTGGTGGCACCCTGGGCGAGGGTGAACGAACCGGTATCGAACTTGGCACCACCCAGCGCGCCAGCGCTGGCGTCGACGATCTTGCTGATGCCGATGGTCTGGCCGGAGTCGGCACCGACCTGGAACAGCGCGCCTTCGAACGAACCGTCCAGCAGCTTGGTGCCGTTGAAGTTGGTCTGGCGGGAAACGCGGTCGATTTCCGAGACCAGCTGCTTCACTTCGGCGTTCAGTGCTTCACGGTCGCTGTCGGAGTTGGTGGCGTTGGCCGACTGCACCGACAGTTCACGGATACGCTGCAGGTTGTTGCCGATTTCGACCATCGCGCCTTCGGCGGTCTGGGCCAGCGAAATGCCGTCGTTGGCGTTGCGCACGGCAACGTCCAGGCCGCGGATCTGGGTGCTGAAGCGCTCGGAGATCGCCAGGCCGGCGGCATCGTCCTTGGCGCTGTTGATGCGCAGGCCGGAGGACAGGCGCTGGATGGTGGTAGCCAGGCTGGAGCCGCTGGTGGACAGGTTGCGCTGTGCGTTCAGCGACATCACATTGGTGTTGATGACTTGTGCCATTGCCGTTCTCCTGATGCGTATCTGGTGTTGCTTGGATGGGGTGCCCCGGGGGAGGCAGTAGGGCGATGTGCCCTGGTTGAAAACAATAACGACACGTTTCCGGGAACCTTTAGGGTCCAATTTCGGAAATTTTTCCGGCTGTCAAGGTTTGGGGCGCGGGGGCAACAAAAAACCCGGCCGGAGCCGGGTTTTTCGCGTTACACCTGAAGGAAGGGCTTAGCCCTGCAGCAGGCTCATCACGCTGGACGGCGACTGGTTGGCCTGGGCCAGCATCGCGGTACCGGCCTGCTGCAGGATCTGCGTGCGGGTCAGTTCAGCGGTTTCCTTGGCGTAGTCGGTGTCGCGGATACGGCTGCGCGAGGCCGACAGGTTCTCCGAGGTGGTGCCGAGGTTGGCGATGGTCGAGGTGAAGCGGTTCTGGATCGCACCCATGTCGGCACGCGAGCTGTTGACCGACTTCAGCGCGTCGTCAACGATGGACAGCGCCTTCTGGGCACCGGCCACCGAGGAGATGTCCAGGCCACTGACGGTGTCACGGGCGTCCGCGTCAACCGCCGCTTCGATGCCGGTGAAGTCTGCGTCCAGCCCCGTGGCGTCCGAGGTGGCTTCGGTGAATGCCAGCGCTTCGCCCGACTTCAGCGAGGTCAGCTCCAGCTTGTTGTCCTTGTCCAGCGAGGCGTAGACGCCGGTCTGGTCCATCTTGTCGTTGATGGCGTTGACCAGCTTCTTGTTGACGTCAGCTGCCTTGTCGCCGATGGCGACTTCGATGTCGTCGACCTTGATGCCGTTGATTTCCATGCCCGACACCTTGCCGGCGGCGGTGGCGGTACCGGTGAGTACGGCCGCGTCGGAGGTCTGCTTGGCGGCATACAGGCCGTTGCCCAGCTCCGAGGTGCTGGAATTGACGATGCTCTTGATGCCGATGGTCTGGCCCGAATCCGCGCCGATCTGGAACAGTGCGCCCGAGAAGGTGCCGTCCAGCAGCTTGGTGCCGTTGAAGTTGGTCTGACGGCTGACGCGGTCGATTTCCGAGACCAGCTGCTTCACTTCCGCGTTCAGCGCTTCGCGGTCGCTGTCGGAGTTGGTGGCGTTGGCCGACTGCACCGACAGTTCACGGATGCGCTGCAGGTTGTTGCCGATTTCCACCATCGCGCCTTCGGCGGTCTGGGCCAGCGAAATACCGTCGTTGGCATTGCGCACGGCCACGTCCAAACCACGGATCTGGGTGCTGAAGCGCTCGGAAATCGCCAGGCCGGCGGCGTCATCCTTGGCGCTGTTGATGCGCAGGCCCGAGGACAGGCGTTGGATCGTGGTGGCCAGGCTGGAACCGCTGGTGGACAGATTTCGCTGCGCGTTCAGCGACATCACGTTGGTATTGATTACTTGTGCCATGTATCTGTTTCCTGTGGGCAATGTCCGGCCACGGCGTGCACCCGGACTGACGCAGGAACCGCATCAGTGAATGACGCAGTGCTTGCAGGAGGGATAACGGCGAAGTGTGAGAATGCTTGAGAAAAAAAACGCCAAACACCTCACCCAGGGCAGGGTGAGGGGCGGTGGAAGGCCCGTGGCACAAGGCTTTCAGCATGGTGACGCGGAATGCGCGTCACGCTGTCGCAATCAGCGGATGGCGTTGAAAAGACTCATCTGCTGCATCTGGGTGAAGATGGTCTGCGCGGCCTGCAGTGATATCTGCTCCAGCTGGTATTGGCCGATCGCTTCCGCGTAATCCAGGTCGCGCATGGCCGACAACGTGGTCTTGAGTGTGACGCTGTTCGCGTCTCTGAGCGCGCCGGCATCATCGATCGCCTTCAGCTGGGCACCGCCAGCGGCACGCGCATCGATGAACTTTTCAGACGCGCGGGCCACGTCGCGGATCGCGCCCTGCAGCACGTTCTGCTGCTGGGCAACCGCAGTCGGGTCATCGGCGGCGGTGTCGAGGGCGGTGATCAGCCCATCCAGGGTGGCAAAGATGTCGCGCGAACTGGCCGCACCCACGCCGAAGCTGTCACCCGCGGCGGGCTCACCTTCAATGCGCATGGAAACACCCTGGAACGTGATGTCCTCGCCGGCCTTGAAGGCACCGGTCTGGACCACGGTGTTGGTGGCGTCCACCACCTCGTAGGTATCGGCCGCGGTAAAGCGCACGGTGTAGCTCTGGCCGTTCCAGCTGCCCGAGGCAGCATGCTGGCCGAAGGTGGTCAGCACGCCGGTACCGGTGTTGCCGGCGGCGGCACTGCCGTCCAGGCGACCATCGCCGGTGGGAATGCGCAGGAAGATCTCACTGCCCGGCAGCACGTCCTTGACGAAGGTGTCCGGGGCCACTTCGATCTGACGCTGGGTCTGGTCACCGCTGTAGGTCACCACGCCGTTGCTCAGCTTGAAGGGGGCTTCGGAGTCGTTGGTGCCGCCAAACAGGTAGCGGCCCGTGCCGTCGGTGCTGTTGGCCAGCGCCAGCAGGCCTTCCTGCACGCTCTTCAGCTCCGAGGCGATGGCCTTGAGGTCGGACGAGGACAGCGCCGGGTTGTTGGCCTGGATGGTCAGCTCGGTGATGTGCGCCATCATGTCGCCGGCCTGGGCCAGCGCGTTTTCCTGCAGGCCCAGACGGTTCTGCACCACGTCGCCGTTGCGCTCGAAGCGCTCCAGTTCGGCCACGGCGCGGTCCAGCCCGACGGCGGTGCCGGCGGCAACCGGGTCGTCTTTCGCGCTCACCAGCTTCTTGCCGGTGGCCAGCTGCTGTTCGAGGTGGTTCATCTTGCTCTGCTTGGCCATCATCAGGTTGATGGACTGGTTGAACATCATCCCGGTGGAGATTCGGTTGTTCATCGCGATACGGCCCCCAGGATGGTCTGGAACATGGTGTCGGCAGTGGAAATGAGCTGCGAGGCGGCCTGGTAGGCCTGCTGCAGGCGGAGCATGTCGGCGGCTTCTTCGTCGAGGTTCACGCCGGAAATGGAGTCACGTGCGGCCTGTGCCTGGTCGGTGATCACCTGCTGCGCCTGCAGCGAGTAGTCGGCGGCGCGAGCGGCAGAGCCGACCAGGGTGGTCAGCCCGCCCAGCGCGCCATTGAGCGTGACGGTGCCGTCATTGAAGGCCTTGGCGTCCTCCACCTTGGCCAGCAGCAGCGCGTTGCTGTTGTCGCTGGAACCGGCCGGGGTCGGTGTGATGTTGAAGCTGTCGCCGGTCTTGGGCGCACCATCCAGCACGAAGCTCCAGCCATTGGCGCTGATCGTACCGCCGGCGGTGTAGGTGAACGGCCCGGTGCCGTCGATGGTGTACTCGGTGGCGCTGGTGAAGACGATGGCCGCTGGGTTGCGCAGGTTAGCGTTGGCGTAGTCGGTCACGGCCACGCCGCTGACCTTGCCGGTGCCGGTGTTGGTCAGGCCGGCGGCGGCCTTCACCGGCGCGGCGGCGGCAATGCGCGAGGTGTCGGTGATCGCCACCGACAGGCTGCCGGCCACGCCCGCGGTGGGCTGCAGCAGGAAGCGGTCATTGTTGGCCGGCGCGCCGGACATCACCAGCTCGACGCCATTGATGACCAGCGGGTCGGCGGCGGTGCCGGTGCCGGTCATCGGAATGGCCGCGCCAGTGTCGGCACGGGTCGCCTGCCAGCTGGTGCCGTTGAACTGCAGCATCACGTTCTGGCCGTCCAGCTTGGACAGGTCGCCGTAGGCAGCGCTGAAGTTGGCACTGCCGGTGTTGCCGGTATTGCCGGTGATGCGCGGGCTGCCGAAGTTGAAGAAGTCCGCCCCCATCTGGCCGTAAAGATCCACGCCGTTGTGGTGAGCGTCGTTGAAGCTGCTGGCCAGGCCCACCGCCAGACGGCCGAGCTCGGCCTGGGTCGGGGTCAGCACGGTCTGGCGGAACTCCAGCAGGCCGCCGATCTGGCCGCCCAGGTTCTTCGGGTCCAGGGTGATCTTCTGGCCCTGGGTTTCCAGCGCCAGCTGCAGGCGCTCCGGCTGGTACGGATCGGTGACCGTGGTGACCTTGGTGGCACTGGTGCCCACCACCAGGGCCTGGCCGCCGGCGGTATAGACGTTCATGAAACCGCCGTCCTGCATCACCGCGGTACCGCCGGTGTAGCCGATCAGGTTGGCGATCAGCTGGTCACGGCGGTCCAGCAGGTCCGGCGCGGCGTTGCTGGCGTTGCTGCCGATGGCGCCATTGATCTGGGCGATCTCGGCAGCGAGGCGATTGACTTCGGAAGCACCGGCGATGAGACCGTTGTTGACCTCTTCATTGAGGCTGTTGAGGTTCTCGTTGAGCTGTTTGAAGCGTTGCACCAGATTACCGGCCGAGTCCAGCATGTTCTGCCGGTCGGCGGTGCCGGAGGCGTTGGACGACAGCCCGCTGACCGTGTCGAAGAAGCTCGACCACACCCCGGACACATTGGTCGCGGTGTCCGAGAACAGGCTGTCGACGCGGTCGGCGAGGGTGGAGAGCTGCTTCAACCGTGCCAGCTCGCCGCTGCCGTCGAGCAGCCGCGAGATCGCCAGCTGGTCGGCCACGCGGCGGATGTCGCTGATACGGGTGCCGTTACCGACGTCGCCATAGCCCAGGTTCTGTGGAGTGGCGGTGGTGAAGTCAACTTTCTGCCGGCTGTAGCCAGGCGTGTTGATGTTGGCGACGTTGTGGCTGGTGGTGGCCAGGGCACGCTGGAAGGCGAGCAGGGCACTGGTGCCGGTGGAAAGTACGGACATGGGTTACCTCAACGTCGAATGACACCCAGCCCGGCCGGGCTGGAGGTGCTGGCAAAGGTGCGTCCCAGGCGCTGGCTGGCATCGTCCACGGCGGCCACGGCGCGCTCGATGGTCGGACCGCCGGCAATGGCGGCGATCTTGGCGGCGTAGGACGGATCAGTGGCGTAGCCGGCCTGCTGCAGGCCCCGCGCGAAGCCGCGCACGTCGGTGCCGGCCTGCAGAGCATTCTGGTAGCGCGGGCTGTTCTTGAGCAGCTTCACGTAGTCGGCGAAGCTTTCGCCAACCGAGCCGTAGGCGCGGAAGCTGGCGGTTTCGTTACGGCGTACGCCGTTGACGTACTCATGGGTGCCGGTGGTGGCGCGTTCGCCGCTCCAGCCGGTGGCCTTGATGCCGAACAGGTTGTGCGAGCTGCCGGCACCGCCGTTGCGCTGGATGAGCTTGCGGCCCCAGCCGGTTTCCAGTGCGGCCTGGGCGACCAGCGCCTTGGCATCCACGCCGAGTTCGCGCGCGGCCTGCTGGGCGTGTCCCCAGATGCTGGCGACGAAGCCTTCCGGGGTGTGCGCGCCGAGCTGCGCGGCCGCGGTGCTGCCAGCCAGGGTGTCCACGGCCGACGTTGCCGGTGCCGGTGCATTGACGCCGCTCCAGCGGTCGTCCGCCATCGCCGACCAATCCGCATTGGCCGTCTCGGTGGCGGCGTACGGTTCGCTGCGACCGATGGCCTCGTGCATCTGGCTGGTTTCACGGCCGGCGATCAGATCCAGCGCGCGTTCCATCGGCTGCAGCACGGCCGACGGATCACGGCCGTTCAGCTGCTGCAGCAGGTCGACTTCGCTGCTGGCGGCGGGCGTGGAGGATGCATCGGTCGGCAGCGCCATCGGAGCCGCAGCGGGGCTGTTCAAACGGTACGCGCGCAACGCTGCACTGGGATCCAGACGGGTATCGACCGTCTTGGCGGCATCCGCCTCGCCGCCGCCGAGCTGGCGGGCGATCATCGCCGACAGCCCCAGGCCGCGCCCCTTGGTCATCGCGTCGGCGATTTTCTGGTCGTACATGTCGCGGAACATGGTGTTCTCACCCGGTAGCAGCGAGTCGCCGAAGCTGGCGTCGCGCATGCTCTTGACCAGCATCTGCGCGAACTGGCCTTCCAGCTGCCGGGCAACCTTGTCGACCTTGGCCGGGCTGTTGGGCTGGGTGGGATTGAGTTCGAGTGCCGGTTGGATGCGCATCAGATCACCTCGAGCTCGGCGCTCAGCGCACCGGCCTGCTTGAGGGCTTCCAGAATGGCGATCAGGTCGCCCGGAGCCGCACCCACGGCGTTGACCGCGTGCACGATCTCATCGAGCGTGGTGCCGCCGTTGAACTTGAACATGCGGCTGCCATCAGCGGTCGCGGTCACGGTGGACTGCGGGGTGACCACCGTGTCACCGCCGGCCAGTGCATTGGGTTGGCTGACGTTGAGATTCTCGTTGATGGTGACGGTGAGCGAGCCATGCGAAATGGCCGCCGCGCCCACGCGGACCTGGGCCCCGATGACCACGGTGCCGGTGCGCGAGTTGACCACCACCTTGGCCGGCGCTGCGCCCGGGGTGAGTTCCAGGTTCTCGATGCGCGCCAGCATGCCGATGCGCGCGCCCGGGTCGCTGGGCGACTGCACCGCCACGGTGACGCCATCGACGGCGCGCGCGGCACCTTCGCCGAAGGCGGCGTTGAGTGCGGTGACCATGCGCGAAACGGTGGTGAAGTCGTTCTGGTGCAGGTTGAGGGTGATCTCGCCGCCGGCGCTGAACACGTCGGGCAGGGCGCGTTCCACGGTCGCGCCATTCGGAATGCGGCCCACGCTGGGCACATTCACCGAGACGCGCGAGCCATCTTTGCCCTGCGCGCCGAAGCCGCCGACCACCAGATTGCCCTGGGCAATCGCGTACACCTGGCCATCCGCACCGCGCAGCGGGGCCATCAGCAACGAACCGCCGCGCAGCGACACCGCGTTGCCGATCGAGGACACGGTGATATCAATCGGCTGGCCCGGCTTGGCGAACGGCGGCAGCTCGGCATGGATCGCCACGGCGGCCACGTTCTTCAGCTGCGGATTGACGTTGGCCGGCACATTGACGCCCAGCTCGCCGAGCAGGTTCTTCAGGCTCTGCACGGTGAACGGAGCCTGGCTGGTGCGGTCGCCGCTGCCATCCAGACCCACCACCAGCCCATAGCCCACCAGCGCGTTACCGCGCACGCCTCCCACCTGGGCCAGATCCTTGATCCGCTCCGCCGACGCATTCGCAGCAAAACCCAGCACGCCGAAAACTGTGACTACAGCGTAGAGCCACGCCATGCGTGGCTGCTTTCCGCGCGAAATGAAAGTACTCATATCCAACCTCAGAACGGCGTCAACGCCGAGTTGAAGAACCGGCTCAACCAGCCCATCGCATTGGATTGCGCCACCGGCCCACGCCCGCCATACACGATGCGCGCATCAGCGACGCGGCTGGACGCAATCGTGTTGTCCGGCGTGATATCCGCAGCGCGCACAATCCCCTGCACCTGCACCAGCTCATCGCCCTGGTTCAGACGAAGATTCTTCGCACCCTGCACGACCAGGTTGCCGTTCGGCAGACGCTGGATCACCGTCACCGTGACGCTGCCCTGCAGCCGGTTGCTCTGCGCGCTGCTGCCCTTGCCGGTGAAGTCGCGCGAACCGCTGGCCGTCGCGCTGAGGATGTCCTTGCCACCCAGCGTCACCGGTGCACCGAAGATCGTCGGCGTCCCCAACGCCAGGTTCGATTCCTTGTCGGTGCTGGTATTGGCCGTGGTCGAAGCGGTGGTGCTTTCGGTCAGGGTGATGGTCAGCAGATCACCGACATCGCGCGCACGACGATCCGAGTACAGCTGCAGCCCGGGACCGGCGGCGTAGATCGCGCCGGCGGTCGGCGCGACCTGCGGAGCCATCACCGGGGTCACCGGAGCCATGGCCGGGTAAGGGCGGACATCGCCGGCGATCACGCAGCCACCGAGCAGGGCGGTGATGGCGCTGGCCAGCAGCAGGCGGAGGGCAGGGCGCAGTGACATGGGAAAATCCTGGTTCAGACCGGTCAGACGTTGGTGTTGAGGTAGCCGAGCATCGCGTCGGTGGTGGAAATGGCCTTGGCGTTCATTTCGTAGGCGCGCTGGGTTTCGATCATCGACACCAGCTCTTCCACCACGTTGACGTTGCTGCCTTCCAGCGCGCCCTGGACCACGCTGCCGAGGCCGTTCAGACCGGGGTTGCCGTTCTGCGCGGGGCCGGAGGCGGTGGTTTCCAGGAACAGGTTCTCACCGCGGGCCTGCAGGCCGGCCGGGTTGACGAAGTCGGTCAGGGTCAGCGCGCCGATTTCCACGGAAGCGGCGTCGTCGGCCATCTTCACGCTGATGGTGCCGTCGGTGCCGATCGTGAGCGACTGCGCGCCCTCGGGAATCTGGATGCCCGGCTGCACCGGGTAGCCGCTGTTGGTGACCAGTTCGCCATTCTGGTTGCGTTGGAACGAGCCGTCACGGGTGTAGGCCGAGGTACCGTCGGGCATCTGCACTTCGAAGAAGCCGCGACCATTGACCATCACGTCCAGTGCGCGGCCGGTCTGCTGCTGGCTGCCCTGTTCGAAGTTCTTCGAGGTAGCGACCACGCGCACGCCGGTGCCCAGCTGCAGTCCGGTGGGCAGCTGGGTCTGCGCCGAGGAGGAGCCGCCGGGCTGACGCACCTGCTGGTACAGCAGGTCTTCAAAGCTGGCGCGGTCCTGCTTGAAACCGGTGGTGTTGGTGTTGGCGAGGTTGTTGGACACCACCGACATGCGCGTCTGCTGCGCGTCCAATCCGGTTTTTGCGATCCACAGTGCCTGGTTCATGGCGGTGTTCCTATCAAGCGGTTATCAGGGGTGATGCATGGCGCGTGCCAGAACTGCGCCGGAAAAATGTCACGGCGGCCTATCAGCCGCCCAGACGCAGCAGGGAATTGGCACTGCGGGCGTTTTCGTCGCCGTGCTTGATCACCTTCACCTGCATTTCGTACTGCCGCTGCAGCTGGATCATCTGTACCAGCGCACCGGCGGCGTCGACGTTGCTGCCTTCCAGCTGGCCGCTTTCCAGCGACTTGCCCTGGGCCTGCACGAACGGCTGCTGCGGATCGGTGTTGCGCATCAGGCCGTCCAGCCCGCGTTCCAGGCGGTCATCAGCGGCCTGCACCACGCGGATGCGGCCGATGTTGGCCATGGTCTGCGGGCCTTCCCCCAGCGGGATGATCGAGATCGTGCCGTCATTGCCGATGTCCATCGCCTGGTGCGGTGGAATCGCGATCGGTGCGCCGTTCTCGTCCAGCACCGCATGGCCGCCGGCGGTGACCAGCTGGCCATTCGGGGTGATCGACAGTGCTGCGCCGCGGGTATAGGCCTCACCGCCACCGGTGCCGGCCGGGGCCTGCACCGCCAGCCAGTTGCCGGCCTGCAGCGACAGGTCCAGCGGATTGCCGGTGATCTGCTGCGCGCCCTGGCGGCGGTTGAAGCCGGCGTCCACGTGCAGGGCATCCACGCGCGAGGCATAGCCGTCGCCCTTGATCGGGAAGGCCTCGGTGTTGGCGAGGGCTTCCTTGAATCCGGGCGTATCGGTGTTGGCCAGGTTGTGCGACAGCGTGCCCTGCGCCTGCAGGGAGGCGCGGGCGCCGGTCATCGCAACGTAGAGTGCCTTGTCCATGATCGTGTTCCCGTGTGACGGTCAGCAGCTCATCAACGGATGTTGATGATGGTCTGGGTGATCTGGTCCATCGTCGAGACCATCTGCGAGTTGGCCTGGAAGTTGCGCTGGGCGGTGATCATGTTGACCAGCTGCTCGGTCAGGTCGACGGTGGAGGCTTCCAGCGAACCGGCCTGGATCTGGCCGAGGTTGGAGCTGTCCGGTGCGCCGGTGCGCGGCGTGCCCGAACTGAAGGTTTCCACCCACAGGTTGTTGCCCTTGGCTTCCAGGCCCTGGTTGTTGTTGAAGGTAGTCAATGCGACCTGGCCCAGCGGCTTGTCGTCACCGTTTGAGTAGCGGGCGTACACGACGCCCTCTTCGCTGACGGTGATCTCATTGAGCTTGCCGGCGGCGTAACCGTCCTGCTGGGTGTTGCGCAGCGCGAACTTTTCGCCGTACTGGGTGGAGCCGCTCACGTCCAGAGTCATCGACAGGGTGCCGGCACCGGTGGTCGGGGTGAACGGATCCATCACGATCTGGCCGGTGGCAGGCTGGGTCAGTGCGCCGGCGTTGTTGAAGGTCAGCGTGGTCGGCGTACCGGCGGCCTGGCCGTCGACGTAGTTGTACACCTGCCATTCGTTCGGATTGGCGGTTTTCACGAAGTACGAGGTCTGGGTGTGGCTGACGCCCAGCGAGTCGTACACGGTGATGCCACCGGTGGAGTGGTTGTAGCTGTTCGAGTTGGTCGGATCGAACGCGGCGATGGTCGGTTCCGAGGCATTCGCCGGCAGGGTGAACGCGGTGTTGACCAGCGCGGTCTGCTTGGGCGGGCTGTCGGTGGTGAGCAGCTGCAGGTCGGTCAGGCGGCCGGCATCGAAGCTGGTGCCATCGGCGTTCGGTGCGAACACCTGCAGACGTGCACCCTGCGGGTTGATCACATAGCCGGCCTGATCGGTCTGGAAGTTGCCGGCGCGCGAGTACACGCGGGCACCGTTCATGCTCATGGTGAAGAAGCCCTCACCGGAGATGGCCATGTCCAGGCTGCGACCGGTCTGCTCGTTGTTGCCCTGCGAGAACTGCTGGGCCACGTTGCTCAGGCGCACGCCCGAACCGACGGCATTCTTGGACAGCCCGTAGCTGGTGGCCGAGAACAGGTCGGCGAATTCCGAGCGCGATTCCTTGAAGCCGGTGGTGTTGACGTTGGCGATGTTGTTGGCGGTGACGTTGAGGTCGGCGTTGGCGGCATTGATGCCGGACAGCGAAATGTTGAAGCCCATGGCGTTCTCCTTCGAATGCGGTACGGGTTGGATCAGCTGACGCGCAGCACGTAATCGAGCGGGGCGGTGCCCAGCCCCTTGAGGTTGAGGTACAGCCCATCGGAGCCGACCGTGACGCTTTCCACCGGTGCTTCGACGTAGGTGCTCAGCTTGGTCTGCGTACCGCTGGTGTCGGTGTGGGTGGCGGTGAGGGTGTACTTGCCGGCATCCAGACGATTGCCGCTGGAGTCCTTGCCATCCCAGTCGAAGGTGACTTCGCCGGCGGCCTTGGCTTCGACGCTGATCTGGGCCACCTTCACGCCGTTGGCATCGGTGACGTCGACGTTGACGTAGCCGGCACCAGGCGCAGCCACCATGCCGGTGGTGTCACCTTCAGTTTCCAGCTGCCACTGCGTGGACGGCACCAGCACGTCGTGTCCGACCAGCGCCGCACCGCGCAGCACCTGGTCGCCGGCCATGGCTTCCTGGAAGCCCTTGACGGTGGTGTTGAGGTCGGTGATGCCCTGCACCTGCGACAGCTGCGCCATCTGCGCGACCATCTGGGTGTTATCCATTGGCTTCAGCGGATCCTGGTGCTGCAGCTGCTCGGTCATCAGGCGCATGAAGTCGGCCTGGTCGAGCGTGTCTTTCTTCTTGGTGGTGTCGCTGTTGGGCGCGGTCAGGCCCAGTGCGCTGTAGATGTCGGTGTTGCTGACGCCGCTGGTGGTGCTCATGACGGGGTGTCCTGCAGGAAGAAGGGTCAGCGACCCATGGTCAGGGTGGCCAGTGCCAGTTCCTTGGCGGTGGTCAGCATTTCCACGCCGGCCTGGTAGTTGCGCGAGGTCGAAATGAGATTGACCATCTGCGCGACCGGATCGACATCGGGCTGGTAGATGTAGCCATCTGCGTCGGCCAGCGGGTGGCCGGGTTCATAGCGCTTGATCGGCGCGGCGTCGCTCTGGCTGATTTCCTTCACCTGCACCGTGGTGATGTTGGGATCGGTACGGCTGGTGACGGCCTGGAAGATGGGTTCCAGCGGCTTGTAGACGGTGTCGGCGGAGCCAGTGACGGAGTCGGCGTTGGACAGGTTGGAGGCCAGCGTGCTCATGCGCACGGACTGGGCCTGCAGCGCGGAGCCGGCGATATCGAAAATGGGCAGGTTGCTCATGGCTTATTGCCCCGTGATCGCGGTGAGCATGGAGCGCACCTTGGATTCGACGAAGCTCAGCGACGCGCGGTACTCCAGTGCGGCGCGACCGTAGGCGGCACGCTCGGTATCCGGGTCAACGGTATTGCCGTCCAGACTGGGCTGGATGCCTTCCTTGGTGATCTGGAACGGGTTCAGCCCGTTACCGGTCAGGAAGTGCTGCTCATTGGTGGTCTGCATCAGCCCATTGCTGTCCATCCCCTGGGCGTTGCGCAGGGCGGCATCGAAATCCAGGTCCTGGGCCTTGTACCCGGGCGTATCGGCATTGCTCAGGTTGCTGGCAATCAGCTTCATCCGCTGCTCGCGCAACGGCATGGCCTGGGCATGGACCCCCAGATAGTCGGAAATCAAGTTGGGCATGACGCACTCCCACGGGATGTTGCGTGGGGTGCTGCAAGGGTCATGCCAAAAGCAGCGAGTCGTTGTTCAGGAGGGCGGGTCCGGACAGGGCCATCCGGGACACGCCGTAAACCCATCCATGGGGGCTCGTAGAAAACATCCATGTTTTCTACGGTCCCGGCTGGCCCTGCCCAGACCCGCCAGCCCAGCATCTGCATCGACGGATGGGCAAGCCATGCCCCCGGTCGTTCGCTCTGCCTCGTAGAGCCGGGCTTGCCCGGCTGCTCTTCGCGTTAAGCCGCCAACGCCACCTTGCGCAGGCGCTCCAGGACCAGGTCGGCCAGCTCATGGGCCGAATACTTGGCGACGAAGGCGTTGGCTCCGACGCGCTCGACCATGGCGTTGTTGAATACGCCGGACAAGGAGGTGTGAAGAAGGACGTACAGGCCGGCCAGGCCCGGGTGGCGACGGATTTCCGTCGTCAGGGTGTAGCCGTCCATCGCCGGCATTTCAATGTCGGAGATGACCATGGCGTAGCGCTCGGCCGGATTTTCGCCCGAGGCATGGATCTGCAGCAGGTGGTCCAGCGCCTGCTTGCCGTCGGAGAGCAGGGTGGCCCCCACGCCCAGCTGGTCGAGCACGCTGCGGATCTGCTGGCGGGCCACGCGCGAGTCGTCCACCACCAGCACCTGCAGCTGCGGGGCGTCGGCGGGCAGGGCCATCGAAGGGTCCAGCACCGCCTCGCCCCGGATCTGGGCGATGTCGGCCAGCACGCTTTCCACGTCGATCACCTGGATCAATTCGCCCTGGAACCGGGTGACCGCGGTGAGATAGCTCGATTCCGCCCCCAGTTCCGGCGGCGGGTGGATGTCTTCCACCGCGATGTTCACGATCCGCTCCACACCGCTGACCAGGAAGCCCTGGATGGAGCGGTTGAACTCGGTGACCACCAGGTAGCCCGGGGCCTTGTCGGCGTCCGGCTCGCGCTCGGGGTGGCCGATCGCCAGGCCCAGGTCGAGCACCGGTACCGAGCGGCCGCGCACGTCGGCAACGCCGGCGAACTGGCTTGGCAGCCCCGGCACCTGGAACAGGTCGGGCCGGCGCAGCACTTCCTGCACCTTGAAGACGTTGACGCCAAAAAGCTGACGTCCGCCCAGGCGGAACAGCAGCAGGGCAAGGCGGTTGTGGCCAGCCAGACGCGTCCGCTGGTCGATGCGATTGAGCAGGTCATGTGACATGGAAGGGGTATCGGCGTGCCCGGCGATCCCTTGAGCACCGATTGCGGCACGGCGCTTGCATGACGTCGCCCATGTGCCTTTCACGTGGAGTCGCCATGCGTACTCTTGTTATTACGGTTCTGTTCGCACTGGTCGCTGCCAGCCTGGCCCCGGCCATGGCTGCCGGTGGCTGGCAGCCGGTGGAGTCCATCCGTGCTGCCGCGCTGTCCACCTTGTCGGCTGGCAGTGAAGGCGAGACCACGCTGGATTCCGCGCTGCGCCTGCCGGCCTGCGGACAGGCGCTGGTGGCACAGCCCACTGCCACCAGCACGGTCGAGGTCAGCTGCCCCGACGCCGGAGGCTGGCGGCTGTTCGTACCGGTCAAGGTGCGCCGCAACCAGACCGTGCTCATTCTCAATCGCGGCATTGCCGCTGGAGAAACCCTCGGCGTGGCCGATATCACCACTGCACAGCGTGACGCCGCCCGGATCGCCGGGGCCGCCCTGGCCGATCCAGCCGCAGCCGTCGGGCGGGTGGCT
>NZ_DAMDFR010000044.1:0-32382 GCF_032103445.1 Stenotrophomonas sp.
GGTCGGCGCGGCGAGCGCCACCTGCGGTGCCGGCTGACCCGCCTGCAGGGCCTGCGCGGCCAGCAGCGCCAGTACGCGGGCAATGGTGGTGGTCTTGCCGGTACCCGGACCGCCGGTGACCAGCAGCAACGGGTGCCGCAGGGCCACGGCCGCTGCGCGCGCCTGGTGATCCGTGCCTTCCAGTGCATTCGGGAACAGGCGCGCGAACAGCGGTGCCAACGCAGCGGGATCGTTCGCCGCCAACGGCTGGCTGGCGATCCGCTGCAGCCCCAGCGCCAGGCGGCGCTCATATTCGCGATACCGGCGCAGGTAGAGCAGTCCGTGCTCCAGCACCAGCGGCGCGTCCTCGGACACGGCCGCATCCTGTGCGGGCGTGGCCACCCACGGCGAGGCACGCAGCTGCTGCAGCCAGGCCTGCGCGGCGGGCCAGTCCACGCCCTCCGCGTCCAGCAGGCGCTGCGGCTGGGTCGGATCGAAGCCGGCATGACCCTGCGACACGGCCAACGAGGCCAGCGCAGCCGCCAGCTGCACCGGCTCCGGGGTATCGGGCTGCAGCCGGCGCAGACTCTGCGCCAGCGCATGGTCGAGGGTGCGCAGCAGCCCGCTGCGGTACAGGGCATTGAGCAGGCTCATGCGATCTCTCCGCGTGCGCGTGCGGCCAGCACCGCCTGCTGCGCCGGCCCACCGGCGAACAACGCATCCAGTGCGTCCACCAGCGCCGGGTCGAAGCGGTGCGTGTAGACGCCTTCGCCGGGAACCGCCAGACCACGACAGAACAGGTAGCGGATGCCCCCGATGTCGCGTGCGTAGTCGTAGCCGCTGCCCAGCCGGAAGCGCAGCCAGCGGTGCAGCGCCACGGTGTACACCAGTGCCTGCAGGTCGTATTCGCTGTGGCGCATGGCCGCCTCCAGCAGCGCCGGGCTGTAGCCGGGTAGACGGTTGGACTTGTAGTCCAGCACGTACCAGCGGCCGTCGCGCACGTAGGTCAAGTCGATCTTGCCGGTCATCAGCCCTTCCAGCCGCCGCCGGGTGCCGAAGCTGCGGCGCTCACGCACCACGCCATGCGCGTGCAGCACGTCCAGCAGTTCGCTGACGGCGGTGGGTTCCAGCGCGAAGTGGAACTCGATTTCGGCGCGGCGTTCGCTGGCAGCCAGACTGTGCAGGGCCCCGCCCTCGGGCAGCGGCACGGTCAGTGTGTGGCCGACCAGCGGTGCCAGCACGGCGACGCCGTCGTCGAGGTCTTCGTCGGCGTAGCCTTCCGCACGCAGCGAAGCGCGCAGGACCCTGTCCTGCCCTTCAGGTGCACCCTCGCCGGGCAACCAGCTGCCCCAGGCGGCGAAGTCGGTGTTCTCCAGGGCGTCATGCAGCACATTGCCGAAACGGCTGCCCATGAAGCGGGGATCGGGTACGTCCGCAGCGGTCTCGTCGGCGGGCACGGCCGGTTCCAGCGGCAGCTCGCCACCGGTCGGTTCGTCGGCCGCCGCGGCCGGGGCTTCGGTGGACACCGCGTCGGTATCGTCTTCGCCACCGGCATCGGCCTGGGCCAGCTGGGTGAAGCTGTACACCCACCAGTCGTGCGGCACGCGCCGGGTCACCGCGCGCACCGGCGGGAGCGCGCCTTCGCGTTCCACCGCCAGCGGCGCGGGGCGCGGCGGCAGCGGTGTGTCGTCCACGCGGATATCCGGGTTGGCGCGCAGCGCATCCAACGGGGTCAACAACGGGGCCAGCGGGGTGCGTGCCAGCCCGGCAAGGTCGCCGCAGGCGATCCACAGGGCGTGTTCGGCGCGGGTCAGGCCAACGTAGAGCAGGCGCGCGTCCTCGGCGCGCTGTTCGCGTTCGCGCAGCGCGCTGGCGGCTTCCCAGCTGGCGTCCTTGTCCAGTTTCCAATGCAGCTCGCGGCCCTGCGCGGTGTGCACGGTGCAATGCGCATCGGTGTTCGGCGCACCACCGTCAATGCCCACGAACGGCAGGAACACCAGCGGGTATTCCAGGCCCTTGCTCTTGTGCAGGGTGACGATCTGCACCCGGCGCGCGTCCGATTCCAGCCGCAACAGCTGCTGTTCGTCGTCCTGGTCTGCGTGTGCCATCTGCACCTGCAGCCAATCCAGCAGGCCGTGCATGCCCAGCGCTCGGGTCGAGGCTTCCTGCAGCAGTTCGGCCAGCTGCAGGTAATTGGTAAGCCGGCGCTCGCCATCCATCAGCGCCAGCAGGCGTTCGGCCTGGCCCGCGCAGACATCGGCCACGACCGCGAAGGGACCGCCACGGTGCCAGCGCTCGCGCCAGTGCAGCAGCTGCACCTGCAGGGTTCGTTGCAGGTCGCCATCCTGCTCCATCGCTGCAATCTGCGCTGCGGAGTATCCCAGCAGCACCGTGGACAAGGCTGCACGCAGGCGGCCTTCGTCGGCGGGTTGCAGCAGCGCCAGCAGCAGCACGCGCAGTTCGCGCGCTTCAGCGGTGGCGTACAGGCTCTGCTTGCCCGCGGCGACCGCCGGAATGCCCGCCGCTGCCAGTGCCTGCTGGATGCGCGTGGCTTCGCTGTGGCGGCGCACCAGCACCGCGATGTCGCCGGCCTGCACGGGACGCCCGCGCAACAGCGCCTGGCCAGCGCGCGCTTCGCTGAGCACCGCATGGATGGCGGCCACGCAGGCCTCGGTGGCCTGCTGGCGTGACGGATCGGCATTGAGTGGCTTGCCATCATCGCTGCGCAGCACGCGCAGGGTCAGGCCCGGGGCCGCTGCACCGTCGCGCTGGAAGTCCTGGTCAACGCGTACGCTGCCCGGCAGCACCGGCTCGAAGGCGATGTCAGCACCGCCGAAGGCCTGTTCGCCCGCGGTGTCGTACAGCGCCTGCAGCGCGCGCAGCACGGCCGGTCGCGAGCGGAAGTTGCGGTTCAGCGCAGGAGCCGCCACGGCCGCGCGCTTGGCGCTGAGGTAGGTGTGGATGTCGCCGCCGCGGAAGCCGTAGATGGCCTGCTTGGGGTCACCGATCAGGAACAGCGCCGGCTCCAGCCCCGCCTCACGCGTTTCGGCGCTGTCGCCGAACACGGTCTGGAAGATGCCCCATTGGCGGTCGTCGGTATCCTGGAACTCATCGACCAGCGCCATGCGGTACTGCACGCGCAGCTGCCGCACCAGGACCTGCCTGTCTGGCCCTTCCAGCGCCCGCGCCACGCCGTCGATCAGGTCATCGTAGGTCTGCACGCGCCGCTGCCGCTTCAGTTCCTCCAGGCGTGCGCGCGCTTCGTCGCGCAGCCGGTGCAGCAGGCGCACGGCCTGTTCGCGCAGCCAGGCGTCGCGGGCATCGGCCGCATGCCACCACTGCGCCAATGCATCGAACAACGGTGAACCGGGACATTGCGCCTGCTGCCCGTCCTTGCAGTAGTCACGCAGGGCGTCGGGCAGCAGCTTGCCCAGGTGGGTCTTGTCACCGCGTGCCCAGGCCAGCGCAGCGCGGCCAGCCAACAGCTCGTTGAACGCCTTCTCGAAGCTTGGCCGCTTGGCGCGGCGACCGTCGAAGACCTTGCGTTCAAAGGCCGCATCAATGGTGGCCTGTGCGGTTTCGGCATGAGTCTGGATGACCTCGCCCAATCGGACGGCGGCCTCCTGCAGCGCCGCGCTGGGGTCCGCCAGCGCCACCGCCGGCAGTGCCGGCAGCAGCGGCAGCGGTGCGCGCAGCGCCGGCAGGTCCGCCGCCAGCGCCTCGGGGTTCTTCCACAGCCGCAGCAGTGCGTCCAGCGTGGCCGGGTCATTGGCGTGCACGCGCCAAAGATCGGCGGCCAGTTCCTCGTACAGCACCCGCTCGCCCGGAATCAGTTCCGGCGGTTCGAAGGTATGCCCGCTTTCCAGCGCATGTTCTCGCAGTACCCGGGTGCAGAAGCCGTGGATGGTGAAGATCGAGGCCAGGTCGATCTCGTCAGCCGCGATCTGCAGGCGGCGGGACAGCGCTGTGGCGCTTTCGCTGCCGTGTTGCAGATGGCGCTGCAGGATGGACCGGGTCAGGATGACATCCGGGCTCTCGTCTTCGCTGGCGGGTAGATCAACCAGCCGTGCCGCCAGCGCCAGGCGCTCGCGGATACGCTTGCGCAGTTCCTGGGTGGCCGCATCGGTGAAGGTGACCGCCAGGATCTGGCCGATGCGCAGGCCGCGTTCCACCACCAGCCGGGTGAACAACGTGGCCAGGGTGAAGGTCTTGCCGGTGCCTGCACTGGCCTCGATCAGCTGCACGCCCTGCAGCGGCAGGGTCAGGTACGGGTCGATGGCGGCGCTCATGCTGCGTCCTCCGTATCGAAGCCGCTGAACACCTGCGCCTGGCGCACGGCGCGGAACACGGTGAAGCTGATCTGCAGCAGATCGGCGTAGCGGGCCTCGTCGTTGAACAGTGACTGCCCGCGCAGCGCCAGCTGATAGGCCTCGCCACTGCCTTCGCCCCAGCTGCGGTCACCGCCGTGCCATTGCTTCGCGCCCTCGGCGTGGCGCTTGGCGGCGGGTGCGTTGAACACCGCCCAACCGGTGTAGGGGCCATACGGCAGCGGTTCGCGCAGCCCACGCTCGCGCAGCTGCAGCAGCGCCGACAACGCAGCGCGCGCCTGGGCCTGGCCCGGAGCCGGCAGCACATGCGGCCCCAGTCCGTCGTCGCCGGCGTCGAAGAACTGCACCAGCGGCAGCGCATCGCCCGCCGCGTTGGCCAGCAGCCAGTCCAGCCCGTGGCGGATCGCCGCCGGGCCGTTGAGGCTGCCTGCACGCAGGCGCACCAGCCCGTGCGGATGGCGATCATCGACGCGACCGAACAGGGTCACGCCGTCGATCTGCACTTCATAGCGACGGCTTTCCAGTGGCGTGCCCTGCAGCCACTGCGCCAGGGCCTGCCCATAGGGCTGGGTCTGCGCCTGCACAGCGGCGAACTGGCGCTCGCCGAGCGCGCCGGACGGAACCAGGCCACGCGCGCGCAGACGTGGATAAAGGGGTGCGTCGTCGCCGCGCAGGGTGGCGTCGATCACCGCCAGCTGCAGGGTGCGCTGCTCCAGCCCGCGCCCGGCGATCACCAGCGGCTCAACGTCATCCACGTCTTCCAGTGGATCGGGCAGACGCAGTCCCAGCGTCTGTGACAGGAACTGCCCGGCCGGATCGACCAGCAGGCGGCGCAGGGCGTCCAGCGACAGGTGCTGTTCGGGGGCGAGGTCCGGACTGGGCGGCAACGCCGTGTCGAACCATGCGGGCGGCAGCCGACGGGTGACGCCCGCCTGCTGCGCAGCGGGATGCCAGGCGCGCTGGTAACTGAAGCGACGCGGCTCGTCACCGCCACCGAAGGCGGCCGGCGAGAAGGGCTGCAACGCATGCTGCACAGTGAAGGCACGCACGGCCGCGTCCGGGTCCACATGGTAGCCAGCTGCCGCGTCGATCAGTTCGCTGACCAGCACCGATGGTTCACGCACGCTGCCATCGCGTGGGTCCGCGCCCAGGTAGCTCAGGTAGAACACGTCCTGTGCCGCTGCGAACAGCTGCAGGAACAGGAAGCGGTCGTCCTCACGGGTGGAGCGGTCGCCGGGACGGCGGCGCGGCGTGTCCAGCTCGGCGGTGAGTTGATTGAGGCCCGCCGCCGGGTCGCGGCGCGGGAAGTCGCCGTCGTTCAAACCCAACACGCAGATCACCCGGAACGGCAGCAGTCGCATCGGCACCATGCGGCCGAAACTGATGCCGCCGGTGAGCAGTGGAGCGCGGGTGTCGGCTTCGCCGAGCACGCCGCCGAAGTGCGCACGGATCACCTCCGGCGGTACCGGCGCCTCGAAGCCGGCGCTGTCGGCCTCGTCGGCGAACTGATTGACCAGCTTGCGCAGGCGTTCCAGCGCGCGTTGCCCCTGCGCGGTGGCCGGCGGCAGCGGCAGCAGCGCGTCCAGCAGAGCGAGCAGACGTTGCCGCCACTGCCCTGGGCTCAACGCTTCGCTCAGCCGCTGCTGGCTCACGGCCAACACCCGAAGCAGCCGGATCAGCCTGTCCAGCGCCTCCAGCGCGCTGCCTTCCAGTTCCGGCCACGGCGCCACCCCGGCGATGTCACCGTCGTCGCCGCTGGCATGCCCCAGCAGCAGGCGATCCAGTGCGAACTGCCAGGTGAAGGCATCGTCGGCCGGTGCCTGGTGACGCTGGCGGTGGTCGGCATTCAAACCCCAGCGTGCGCCGGCCGCCAGCAGCCAGTCGTGCAGGCGTTCGAATGCCACCGCATCCAGACCCGAGGCTTCGGCCAGCGGCGCGCTGCCGAGCAGGTCCAGCACTTCGTTCAGACCGAAGCGCGACACCGGCAGTGCCAGCAGATGCACGAACACGTCGGCCAGCGGCTCGCCGGCCAGCGGGCTGGTGTCGGCCAGGGCATAGGGAATGTGTTCCAGGTCGCCGCTGCGTCCACCGAACACCGCTTCCAGGTACGGCACGTACGGATCGATATCCGGTGCCAGCACGGCGATGTCGCGGGCCTGCAGCGGCGGATCGAAGCGCGGGTCCTGCAGCAGCGCACGCAGCTGGTCGTGCAGCACCTGAAGTTCGCGCAGCCGGGTATGGCAGGCATGCACCTGCAGGCTGGGGTCATCGCGGCGCAGCGCGGGCAAGAGGTCACCCGACGGGTGTCCGCGACGATGGAACAGGTCGCGTTGCAACCGATGCAGCAGGCTGTCGGCAAGACCGCCGTCCTCCAGCGTGGCGCGGGCATCGAGTTCGGGGTCGGCGTAGGCAGCGATCTCACCGCTGGGGTGCACCACTTCGTAGCTGCCCAGCACCGCCATGAAGTCACGCCCGGCCGCGCCCCAGGCCTGCAGCAGGCGGTTTTCGCCGGCGGCGTCTCCGAACGGATCCGGCGCACCGCTGCGCAGTTTCTCGGCCAGGGTCTGCAGGTCGCCCCAGTACGCCTGGGTCGGGGTGGGCAGATAGAAGTGCAGCTCGCCAACCCGGGCCTGGGTGGCCATCACCCGCAGCACGTCCGGCGAGATGTTCAGTGTGGCGAATGCCGACAGGCGTCGTGGCAGCCCCTGCGGCAGCGGCCGGCCCGCGCCTTCAAAGCGGTCTAGGTAAGCCTGGATGCGGCGCGCACGGTACGAGTGGCCCTGGGCCACGGCGCGCCACAGGATGGCCTGCGGATCGGCCGGATCGGCCCCGGCTTCCCAGCGAAGGAGCCAATCGCGACGCCACGCCTGGTACTTCTCGAACACGCTGGCCAGCTCGCCCGCCAGCGCCCACGGCAGCAGCGGATCGGGACCGGAGAGATACGCCCGCAGCGCGCGCAGCGGTGGCTGTTCGAGCAAGGCAGGGTCGCGCAGCGCCTGGTACAACCGCCAGCGCATGCCTGCGGCGTCCAGGTCATCGGCCTCGCCGTCCACATTGGCGTTCAGGGCGCGCGCGACGAACTCGCCGGGGGTCAGGAATTCCAGGTTGGCGGCGACGCCGAACTCAGCCGCGAGGGTGGAGTGCAGCCAGCGCCGCATCGCCACCTGCGGAATCAGAATGACCTCCGGTTCCAGCAATGATTGGCCGGGTACCGGCGCGCGTACATGCCGCGCCAGCAGCGCGGCCAGCACGTCGAGGGAGTTGGAGTGGTACAGGCGGAAATCGGCGGCGGGGTCGCTCATCGCGCACAGTGTGCCGGATTGTTCCACGGGGTGGCGGGATTGGACCGACCGTTCCGCGACATGGCCGTGCGACAATACTGCACGATCCAGTTCGGTTATGTTCAGCCGCCCACCACGATCTTAGAACGTTGGAAAATTGTTAATGGCGTCCATGACGGCTTCCCACGATCCATTGGTGCAGTTGAATGACGTGCGCATCGAGCGCGGCGGTCGCGCGATCCTGCGCGACGTTTCGCTGTCGGTGCCGCGCGGCAGCATCACCGCGGTGCTGGGTCCGTCGGGCAGCGGCAAGTCGACGCTGCTGGCGGCGCTGACCGGCGAACTGCGCCCGGCGGCCGGGTCGATCACCCTGTTCGGCCAGCCCATTCCCGCCGGCAGCAGCGCACTGCGCGAAATGCGCCGCAGCGTGGGTGTGCTGCTGCAGGGCAACGGTCTGCTGACCGACCTGACCGTGGCCGAAAACGTGGCACTGCCGCTGCGCACGCATACCCGTTTGCCGATGCCGGTGCTGCGCCGCCTGGTGGACATGAAGCTGCATGCGGTGGGCCTGCTGGCCGCTGCGGATGCCTGGCCGCGCGAACTGTCCGGCGGCATGGCCCGCCGTGTCGCGCTGGCCCGTGCACTGGCGCTGGACCCGCCGCTGATGATCTACGACGAACCGCTGACCGGGCTGGACCCGATCGCCAGCGGCGTGATCATGAGCCTCATCCAGCGCCTCAATCACAGCCTGGGGCTGACCAGCATCATCGTCAGCCACCACGTGCATGAAACCCTGCCGATCTGCGACCAGGTGATCGCCATCGCCAATGGCGGGGTGGTGTTCCAGGGCACGCCGGCCGCGCTGGAAGCCAGTGACGATCCCCTGCTGCGCCAGTTCCTGCATGGCCAGCCCGATGGTCCGATTCCGTTCGATGCCGCGCCGCGCGCGAAGGTGGCCTGATGCCGTTTGTTGAAGCCACCCGCTCGCTGGGCCGCGCCGGACTGTTCTCGCTGACGGTGCTGCGCGGTTCCCTGCCCAGCGCCGACTTCCTGGCCGAGCTTACCCGCGAGATCTACAAGATCGGCGCGCGCTCGCTGCCGATCATCGCCGTCGGCGGGGCCTTCGTCGGTCTGGTGCTGACCCTGCAGGGCTATCGCACTCTGACCACGTTCGGTGCGGCCGATGCGCTGTCCACCCTGCTCGGCCTGTCGCTGTACCGCGAGCTGGCCCCGGTGCTGACCGCGCTGCTGTTCATCGGCCGCGCCGGCAGCTCCATCGCCGCGGAGCTGGGGCTGATGCGCGCGACCGACCAGATCAAGGCGCTCGAGCTGATGGCGATCGACCCGATCGCCAAGGCAGTGGCACCGCGCTTCTGGGCGGCAGTGCTGACCGTTCCGCTGCTGACCGGCATCTTCTGTTCGCTGGCGATCAGCGCGAGCTACTTCGAGGCCGTGCACGTGCTGGGCCTGGACAATGGCGTGTTCTGGTCGGCGCTGAGCAACAGCGTGGATTTCTGGGACGACTTCGGCGTGGCAATGCTGAAGTCGGCCATCTTCGGCGGTACTGCCGCACTGGTGGCTTCGTATGTGGGCTTCCACGCCGAACCCACCATCGAGGGCACCTCGGTGGCCACCACCCGCGCGGTGGTGAATGCCTCGCTGCTGGTGCTGATGTTCAACTTCGTGCTGTCGGCGATGCTGTTCCGCTGATCCGCTGTCCCCTTTTGATGCTCGCCTGGCCCGCCAGGCACCTGACAAACAACGGTGAGATTTTCCATGGCCATCCGCGGTCCCAGACTCGAATTTTCCGTCGGCGCGTTCCTGCTGCTGGCGCTGGCCTCGCTGCTCGTGCTGGCGGTAGCCTCCACCAACCAGCGCTGGGGCTTCGGCGGCGACGGCTATGAACTGAAGGCGCGCTTCACCCAGATCGGGCAGCTGCGCAAGCAGGCCCCGGTGAAGATCGGCGGCGTGGTCGTGGGCCAGGTCGCCAACATCGACCTTGACCCGACCCGCTTCGATTCCATCGTCACCCTGAAGCTGGACGGCAAGTTCAAGGACCTGCCGGCCGACACCTCCGCCGGCATATTCACCAGCGGTTTGCTCGGCGAGAGCTATATCGGACTGCAGCCGGGCGGCGACCCGGAGGTGCTCAAGCCCGGCGACGAAATCATCTTCACCCAGCCGGCCGTGGATCTGATCCAGATGGTTGGCAAATACATGTTCAGCGGCTCGGGCAACACCGGTGCCGCCTCCCAGGAAGCTCCCGGTGCCGATGCGCCGGCAACGGAACCGCAGAAATGAACCAGAAACTGATCCCCGCCCTGCTCGCTTCGGCCCTGTTGGCCGCCACCCCGTCCTTTGTCCTGGCGCAGGCTGCGCCGGCCGCTGCCAGCGCGCAGCAGGGCCAGGCCACCAAGGTGGTGCTGGATGCCAGCTCGCGCATCCTCAACACCCTGCAGACCCGCAGGGCCGAGTTCAACAAGGACCCAGCCGCGCTACGCGGCTACATCGACAGCGAACTCAACCGCACCTTCGACCGCGACTACGCGGCGCGCCTGGTGCTGGGTGCCAACGGCCGCGGCGCTTCAGATGCCGACGTGAAGCTGTTTGCCGATGCGATGGCTGACAACCTGATGCAGCGCTATGGCTCGGCCCTGCTGACCATCCAGGGCAAGCCCAGCTTCCGTGCCAAGGGCGAAACCCCGATGTCGGGTGGTCGCGCCGTTCGTGTGTCCACTGAACTGGTGCGCAGCGGCAGCGAAGTCACCCCGGTGGATTACCTGATGCGTCAGGTCAACGGCCAGTGGAAGATCTTCGACGTCAACATCGAAGGTATTTCCTACGTGCAGACCTTCCGCACCCAGTTCGACGCCCCGCTGAAGCAGAAGGGCATCAAGCAGGTTGCCGCCGACCTGCGCGCCGGCACCACCCAGGCCGGACCGGCTGGCAATGGCAAGTAACGCGGCCCTGCAGCTGGACGGTTCACGGGCGCGCCTGAGTGGCGCGCTTGACCGTGCAGCCGTGGTGGCGCTGTGGCCGCAGCTGCAGTCGCTGCCGGCCGCGGTGAGCGTGCTGGATCTGAACGCCGTTACCGCGGTGGACAGCGCAGGCCTGGCGCTGCTGGCCGAACTGGCCGCGCGCGCACGCGCTGCCGGGCGTACGCTGGACCTGCAGGGTACGCCGCCGGGTTTCACCGAACTGAGCGCCGCCTACCGACTGGACGCTTCCCTTGATTTCAATGCCCTTTCTGCCGCGAGCTGACATGAACGTCGTACGCACCCTTTCCCTTCTGCTGCTGGTGGCGCTGCTCAGTGCCTGCGCGGCCAAGCCCGCGCGCGACAGCGCACCTGCCAGCGTGGCGGTGGATTCGACGCCGGCTGCCGCTGCCGTCGAGGACGCCCCCGCAGCGCCCCAGGCCGCCAGCGATGCCGACGGCGTGCCCGTTGCCGACACCGCAACACCCGCGCCCGCTGACCCTGCCACCGCAGCGACCGGCGAGGCCGCCCCTACCGCCGCCGAAGATGACTTTGCCGCGCTGTACGGTGGCCCGGTTCCCAGCGCCGATGGCAGCAGCGACGCACAGCCGTCCTACGATCCCTGGGAGGGCTTCAACCGCCGCGTGCATGCGTTCAACGACGTGGTCGACCGCGCCGTGGCCCGTCCGCTGGCCACGGCCTACACCAAGGTGGTGCCGCGCTTTGCCCGCACCGGTGTGACCAACTTCTTCAGCAACCTGCGTGCCCCGGTGACCATCACCAACCAGCTGCTGCAGGGTCGCCCCGGCGACGCCTGGGACAGCCTGGGCCGGTTCCTGATCAACTCCACCATCGGCATCGGCGGCCTGTTCGATCCGGCCAGTGCCGGTGGCGTGCCCCGCCGCAGCGAGGACTTCGGCCAGACCCTGGGCGCGTGGGGCTGGCGCAATTCGCGCTACGTGGAGCTGCCGTTCTTCGGCCCGCGCACCGTGCGCGACGTGTTTGGCCTGGCCGGCGACATTCCGCTGTCGCCGATCCGCACCATCGAGGAAGACAAAGTGCGCATTCCGCTGCAGGGCCTGCAACTGGTGGACATGCGTGCGCAGCTGATGGCGCTGGATGACATCCGCGACAGCGCGGTGGACGAGTACGCGCTGACCCGTGATGCGTGGCTGCAGCGCCGCAACTACCAGATCGAGAACGACCTGCGCGGCAAGCACCGCCGTGGGCGCGATGCGGACGATGCCGATCCGATTCCGGTCGACGCGATGCCGATGCCTAATTGGGGTAATTGAGCCGCCGATGAAAAACCCCGCCGAGGCGGGGTTTTTTGTGGCCAATCAACCGGCCAATGCGGCGTCGACCGCGGCGACGAGGCGCGGGTCGTTGGCGGGCACGTCCGGGGCGAAACGGGCGATGACCTGGCCGTCGCGGCCGATGAGGAACTTCTCGAAGTTCCACAGCACGCCCGGGGCCGGGTTGACCACCAGGTCGGGGAACTTGGCGACCGCGCCCTGCAGCTTCTCGCGCATCGGGCCCTCGCCAGTGGCGGCCGGCAGGGCCTGGGTCAGCTCGGCGTACAGCGGGTGGATGTCATCACCGGCCACGCTGATCTTGGCGAACATCGGGAAGCCGACGTTGTATTCCAGCTGGCAGAACTGCTGGATGTCCGCTTCGGTGCCCGGCTCCTGGCCGAGGAAGTTGTTGGCCGGGAAACCCAGCACTTCCAGCCCGGCGGCCTGCTTGTCGGCGTACAGCGCCTGCAGCCCTTCGTACTGCGGCGTCAGGCCGCACTTGGAGGCCACGTTGACCACCAGCAGCACCTTGCCGCGGTAGTCCGCCAGCGACGACGGCTGGCCTTCAATGGTGGTGACGGGAATGTCGTAGACGTTCTGGCTCATATAAAACTCACGGAGAAAAACTGGAGGGGTAGAGTCGACCGTTGGTCGACTGCTGTTGGCGTAATGCCAAATCAATCAACGCAGATCGTACCCTGCGCCAACCCGCCATCAATACGCTGACGGCAACCAAAGTTCTGGCTCATGTCACGCTGGCACACACCGGTCGCCGCCGTCCCCGGCACCAGCTCAGCGTCACCACTGGCCAAACACTGCCCACTGCAATCGGACTTGGTGCGGCAGCTCTTGCCGGCGTCGGCATACGGCACCACGCACTGCACCCGCTGCAGGCGCCCCAGCGGCATCAGCTTGCCGCCGACAGCGGCGCAGTCGGCTTCGGCGGCGGCGGCATCGGCAGCTCCGCCGTGCGCGGGCACCGGCGCATTGTCACTGCTGGAAGGCGGGGTGTCCGCGGTGGTGGTGGCACAGCCTGCAAGCAACAACAGCGCGGACAACATCAGGGTTAAACGCATCGGGAGCTTTCCATTGGAAGAAGCCCGATGGTAGGTCACCCCCGTGCATCGCGACACCTTATTCGGTGTCGCCGTCCGCTTCGTCCTCATCGCCGCCATCCAGCCCGATGTCACCCAGCAGCTGCCGGGTCTGCTCACCGCCCAGCGATTCCACCCCGCGCAGGCGGCGTTCGATGGTGCGGGTCTTGCGGCTGGCCTCGCCCAGGCTGCGGCCCACGGTGCTGATCTGCTTTTCGGCCTTTTCCAGAATGCCGGCGAACTTGCCGAACTCGCTCTTCACCGCGCCCAGCAGCACCCACACCTCGCTGGAGCGCTGTTCGATCGCCAGCGTGCGGAAGCCCATCTGCAGGCTGTTGAGCAGTGCGGTCACCGTGGTCGGACCGGCCACCACCACGCGATGCTCGCGCTGCAGCAGATCAACCAGACCGGGGCGACGGATCACTTCGGCGTACAGGCCTTCGGTGGGCAGGAACATCACCGCGAAGTCGGTGGTGTGCGGCGGCACGATGTACTTGTCGCTGATCGACTTGGCCTGGATGCGGATCGCACGTTCCAGCTGTGCGCCCTGTTGGCGCACACCCTCGACATCGCCCTGCTCCTGCGCGTCGAGCAGGCGCTCGTAGTCCTCGCTGGGGAACTTGGAATCGATCGGCAACCATACCGGCACATCATCGGGACTGCGGCCGGGCAGACGCACCGCGATGTCGACCATCTCGCCACTGTCCGGACGCACCTTCACCCCACGTGCGTACTGCTCCTGGGTGAGGGTCTGTTCGAGGATGTTCTCCAGCTGCACTTCGCCCCAGCTGCCCCGGTTCTTGACGTTGGTCAGCACCCGCTTGAGGTCGCCCACGCCAGTGGCCAGTTGCTGCATCTCGCCCAGCCCGCGCTGCACCTGTTCCAGGCGATCCGAGACCAGCTGGAACGAGGCACCCAGGCGCGCTTCCAGCGTGCTCTGCAGCTTCTCATCGACGGTGACGCGCATCTGGTCGAGCTTCTCGGCGTTGTCGCGCTGCAGGGTCTGCAGCTGCTGCTCCAGCGTGCCGCGCATCTCACCGATGCGCTGTTCGTTGCGCTGGATCAGGTCCTGCAGACGCTGACCGAGCGAATCGCCCAGGCGCTGCTGTGCGCCGGTGCTTTCCTCGCGGGCCTTGCGCGCGTCGTCATTGAGCGCGTCGCGCAGCAGGTCCAGGCGCTGGTCGGTGCGGGTGGACAGGTCGGTCAGCGCGCGCGCGAAGCTTTCCAGCCGCGCGTCCTGCTGCCGCCCCAGCCCTTCCAGCTGCTCGCGCAGTTCGCTGCGGCCGATACGCGCTTCCTCGCGCAGCGACTGCTCCAGGCCGTCATGACGGGAACGCCGCAGCAGGGTGGCCAGCTGCAGCACGAGGACGGCGCAGAGCAGGCCGCCAAGGATGAGGAATTCAGGTTGCATGCGCCCAGTGTAGGCTGAGCGGGTCTCAATGGCTGCGCCGGAGTCCCCATGCTGGACGTGCTTGGAAAGTCGACCTCGATCAATGTGCGCAAAGTGCTGTGGCTGTGCCAGCTGCTTGGGCTGGATTACCGGCATCTGGGTGCTGATGGAACCCACAGCGGCGAGGCGGCCGAGCTGCAGTCTCGCAACCCCAACGGCCTGGTGCCGGTCATCCGCGACGGCGACTTCGTGCTGTGGGAATCCAACAGCATCTGCCGCTATCTGGCCGCGCGGGCGCAGCGTGACGACCTGCTGCCACAGGACCCGCAGGCGCGGGCCCAGGTCGAGCAATGGATGGACTGGCAAGCCACCGATCTCAACACGGCATGGCGTTACGTGTTCATGTCGCGGGTCCGGCAGCACCCGGATTACGCGGACGAAGCCGCCGCCGCGACCAGCCTGGCCCGGTGGAACCGGCTGATGCAGCAGCTGGACCAGCAATTGGCCAGCACCGGTGCCTACTCCACCGGCCCGGTGTTTACCCTGGCCGATATCGTGCTGGGGCTGTCGACCCAGCGCTGGCTGATGACACAGGGTGAGAAACCAGACCTGCCCGCTGTGCAGGCCTGGTTCGGGCGGCTGGCCGGCCATGCCGGCTTCGACCAGCACTGCCGGAACGGCATCCCCTGACCTAGAACCCTTCCAGCACCAGCTTGCCGCGGGCGCGGTGGCTTTCGATCAGCGCGTGGGCGCGGCGCAGGTTGGCCGCATCAATGCGGCCGTAATGCTCACCCAGCGTGGTACGCAGCACGCCGGCGTCGACCAGCTCGGACACCCGGTTGAGCAGGTCATGCTGGCGCTGCAGGTCCGGGGTGCCGAAGGTGGAACGGGTGAACATCGACTCCCAGTGCAGCGACAGGCTCTTGCGCTTGAGCGCCATCACGTCGAGCTGGCCCGGGTCGTCGATCAGTGCGAGCTGGCCCTGGGGTTCCAGCGCAGAGACGATCTGCGCGTAGTGCTGGTCGGTGTGGGTGAGGCTGGCCACGTGCGTGACCGCGTTGATGCCGATACGGGTCAGGCCTTCGGTCAGCGGCTGGCTGTGGTCGATGACGTGGTGCGCGCCCAGGTCCAGCACCCAATCCTGGGTGTCCGGTCGCGAGGCAGTGCCGATCACCGTGAGCTGGGTCAGCTGGCGCGCCAGCTGGACCAGGATCGAACCCACGCCACCGGCCGCGCCCACCACCAGCAGGGTCTGGCCGGCACCGCCGCCTTCGGCGATGCGCAGGCGGTCGAACAGCAGTTCCCAAGCGGTGATCGCGGTCAGCGGCAGCGCGGCGGCGGCCGCGTCATCAAGGCTGGCCGGCTTGCGGCCGACGATGCGCTCGTCGACCAGCTGGTACTCGGCATTGCTGCCGGGGCGATTGATGTCGCCAGCGTAGTAGACCGCGTCGCCCGGCTGGAACAGGCTGACCTCGCTGCCGACTGCATCCACGATGCCGACCGCATCCCAGCCGATCACGCGCGGCTCGCTGGCCGCGACGTTGCGGCGGACCTTGGTGTCGACCGGGTTCACCGAGATCGCCCGGACCTGTACGCGCAGATCGCGCGGGCCGGGCGTGGGCAGCGGCAGGTCCAGATCGATCAGGGCCGCCGGGTCGGTGATCGGCAGGCCGTGCTGGGTGTAGGCAATGGCTTTCATGGGGAGCAATCCAGAAGGGGAGACCCAGCTTGGACCGCCCTCACCTGCCCGGAAAGGCGCACAATTCGTCATCACTTTCACTCTGGAAGAGAAAATGGTCCGGTTTGAGGATCTGGCGTTGTTTGTCCGTACCGCCGCGCTGGGCAGCTTCTCCCAGGCCGCACGTGAAGCCGACCTGCTGCCTGGCCAGGTGGCCGCCGCCGTGGCCCGGCTGGAACGCGAACTGGACCTGCGCCTGTTCGTGCGCACCACCCGCAGCCTGCGCCTGACTGCCGAGGGCGTGCTGTACCTGCCCTACGCGCAGGACGTGCTGGCCACCCTGCAGGAGGCTGATGACCGGATCCGTGGCGAAGACGCCGAGCTGCGCGGCGTGCTGCAGGTGGCTGCGCCGTCAGACCTCGGCCGCAATGTGCTGCTGCCCTGGCTGACCGAGTTCCGCGCCGCGCACCCCAAGCTGCAGTTGCGGCTGCTGTTGTCCGACCAGGTCGCCGACGTGTTCCGCGACCCGGTCGATGTGGCGTTCCGGCTGGGCCGCTTCGACAGCGCGCGCTATGTGGCGCTGCCGTTGCTGCCCGGCAACCGCCGGGTGCTGGTGGCCTCGCCCGGCTATCTGGCCCGGCACGGCGCGCCTGCGGATCTGGAGGCGATGAAAGAACATCAGTGCCTGCTCTATCAGCTGGCCGGACGCCCCTACGACCGCTGGAGCTTCGAACAGGACGGTCGCCGCGTGGTGGTACCGGTGCGCAGCCACCTGGTCTGCGATGACGCCGACGTGGTGCGGCGCTGGGCGGTGGCCGGCGAAGGCATCGTGTTCAAGTCCTGGCTGGATGTATGCGAGGACGTCCGCGCGGGACGGTTGCAGGTGCTGCTGGACGGGGCCGGCGAGAGCCTGCCGTTGAACCTGGTGTGCCCGCACCGCAAGCAGTTTTCCACCGCGCTGCGCCAGCTGCATGCGCTGTGTGTGGAGCGGCTGCACCCGATGTTGAACGGACTCCCGGCCGCGCCTGTCTGAAAACGACAACTGACGCTATCCGCGCCGTCACCGCTGGCCGACAATGGCGTCCCCCCGTAGTTGAGTTGTCGCCATGCCGTGGATGGGCATCCAGGACCTGTGGACCTTTGTTGCTGCCGTGCTGATGTTCCTGGCGCTGCCAGGTCCCGGCACGTTTACCCTGCTCACCGCCACCGGGCGCGGTGGCGTACGTGGCGGCTACACCGCGCTGGCCGGCCTGCTGCTGGGTGACCAGATCCTGATGTGGCTGGCGGTGGCCGGGGTGGCCGCGCTGCTCAAGGCCAACCCGGTGGTGTTCCACGCCGTGCAATATCTGGGTGCCGCCTACCTGGTGTGGGTGGGCATCAGCCTGCTGCGCGAGCCGCGCGAAGGCGCGCAGCCCGGCGGCATCCGCCTGCAGCCGGGCCACTACTTCCGCCAGGCCATTCTGGTCAGCCTGCTCAATCCGAAGGCGATCATTTTCTACATGGCGTTCCTGCCCCTGTTCATCGATCCGGTGCGGCATCAGGGGCTGGTGACGTTTGCGGCGCTGGCCGGGCTGATCTTCGTGTTGAGCGTGGCGTACTGCTCGCTGCTGATCGGGGTGGGCAACCTGCTGCGCCGTCGGATCATCCAGCATCCGCGCGTGGGCACCTGGCTCAAGCGGGTGGCCGGGGTGTTCCTGATCGGCTTCGGCGTGCGTCTGGGTGTAAGCGGCTGACGCTTCGACCGGGCCGGTTACGACAACGGGCTGCAGGTTTTGTGCTGGATTCGGCACAGCCTTGTCAATCCCAAAATCCGTTGGCCGTTCACGACGCTTGGCAGTAGTAATGCTGCGGCGCGTTCGGTCACACTCTGGCACTTGTCGATTGCAGTCACCCCGTGAGGTCCCATGTCATCCTTGTTGCGGCGTAAATCCCTGGGTTCGGTCACCGAGCACGAATCCGGCAGGCGTCTGGTACCCACGCTGAGCTGGCCCCATCTGGTCGCGCTGGGCATCGGTGCCATCGTCGGCACCGGCATCTACACGCTGATCGGCGTGGGTGCGAACCTCGCCGGTCCGGCAGTGCTGATCTCCTTCGCCATCGCCGGTGCGGTCTGCGCCTGCGCCGCGCTCTGCTACGCCGAACTTTCGACCATGATCCCGGCCGCCGGCAGCGCCTACACCTACAGCTACACCGCGCTGGGCGAGGTGTTCGCCTGGGTGGTGGGCTGGAGCCTGGTGCTGGAGTACTCACTGGTGGTGAGTACGGTGGCGGTGGGCTGGTCCGGCTACTTCGTCGGCTTCCTGGAGTGGATCCACGGCAACACCGGGATCGACATCCGCCTGCCCGCCGCGCTGTCGGCCGGCCCACACGTGGAAGGCGGCCTGTTCAACCTGCCCGCGGTGCTGATCACCTGGGTGGTCGCCGGCGGCCTGATGCTGGGCACCAAGGAAAGCGCCACGCTGAATGCCATTCTGGTGGTGCTGAAGATCATCGCGCTGGGTGTGTTCGTGGCGGTGGCCCTGCCCGCGTTCGACCCCGCCAACCTGCAGCCGTTCATGCCGCACGGCTTCGCCAAGACGCTGGGCCCGGATGGCGTCGAACGTGGCGTGATGGCCGCGGCCGCGATCATCTTCTTCGCGTTCTACGGCTTTGATGCCATCTCCACCGCGGCGGAAGAAGCCAAGAACCCGGGCCGCGACCTGTCGATCGGCATCATCGGTTCGATGGTCGGCTGCACCATCATCTACATGCTGGTGGCGCTGGCGGCGATCGGTGCAATGAGCTACGCGGTGTTCGGCCACAGTGCCGAGCCGCTGGCGCTGATCATGCGCCAGCTGGGCCAGCCGGAAGCAGCGGCGGTGATCGGCATCGTCGCCATCGTGGCCCTGCCGACCGTGCTGCTGGCCTTCCTGTTCGGCCAGAGCCGCGTGTTCTTCGTGATGGGCCGCGATGGCCTGCTGCCGCGTGGTCTCTCCGCGGTGAACAAGCGCACCGGCACGCCGGTGGCGACAACGCTGTTCAGCGCGCTGGTGGTGTCTGCGCTGGCCGGTGTGGCACGCCTGGATGAGATCGCCGCACTGGCCAATGCCGGCACCCTGGCCGCGTTCACCGCCGTCGGTATCTGTCTGGTGGTGATGCGCAAGCGTGAGCCGGGTGCCAAGCGCACCTTCCGCACGCCGCTGGCCTGGTTCGTGGGTCCGGCTGCCGCGCTGGGCTGCATCTACCTGTTCATCAGCCTGCCCAGCAGCACCCAGCTGTACTTCCTGATCTGGAACGTGATCGGGTTGTTGGTGTACTTCCTGTACAGCCGCAACAACGCGTTGATCGGCAAGGCGTGATGTGAGGGCGTACCCACCAACGGTGGGTACCTACCTCGGTAGCGCACGACCGTTGGTCGTGCGCCGGCCCTCCGCGTAATCCTGCGCCTGCCGCATCACCCGCAGCAGGTTGCCACCCCAGATGCCGGCAATCTGCTGTTCGCTGTAGCCCCTGCGCAGCAGCCACGCAGTGATCTTCGGCAGCTGGCTCACATCCTGCAGGTCGGACAATCCGCCGCCGCCATCCCAGTCCAGGCCGATGCCCACATGCTCGGGGCCGACCACGGCGAGGATGTGCTCCAGGTGCGCGAAGAAATCGTCCAGCGTGGCCTGCCGCAGCGGCTGGGTCTGATCCAGCTTCGCCAGTCCTTCCTTCAACTGCACGCCCTGCGCGATGCTGAGTTCGTCATAGCCGGCGCCGATCTGCTTCATCAGCGCGTCCTCGGCCTGCTTGCGCGCCTCGGTCTTGCCGGTGTCGATCAGGTAACCACCGTACGCGTTGACCTGGACCACGCCACCGGCTTTGGCCAATTGCTTCAGGCGGGTGTCGTCCAGATTGCGCGGGTGGTTGTAGATCGCCTTGGCCGAGCTGTGTGACAGCACGAACGGCACCGGCAGGCGCTGGATCAGATCGTCGAACACCGCATCGGAGGCGTGCGACTGGTCGATGACGATACCCAGCTTTACCGCTTCATCCACCAGTGCCTTGCCGGCCGGGCTCAGACCCTTCCATTCCGCGCCCTTCGGGTCGGTGGCCGAGTCGGCGAACTCGTTGTTGGCGAAGTGCACCGTGCTGAGCAGACGCAGGCCGGCCTGGTGATAGAAGCTCAGCAGTGAGGGATCGGCAACCAGCGGGCTGGCGTTCTCCATGCTGATGTAGACGACGCGCTTGCCGGCGGCTTTGATCTTCGCGGCGTCGGCAGCGGTCAGGGCGAGTGAGAACTGGTCCGGATGCGCGGCCAGCATTTCGCGGATTTCCAGCAGGCGCTGCAGGCCCGCGTCGCGGTCGTGCAGGTGCGCTGCCGGCGAACGGTCGCCCTGGTCGGTGTAGATGGCGAAGAAGCCACCGTCCAGCGCGCCTTCCTGCATGCGCGGCAGGTCTACCTGGGACAGGGCGTTGTGGTCGTGTCGCTGGCGCAGGTCAAAGCCTTCGCGATGGAAGTTCGCCGGGGTATCGAGGTGGCTGTCGAGGGTAAGCAGCCGTTGCTGCAGCGCTTTGGCCTTGGCCAGTTCCGCTTCGGAGAACTCGACGGCGTGGGCGGAGAGTGGCGCGAGCAGCGCCAGTGACACCAGCAACGACAGACCACGTAAGCGCATGACGTTTCACCAGCGATGGGTAAACGTCAACAATAGCAGCGTAGAGCCACGCCCTGCGTGGCTTCTCGGTCCCAAACGTGGTCGAAGCCACGCAGGGCGTGGCTCTACGGATCGATGGGTTCCGGTAGGTGCCGACCGTTGGTCGGCACCCTCAAATCAATCCACCACGCGGCAGAACACGGCCTTCAGGTACCGCGATTCCTGCACGTGCGCCATGAACGGATGATCCGGACCGGCACCCGACACCTTGAGGATCTGGATGGTGCGGCCGGAATAGAAGGCGGCACGACGCAGCATGTCCAGGAACTGGTCTTCAGCGACCAGGCCAGTGCACGAGAACGTGGCGAACAGACCACCGGGCTTGACCACGCCCAGCGCCAGCTTGTTCATGTCCAGGTACTTCTTCAGCGCGGTGATCACCTGGTCGCGGTCGCGGGTCATCTTGGCCGGGTCCAGGATCACCACGTCGTACTGCTCGCCGCGGTTGGCGGCATCGCGCAGCCACGGGAAGATGTCCGACTGCACGAAGCGCGGGCGCACGTTGTTGAGGCGACCGTTGGCCTTGGCGATGCTGATCACGTCTTCGTCGATGTCGATGCCCAGCACATCCGAGGCACCACGCGCGGCGGCGTACACGGCGAAGCCACCGGTGTTGCAGCACAGGTCCAGCACCGACTTGCCTTCCACCAGGCTGCTCAGCCACTGGCGGTTCTCGCGCTGGTCGGCGAAGAAACCGGTCTTGTGCGCGCCGGCCGGGTCGGCGCGGAACTTCACGCCGTACTCGGTGATCACCGATGCTTCGGTGGTGGTGTTGCCGTGGAAGTCGAAGCTTTCCTGCTTCTGCACGTGTTCGTCGGCGAAGCTGTGGAAGCGGCAGCCCGGGAACTGCTCGCGCAGTGCCTCATAGATCCATTCGCGGTGGCGGAACATGCCGGCGGCAAAGAACTCCACCACCACCAGGTCGCCGTAGCGGTCCACCACCAGGCCGGACAGGCCGTCGCCCTCGCTGTGCACCACGCGCCAGGCGTCGGACACCTCGTCCAGCTTCAGAACCTCACGGCGCAGCGACACCGCCTGCGCGATCTTGCGCGAGAACCAGCCGGCATCAACGGGGACGCGCTGGTCGGTTTCCAGGATGCGCACGGCAATACGCGAATGGCCGTTGTAGAAGCCGCGGCCGATCCACTCCCCATCCACGCCGACCACGTCGACGATGGAGCCGGGCTTGGGGCGGGCGGCAGGCTTTTCGACCAGTTTCTGGAAGATCCACGGGTGGCTGGAGCGCCAGGCGTTCTTGAGGCGGACTACGGGGGCAGGGGTATTCATGGGCCTATTGTATCCGGGCGATTTGACGCGGGGCCGGCCAGCCCGCAGAATCGGTGCCAGAAGGGGAGTAGCTCCCAGCGTTGTCGCCGTCAATTCGAGCCCGCAGGCTCCGGTGCAACGGCAGTCCCACCCTCGGGGCTGTGAGCAAGACCTTCGCCGTACGGCGAAGCTCTGTCCCTGGACCCCCTCTGGTGCTCCGTTGCAGGTCCTCGCCGTCCGGCTTGAGGCTTTTCATTCATTCAACGGACAAACCCATGCAGACGATCGGTAATTTGTGGTTGTGGGGCGGCTTCGGCGCGGTGGTGATCATCGCGCTGCTGGTTGACCTCGTTTTGATGCGCCACGGCGGCCCGCACAAGGTCACCTTCAAGGAGGCCCTGTGGTGGTCGATTGGCTGGGTGGCGCTGGCGCTCGCCTTCAATGGCGGCCTCTGGTACTACCTGAACGAGACCGCCGGCCAGGTCGTGGCCAACAAGGTCGGCCTGGAATTCCTGACCGGTTACCTGGTCGAGAAAGCCCTGGCGGTGGACAACATCTTCGTGTTCCTGATGATCATGGGCTACTTCGCGGTGCCCGAGGAACAGCGCCAGAAGGTGCTGATCATCGGCATTCTGGGTGCCATCGTGCTGCGTACGATCATGATCTTCGCCGGCAGCGTGCTGCTGACCAAGTTCCACTGGCTGCTGTACGTGTTCGGTGCCTTCCTGCTCTTCACCGGCTGGAAGATGTGGTTCAGCGCCGGCCAGGAGCCGGATCTGGAAACCAACCCCGCCCTGCGCTGGATGCGCAAGCACCTGCGCCTGCTGCCGGAGTACGCCGGCAATGCCATGAGCGTCATGCGTGACGGCAAGCGCTGGTACACCCCGCTGTTCGTGGTGCTGATCCTGATCGCGGTCACCGACGTGATCTTCGCGGTGGACAGCATTCCGGCCATCTTCGCCATCACCACCGACCCGTTCATCGTGCTGACCTCGAACGTGTTCGCGGTGCTGGGCCTGCGCGCCATGTTCTTCCTGCTGGCCGGCATGGCCGATCGCTTCCACCTGCTGCCGTACGGTCTGGCCCTGGTGTTGGGCTTCATCGGCGTGAAGATGATGCTGATCGACATCTTCAAGATCCCGACCCCGATCTCGCTGGGCGTGGTGGCGGTGATCATCGGTGCCACCGTGGTGCTGAGCCTGAAGAACCCGCCGAAGCAGGACGCGGCGTAACCCCTGGAGCCCGCCGGCGGCATTGTCCCGCTGGCGGGCCCACACTCTCCCGTCGCGTTGCCCTTGTGTTCAGCCTGGGGCGACGCAACCCATGAAGGTATGAACGCCAACCTGCCCCAGCCGTCCGGCGAGACGCCGGTTTCCCCCCGCACCGACCGTGGTCGGGTGATGCGGGCGTTCAACCTGAGCCTGGCCTTCGTACTGGTGCTGGTGGCGGTGTTCACCGCGCAGGACTATTTCGACTGGCGCCCCTGGGCCGTGGCACCGCTGGAGAAGGCCGGGCTGCTCGGCATCCTCGGCGCGCCACTGCTGCACGGGTCGTTGCAGCATCTGGCGGCCAATTCCTTTGCGTTGCTGATCCTCGGCACCCTGGCGGGCAGCGTGTACCCCAAGGCGACGCTGCGGGCCTTCCCGCTGTTATGGATCGGCTCGGGTCTCGGCGCTTGGCTGCTGGGTGATATCGGCAGCCGTCATCTGGGGGCCAGTGGCATCACCCACGGCCTGATGTTCCTGGTATTCGTGCTCGGCCTGCTGCGCCGCGATCGCCCGGCGATCGCTACCGGGCTGATCGCCTTCCTGTTCTACGGCAGCATGTTGATCACGATCCTGCCGCATGAGCCGGGCGTGTCGTGGCAGTCGCACATGGGCGGTGCATTCGCCGGCATCATCAGCGCGCTGTTGTTCCGTCTCTCAGATCCGATGGCCCCGCGCAAGCGCTACAGCTGGGAGGATGAAGAGGACGAAGAGGATGAGTTTGAAGCGCGCCGCGACAACGACCTGGAACCGCCGTCCCCTACCCGCGTGCCGGTGTTGTGGCAGCCTCGCGAGGGCCAGGATTTTGTGGTGTTGCCGTTCCGCAGACCGGACGAACGATGACACATGTCGCGGACACGCATGGCGTGTCCCTACGCGAACAATCTGTAGTGACACGCCATGCGTGTCAGGGCCCCCGGTAGCGCGGGCCGTTGGCCGGCCAACGGATCACTTCGCAGCGGACGCCGCCACGTCACCATCAACAGCACGTCGCCCCAACGCCGGATCATCGGTAAAGAACGCATCAATCCCCGTGGCCAGATACGCCCGCATTTCTGCCACTGACCCTTCCGGATTCCGTGCATGGGTCTCGCCCTTGCGGAATTCCGCGGCCATGAACGAGTTCTCTGGCCGGAACGTGTACGGCACCACCATCAACCCGGCGGCCTGCGCATCACGCACCAGCGTGGTCGGGGTGCCCAGGCGCCCAGCGGCATCCAGCGGAATCACCATGCGCAGGCTCGGCCCGATGCCGTCGGCATAGGTGGCGACCTGCTCCAAACCGGCCGGGGTGATCATGTCGGCGTAGCGCTGCGTGCCCTTGGCCGCGAGCACATCACCTGGCTGCTCTTTGGCAGCGCCAATCAACTGCAGCAGGCGGATGTTGGTGGTGCGCCCCAGCTTCGTGCGCAGCTGGCGCAGGTTGCCGACTTCAAACGACTGGATCGTGATCGGCGCCACCTTGGTGTACGCATTGGCCTGCAGCGCCGCGACCAGCTTGTCTTCCATCGGCAACCCGATGCTGCGGAAGTAGGTGCCATGCTTGATCTCCGGCACCAGGCCGATGCCCTTGCCGGCACGGCCCGCCTGCTGGACCAGGAAGTCGATGATCTCGTCGAGCGTGGCAATGCGGAACTGACCATCGAAGGCGGTGCTGCGCACCTGCGGCAGGCGCTCGCGCACGTACAGCGTTTTCAGTTCGTCGACGGTGAAGTCTTCGGTGAACCAGCCCTCCACCCGCTCGCCGTCGATGGTCTTGACAGCCTTGCGGCTGGCGAACTCGGGGCGGCTGGCCACGTCGGTGGTGCCGCTGATCTCGTTCTCGTGCCGCGACACCAGCACGCCGTCCTTGGACATGACCAGATCGGGCTCGATGTAGTCAGCGCCATCAGCAATCGCCTGCGCGTAGGCGGCCAGGGTGTGTTCGGGCAGCAGCGCGCTGGCACCGCGGTGGCCATAGACCGCCGCCTTCAGGCGCGGCACGGGGGTGGGAGATTCGGCGCTCATGGCCACAGATGGTGCCACGGCCAGCGACAACAGCAACGCAAAACCCCACAACGACTTCGACACAGCTAACCCCTGTTGGTACAGCCCCGCCAGTGCGGCAAGGGCCGGAAAAGACGTGCGGCAGTGTGCCGACGCTGTGTTACAGCGGGAAGAAATGTGATGAACACCCCTATTTCCTTGATTCTCCGTATGTTGAGCCTGAGATGCGCCCGCGCTGCTCAGCATCGTGGACCGACTACAATGATCGATGGGGCTATTCGGAGTCTGTCGCCCGCTTCACAGCGTCGGATTCAATGCGCTTGAGTTCCTTGTCGAAGTCACTTTCAAACAAGCGATCCTGGACGATTCGATATCTTTCGAACTCACTCTCGGCATGTGCTTGAGCCATCTTGGCCGAAATCTTTCCATTGTCCTTGAGAACGGCACGGTCATCGAACTCCAAGAATGCATCAAGTCTCCTGGCCCAGTCTTCCATACTCATTGGAATCTTCCGGCGTGCGCGATCTTCCGCGAGTTCAAGGTATGCGTTGACCACTCGGCCCAGTGAATCGAGTTCGTCCTTGGTCAGATAGTTTTTGGCAACCGTGACGTCCGTCTTGAGGATCTTTCCTTCCGGCGCACCAGACCAAGTCGTCAACCCCATGCTTGGCCTGGCGCTGTCTGCACGGCTGCTGATCAGTTCTGCTGCCGTGCTTCCGTGTATGGCGTAGTGGAGTTTGTTCTGAACCTTGGCAAAGAATTGCTTGGTGGTTGGAGCATCTTTGTTGTAGTCCACGCTGGTCGCGTAGACGTCAGTAATCTTCTGATAGAAGCGGCGTTCGCTGAGGCGTATCTCACGTACTTCTTCGAGCAGCCTTTCGAAATAGTCTTCTCCGAGCGCGCTCCCGTTTTCCATGCGCTTTCGGTCGAGCACGTAGCCCTTAACTGCGAAGTCATGAAGGACGCGGGTTGCCCATTGTCGAAATTGAGTGGCTCGAATGGAGTTGACCCGGTAGCCCACGGAGATGATCGCATCGAGATGGTAGAAATCTACGGGCCGGGATACCTCTCGGGTGCCCTCCTGCTGAACTATCCGGAATTTCCGGATGGTTCGTTCAGGTTCCAGCTCCTGGGTCGCAAAGATGTTCTTGAGGTGCTCATTGATGGTCCGGACATCCACGTTGAACAGCTCAGCCATCAGCTTCTGCGAGAGCCAGACGGAGTCGTCTTCATAGCGGGCTTCAATGCTCGATTCACCCGCCTGATCGGTGAAGATCAGAAATTCAACAGTACTGTTCCGGATGTGTGCTCGCATTCCCATTCTTTACCCCTCATGCATAGAAGAGAGTATCGCCGTTTCATCGTCGAGCTCATCGATTGCCCGGGGATAGCTGCTGCGTCCGGGGTCAGAGAGCTTTGCGCGAAACCAAGCTACTTCCCAATACAAAAGCTTGAAAAAATCCGCCCCAGCAGATCATCCGCACTCATCCGCCCGGTGATCTCGCCCAGCGCCTCATGTGCCAACCGCAGCTCTTCGGCGGCCAGCTCCAGATGCTCATGCACGAGCTCCGACTCGGCGCGCTCGGCATGGCCGATCGCCAGGGTGATCGCTTCCACATGTCGCGCGCGGGCGGAGAACTCGCCTTCCACGCTGTCCCCTGCCCCACCGCTGGCCAGCTCGCGCAGGCGGATGTGCAGCTGCTCCAGGCCCAGGCCGGTGGCGGCGGAGACATGCACCACGCTCGGGTCGGCGGTCGGCGGAATCTCGGCCAGCAGGTCGCTCTTGTTGTGGATCCACAGCTGCTGCGGCACATCGAGGATGGCGTCGCCAATCGCCTCGCGGCCGGCCTGCGGATCGCGCGCGTCGACCACCACGATGGCGAGGTCGGTGCGCTGCATTTCGGCGCGGGCGCGGCGCATGCCTTCGCGTTCGATGGCATCGCCGCCTTCGCGCAGGCCGGCGGTATCGACCAGGGTCAGCTCAAGACCATCGATGCGGATGGTCTCGCGCAGCGTGTCTCGGGTGGTGCCGGCAATGTCGGTGACAATGGCGCGCTCGCTTCCTGCCAATGCGTTGAGCAATGAGCTCTTGCCCGCATTCGGCGGACCCACCAGCACGGCATGGAGTCCATCGCGCAGGCGACGGCCGCGTTCGGCATCGACGCGCAGCTGCACCATCGCGCGCAGCGCCTCGGCCAGACCCGAGCGCACCTGTTCGCCGCCCAGGGTATCCAGCGGCTCGTCGGCGAAATCGATGGCGGCTTCCACATGGATGCGCAGCAGCACCAGCTGCTCGGCGGCGTCTTCGACCCGGCGCGAGAATACGCCATCGAGTGAGCGGCGCGCCGCACGTGCGGCGCGGCTGTCGCTGGCGGCGATCAGGTCGGCAATGGCTTCGGCCTGGGCCAGGTCGAGCTTGCCGTTGAGGAACGCGCGCTCGCTGAACTCACCGGGCCGCGCCTGGCGTGCGCCCAGCGTGATGCAGCGGGCCACCAGCTGCTGCAGGACCACCGGGCTGCCGTGGCCCTGCAGTTCCACCACATCTTCGCCGGTGAAACTGCGTGGGCCCGGGAAGTACAGCGCGATGCCATCGTCCAGCACCTCTCCGGCGGCATCGCGGAAGCGGGCATAGTGCGCATGGCGCGGGCGCAGTTCCGGGCAACCCAGTGACTGCGCGATCTGCGCGGCCTTCGGCCCGGAAACGCGCAGCATGCCCACGCCACCGGCACCCGGTGCGGTGGCAATGGCAACGATGGTGTCGGTGGCAGCGGTCATGGCTTACAGCTTCTCCAGTTGCGCGCGGGCCTGCGCGGCCCCGCTGCCCTGCGGCTGCAGGGCCAGGTAGGTGGTGTAGGCCTGCCTGGCCTTGGCTTTGTCGCCGGCGTGGACGTACGCGTCACCCAGGTTGAGGTGGGCCACCGCTCGCGAGGGGTCGATCTTCAGGGTGTTCTCCAGCCAACGGGCCGCTTCAGCGTAACGCTGCTGACGGTAGTAGACGAAGCCGAGGTTGTTGGCGGCCTGGGCGAAGTCCGGGCGCAGCTTCAGCGCCTCGGTGAACTGCGCCACTGCCTCGTCATAGCGCTTCTCGCGGTACAGCTGCAAGCCACGGTCGTTGGCCTGCTGGGCACGCTGGCGGTCCGATGCAGGACCGGCCGTCGGCACCACCAGTTTGGCCTGGCCACCCTGCAGGTCGGTCACGGTCACCGGCACCTTGCCGGGCTTGGCGTCCTGCACGGCCTCGACCTTGCTGTTCAGCGCGATGGCATCGGCGGTCAGCTGGTCGGTGCCGGCGTTGAGGTACTCCTGACTGTCCGGCACCTGGAACACGAACTCGCCGCCCTGCGAACCGGGCAGGCTGCCGAAGGCCGGGGTCTGCTGGGACACGGCCGAGACCGCCGGGGCCACATAGGCGGCAAGCTCGGTGCCGGTGATCAGGCCGTCACCGTTGAGGTCGCCCTTGCCGGCCAATGCCTGCAGCAGCACCCAGGTGAACACCGAATGGCCGTTGGGGCCGGCATCGGCGACCTGCTGGTCGGCACCGCCGGCAGTGAGCATCTGCCGCGCACTGCGACGCGCGTTCTCGCGCAGGAACGCAGAGGACGACGGGCCACCGCGGGTCAGGCCCAGGCCGCTGTAGCACGCATCCATCACGAACATCACGTGCTTGGCTTTCATGCTCTCGGCGATGTTCTGCAGGTCGCTCATGGCGATTGCATCGGTTGCGAACGCGTTGGGGTCCGAATCCACCGGAATGATGTAGCCGAGGTCGCGGCCAGAGGCGAGTCTGCGCGTCGCCCCGTGCCCGGCAAAGAACACGAACACGCGGTCATTGCGCGACGTTCGATCATCCGCCAGCCGGTCGTGGAACGCGGCCAGGATGTTGTTGCGGGTCGCTTGTTCGTTCTTCAGCACGATCACCTGCGAAGACGGGAAGCCGAACTGCCCGGTCAGGGTGTCAGCCACGGCCTGCGCATCGTGGCTGGCGTACTCCAGCTTGGGCCATTTGGCGTAGTCGTCGATGCCGACCACGATCGCCCAGGACTTCTCGTAGCCGGTGGTGACGGTGGCGTCGCTGGTCGCGCCCTTGCGGGCACGCGCCACGGTGAACTCGCGGCCGTTCCAGCCGGCGAACTGATAGCCGTCCGCAATCAGGCGGTCAAGAATCTGCGGCAGCGCCTTCACCGCACGGTCGTGGATATCGTGGAACAGGATGATGCCGCGTTGCTCTTTCTGCACCTGCTCGACCACGCGCTGCACGATCGATTCGGGCACCGGGTCGGCCCAGTCCATCGAGTCGATGTTCCACATGATCGATTTCAGCCCCGCTTCGTTGAGCAACTGCAGGCCTTCGGCGTTGCGGGCACCGTAGGGGAAGCGGAACAGCGGTGCGCGACGCGCATCGACGTCGCGCAGCAGGGTGTCGGTGGCCAGTACCTGCTCGCGCAGCGCGTCGCCTGTGGTGCGCGAAAGCTGTGCATGGGTGAGGCTGTGGTTGCCCACCGCATAGCCCTGCTCCATCAGGTTGCGGCTGATGCCCGCCATCGGGCCGAGCGTGGTGGTGCCGTCGTCCTGCACCTTGCCCAGGTTACGGCCGACTTCGAAGAACACGCCCGGAACATCGTAGCGCTGCAGGATGGCGACCACTTCATCGGTGTGGGTGCGGTGCGGACCGTCGTCGAAGGTGAGCACCACGGTTTTCGCCGGCAGATCTCGGCCGAAGATCTCGCGCTCGCTGTCTTTCATCGACATCGGATACGGCTCGATCACCCCGTAGTCGCGCAGGATCGCCTCGCGCGTGATCAGGGTGCGCAGGTGCGCCACGTAGTCGTCCCACTTCTCGCGCTTGAGGGTGATCGCGCGGGTGCGGTCGAAGCGGCTGAAGATGCGGGTGAGTTCCTGGTTGTAGTTGCGTTCGATCTCGTCGAGCGCATCCAGGTCTTCGCCGATGCGCTGGTGCAGTTTCACTGCCGGCAGCGAGGAATCGCTGCCGATGCGCGTGTGCAGGTCGCGCAGCACTTCGCGGAAGGCCAGGCGGTCTGCGTCGTACAGCTCCGGCGCGGACTCGATGTAGTCCAGCACCGTGCCGAGCGTGGTGAAGCGCTGCGGCGTGGTTCCCTTGAGCAGCGTGTCGAACAGACCGGCGATGGCTTCGCGTTGTTCCAGGCCTTCGTGGAACAGCTGCTGGCCGACGCGGGTTGAGGTGTTGCGGTCGGCAGGCGACTGATCGGCCTCGTCGGCGAGCAGCACGATGATGCGGCGGTGGCCGTCGAGTTGCTTCTGCAGGGCGGACAGCAGCGGCGCGGTCGCAGGATCGGCGGTGATGGCGGCTTGAGCGCCGGGTTGCTGCGTTGCGTGGGCGGCCGTGCTGGCGGTTTCTGGTTTCTGGCCGCACGCGGCGAGGGTCAGGGTAAGCAGCAGGGGAAGGGCTAAGCGAGGCAGCAACGCGCGGGGCATGGGCAGTCCATTGGGTGATGCGTGGCGCTGGGCGCCGGTGGCGGAATTCTACCGCTGGATGTGCAAAAGCCCGCCGGAGGGCGGGCTTTTGCGGGTTCCGTAGAGCCGGGCTTGCCCGGCTGGGGGTTCCGTAGGGATCCAGAGGAGCCGGGCAAGCCCGGCTCTACGTGTCCCGATTATTTCTTTTTCGATGCCGGGGCGGCGGGGGCCGGGACCGGGTCGCTGCCGTGGCGCTTGGTCATCCACCACTGCTGCAGCAGGCCCAGGCCGCCGTTGACCACCCAGTACAGGACCAGACCGGACGGCATGAAGGCCATCATGACGCCGAAGATCAGCGGCATCATCTGCATCATCTTGGCCTGCATCGGGTCCATGCCCGGTGCCGGGGTCAACTTCTGCGTGGCCCACATCACCGCCATGTTGATGATCGGCAGGATGAAGTACGGGTCGCGCGCGGTCAGGTCCTGGATCCAGCCCAGCCACGGGGCCTGGCGCAGTTCCACCGATTCCACCAGCACCCAGTACAGGGCGAAGAAGATCGGCATCTGGATGAGGATCGGCAGGCAGCCGCCCATCGGATTGATCTTTTCCTTCTTGTACAGCTCCATCATCGCGGTCTGGAACTTCTGGCGGTCATCGCCATAGCGTTCCTTCAGCTGCTGGATGCGCGGCTGGAAGCGACGCATCTTGGCACCGCTCTTGTACTGCACGGCCGACAGCGGGTACAGCACCAGCTTCAGCAGCACCACCAGGCCGACGATGGCCCAGCCCCAGTTGTTGACGACCTTGTGGACCTGGTTCAGCACCCAGAACAGGCCCTGGCCGATCACCGCCATCAGCGAGAAGCGGCTGTAGTCGACCACGCGGTCCAGGCCCGGCACGTCTTCCTTGGCAATCTGGTTGACCAGCTTCGGACCCACCCACAGGCGGGCTTCGGTGCTGACCTGCTGACCCGGGGCCACGGTGAACGCCGGGCCGGTGGCCTGGATCTGGTCGCGACCGTCATGCTGGGAGAGCTGGAAGTTCGCGGCCTGGTCCTTCTGCGGAATCCACGCGGTGAAGAAGTGGTGCTGCAGCATGGCGATCCAGCCGCCGGTGACCTGCTGGTTCAGCGGGCCGTCTTCCAGGTAATCCTTGAAGGCGCGGCGCTGGTAGCTCTTGTTGTTGTCGTACCAGGTCGCGCCGTTGAAGCTGAACGAATCCGGGTTGGTCATGCTGCGCGACAGGATGGTCGGCGTGCGGTCCAGCGTGCGGTAGACGTAGCCGTTCCACGACGCGGTACCGGCATTGATCACTTCGTCCTTCACCTTGACCGCGTACTCAGTGCGGTTGACGGTGAAGGTGCGGCGGATGGTGACGCCGTTCGGGCCTTCCCAGATGAAGGGAATCTGCAGCTCGTCCTGGCCCTTGGCCAGCACGAAGTCCTTGGCATCACCGACCAGACGGAAGCCACCGGCTTCCGGTACCGGCATGCTCTTGTCCTGGCTGGTCCAGCCGCTCACCGCACGGTACGGGTGGGCGGGCTCTTCGGTCAGCAGGCGGACCGGCGGGCTGCCTTCGTCCTTGGTCTGCGGGAAGTGCAGCAGTTCGGCATCCAGCACGTTGCCGCCGTCCAGCACCAGGCGCAGCACGTCGGTGGTGACGGTCACGCGCGGGGCAGACGCCGAAGCCTGGGCGGTCGCGGCCGCCGGGGCGCTGCCCGGGGCCTGCGGCACGTT
>NZ_DAMDFR010000045.1:0-31895 GCF_032103445.1 Stenotrophomonas sp.
GCGCATGCTGGCGCTGGGTACGCACCCGCGACTGGCGGCGATGCTGCTATCTGCGGGTTCTGGCGTGGAACAGGCGCTGGCCTGCGACCTGGCCGCGCTGGTGGAAGCGCGCGACCCGCTGCGCCAGGGCGGTGATGCCTTGGCAGCGCGCTGGCGGGCGCTGGCGGCGTTCCGTCAGGGCCGGGCACCACACGACGCCAATCGCGGGGCGCTGGCGGCCATTGATGCCGCCAGCAAGCAGTGGCGACGACGCCTGCGCTGCGACACCGCCCCGCCCTCCTCGGTGGAGGCGCATCAGCTGGGCGACCTGCTGGCGCATGCCTTCCCGGACCGGATTGCCGCCCGCCACCCGACCGATCCGTTGCGCTACCTGCTGGCCAATGGCCGCAGCGCGCGCCTGTTCGATCCCAGCGACCTGCGCGGCGAGCCATGGCTGGTGGCGGTGGAGCTGCGCTTCGAGGCACGCGATTCCCTGCTGCTGCGCGCCGCACCGGTGGATGAAACCCGCCTGCGCCGCGACTTCCCGCAGCGCTTCGTGCAGGAAGACGTGGTGCGCTGGGACGGCGACAAGCGGGCGCTGGTGGCGCTGCGCGAGACCCGCTTCGACCGCATCGTGCTGGACAGCCGTTCCGCCGGAAGGGTGGATCCGGCGCAGGCCGCGCAGGCGCTGACCGAGGCAGTGCGCGAACTCGGCCTGCAGGCGCTGCCGTGGACCGACGGGCTGCGCCAGTGGCAGGCCCGCACCGTGGGTCTGCGCCACTGGATGCCGGAACTGGAGCTGCCGGATGTGTCCGACGCGGCGCTGCTGGCGACGTTGTCCGAATGGCTGACCCCGGCCTTCAACGGCAAGACCCGGCTGGATGCGCTGGATGAGAGCACGCTGGGCGAGGCACTGAAGTCACCGCTGCCGTGGGCACTGCGGCAACGCGTGGACCAGCTGGCTCCGGTACGGATGGCGGTGCCGTCCGGCATGGAGCGCGCCATTCATTACGCACTGGAGGCAGATGGCGTCACCCCGCTGCCACCGGTGCTGGCGGTGAAGCTGCAGGAGCTGTTCGGGCTGGCCGACACCCCGCGCATTGCCGACGGCCGGGTGCCGCTGACCCTGCACCTGCTCTCGCCCGGCGGACGGCCGCTGCAGGTGACCCAGGATCTGCGCAACTTCTGGGCCAACACCTATGCGGAAGTCAAAAAGGAAATGAAGGGACGGTACCCCAAGCATCCGTGGCCGGATGACCCGTGGACCGCCACCGCCACGCACCGTGCCAAGCCGCGCGGGACGTAAATGGCGATTGCCGGGCAAGCCCGGCACTACGTAGAGCCGGGCTTGCCCGGCTGCTTTTTGACCACGCGGTCAGCATCCAGTCACGATACGGATAACACGCTCTACACGGCCATCGCGCCACACTGGATTTCGACCCGAGGCAAAGGACCCCACATGAGCAGACTGACCGTGATTACCGACCGCGCCCTGGAGCGCGCCCTGGATTTGGCCAGCAGCGCCGGCGACGGCCTGAAGCATGCAGGCAACAGCCTGGGCAGCAACCTGCGTCACTTTGGCCCGCAGGCCACCGACTGGATCAAGACCGGTGCCGCGCTCGGTGCAGTGAAGACCGGCGGCAAGGCCGCCGCCAAGGTGGTGCGCCGTAACCCGGCCGCAACCATTGCCGTGGCGGCGGTGGGCGTGGGCCTGCTGGGCTACGCGCTGTACCGCAAGCAGCAGAAGAAGAAGGCCGCGCAGGGCGGTGTGGTGGATGGGCAGGCGCAGCGCATTGCCGCGCGCAATCGTCGCACCAGCACCGTGATTGACGAGCACAGCGATATTGGCAGCGATGCGTGATTGAGATTCAAGGTTTGATGAAAGCGCCGCCGGCAGTGTCCGGCGGTGTTTTTGTTTCAGTCGACCTGCCGCCATTGGCCGGGTTGCAGGTCATCCAGGCGGTGCGGGCCCATGGAGACGCGCACCAGCCGCAGCGTGGGCAGGCCGACGGCGGCGGTCATGCGCCGCACCTGCCGGTTGCGGCCCTCGCGCAGGGTGATCGCCAGCCACGCATCGGGCACGGTCTTGCGGAAGCGGACCGGCGGGGTGCGTTCCCACAGTGACGGGGCTTCCAGAATCTCCACGCCGGCCGGCAGGGTCGGACCGTCGTTGAGCTGTACGCCACGACGCAGTGCCTGCAGGGCCTCATCGGTCACCGAGCCCTCCACCTGCACCCAGTAGGTCTTGGCTTCCTTGTGCTTCGGGTCGGTCAGGCGGTTGGCCAGACGCCCATCGTCGGTGAGCAGCAGCAGGCCTTCGCTGTCGTAGTCTAGGCGGCCGGCGGCGTAGACGTCAGGCGGCAGGCCGAACCCGGCCAGAGTCGCGCGCGGCGGCTGGCTGCGGTCGGTGAACTGGCACAGCACGTTGAAGGGTTTGTTGAAGGCGATGAGCATGCGGCCATTGTCCCATCCCCCGCGAGCGACGACCAACGGTCGTCGCCGTGCAACGGCGGCTTTGTATCAACGCTTCACAAAGCGCAGGGTCATGCGGTCGCTTTCGCCAATCGCCTTGTACTTGGCGGCATCGGCGGCGTCGTGGTTGTTCGACGGCGGCAGGGTCCACACGCCATTCGGGTAGTCCTTGGTGTCGCGCGGATTGGTATTGATCTCGCTGCTGCCAGCCAGCTCGAAACCAGCGGCCTTGGCAAGCGCGATCACCTGCGCCTGACCCACATAGCCGCTCTTGTCGTCCGCCGGCACATCGGCCTTGGCGCGGTGCTCCACTACGCCCAGCACGCCGCCCGGCTTGAGCACGTTGTAGAAGCCCTTGAACATGCCTTCGGCCTGGCCCGCGCTGCGCCAGTTGTGCACGTTGCGGAAGGTCAGCACAACATCAGCCGAGTCGGGCGCACCGAACACCGGGGCCTTCGGGTCGTACTTCACGACCTCGGTCTTGTCGAACAGCGCCGGGGTGTCGGCAAACTTCTTGCTTAGGCTGTCCAGACCACGCTGCTGGTAGTCGCGGCCACGGCCTTCGGCCACCGCCATCGGGTCGACCACGGCCGCCACGTAGGTGCCCTTGTCGCGCAGCAGCGGGGCCAGGATCTCGGAGTACCAGCCGCCGCCGGGGGTGATTTCGACCACAGTCTTGCCCGGCTCCACGCCGAAGAACGAAAGGGTCTGCGCCGGGTGGCGGTAAGCATCGCGCTGCACATTGGCCGGGGTGCGGCCCTTGCCGTCCACGGCGGCCTGCACGGCCGGGGTGATGGCCGGCTGCGCGTTGGCACCCGCCGGCTTGATCGCCATGGCAGGGGCCGCGAGCAGCAGCGTGGACACGGTGAACAGGCAGGCACAGCTGAGCGAACGGGCTTTCATCGGCACAACTCCAGTGACGGGATGCGGCGAGACTAGCAGCCCATTGCGTCAAGGTGTTCACAAATCGTTAGTACGGTGGCGTATTGCGGAACACTGTTTTGTGCGGCGTGCCTCGGCGATGTCATCACCGCGCCCGTATCCTGTTCCATTGATTCTCAATGGAGACCTGCCCATGACTGCAGCGCGCGAACTCGGCCGTTCCGGCCTGAAAGTGGCCCCCATCGCGTTCGGCGGCAACGTGTTTGGCTGGGGTGCGGACGAGAAGACCTCGTTCGATCTGCTGGATGCATTCGTTGACGCCGGCTTCAACCTGGTCGACACCGCCGATGCGTATTCGGCCTGGGTGCCGGGCAATCAGGGCGGTGAATCGGAGACGATTCTGGGCCGCTGGTTCCAGCGCAGCGGCAAGCGCGACAAGGTGGTGCTGGCAACCAAGGTGGCCAAGTGGGCCGAACGCCCTGGGCTGTCCGCCGACAACATCGCTGCGGCGGTGGAAGACTCGCTGCGCCGCCTGCAGACCGATGTGATCGATCTGTACCAGGCGCACGAAGACGATGAGTCGGTTCCGCTGGAAACCACGCTGGCCGCGTTTGGCCGGTTGATCGAGCAGGGCAAGGTGCGTGCGATTGGCGCTTCGAACTACAGCGCCTCGCGCCTGCGCGATGCGTTGAAGGTATCCGCCGACTACAAGCTGCCGCGCTATGAAACCCTGCAGCCGGAGTACAACCTGTATGACCGTGCCGGTTATGAGGACGGGCTTGAGGCCGTGGCAAGTGAGCATGGGCTGGGCGTGATCAGCTACTACTCGCTGGCCAGCGGCTTCCTTACCGGCAAGTACCGCAGCGCGGACGATGCCGGCAAGAGCGCCTCGCGCGGCAGCAGCGTGGTGGGCAAGTATGTGAACCCGCGCGGGTTGCGCATTCTGGAAGCACTGGATGATGTGGCCGACTCGCACAAGGCGACGCCGGCACAGGTGGCGCTGGCGTGGCTGATCGCGCAGCCGACCATTACCGCACCGATTGTGAGTGCCACCAGCGTGGGCCAGCTGCAGGATGTGCTGGCGGCGGCGAAGCTGACGCTGAGTGCGGGTGAGCTGGCGCAGCTGGATAGCGCTTCGGCTTGATTTTGTCCGGATGCTGTGGAGACGCGCATGGCGCGTCTCCACACCGGTCGGCAACACCGTAGAGCGGGGCTTGCCCCGCTGCCTTTCGCGATCACGTCTGTTACAAGATGGCCTAACGACCGGACTGATACGTTTGTGCCCGACAGTGCGCGTCAACCAGCTTGAAGATGGCTGCCCCATCCGCGCCGGCTACACGCCTGTTCACGTACTGGTGCGCGGATTTTCCGGTCTTGTCCGTCTTGTGGGTGTCGATCTTCGGGTTGTTCAGGAGATGGGAGACCATGCCCACTTCCTTCCGTTGAATCGCAACGATGAGCGGCGTATCTCCGCTGATGCGGCATGCAACATTCGGGTCCGCCCCGGCCTTCGACAGGAGCTCGACAATGTATCTGGCATTTGGGTGTTTCGATTGCGCGGCGATCAGCAGCGGCGGGTCATGCAGCCCGTCACAGACGTCCGGGTCGCCGCCCGCGTCAAGGTACGTTTCGACGCCCTCCAGATCACCCATGGTTGCGGCACGACACAGGCGGGCAGCGGGCGTCATAGACGCCGGGGCAGGCGTGTGCAGCTGGTCATGGCGCTTGATCATCTCGAAGATCGCCTCACCGGTCGGACTGTAGGCACACTGCTCAGCCAGCCGGTACGCCGTCATTCCGTTGTTGTCAGGTCTGTGAATCTGGACGCCCGGGTGTTCCAGAATGACTGAGATCGTGCTCAGTTGTCCGCGTGGAATCGCAAGGGTGAGCACGCAGGCACCATCGATCTGGCTTACCACGGCCGGATGAGCGCCACTTAGTGCAAGCAGTTGAACCATGGTGCCTGCATCGCGGTGGTCGCAGCGCATCGCAGCCAGTATCGGCGGGTCATTCTGCGCGTGGCAGTGGTCCAGGTTCATCCCTTCGTCAACAAGGGTCTCGACGCGTGGATAGTCTCCCGCCACCACTGCTTCGTACAGGCGCGCGGAGAAGTAGAGCTGCGCCGCGCGCTTGCTCGCCGCCGTTGAATGGTTCTCCTGCTGCTTTTGAATCAAGTGCCCGTCCGTTCGCCGGGTGGGCGACGCGGACGCCTGCGACTGCTCGTTCCTCATATGGGTGACGGGGAGGCGCGGCTCGTCTGCGTGCAGTCGTGGAGCCGGTCGGGAATCTGGACGAACTGGAAGCTGCTTCGGGGAGTCTGGAACTTTACCAATCATCGTGGTGATCTCGATGGACGGGGCGTGACGCATACGCCCAGGTGGGAGGGGGCGCGGAGTATCCCTGCTGGGCTGCGCGGTTTCTTCCAGATATCCGTCATGGTTTCGGCGGGCGCGTGCGGGTCGGTTGTCGCGTGGACGCGCATGGCGCGTCCCTACGGCCCCGTGGCAATCGCCACACAATGCGTGTAAGGTACGCGCCCATCGCCGTCCCGTGCGGTCCCACCCTTCAACCTGAGGCCCCCGATGCACCGCACTTCCTTCGCCATCGCTGACCGACTGCCGCGCACGCTGGACGTGCTGCGTGCGCGCGATGCCGCAGGTGCGAAGCACCCGGCCACACCCTGATCTTCCTGCGCGGAGATCGGGCTTCCGATCTCCGAGGCACGCCAACGCCCTCGGATGCTGCATCCGGGGCGTTTTTGTTTGCGTTGGCGTCAAAGGAATGAATCCATGAACACGCAACACACATTTGAACTGCTGCACGCCGAAGGCCCGACCCCGATCAAGGGCTGGGTGCGCGGGGTGCCGGTCGACGAGCTTGCCCAGCAGCAGCTGCGCAACATTGCCAACATGCCCTTCGTGGGGCCATGGGTCGCGGTCATGCCTGACGTTCACGTCGGCAAGGGCGCGACCGTGGGCTCGGTGATTCCCACCCGCGGCGCGATCATCCCGGCCGCAGTCGGGGTGGATATCGGCTGCGGCATGGCCGCGGTGCGCACCACGCTGCGGGCTGAGGACCTGCCCGACAACCTGGCCCAGCTGCGTAGCAGCATCGAACGCGCGGTGCCGGTCGGCAACGGCAAGGGAGGCGAGCACCGGTTGTTGCCCGACAGCATCCGCAGCCGGATCGAGCGCTCCGGGCTGGTGCAGGGACTGGACGCGATCAAGCAGCGGCACCGCAAGATCCGTACCGACAAGCTGGCCTGTCAGATCGGCACGCTGGGCGGCGGCAACCACTTCATCGAGATCTGCCTGGATGAAACCGGGGCGGTGTGGGTGATGCTGCACAGCGGTTCACGCGGCACCGGCAACCTGATCGGCACCTATTTCATCGAGCAGGCGCGCGAGCTGCTGGCGCGGCGGGTGCTCGGCTTCCACCTGCCGGACAAGGACCTGGCGTTCTTCCTGCAGGGCGAGCCGCTGTTCGACGACTACGTGCAGGCGGTGGGCTGGGCGCAGGACTACGCGCGCGAGAATCGTGAAGCGATGATGGCGCGGGTGCTGGCCGAGATGCGGTTGCGGCTGCCGAAGTTCCAGCTGGAGAAGCTGGCGGTGAACTGCCACCACAACTACGTGCAGAGCGAGACCCACGGCGGCGAGGAACTGCTGGTGACCCGCAAGGGCGCGGTGAGTGCACGCGCCGGCGAGCTGGGGATCATTCCCGGCAGCATGGGCACGCGCAGCTACATCGTGCGGGGCAAAGGCAATGCCGAAAGCTTCCACAGCTGCAGCCATGGTGCCGGCCGGGTGCTGAGCCGCAGCGCGGCCCGGCAGCAGATCACCCTGGCCCAGCACCGCGAGGCCACCGCGCATGTGGAATGCCGGAAGGACGCGGCGGTCATCGACGAATCGCCAGCGGCGTACAAGTCGATTGACGCGGTGATGGCGGCGCAGAGCGATCTGGTTGAGGTGGTGCACACCTTGCGGCAGGTGGTGTGCATCAAGGGGTGACGCAAGGAACGCCGGGCGCAAGCCCGGCGAAGAGCGCAATCATCCTGTGCACGTAACAATTCGTAGGTACCACGCCATGCGTGGTACACGCGCGCAGCGCGTCACAAGCGTCCGTAGACGGTTTACCGCGGGTTGCGATGGATTTTCCGACGTTTGGAGCCGGCCGAAGACATGCGTCAGGTGTTCATGTCGTCGGAACCAAGAGCAGCCACGCAGGGCGTGGCTCTACGACATCAAGGCATGATGCAGCCCGACGCCTGCCCTGACACCTTCCGCCATCGCCAACGTAATGTTCCCCATCGTGGTCGCATCACCCGCCGCATACACCCCCGGCACACTGGTCTGCTTCTGCGCGTCTACGGTCAACAGCACACCCACCGGGCTGTCTTCCAACGCACACCCCAGCTTCTCTGCCAGCGGCGACGCCATGTGCTGACGCGCAGTGACGAACAGCGCGCGGATGTCGATGCGACGACCATCGGCAAGCACCGCGGCACTCAACTGCGGTGCCTCACCCTCCAACGACACCACGGACGTGGTTTCCAAGGTGACACCGCGTCGCTGCAGGATCACGAGGTCATCCGCTTCGATCTCCTCCCCTTGGGTAAAGAACGTCACCTGCCCCCAGTCGGCCAGCACACTGGCCATCTTCGGCGACATCGCATGTCCGCCCAGCAGCCCAATCGAACCACCACCAATCTCATAGCCATGGCAGTACGGGCAATGCACGACACTGCTGCCCCAGCGCTCAGCCAGGCCGGGCAACTCGGGCAGCTCATCACGCACACCCGTCGCCAGCAGCACCTTGCGCGTCGCCCAGGTCTCACCGCCTTCGGTACGCAGCGCAAAGCCATCCGGCGTGGCATGCCCGTCCACCACGGTGTCGTTGCTCCAGCGCACGGTGGGGTAATCGAGCAGCTGCGCCTTGGCCTGCTTCAGCAATTCGCTGCCGGCAATGCCATCCAACCCCAGCACGCCATGCGAATGCGCGGCGAAGCGGTTGCGGGGTAGCCCAGCATCCACCACCAGCACGTTGCGGCGGGCGCGGGCGAGGATCAGGCCAGCAGAAAGGCCGGCAAAGCTGCCGCCGACGATGATGGCATCAAAGGTCATGGGAACCTCCAGAAGTGTGTTTGGCGAGGTGCACGGCGAAGTCCGCGCCCAAGGTGGCAAGGGTGGTGGCCTGAAGGCGCGCTTCCAGCAGCGCCTGGGCCTGGCGGTAGCTGTCGTCCAGCGCGTCGTTGACCACCTGCATCACCGGGCAGCCACGGCCGCCTTCGCGTACGCCGGTGTGCAGCAGGGTGGGCGAGCCGAGGGCGTGGTAGACGTCCAGCAGGGTGATCTGCGCCGGGTCGCGGGCGAGCTGGCTGCCGCCGCCGTGGCCGCGTACCGTCTGCACGATGCCGCCCTTGCCGAGCTGGGCCAGCAGGCGGCGGATCACCACCGGGTGGGTGGGCAGGCAGGTGGCCAGCTGCTCGGAGGTGCGCGGGCCGGATTGGCCGACCAGGTGGGCGACGATGTGGAGGGCGTCGGAGAACTGGTTGTTGGATTTCATGTAACTACGATAGTTACATTAGGGACGAGTGTCCAGTTCTGGTATCAGGCATGTGCATGGTTGCCGGCCAGCGGCCGGCACTACCGTTCTGCATTTATCTGTAATGGAAATGTAATGAGACGCTCACTCGCGTGAATGAGACAGGAAATGTGAGGCGCGTCTCACTTCAGAATGAGGCGGGGCTATCCGATATCCGATAGCCCTCTCCCATCTGCAGTGCCGACATGTCCAAACCCTCCCCTTCCGCGCCGACGCGCGCCTTCAGCCTGCAGTTCAAGCTGCTGGGTGCCCTTTCCGTTGGTCTGGCCGTGGTGGTGCTGTGCGCCGTGGCGGGGCTGGGCTCAGCGTGGTTGAACCTGTCGACCACGATCCCGCCGGAAGTGGCCCGCAATGCGCAGGCCGAAGCACTGCAGCGCGAGTTCCGCATGCAGGTGCAGGAGTGGAAGAACGTGTTGCTGCGCGGCAGCGATGAGGCGCTGCGGACCAAGCACCTGAGTGCCTTCGATGCACAGGGCGAGAAGGCGCGTTCGCTGGCGGAGGGGTTGGCCGAAGGCAACGACGCCGAAACCGTACAGTTGGCGAAGACCTTCATCGGCCAGCACGCCACGCTGGAAAAGGACTACCACGGCGCGTTGGAGGCGTTCGCCGCCAGCGGCTACAACCCGCAGGAAGGTGACACCCTGGTGCGCGGCAAGGACCGGGCGCTGGGTACCACGCTGGATGCGCTGGGTGCACGCACGGCGCTGGTCTCCGAAGCGGCGGTCAAAGCCCGCTCTGAGCAGGCGCGGCGCATGCTGGTGATCTGCGCAGTGCTGACCGCTGCAGCGGCAGTGGTCCTGATGGTGCTGCTGGGCGCGTGGCTGCGTCGTGCGGTCATCGCCCCCGTGGTGGCGGTGGAAGCGGCGGCGCGTGCGGTGGCCCGTGGCGAGCTTGATCACCACGTACAGGTGCACAGCCGCGACGAGATAGGTCGCTTGGGCACGGCGATGATGGACGTGACCCGAACCCTGAAAGAGGTACTGGCCGCGCAGGCGCATATGGCCCAGCGCCATGAGGCCGGTGAGATCAGCTACCGCATGGATGCCAGCGCGTTCGCCGGCGGCTACGGGCAGATGGTGCGCGATACCAATGCCCTGGTGGACGCACACGTGCAGGTGCAGTTGCAGGCGATCCAGATCATGGGCCGCTATGCGGTGGGCGACCTGGCGCAGGACATGCAGCGACTGCCCGGCGAACAGGCGGTGATCACCGAGTCGCTGGATACGGTGAAGCGCAACCTCGGCGCAATCAATGCGGAGATCAAGCGGTTGGCGCAGGCGGCGGCGCTGGGCGACTTCAGCCTGCGTGGTGATGCCGCCGGCTTCCAGCACGACTTCCGCGACATGGTGGTGGGCCTGAATCAGCTGATGGACACCACCGAGCGCGACCTGGGCGAACTGTCAGGCGTGCTGCAGGCCATCGCGCGCGGAGATCTCAGCGCGCGCATGCAGGGCCAGTTCCATGGGGTGTTCGCGCGCATGCGCGACGACGTCACCGCCACCAGTGAGCAGCTGACCGACATCGTCGGTGGTATCAAGCAGTCGGCGCAGGCGATCCAGACCGCTGCCGGCGAGATTGCAGCGGGCAATGCTGACCTCTCGCAGCGCACCGAACAGCAGGCGGCGAACCTGGAAGAAACGGCCGCGTCGATGGAGGAGCTCACCTCTACCGTGCGCCAGAACGCAGACCACGCGCGCCAGGCCAATCAGTTGGCGATCGGTGCGCACAGCGTGGCCAGCGAGGGCGGCGCGGTGGTGGGCAAGGTGGTGGACACCATGCGTGCGATTGAAGCCTCGTCGCAGCGCATCGCCGACATCATCAGCGTGATTGATGGGATTGCCTTCCAGACCAACATTCTGGCCTTGAACGCAGCGGTGGAAGCGGCACGTGCGGGCGAACAGGGCCGCGGGTTTGCGGTGGTGGCCTCGGAAGTTCGTACGCTGGCGCAGCGTTCTGCAGCGGCGGCGAAGGAGATCAAGGGGTTGATCGATACCTCCGTGCAGGACGTGGCCGGTGGCGCGACGCTGGTGCAGCAGGCCGGTGAGACCATGCGCGAGATCGTCGACAGCGTGCAGCGGGTGACCGACATCATGGCCGAGATTTCGGCGGCGTCGCAGGAACAGTCGGCCGGCATCGAGCAGGTCAATCAGACCGTGGTGCACATGGATGAGGCGACGCAGCAGAATGCGGCGCTGGTGGAGGAAGCCTCGGCGGCCGCGCGCAGCATGGAGGAGCAGGCGCTGGCGTTGAATGACGCGGTGGATGTGTTTGTGTTGGCCGATGCCCCGGGGTTGGCGCGCGCGGCGTAGGTTCCCAAGGCCGGCCAACGGCCGGCGCTACCGAGGTCGCGTGCGCCCCGCGGCATGTGGCACGTCCGGCGACCGGTAGCGCCGGCCGTTGGCCGGCCCAGACGGTCCATCACCGCACGAAAGCCGGTCCGGTCATACCTGCGGCGAGGTGATCCAGGAAGCTGGTGATTCGCGCGCTCACCGCCGTGTTGCGGTAATACACCGCATGAATCGGCTGCCGCACTTCCACGGTCAACGCCGGCAGTACCTGTACGAGGGTGCCGGCATCGCGATCACGCTGGGTCATGAAGTCGCTCAGGCAGACGATGCCCGCCCCTGCCTGGGCCAGCCGCAGCAGGGTTTCACCGCTGGATACCGACACCGCCGGTTTGATGTGCAGCAAGGCATCGGTGCGCCCGGGCAGCGGCCAGTGGTTGAGTGAATCGGGTTCGCCGAAGCCCAGCAGCGCGTGCTGCTCCAGATCTTCCACCCGTTTGGGGGTGCCGTTCGCCTTCAAGTAGGCCGGGCTGGCCAGCACCCGTAGACGGCTGTGGCCGAGCGGTCGGGCGTGCAGGGTGGAATCGGCGAGAGGGCCGATGCGGATCTCAACGTCGGTACGGCGCTCAAGCAGGTCGATGTAGCGCTCGCTGCTGTTGAGCTCCAGCGCGACGTCGGGGAAGCGCTCACGGTAGCTGGCCACCAGCGGGGCGATCACATGCAATACGAACGGGGTGGCGGCGTCCACGCGCAGGCGGCCGGCGGGGCGCTCGCGGCGGGCGGCAATCTGCTCCTCGGCAGCTTCCACCGAGGCGACGATGGCTCGGGCCTGGTCCAGGAAGGCGCTGCCTTCTTCGGTGAGCTGCAGGCGACGGGTGGTGCGGGTGAGCAGGGTGGTGCCGAGCTTTTCTTCAAGGCGGGCAAGAGCGCGGCTGACGCCGGAAGTGGTCTGGCCGAGGGTTTCGGCGGCGGCGGTGATGGAGCCGCTGTCGATGACCGCGATGAAGGCCTGCATTTCGTCGAGGGTGGTTTTCATGGGGCGGTCCGGGGGTGGGTCTGGCAACGCGTAGAGCGGGGCTTGCCCCGCTGCTTTGCGGGCGGGTCCGACACCGCGAAGCCACGCAGGGCGTGGCTCTACGGTCGATCAGTCCGACGGTCACGGGGTCAACACCCCAATTATTGCGCACGAATCAATAGTCATTGGCGTGAAGACCGCTTTTTCAGCAACAGTCTGGCGCGCAGACTGCGCAGCCTCATCCCTCACCGGTCTTCTCCCATGTCTCGTGGCATTCCCTTGGCCTTATTGGCGCTCACGCTGGGTGCGTACGCCATTGGCACCACCGAATTCGTCATTGTCGGGCTGATTCCGACCATCGCCGCCGACCTTGGCGTCACCTTGCCCTCCGCTGGCCTGCTGGTCTCGCTGTATGCACTGGGCGTGGCGGTCGGCGCGCCGGTGCTGACCGCGCTCACCGGCCGGGTGCCGCGTAAAACTCTGCTGGTGGCGCTGATGCTGCTGTTCACCGTGGGCAACCTGATTGCCTGGATGGCCCCCACCTACGGCTCGCTGATCGTGGCGCGGGTGCTGACCGGTCTGGCGCACGGCGTGTTCTTCTCGATCGGCTCGATCATTGCCACCTCGGTGGTGCCGAAGGAAAAGGCGGCCAGCGCGATCGCGATCATGTTCACCGGTCTGACCGTGGCGCTGGTCACCGGGGTGCCGCTGGGCACCTTCATTGGCCAGCACCTGGGCTGGCGTGCGACCTTCCTTGCGGTGGCGGCGCTGGGTGTAATCGCCCTGCTCGGCAGCCTGCTGTTCGTGCCGCGCAACCTGCAGCGCAGCGAACCGGCCACCTTTGGCCAGCAGCTGGCAGTGCTGGCGCAGCCACGCCTGCTGCTGGTGTATGCGATCACCGCGCTGGGCTATGGCGGCACCTTCCTGTCGTTTACTTACCTCGCCTCGATCCTGCAGGACGTGACCGGCTTCTCCGCCAATGCGGTGAGCGGGGTGCTGCTGGTGTATGGCGTGTCGGTGGCGATCGGCAACCTGTGGGGCGGCCGCCTGGCCGATCGCCGCGGCCCGATTCCGGCACTGATGCTGATCTTCAGCCTGCTGGCACTGGTGCTGCTGGCGCTGACCTTCACCGCGCACTCCACGGTGCTGGTGCTGCTGACGGTGCTGGCATTGGGCGCGGTGGCGTTCGGCAATGTGCCGGGGCTGCAGGTGTATGTGGTGAAGCAGGCGCAGCGCTTCGCGCCGCAGGCTGCGGATGTGGCTTCGGGGCTGAACATTGCGGCGTTCAATGTGGGCATTGCGATGGGCGCGTCGCTGGGCGGCCTGGTGGTGGACCACCTGGGCCTGCTGCATACGCCGTGGCTGGGTGCGCTGGTGGTGCTGGGTGCGCTGGGGCTGACCGCGCTGAGTGGGCGGTTGGACCGCCGTGATGGCGTGGCGGATCGGGCTGAGGGCATTGCCGTAACGGCGCATTGAGTAGTTTTGTTGTTGAGGGAGCGGGGCAAGCCCCGCTCTACGTTCCCCACACTGGAGTTTTTTATGAGCATTCCTGCATTTGGTCTGGGTACCTTCCGTTTGAAGGACCAGGTGGTGATTGAGTCGGTCCGTAATGCGCTGGATGTTGGTTATCGCGCCATTGACACGGCGCAGATCTACGGCAATGAGGCCGAGGTCGGGCAGGCGCTGGCCGAATCCGGCGTGCCGCGCCAGGACGTGTTCCTGACCACCAAGATCTGGATCAGCAACTTCCGCCGCGAGGCGCTGCGCGCCAGCCTGCAGGAAAGCCTGGGCAAGCTGCGCACCGATGAGGTCGACCTGACCCTGATCCATTGGCCGTCGCCGAAGGACGAGGTGCCGATGGTCGAGTATCTGGGTGCCTTGGCGCAGGCGCAGGCCGACGGCCTGACCCGGCAGATCGGCATCTCCAACTTCACCATCGACCTCACCCGTCAGGCGGTGGAGATTCTGGGGGCCGATGCCATCGCCACCAACCAGATCGAGGTGCACCCGTATCTGCAGAACCGGGCGCTGATCGCCTACCTGCGCGAACAGGGCATCCATGTCACCGCGTACATGAGCCTGGCCTACGGCGAGGTGCTGAAGGAGCCGGTAATGCAGGCCATCGCCGAACGCCACGGCGCGACCCCGGCACAGGTGGCGCTGGCCTGGGCGCTGCAGCAGGGTTATGCGGTGATTCCTTCTTCGACCAAGCGCGAAAATCTGGCCGCGAATCTGAAAGCCGCTGAGGTCAAGCTGGATGATGAGGACATGGCCCGGATTGCGACGCTGGATCGCGGGCACCGGCTGGCGAACCCGGAGGGAATTGCACCGGCGTGGGATTGAGGCTGCAATGTTCAGGATTCCACACGCAAAAGCCAATACCGTGTGGAATTCTGAACATTAGTGGATCACTCGTTGGATGTTCACTATTTGATACGTTAGAGCTGTTACTGTATTGAATAGTGAACATTTTGGCCCATTCATGAGTACCCACATGCAGTCGCCTGCGGTACTGACAGCCACCCACCGCCTGGGCGCGCACGTCCAGGCGATGCGTAAGCGACAACGATTGACCCAGGAGCAACTGGCCGAGCGCGCCGGGGTTGGGCGCACCACCCTGCACAAGCTGGAGGCGGGCCATCCCGGTGTTGCCATCGCCAGCGTGCTGGAAGTACTCCAGGTATTGGACTCTGAGATGGTGGACCGCATCCTTGAGGTGATCGACACGGATCCTCTGGGCCGCGCACTTGAGCGGCGACGCTTGCCTCAGCGTGTGGCGCGCGACGATGACTTCTGAGCTCTATGTCTTCGCGCCCGCTCTCGAGAACGGGTCGCTCACCGCCTCGCATCTTCTGTGCGGCCGGCTACGTTGGTCAGACGGCGTAGGTCAGTTCACCTACGCCCGCAGCTGGCGAGAGGGTAACGGCTACGCGCTCGACCCACTGAACCTTCCTCTGCGGGAAGGAGAACAGAGCACGCAGATCAACGATGGTGTCCATGGCGTACTGGCCGATGCAGGGCCGGACAGTTGGGGTCGCCGGCTGCTCGAACTGGAACGCGGATCGCTACGCAGCCCGTTGGATCTGTTGCGGTTGAGCAACGGAACCGGCACCGGAAGTCTCCTTTTCTCGCAATCACGCACTCGCCCTGCACCACCGCGCGCGCTACTGCCAATGGCCGATCTGGCCGAGCTGGAGCAGGTAGCGCATCAGGTGATGCTGGGAGAGCCGGTGGCCGCAGTGCCTCTGCAGCGCATCTTTGATGCGGGCAGCTCGCTGGGTGGCGCACGACCGAAGGCCATCGTGCGCGACGCAGGTCGGGAATGGATCGCCAAGTTCCAGAAACCCGACGACGACATCGATATCCCCCGGCTGGAGTCGGCCTGCCTGAATCTAGCGCGGCGCGCCGGACTCGACGTCCCGGATCACCGCGTGCTGGACATCAATGGTCGCTCATTGCTGCTGGTTGCCCGCTTTGATCGACCCGCTGAAGGCAGTGTCCATTACCTGAGCCTGCACGCGCTGCTTTCGATGAACCGCATAGGACCTCAGGACGTACGCGCACCGTTGGGCCGGGTTACCTATGGCAACCTTGCCGCGCTTTGTCGGCAGATCGGCGTCAGCGATGCGGGCGCGGTGCTGTATCGACGCATGCTGGTGAACATTGTGATCGGCAACACGGACGACCATCTTCGCAATCACGGGCTGCTGTTCGATGGCCGTTGGCAGCACGCGCCAAGCTTCGACATCGTAGCGCTGGGCGGTGACCGACAAGCCGTTGGGGTTGGGACGGAAGGCCGGCTTGCGACAATCGAGAACGCCCGCAGTGATGTGGCACGGTTTGGCTTGAGCGAAGCTGCAGCGCGCGGCATTGAGACTGAGGTGGCGGACGCCATGCAGTCTGCGCAGGCCGAGTTTGATGCTGCCGGCTTGTCTGCGGCCGATGTCACGAGGGCGTTGGGCCGCATGCACTGGGTGTGATGAGCCAGGATCGCATGGCCGCGTTGACGACTTCAGGCTGCTCCATCGGGGCCAGGTGCCCGCAGTCGGGAATGATCTGCAGCGTGGAATGCGGCACCAGCGCATGCATCTCCTCGCTGATTGCCGGCGGGGTGATGCGGTCGTTGGCACCGCAGAGGATCAGCAGGGGATCACGATAGGTGGCCAGCACATCGTGCCCGTCCACCCGTTCCAGTGCGCTCTGGCGCAGGAATACCTCCGCACCGAGCCGCGCGGTCATGTCGCGCACGCGCTGCACCAGCACGTAGTCATCCAGCCGGGAGGCGTCGATGTAGCTGCGCATCAGTGTGTCGCCGAAGCCGTGGAACTTGCCGGGCAGGCGCACGCTGGCCTGTTGGCTGCGGCGCTGGGCGGCGCGTTCGGGGGAATCGGCGTGGATCGAGGTGTCGATCAGGGCGAGCCGCAACACGCGTTCGGGTGCGGTGCGAAGGATCTGCTGGGCGACGAAGCCGCCGAGTGAGAACCCCGCCAGGGCGAACTCCGGCGGAGCCTGGGCGAGTACGTCGTCGACCACGGCCTGCATGGTTTCCCCGCGGGTCTGGTCGCCTACGGTGCAGGTGGCGATGTCGGAAAGTGCGGCGATCTGCTCGCGCCAGAGCTCGGCATCGTTGAGCAGGCCGGGGAGCAGCAGCAGGGGGATCTTGTCGGTCATGCGACGTATTGTCGCGCCGTTTGGCGGTGACCGGAATGTCGCTGATGGCTCTATGTGTTGCGTGGCGCACGCGCTACGGTCTGGTGATCCCCATTGGAGAGAGCTGACATGCGATTGCCTGACAGCGCGTCTGCGCCAATAAACAACAGCCCCTCAGGAAGCGGCAATCAGGTCCCCACGCCGGCGTTTGCGCCCGCGTTGCCATTGAGCAGCATCGAGCAGAAGGAGCTCAGCTACTTCAGGGACCTCGGCCGTCGTGACCAGGAGATCATCAGTCAACGATTCCCCAGCTGTACCACCCGGCTTCGGGCGCTCGGTGCGCAGCTGGAGGACATCCGCAATGCGGGGTTTGGTTCGCGTTGCCGGGTCGGTGATGTTTCGCTGGACGCGCTGTTCGTGCAGGGTACCGATGAGCTTGCGCGGGGGAGCGCGCTTCTGCAGGCGCTACCCGAGGTTGCAAGCCCGATGGCGGGTTGGGCGTATGCGGTTCTGCTGCGCAATGCCAGCGTGCCCGGAGATGATGAAGGCAGAGCGACGCTGGGTGCCGCTGCGGCGTGGATTACGCTGGTGACCGTGCCAGAGGACGTCCAGCGGTAGCGTCGAAAGATAGACGACGGCTGGTGACGGTGATCGGCACGGTGACGCATGATGTTGTTCGAGGTCATGCGCTACAGCAGTGATCGTTGTTATCGGCAGTCGTCTGTCGAACGGCTCTACCAAAGCAAAGCGGAAGCCAAAGCGGAAGCAAAAGCCAAGGCCAAAGCCGAAGCCAGGGCAAGATCCAGAGCCCCGCCAAAGCAGTGCCAAGCCCGTCACGCCTGCGGAATCGGGGCCTCGCCATCCACCTTCACCGACTGCACCGGCAACGTCACCACCATCACGGTGGCGTCGTCCGGGTCCAGCCTTGTGGTGAACCCGAGGCTCTGGCACATCGCCAGCATGGTGCTGTTCTCACGCAACACCTGGCCTTCGACCACGTTCAATCCCAGCCACTGGGCGTACTCGATCATGATGGTCATCAACCGCCAACCGATGCCGTGACCCTTCAGATCGGAGCGGATCAGGATGCCGTACTCGCCCCGGTCGTAGTCGGCGTCGGCGTGCAGACGCACCGCGCCAAGCATGTCGCCCGTGCGCGGGTCGATGGCCACCAGCGCGATGGAACGCGCGTAGTCGAGCTGGGTCAGCCGTGCGATGAACTCATGGCTGAAATGCTTCACCGACTGGAAGAAACGCAGGCGCAAATCCTCGTCGGTCACCCGGGCGAAGAACGCGCGGAACAGGGCGTCGTCTTCCGGGCGCACCGGCCGCACGAAGGCGGCGGCACCATCGGACAGGGTGAGATGGCGCTCCCATTCCTTCGGATACGGGAACACCGCGAAACGGGGATGGCCGCGGCCCTTGTGCATGCGCCGCGACGGCGCGATGGCCACGCGTGCATCCAGGGCCAGCACGCCATCGCGGTCGGACAGAAGCGGATTGATGTCCAACGTGCGCACTTCGGGAATGTCCGCGGCCAGCTGCGCCAGCTTGACCAGGATCAGCGCCACCGCACGTTCGTCGGCGGCAGGCACATCGCGATACGCCTTGAGGATGCGCGATACGCGCGTGCGCCCGATCAGTTCATGCGCCAGCCGCAGGTCCAGTGGTGGCAGGGCAAGCGCCTTGTCGTCGATGACTTCCACAGCGGTGCCGCCGCGCCCGAACACCACCACTGGACCAAAAGTGGGGTCGTCGGCGATACCGGCAATCAGCTCGCGTGCCTTCGGGCGCACCACGGTGGGCTGCACCAGCACACCGTCAATGCGGGCGTTCGGACGCAGCGAGCGTGCGCGTTCCAGTATGGACGTGGCAGCGGCATGCACCGCCTGCAGCGTGCCCAGATTCAAGCGCACGCCATCCACGTCGGACTTGTGCGGAATGTCGGCCGACAGAATCTTCACTGCGACCGTCGCGCCCTGCTCCAGCAGCGGCTGGGCCAGGTCCATCGCCTCGTGCGGGTCGGCGGCCTGCATCACCGGCGCGGAAGGAATGCCGTAGGCGGTGAGCAGCTGATGGGTGGCGATCGGGTCCAGCCACTGCTGCCCGGCTGCCAGGGCGTCCTCCACCAGCGCACGCGCGGCGGCGGTATCCACCACGAAATCTTCCGGCAGGCTGGGCGGGGTTTCCATCAGCGCCGCCTGCGCGTCGCGGTAACGCACCAGATGCTGGAAGCCGCGTACAGCCTCGGCCTCGGTGGGATAGGTCGGCACCCGCGCGGCGTTGAGCGTGGCAGTGGCGCGGTCGTCGTTGCCCAGCCACACCGCGAACACGGGCTTGTCGCGCTGGTGGCGCGGACGCAGGCCGAGTGTGCGGGTCAGTGCCTGTGCGGCGTCAGCCGACGAGGTGAACGCGGTGGGCACGTTGACCACCAGCACCGCGTCGTTCTCGCTGTCATTCATCAGCGCTTCGATGGCGGCGGCGTAGCGGTCGCCATCGGCATCGACCACGATGTCGACCGGGTTGGCCCGGGACCAGCCCTGCGGCAGCACGGTGTCGAGCTGGGTCACGGTGGCCGGCGAGAGCTCGGCCAGTTGGCCACGCAGGGCGCGCAGCTGGTCCACGGCCAGCCGCCCTACCCCGCCGCCGTTGCTCAGAATGGCCAGGCGGCGACCCGGGAACGTGCCGAGCCGGCCCAGGGTTTCGGCAGCGGTGAACAGTTCGTCCAGCGCGCTCACCCGCAGCAGGCCGGCGCGGTTGAAGGCAGCCCCATAGACATCATCGGAACTGGCCAGGGCCTGCACGTGGGTGTCGGCATCGGGATTGATGCGGATGTGGCGGCCGGATTTGACCACCACCACCGGCTTGGCGCGGGCGGCCGCGCGCGCGGCCGACATGAACTTGCGCGCATCGCGGATGTGTTCGACGTACAGCAGGATGGCGCGGGTGCGGTAGTCGGTGGCGAAGTAGTCCAGCAGGTCGCCGAAATCCACGTCCAGTGCATCGCCGAGCGAGACCACGGCAGAGAAGCCGACCGAACGGTCCACGCCCCACTCCACCAGCGCGGCGGCAATGGCGCTGGATTCGGAGATGAGGGCCAGGTCGCCCGCCTGCGGGAAGTGGGCGGCAATGCTGGCGTTGAGTCGTGCATGCGGGGCGATCACGCCCAGGCAGTGCGGGCCGAGGATGCGCAGGCCTTTGGCCCGCGCGGCCGTTTCCACCTGCTCGCCCAGCGAGCCGGGGCCGTAGCCGAGCTGGGCGGTCAGGATGATCGCCGCCGACACGCCCAGTTCGGCGGCGGTGGCGACCACCTGCGGCACGATCTGCGCCGGGGCGGTGATGACCACCAGCTCCGGCACCCAGTCCAGGTCTTTGAGCCGTTTTACCGTGCGGATGCCGTCAATCTCGCCATAGCGCGGGTTGACCCAGGCAACCTTGCCGGGGAAGCCGGTGCCGCGCAGGTTGCGCATCACCGCACGGCCGGCGGAGCGTTCGCGCGGGCTGCCGCCGATGACGGCGACCGATTGCGGGCGGAAGACCGATTGCAGGTGGTAGATGCTCATGGGCCCTACGGTACACGGGTGGGGGTTACGTGCGGGATGATCTGGCGCAATCCGGGCGATGTTGGGCCGCGCGGACACGCATGGCGTGTCCCTACGGGTCGAGCAACCACGGGTCGTAGTGACACGCCATGCGTGTCAAAGCCATGATCCTGCGCACGTACATTCGCCATGCGTGTCCACGCGCACCATCAGAGCAACGTGCCGCTCAAGATCATCGCGGCAATGCTGAAATAAATGACCAACCCGGTCACATCCACCAACGTGGCCACGAACGGGGCCGACGCACTGGCCGGGTCGAACCCCAGCCGCTTCAGCACGAACGGCAGCATCGAGCCGGACAGCGACCCAAACGTCACAATGCCTACCAGCGCCGCACCGATGGTCAGCGCCAGCAGCTGCCAGTGCTCGCCGTAGTCGTGCAGGCCAAGCAGCTGCCAGGACACGATGCGGATCATCGCCAGCACGCCAAGAATGGCACCCAGGGTCATGCCGGTCGGCAGTTCGCGCAGGGCCACCCGCCACCAGTCGCGCAGGCGCAGCTCGCGCAGGGCCAGGCTGCGGATCAGCAGCGAGGTGGCCTGCGAACCGGAATTGCCGCCCGAGCTCATGATCAGCGGAATGAACAGCGTCAGCACCACGGCGCGGGCCAGCTCTTCCTCGTAATGCTGCATGGCGCTGGCGGTGAGCATTTCGCCCAGGAACAGCACGCTCAGCCAGCCGGCGCGCTTGCGCAGCATCTCGAAGAAGCCGATCTGCATGTACGGCTTGTCCAGTGCCTCCATGCCACCGAACTTGTGCGCGTCCTCGGTGGACTCCTCGATCAGCGCATCCAGCACGTCATCCACGGTGACGATGCCGAGCACGTGCTGGGCGTCGTCCACCACCGGAATGGCCAGCAGGTCATGGCGGCGGATCAGCCGTGCCACTTCTTCCTGGTCCAGCAGCGGGTGCACCGCGACCGGGGCGTTGACTTGCGCCACTTCCAGGATCGATTCCTCCGGCAGCCCGGTGATCAGCCTGCGCATGGTCACCACCTGCTGCAGGGCCTGGCTGTGCGGGTCGAGCACGTAGATGGCGTAGACGGTTTCGCGGGTGCGCTCCACCTCGCGGATGTGCTGCAGGGTACGGCCGACCGTCCAGGTGGACGGCACGCTGACGAACTCGGTGGTCATCAGCGCGCCGGCGGTGTGCGCCGGGTAGCTGAGCAGCTGCTGGATCGCGCGGCGCGCGTCGGCGTTGAGCAGCGGAATCAGGCGGGCGCGCTCGTCTTCGTCCAGTTCGTGGACGATGTCGGTGGCGCGGTCGTCGGCCATCAGGCCCAGCAGGGCGGCGGCGCGGGCTTCGGGCAGGGCGGCGACCAGCTCGCCGCTGCGGGCCAGCTCGGGCTGTTCGAGCATCTTGACCGCGCGCGGCAACGGCAGCGCGGCCAGGGTATCGGCGGCACGGGTCAGTTCAAGCGTGTTGAGGTATTCCACCGCGTCGGCGGTGTTGAAGTCCTGCAGGGGTGCGCTCAGGGCGGCATCGGCCACCGGACGCAGGAGGTCTTTCTGGTTCATGGGTTCGCCTTTGGATCGCGATGCGCGACGCCAACGCTGGCGAACCGTCCCGTGTCAGGCGGTCGCCATCACTGGCGTCGAGCAAGGTCGAGGTCTACTGTCGCTGGACATGGGTTGGGTTTCCGGAATGGGTTGTTCGCGGGAGGCGGAGCATCGGTAGCAGCCGACCGTTGGTCGGCTGGCACCGCGCAGCGGTGTGCCTGCAGCGGCCGGCAGTCTGGACCCCTGCCGAACCTGGGTCAACCCCCGCCGCGCGCCTGTTGGGACGCGGTTGAATGTCGTTGACGCCCCCGGCCGCATAATGGGCACGCGGCGACGGGCCGAGGTTCGGATTTCCAGGTTTCCCCATGCATAGCGGTGCCCTCGAACTGGCCCTGGTCCTGCTGCTGGCGGCGGTGATTGCCGTGCCGGTGTTCAAGAAGTTCGGCCTGGGCGCGGTCCTCGGGTATCTCGCCGCCGGCGTGGTGCTGGGTCCTGACGGGCTGGGCTTCGTGCAGGACGCCGACCGCATCCTCGGCGCGGCCGAGATCGGCGTGGTGATGCTGCTGTTCGTGATCGGGCTGGAGCTTTCGCCGTCGCGCCTGAAGGTGATGCGACGTTCGGTGTTCGGGGCCGGCGCGGCGCAGGTGGCACTGTGCGCGGTAGTGCTGGGCAGCCTGCTGTTGCTGGACCACTTCCAGTGGAAGAGCGCGCTGATTGTCGGCATTGCGCTGGCGCTGTCGTCCACGGCGGTCGGGCTGCAGCTGCTGTCCGAGCACAAGGCGCTGAACACCGATTACGGGCGGCTGGGCTTTGCGATCCTGCTGTTCCAGGACCTGATCGCCATTCCGCTGCTGGCGGCCATCCCCCTGCTGGGCGGGGCGAAGAACCAGACCCTGCACTGGAGCGACGTCGCGGTGGCGCTGGGCGCGCTGGCGGTGGTCATCCTGTGCGGGCGGCCGGTGCTGCGCCGGCTGTTCAACATCATTGCGCGCACCCGCAGCCCGGAGGTGTTCACCGCCATGGCACTGCTGGTGGTGCTGGGCACCGCATGGTTCATGCAGGAAGCCGGGCTGAGCCCCAGCCTGGGCGCGTTCCTGGCCGGCGTGCTGTTGTCTGATTCGGAATTCCGGCACGAGCTGGAATCGCAGATTGAACCCTTCAAGGGCCTGTTGCTGGGCCTGTTCTTCATTGCCGTGGGCATGGGCATCGACCTGGACCGGGTGGTGGCCGAGCCGGGGCTGGTGGCGATTGGCGTGGCCGTGCTGCTGGTGGTGAAGTTCGGCCTGCTGTTTGCCATCGGCAAGGTGGCAAAGCTGAGTACCCGACATGCGGTCATGCTGGGCAGCGTGCTGTGGCTGGGCGGCGAATTCGCCTTCGTGGTGTTCAACGAAGCGCAGCGCGTGCACCTGCTGGGCGCGGCCAACCACGACCGGCTGGTGGCGGTGGTGGGGCTGTCGATGGCGCTCACCCCCCTGCTGATGCTGGCGTTGCTGCGGCTGCTGGGCAGCGAGCACAAGGCCGGCGATGCACGCCCGGCCGATGCGGTGGACACCGACGATACCCAGCCGAAGGTACTGATTGCCGGCATGGGACGCTTCGGCCAGGTAGTAGCGCGCCTGCTGACCGCGCAGAAGATTCCCTTCGTGGCGCTGGAGTCGAACCCGGATACGGTGTCGGACCTGCGCCGGTTCGGCAACAAGCTGTACTACGGCGACCCGACCCGGCCGGAGATGCTGCGTGCTTCCGGCGGCGAGCATATCCGCGTGTTCGTGATCACCCTGGACGACCCGGAGTCGAACATGCGCGCGACACGGCTGATCCGCCGCATGTACCCGCAGGCGGTGGTACTGGCACGTGCGCGCAACCGCCAGCATGCGTGGCGCTTGATGGACATGTCGGCTGAGCCGTTCCGCGAGGTGTTCGGCACCAGCCTGGAACTGAGCGAGCGCCTGCTGGTGGCGCTGGGTCTTTCTGCCGATACTGCACGCAACCACGTGCAGCGCTTCCGCGAGCATGACGAGAAACTGCTGCGCGACCAGTACCTGGTGTATGACGATGAAGCGGCGGTGATCCAGACCTCACGCGACGCGCGCGCCGATCTGATGCAGCTGTTCGAGGCGGATGCCGGTCGCGACGCGGACGCTGCTGGGGACGACAACCGACCGCGCGGATGAGACGCAGGTAACGCAGGTCCTGCAAGGTGACGAGCGTCACGTATGCAAGATTTCTGCAACTTCTTTTAGGAACATCGTCAGAGACTCGCGGGGCCACTCCCCCACCGTGAGCTCTCCCCCGATGCCCATCCTGCCCAGCGCCTCGCTGCCGCGGCCGTTGCCGCGCGCGTCCTCCCCACCCCTGCCTGCGTCACCGCCTCGGCCGATGCGATCGGTGTCGTTGCCCGCCCCGCAGTCGATCAGCAACCCGTCCACTTCGCGCGCGCCCGCGCCTGAGCCGGAATCACCTTACGTAAAGGCGCATGCCCTGCTGAGCTCACCGCTGCAGGATGGCCGCTCTGTGCAGCAGGCCTTGGCCGGGCTGATGCGCGGCGACCTGCCGGGCGACAATGTCGTGCGCCTGTTGGCCCTCGCCCACCTGCCGTGGAGCCGTGCACACGCGGCGCTGTTTGGCGGCGACTGCCCGTTGGCACCGCACACGCTGGTGCTGATGCTGCATGCGTTGTTTCCCATCAGCAACGAGCAAGGTCAGCGGCTGGTCCCGCTGCTGCGCGAGCATGTTCTGTCCCGCAGCCTGGCGCAATGGGCCGCTGTGTTGAGCAAACCCCGCCATGAGCACCACGGCGCGCTGAAGCTGCGTGCAATGAACGACGCCGGTGATCTTGATGCAATCGCATCGCAGCTGGACGAGATGCTGCCGGTGGCGCAGATGAATGAAGGACAGGCGGCAGCGGAGCTGTTGCACACCCTGCTGCCCGCGTGGTCGGGCAAGCAGCACCGCGCCCTGTATGCACTGTGGCTTGAGGACAGCGCGGGCTGGTCGTTGGCGGATGCCGCAGTATGCGCGCGTGACCTTCAGGCGAAGCGGCCGGCTCGGTCGCCCAGCGATGTACTGCAGGTACTGGAAGCCGAGCGTAAGCGCGATCGGCCACCGGCATGGATGTCGGGCAACGTGGCCGACGCCGTGGTCGGGCTCTTGAACCAGTGGTGCGGCGAAGATCCGCTGGTGGCCGCCGACCGCACACTGTCGGTCGGTGCATGCCTGTCGGGAGGCACGTGGTTGCCGAACTACGCCCCTCACGGCCCCGTTGTGCAGCAGCGTACGGGGTTGCCGCTGGTATCAGCGTCAACCACGCCGCGCGGACTGGTCGCGAAGCGCCTTGTCGCCTTGGACCAGCGCCTGCAGGAACATGCGCTGCGCAAGGATTACTACACGGACCGGATGCAGCAGATGGTGGCCTGGCAGCTGTCCAGGCCCACCGAGGTGTCTCCACCGGCCTCCACCACGCGTCGGCCGGCCTCCGCGCCGCCGGTGCCACGCAACAGCACCGGCAACGCGTCGAATGCCGACGCGTCGGAGCTGTTCGCGCTGCCGGACCATCTGGATTCACCCGGACGGCTCACCGCGTTGGGTACCCGTCCATCAACGCAGGGTCTTTCCACCCCGCGCGCCTCAGGTGTGGACGCAGCGCCGCTGCAAGCGCTGGCACCCGCGGTCAACAGCACCACGCCACCGCCGAGTGCGGACGAGTTGATGATCCGCAAGGAGATCGACAGGATCGAAGCCCAGCTTCCGCAGTGGCTGAAGGACGCGCCGCTGGGCGAGCGCACATACCTGCAGACGCTGAGCGATCTGCACAGTGCGTGGGAGGACGTATGGATCACCCTGATCTCCGGAGTCGAGTCACTGGAGACCTACACCCACGAGGCGCTGACCAAAGCATTGAACGGCACCGGGCCCGGCCAGGGCCTGGAACCCGCCACCGTGAACGTAACGGTCACCGAACGCCGCTGGCCGGACCCGGAGCTGCCCGGAGCCTTTCTGGATGCCCCGGTAGTGTGGCCGGTCCCGCCGGAGGGCGTGCAGCCGATACTGACCGAGCGCACGGTGTCGCTGGTCGAGTTCGCGATCGGCAACATCGCCCAGCGCTGGCTGCTGGGCCCGGACCATGCCGTGTCGATGGAACGCCACGTCAACGGCAGCACGCGAGCGCTGAGCGAGAAGGAGGTCACAGATATGGTTGACCTCATCCGTACGCTGGATGTGGGCAGCACGTATCCGGACTATCTGCGCGACACCCTGCTGTGGCCGCTGTCGCCACTGGCCGGCCCGTTGCGACAGGCCTGGGTGCACAGCAACGGCCTGCTGCTGGAAGCGGCGCTGCAGGCCGCGCGGCTGGAAGGCTCCACGTTTCCCAAGGACTACTACACCTACCTGGATCCGATCAGCGGGCATGATCTGGTGTCGCGCATGCTCGAGCATGTATTGCAGTACCCGGACGAACGCACGCGGCCGGAACTTGCGAACTACACGCCGTATGTCTACGCGCTCAAGATCGGCTACGCGGATTCGCCATTGGGCACTTTGCTGGGTGATACCGGCGCCTGCCGGGTCAACGGCGTGTGGGTGGTGCAGATGGATGCGCCGGAACGCGGGGTCACGTCTGTCGTGGTGATCACGCCGGGCGCACCGGATGGAAAAATCATCCGGGTGTACGACGACATGCAGGCAGCAAAGTCCGATCCGTACTGGCGCACCGACGGCGGCTATGGCTACTTGAAGGAACGCATGTCGCACGAAGACCAGCAGCGCGCGGACGGGCTGGCCTTCGGCGACGACCCGGTAAAGAGCCGCATGCCGCGACACCCCAGCCGCTTCACGGCCGAGAAGGTGCAGTTGGAGCGCATCCAGGGCGACTTCCTGCACGAAGCGTACACGTACATGGCGCACACCATGATCCGCGACGGTCAATCCGCCTCGACGACCACCGCCGAGGTCGACTGGTGGGCCGCGCTGTCGTTCGGCTTCGACCAGGTGCTGCTTCTTGACGATGTAGCCAGTCCTCTGCCGCTCGGCAAGCTGCTGGGCAAACTGAAGCTGCTGCTGAAGCCGGCACGCTGGTTCGATGCGGGTACGCCGACGCTCAAGGCCGGGCAAAGTTTGCAGCGCGGCAAGGACATCACCGGCCGCAAGCTGCCGTTCTCACGCATCGTGAAGTTGAACGATGGCCGCATTGGCGTGTTGGCCGGCCCACCCGGTCCCCCCAGCGCACCTGACTGGGCACAACTGGACCAGCTGCAGGATCGCAGCCGTACGTTGGCGCAACCACCCGCGCGGCAACTCAGCCTGCCCGACGAACGCGAGCTGCGACGGATGGAGGTTCGAGAACTGGACCGCCTGAAAGAAGAGCTGACCGCGTTGAAGGGCGCATACAGCGGCCCGTACGAGTTCGACATCAACAGGAATCGGGAAACGTGGTGGCAATACATGGACGGCGTACCAGAACTGTCGGGGCTGAACGATGCAGACCGTTCGCAGTACGTGGCCTATCTGCTCAGCCAGCGCGACGCGAGTTCGGTCAGCAGCATGCTGCGCAGCTTGAGTACCGTAGGCCTGAAGCAGGCGAGCCTTCCCTATCGTGCGATGCACGGCCGCGCGATGGCGCTGGTGGAAGGCGGCCAGCCAGGGCCCTCGACGGCGATGCAGTCCGCACCGGGATCGGCTCCGGGCAGCAGCCTCAGCAGCCCGACCAAGAAGCTGCGCCTGTCGCAGCCACTGCAGGACGCCGGCGGCGCGGTGCCGCCTCCCTCCGATTTCAGGTACGAAGTGGTGCCTCGCGACCAGTGGCCGCCGTCGCTTTTCCATTACACGACGCGCGAGAACTACAACAAGATCATGAGCGACGGCGGCATCAACCCCAGCGATGTGGATCCCATGGGTCAGACCGGAAAGGGTCCGCCACCGCGGATCGTATACGTCACCCCGCTGGTGCCCGAGTTGGGTCGCACACAGCTGGAACCGCGGTTGTTCGGCAGAAGTTCGCACGGATCCGGGACGGCCAAGCTCGAGTGCGCGATCGAGATGAACACAGAGCATTTCTCGCTCGATACCGTGGTGACCCGATACGCCGGCGCGCACAGCGCCGTCTGGACAGTCGGGCCGCCCGGAAACGGCTACATCGCGCTACGTGTTGCGGAAGGCGAGCCGTCGGTTCTGGTGAAACGGGTGGCCGGAAGCGAAATCGTCCCGTGGTAACACCCACGCAATGCAGCGAGGCGGCGATGCCGACGGCACTGCCCCACCGGACTTACCCGACTCACCGGGGGTAGAGTCGGTCGCAAGACGACTGCCGACCTCAATGATCGCCCCTATAACGCATGGACCCCACCCAGGCCCATGACCCACCACCCGGAGACCCCAGGAAATGTTCCGTAGCGTCGGACCCAACCCAGCACCCGCAGCGCACTCAACCACACCGCCGCCAAAGAACGCGTCACCCGACGAGAACAACAACCATCGCCGCCGCTGCGCTCCCGCCACGGTCGGCAACGGCGTTGTCAGCGATGACTTCCTCGAATCACTGCCGCCCAAACGGTCCAAACGCGCCGCAGACTCCATCAAGAGCGCATGGAAGCGGCACCTGACGCACATAGCCAACACCGACCAGAAGAGGCATTTCAAGGAGTACCGCAGCACCCACGAGCATTACCGGACACTGGTCTACGAGCCCGAGAACACGGACATCTATCCCCTCCGCAAGCAGGAACGGGACAAATGGATATTCTTCTGCTCCCCCGCCAAGCGTCCAACCCTGCGCTATCCGATCGTGGCCCTACCCGCGGTCGCTGAGGCGGAACAAAGCGAAACCGCAAGGGAGGCCGAGAAAGTCGCCACCGTGCAAGGTCGCTTCAAGGAAGTACTGGTCAGCGACAAGAGATTCATCGCACTGTGTCCGGTAGCTGCTGGCACCTTCGATCATCGCGACGAGAAGCGTCTTGATCCGTTGCGCGCCATCGCCTCGCTGGTGTTCAGCGCGGTCATCAATGGAAAGCTGATCATCGCGCGCAATGCCGGCACCACGCTGTTTGATTACCTGGCCGAAGGCGGGCAGCTGCCCATGACCGTGTTCCAGGCACTAGTGCGGGACGTGGATTGCCTGCATGCGCTGCCATTGCGCGGCGGGGCATTTGTGCGCGACATCAAGCTGGAGAACACCTGCATACGACTACCGGCGGGTGAACCGTTGCCGCCGGGACCGCTGCCGTCAGCGCAGCTGATCGACTTCGAGGATGACGTGCTGTTCGGCGATGAACTGCTGCAGCTGAGACCCGAGCATGCGCGCGGCACCCGTGAATGCCAGACCGATGCGTTGATGCAGGATCTTTACGCAGGCCCCGCCGCAGGGCGCAGCGCGGCGGCGAATGCCCTTGATCTGTACGGGCTGTTGCTGATGATGGTGGCAGCCACCGCCCCACCCGGTTCGGACCTGCAGCGCGCGGCGCTGTGCGAGCATCGTCAGGTTCCAGAACTGGATGTTCATCCGGGTGCGATGCATGACGGCAACCAGGCGCTGTTCAAGCCGTGGATCGAAGCGCATGTGCAGGACGGACATGCGGAGGATGTTCGTCAGCTGCTGACGGATCCGGCGATGTTCGCGCGCCAGCATCCGGAGCGCCTGATCCTGGCACCGATGTTGCGATTCGCAGAATCAACAACGCCATCGTCCTGCGCACGTAGCAATTCGTAGTGACGCGCCATGCGCGTCAACCGCGCAAAGCGCGGCACAAGTATCCGAAGCCTGCATCCACGGCATTACCAACCATTGATCAACGTTTAGCGTTGGCCGAAGACATGCGTCAGGCGTTCATGACGTCAGAACGAAGAGCGGACGGGCATGGCCCGTCCCCACGCGGTCATGCCCTTCAGCCGTTATCGCGCAGGAAGCGGGCCATCGACGAAACGCCCGGCACGCGCGGCTCGAACTCGCCGGCGACGTCGATGAAGCCGCGCATCACCGCGATCTCACGCGGGCTGCGGTTCAGCGCATCGCGCACGTCCGGGTCGGCACCGGCGCGCAGCAGGCGCTGCACCAGCAGCGGCAGGCCGTGCAGCGCAGCCAGATGCAGCGGGCCGAAACCGCGCGGGTCGCGCGCCTCCAGCGACACATCTTCATCCAGCAGGCGTTCCACTGCCGCCAGCACCACCTGCTCATCGCAGGCGGTACCCGGTTCGGCGCGCGCGCCCAGCAGCAACAGCAACGGCGTTACCGAACCTGCCGCCGGCTGGTCCGGTTCGGCACCGGACAGCAACAGCGTGTCCAGCAGCGCGAGCAGGCGCGAACGGTCGCGGGCACTGAAGCCGTACAGCGCAGCGCAGTGCAGCGGACCGAGTTGCTGCGCATCGCCGGCGTGCACGTTGGCACCGGCGGTGAGCAGGCGCGCGGCAATGTCCGGCAGGCCCAGCGCAGACGCGAGCATCAGCACGGTGACGCCACCGGGCAGGCGATATTCCAGCTCGGCGCCGGCATCCAGCAACGCCGAGACGATGTCGGTCTGACGCATGCTGACCGCTGCGGACAGCGGCGTGGCCCCGCTGGCAGCAGCGTGTTGCGGGTTCGCTCCGCGCGCCAGCAGCAGGTCGACCACGGCCAGGTGTCCACCGCCGGCTGCGCGCAGCAGCGCGGTGCAGCCCTGGGCGTCGACCACATCGACGGCGAAACCGAGATCGATCAGGCGGCGCACGGCATCGGCGTCACCGACCATGGCCGCCGACGGCAGGTCGGCGTCGCGCAGCGCGCGGCGTGGCAGCTGCCACACGCGCCAGTCCAGCCAATCGGCGAGATCGCGGCGGCCGATCGACAGTGCCACGCCCAACGGGGTCTGGCCATCGGCGGCGCGTGCTTCCGGCGAGGCACCGTGCTGCACCAGCAGTTCCAGCGAGCCTTCGCGCGCCAGCGCGGTGGCCAGGTGCAGCGCGGTCATGCCATGGCTGTCGCGTGCCTCGCGGTCCACCCCCAGCGTGAGCAGGGCCTGCTGCAGGCGCAGCCAGCCCAGCCGCACCGCCAGCGACAACGGCGGATCGCCGGCCGGCGACGGTGCGAACGGATCCGCCCCGCGTTCCAGCAGTTCCAGCGCCAACTGCTCCAGCCCGCGCGAGGCGTGGTCGTGCTGCGCGCAGGCCGCCAGCAGGCGCGACAGTCCACCGGCACCCGCAGGCGACACGCCCCGGCGCAGCAGGGCCTGCAGTGACGGCACAGCGTCGATGCCACGCGACAGCAGGGCAAACATCGGGGTGTCGCCGCAGGCGTCGAGCACATCCGGGGTAGCCCCCTGGGCGAGCAGCCATTCCACCGACTGCGGATCCAGTGCCAGCTCGGGTTCGTGCAGCAGTCCGCCGAGTTCGTCGGCACTGCACAGCCGTGCCAGTGCGGTCATGCCATCGTAGTTGCCAAAGCCCAGCGCTTCGCGCAGCAGGTCCAGCGGCGGGCGATCGGGCAGCAGCGGCGCATCGGGGGTTTCGGCGTCAGCCGAAGCGGAGCCCAGGCCATCGCTCACTGCGGCCGGCAGCGGGTAGCTGCGGTCGAGCAGCGAGACGATTGCCCAGCGCCCGGCAGCAGCGGCGATATCGACCGCGCGGCGGCCCTGCGGGTCGGTGACGTCGGCGGCAATGCCCAGCTCCAGCAGGCGGCGCACCAGCAGCGGCGATGCGCCGTCGGCCATGCAGGCCAGCAGCACGGCATTGCGGCCTTCCACATCGACTGCATGCAGGTCGGGTTTGTGCGGCAGCAGGTGTTCAACGACACCGGCGCGACCGGCACGCGCGGCTTCCAGCCATGGGGTGCGCGACAGCGCGTCGCGCGCTTCCAGGTTGGCCCCGGCGGTCAGCAGTACATCGATGATGTCGACATGACCGGCCAGCGCGGCCTCGTGCAGCGCGCTGCGGCGCTGGCGGT
>NZ_DAMDFR010000046.1:0-31588 GCF_032103445.1 Stenotrophomonas sp.
GCCAGCGGTGATGCCAGCGGTGCCCCCAAAGCCCCGCCGCCGGCGCTGCCGCTGCGCCCGGGCTGGCTGCTGCCGACCCCGCAACTGCTGCGCGACCCGGAGCTGCGCATTCTGTCCGGGCCGGAACGGATCGAATCGGGCTGGTGGGACGAAGGTGACGTACGCCGCGACTACTACGTGGTGGAAACCGGCACCGGCCAGCGCGGCTGGGCCTACACCGCGGCCGGCGCGCGGCATGGCCCCTTCATGTTGCATGGCTGGTTCGCATGAACACCGAGCTGCCCGACTACGCCGAGCTGCATTGCCTGTCGGCCTTCAGTTTCCAGCGCGGCGCGTCGATTGCCGACGAGCTGTTCGAGCGTGCCAAAGAACAGGGCTACCGCGCGCTGGCGATCACCGATGAGTGCTCGCTGGCCGGCATCGTACGCGCCTGGCAGGCGGCGAAGAAACACGAACTGGCGCTGATCACCGGTGCTGAATTCCAGATCGAGAACGGCCCCAAAGTGGTGTTGCTGTGCACCGACCTGGCCGCCTATGCCGCGCTGTGCCAGCTGATCACCACCTGCCGCCGGCGCGCGCCCAAGGGTCAGTATCAATGCCTGCGCGAAGACTTCGACGCGCTGCCCGACAGCCTGCTGTGCCTGTGGCCGGCACGCACGCCCAACCCGGAATACGCGGCGTGGCTGCAGGCGCGTTTTCCGCACCGGCTGTGGCTGGCGGTGGAGCTGCACCGCGAAGCCGACGACGTGGAACGGCTGGAAGCGCTGCTGGAATTCGGCTACGCCCACGACATCCCGCTGGTGGCCAGCGGCGACGTGCACATGCATGTACGCCGCCGCCGCGCGCTGCAGGACACCCTGACCGCGATCCGCCAGCACTGCACCATCGCCGATGCCGGCTGGCACCTGTTTCCCAATGGCGAACGCCACCTGCGCACGCGCCAGGCGCTGGCCGCGCTGTACCCGGCCGAGCTGCTGGAAGAAACCCTGCGCATTGCCGCGCGCTGCACGTTTGATCTCAAACAGCTGCAGTACACCTATCCGCACGAACTGGTGCCGGCCGGCCACGACCCGGCCAGCTGGCTGCGCGCGCTGGTCGAAGAAGGCATCCGCTGGCGCTGGCCGGGCGGCACCTCGACCCGGCAGCGCGACCTGATCGAACACGAGCTGACACTGATCAACGGCAAGCAGTACGAGTCGTACTTTCTAACCGTCCACGACATCGTGCGCTATGCGCGCAGCCAGCAGATCCTGTGCCAGGGCCGCGGCTCGGCGGCCAACTCGGTGGTGTGCTACGTGCTGGGGGTGACCGAGATCGACCCCAGCCACATGGAACTGCTGTTCGAGCGTTTCATCTCGGCCGAGCGCGACGAACCGCCGGATATCGACATCGACTTCGAACACGAACGTCGCGAGGAAGTGCTGCAGTACGTGTTCAACCGCTACGGCCGTGAGCGTGCCGCATTGACCGCCGTGGCGATCAGCTACCGCGGCCGCAGCGCGGTGCGCGACGTGGCCCGCGTGCTCGGCCTGCCGCCGGACCAGGTCAACGAACTGGCCGCCTGCCTGGACCGCTGGAGCAGCCACGAACCGCTGCCCGAGGCCTTGCGTGAGCGCGGCTTCGACCCGGACACCCCGCTGATGCAGCGGGTGGTGGCGCTGACTGCCGAGCTGGTGGATTTCCCCCGCCACCTATCCCAGCACCCGGGCGGTTTCGTGATTTCCGAACACCCGCTGTCCACGCTGGTGCCGGTGGAAAACGCGGCCATGAACCACCGCACGGTGATCCAGTGGGACAAGGACGACCTGGATGCCACCGGCCTGATGAAGGTCGACTGCCTGGCGCTGGGCATGCTCACTGCGGTGCGCAAATGCCTGGCGGTGCTGCAGGGGCGCGGCGTACGCACGGCCGCGGGCGAGGTACTGACCATGGCCCGCCTTCCCGCCGACGATGTGCCCACCTACGACATGATCTGCCGCGCCGACACCCTGGGCGTGTTCCAGATTGAATCGCGCGCGCAGATGGCGATGCTGCCGCGCATGCAGCCGCGCTGCTTCTACGACCTGGTGATTGAAGTGGCGATCGTGCGGCCCGGGCCGATCCAGGGCGACATGGTGCACCCCTACCTCAACCGGCGGAAGCAGCTGAAGGAAAAAGGCACCGAAGAGATCGACTACCCGCCGGAACTGGAGAAGGTGTTCAAACGTACGCTCGGCGTGCCGCTGTTCCAGGAACAGGTGATGCAGCTGGCGGTGGCGGCGGCCGGTTTCAGCCCCGGCGAAGCCGACGCGCTGCGCCGTTCAATGGCCGCATGGAAACGGCATGGCGGGCTGGAACCGCACCGCGACAAGCTGTTGGCCGGCATGACGGCGAAAGGCTACAGCCGCGAATACGGCGAGCGCCTGTTCGAGCAGATCAAGGGCTTCGGCAGCTACGGTTTCCCGGAAAGCCATGCCGCCAGCTTCGCCCTGATCACCTACGTGAGCTGCTGGCTGAAATGCCACCACCCGGCCGCGTTCGCCGCCAGCCTGATCAACAGCCAGCCGCTGGGGTTCTACACGCCGGACCAGATCCTGCAGGATGCGCGCCGGCATGGCGTGGCGGTGCTGCCGGTGGATGTGCGCCACAGCGACTGGGACTGCACGCTGACGCCGGACCCGGACAGCCCCGGCATCCGCCTCGGTCTGCGCATGATCGACGGTTTCAGCGAAACGATGGCGCTGGCGCTGATGCAGGCACGTGCGCGTGCGGCGTTCGACAGCGTGGCCGACCTCAGCCAGCGTGCGCGGCTGGACCGCCGCCATCAGGGTCTGCTGGCCGATGCCGGCGCGCTGAAGGGCCTGAGCGGGCACCGGCACCGTGCGCGCTGGGATGTGTCCGGGGTGGAGAAACCGCTGCCGCTGTTCGACAGCGTGCGCGCCACCGACGAAGCCGAGGTGGCGCTGCCCGCGCCGAGCGCGTTCGAGGACATGCAGGCCGACTACAACAGCACCGGCACCACCCTGGGCCGGCACATGGTGTCGTTCATCCGCCCGCTGCTGGAGCAGCGCCGCTGCCAGCGCTCGGACCAGCTGGCGCAGCTGCCGCACGGGCGCAGCGTGCGCTTTGCCGGGCTGGTGCGCATGCGCCAGCGCCCGCAGACCGCCAGCGGCGTTACGTTTTTAACGCTGGAAGACGAGTGCGGCATGGTCAATGCCGTGGTCTGGCGACGCACCGCCGACCGCCAGCACCGGGTGCTGGTGGAAGCCCGGCTGATGCAGATCGATGGCCGGCTGGAACGGGTGGACGGCGTGCAGCACCTGATCGTGCAGCGCATGCACAATATTGATGAATTGATTGCCGGGGTCCGCACGTCCAGCCGCGATTTCCATTGACGGCCTGTGACCTGCTTCACGCAAACGAGCCGATTCGGACTTTTCTGACTGGTGTCATAAACCCGCAATCGGGTATTGTCGCTGCCATTCCAAGGATCCGGAGCCGCCTGTGTCGCGCGCACTCACTCTCACCACGCTGGTGGTATCCAGTCTTGCCCTTGTTGTCTCGGGGTGGACCGCCATCAAGCTGCACCAGAGCCAGTCCGACCAGCGCGTGATCACCGCGCGTGGGCTGGTCATCCAGGACGCCAACGGCCAGGCCCGGGTCATTCTGGGCGCGCCGGTGCCCGACCCGGTCAGCCAGGGCGTCACCCAGGGGCCACGCGCCTCGCCGCTGTCGGGCCTGATCCTGCTCGGGGCTGATGGCTCCGAACGCGGCGGTTACGGCACCGCCGATGTCGGCGACGAAGCCGTGCTCACCCTCGACGACGCCCGCGGCACCACCGAAGTCTTCAAGGTCACCGCCAATCCGGACCGGGGGGCCACCCTGGTGGTGAAGCACCAGAACAACACCGGGGCCATGCTGAGCTCCTGGCAGGGCAAGCCCGAACTGATCTTCCTCAGCGACAACGGCCAGTCGCATTACGTGCGCCCGGGGTCTCAAGCAGCCCCCTGACCAGGCGCGTGGACGTCCCCGGACACGCATGGCGTGTCCCTACGAGGGCTCACCACCCTCTGGGTTCATGCGAATTGCCGCTGATGTTGCTTTGGTAGCGTCGGTCGACAGACGACGGCCGTGAACGGTGCCACGCCCGGTAACGCATGGAAACAATCGAACCGGGCACCCACCCGCGTGCGAAAATACCAACCTGCCCGCACCTCGGTTCCGCCCGTGCCCATCGCCCCGCCCGTCTGGCCCCAGGCCAGCGCCGTTGACGACTTCCGCCACAACCTCGACGCCGTGCATGAACGCATCGCGGCCGCGTGCGCCCGCGCCGGGCGCGATCCGCACAGCGTGCGCCTGTTGCCGGTCAGCAAGACCGTTGATGAAGCCCGCCTGCGGCTGGCCGTTCAAGCCGGCTGCACCGAGCTCGGCGAGAACAAGGTGCAGGAAGCCAAGGCCAAAGCCGAGGCGATGGCCGACCTTGGCATCCGCTGGTCGGTGATCGGCCACCTGCAGACCAACAAGGCGCGCGACGTGGCCCGTTTCGCCAGCGAGTTCCAGGCCCTGGACAGCCTGCGCGTGGCCCAGGCGCTGGACCAGCGGCTCGAACTGGAACAGCGCCAGCTGGATGTGTTCGTGCAGGTCAACACCTCCGGCGAAGCCAGCAAGTACGGGCTGGATCCGATCGAGGTGGCCGACTTCGTGCAGCAGTTGCCGACCTTCCAGAACCTGCGCGTGCGTGGCCTGATGACCCTGGCCCTGTTCTCACCCGACCCCGAACAGGTGCGCCCCTGCTTCGTGCGCCTGCGCGAACTGCGTGAGCGCCTGCAGCCCACGCTGTCCGCTGGTGTCAGCCTGGACGAACTGTCGATGGGCATGTCCGGCGATTTCGAGATCGCCATTGAAGAAGGTGCGACGGTGGTGCGCGTGGGCCAGGCGATCTTTGGGGCGCGGGCGACGCCGGATAGTCACTACTGGCCGACCCCCATGTCGTAGAGCCGGGCTTGCCCGGCTGCATTTGATCGGCAATTCGGCAAGCCGGGCAAGCCCGGCTCTACATGTTGGCGGCGTGGGCCTTGGCTTCTGCCATCACCCATTCGCGGAACGCCAGGAACCCCTGATGCGTCGCCGAACGCGCGGGATACACCAGCCAATGCGACCAGCGCGTTTTCAACCGATGCGGTGACAACGCAATCAACTGCCCGGACTGCAGCAGCAGCTGCGCCCGGGTCACCCGCCCCAACGCGACGCCAATCCCATCCAGCGCCGCACGGTGGTGCGATTCGGAATCGTTGAGCATCGCCACATAACGCGACGGTGCCGTCTCGCCGGTCAACGCAAACCAACGCTGCCATTCGCCATCCGGATCACCCAGCAGCGGCCATTGCGAAAGCGCCAGCGCCTCCACCCCGCCCATCCGCGCCACCAGCGCCGGGCTGGCCATCGGCACCAGCCAGTCGTCGAACAAGGGCTCGGCCGTCACTCCCGGCCATTGCCCTGCGCCCACCCGCAGCGCGGCATCCACCTGCAGTTGCCGTTCGAAATCGGTCAGCCGCTCGGTCGATTCCAGATTGATCTCAATCTGCGGATACGCGGCCACGAACTGGCCCAGGCGCGGCACCAGCCAGTTCGACGCCATCGAGGGCACCGCGCTGACCGTCAGCACCCGGTCGTGCCGTGCGGCAAAGGGCTGGAACGCCTCGCCAATCGCATCCAGATGCGGCCCCACCTGCTCCAGCAGGCGCTGCCCTTCCGGAGTCAGCCGCACCCCGCGCGCCTGCCGCAGCAGCAACGGGTAGCCCAGCCGCTGCTCCAGCTGGCGCATCTGGTGGCTGAGCGCGCTCACGGTCAGGTTCATCGTTTCGGCCGCACGGGTCAGGTTGCCCAGGCGGGCCGCGACCACGAAATTGTGCAGCGCCTGCAGGGGCATCCGGGACATTGAGGCTTGAATCCTGTTCAAGTCGAAGTTGCGGAAATGTCGCTTTTCCGGTGCCGATGGTGCGCCCAAGATGACGGCCATTCAAGCCTTGAGGTGACGCCATGAACATCTATGAAGGGTTGTTGTTCCTGCACGGGCACGTGGCCAGCGCGGAGCTGGCGCGGCAGTTGGTTGAAGTCGAAGAAACCGTCGTGACACGCCATGCGTGTCATGAACCGCCGGAATGCCCGACGGACGCGTCTCTACCGTCCTGAGCAACCAGGAATCACGTTGACACGCATGGCGTGTCACTACGCGTATATTCCGAACAAGCCCGCCCCCACACCCGTCGTGGCCGTAGCGTCCACCATTGGCACATAGATGCCTGGGTCAAGGGCGGGCCCTTTTTCCGTCAATGCGGGGCCGGCAGCACGCGGGGCCGGCCCTCGTACCACTCGCGGGCACCGGCCAGATGCCACTGGCGCTGGTCGCCGTCCAGTTCGATGCCCGCGCCCAGCACGCCCCAGCGCAGGTAGAGGTCGCCCTTCTTCTGCGCCTTGGCCATCTGCAATCGCGCGCGCAGTGAAAGCCGCTCGTTCTCCGCCTGCAGATCATCGATGGTCACCGCGCCGCGCTTCCAGCGCAGCAGCCCGGTCGCCTGCACCTCGCCCGAGTCCAGCAGCCCCAGCACCCAGCGCGGGTACGCGCTGCGTTCGGCAAACACGCCCAGCAGCGGCCCCGCGTCACGCAGGCGCACATCGGTCTGTGCATCCACCTCGAACGGTGCCGCAGCATCGATCTTGCCCTCGCGCAGGGTCAAGGTGCCCCACCACGCCGCGTCGCCTTTGCCGTCGCCGGTGCGGATGTTGCGCAACAGTACCGTGCTGCCACCCAGATCAAACTGCTTGGCCTCCAGGTCCGCGCGTTTCAGCTGCGCCTTGACCTGCGCATCGCCGGCCAGCTGCATGCCGGCCACCTGCAACTGCGCCCCGCGACCGCGCAGGTCCGCACGACCGCGCCCTACCCGCCCCGATGTATCCAGCTCCACATCACCACTGAGCAGCCCCGTGCCACCGAGCAGGCGCACACTGCCTTCGCCCAGGTAACGGTTGTACGCGGTCAGGTCCGGCACCCGCGCGTCGGTGAACTGCAGCCGCGACTGCAGGGTGTCGCGCATCTCCTTCAGGCGGGCATCGGCCTGCAAGGCAAGGTCCATGTTCTGCCCTTCGAACAACACCTGTTTCTCGCCTTCCGCCACCGCGCGGAACGTCGGAATACGCACATCCAGATGCGCCTGCGCCGGGTCGCCCGCTGCAATCCGTCCCTTGGCCCGCGCATCGCCCTGCATCCGCACGCCGGCAACTTCGGCCACCGCCGCCACCTTGGGAATGTCCAGCGTGCTCCCCGGAGCCAGCGTGCCATCCACGATCTTCAGGTCGGCATTGAGCAGGCCGCCGCCATCCAGGTGGAACCACGGCTTGCGCACGAACAGGTCGGCAATCCAGTTCAGCGATTCGAACTGCCACGCACCACGCGCCTCGCCCGACAGTCGCGGCAGCAGGGTGGCCGGAGCCTCGAACGGAATCTTCCGCCCGGCCACCTTCAGGTCCGCATCCAGTTCACTGCCGGTGTCTTCATCGCGCGGCAACCGCGCCTGTACGCGGATGTCCTGCGCCACATCCAGCTGCAGGGCCAGCAGCCCGCGGTCGGTGGCGTGCACGCCGGCATGCAGCGGCAAGCGCCACACCAGCCGGCTGCCCGGGCGCAGTTCGCCGCGATCCAACCCCAATGCGCCCTTGATGTGCGCTTCGGCCGGCGCGGTACCCACCTTGGCGTGCGCACCGGCGGTGTCGATCTGCAAGGCGCGACTGCGGCCCTCGATCTCCAGACTGGCCTGCACCAGTCCGAACTTGCGGATACCCGGCGCTTCATCCCGGTAATGCCGCGGGTAGCTGAAGCGCGCGTCCAGCCGCGTGTCTTCCAGCAGCTTTACACCGTCCCAGCTCACCGTGGCCTCTTTGAACCCGGCGTTGGAATCCAGCAGTTCTGACGGGCCGCCCTTGATCTGCTTGACGAAGCCGACCGTGCCGTCGCCTTTGCCGGCAATCATCAGCTTTCCGAAACGGGCACTGTGGATGCTGTCGCTGTGGATCGCATCCAGCCGCATCACCCAGCCGCGATCACCGCGCGGCGGTGGCGGTATGGCTTTTTCCACCCGCTCTACTTCCGACTCGACATCGGTCGCGTCGATGCGCGGAATGTGGACTTCCTTGCGTACCAGTGCCGGCAGCGAGATCCACGCACTGGCCCGTTCGGCGCGGAAGATATACACCGTGTGATTGGCCTGGCCGCGAATGCGGATGTTCCAGACGATCGCGTGCCCCGGCATCAGGGTCACGGCGGGCCCGGTCTGCAGGGTGAACTTCTCCGGCTTGCGGTTCACCACCGTTTCGAACAGCGGCGTGTTGAGAAACACGTTACCCGCCAGCAGGTACACCGCGTAGATCGCCAGGAACCACAACAGCGCGGTGCGCCATGGCCAGGGCAATCGTCGCACACGCTCGGGAATCAACGGCATCGGGGAAGGAGGAAGAACGCAGACATGCCTCCACTATCGGCAACGCCCGCGCGATGCCGTGTGAAAGCCAATGACGTCGGCTTACCGGTTCAGCCCGGGCGACGCTCCGGGTCCCACGCCTTGGGCTGCCACAGTTCGACCTTGTTGCCGTCCGGATCCACGATCCAGGCGAACGCGCCGTTCTCGTGCTGCTCCGGCCCGGCCACCACCTGCACGCCGGCCTCACGCAACTGCGCCAGCAACGCGTCCAGGTCATCGACCCGGTAATTGATCATGAAAGCCGAGTCGCTCGGGCTGAACCACTGCGTGTTGCGCTCAGCCACGTGCCAGACGGTCAGGCCACCATCGTCGGCACGGTCATCCGGCCAGCGCAGCACTGCACCGCCAAAGTCTTCCAGCGCCATGCCCAGGTGCTGGCGGTACCAGTCGGCCAGTTCCTTGCGGTCGCCGCGCGCCTTGAAGAACACCCCACCAATTCCGGTCACCTTCGCCATCACGCCCTCCAGCACCGTTGTGTGCGCCGAGCGTACACCAGGGCAGGCAAAAAAAAACGGCAGACCGTTGCCGGCCTGCCGTCCGCATCGACGAGGATGCTGGTAACGCTTGCTATCAAAAACGGAATTCGCCACCCAGGCTGTAGGTGTCCACGTCCACGTCCACGCCGCTGAAGTCACCCTGGCGACGGTCGTAGTTCAGGCTCAGGCCCCAGCGACGGCTGAAGTCATAGCCGACATTCACGCCGTAATACGGCTTGGTCGAGCTCTCGTCGTCCACCACGTCCCACGTGTCTTCGCGGACCTGCGCGGTCATGCGCGCGATACCTGCACGGGCACCGATGAAGAAGCCGGTGTTGTCCGCGCCGAAGTTCTTCTTGACCACCAGGCCGGCACCGATCGAAACCAGGTCCAGGTCTTCGTCATAGCCAAGGTCTTTGGTGTAGAGCGTCGCCACGTGACCTTCCACGCCGATGTTCGGGGTGAACCAATAACCACCGCCGATGCCAGCCGAGGTATCCGATTCACTGCCACGGAAGCCGTCGAAGCTCACTTCAGTGTCGCTGCTGCCGAGTTCGGCGCGAACGAACGCCTGACCGGCGAAAGCGTTGGTGGACAGGGTAGCCAGTGCGACGGCAGCGGCCAGAGAGACGTACTTCTTCATTGAAATCCTTCCAGGGAGTTTTTGGTGCCCATCCGGGCGGAGCCAACTCTGCCCGCTGTTCATGCCCATGTCAATTTTCCGTTAATACCGCCTTCACGGCGCGCTCAGCACCGGGTACAGGGGCTGGACAGCCGCCAGCCTTATCGTTTATCAATAAATAGACGGCCACTGGCGGCCGTCCAATCCGGAGGCCCGCGTGGCAGGCAGTACCGACCGACCCTCGACGTCGGGCGACATCGTTCACTTCACCCGCATCGCACTGCGCGCCGTCATGGCCCTGTGCTGGCTGGGCATCCTGGCGGCGCTGTGCGCCTTCCCCATCGTCTACTTCGACCGCAGCTGGCTGTTGCAGGCGGCCGGGGTGAGTGCTGAGCAGGCCCAGCAGCAATGGCTGTTCCCGCACTTCAGCCTTGGCCTGTTCGGCATCGTGGTGCTGCTCAGCATCGGCCTGGTGTTCCTGCGCCACCTGCAGCGCTTCGTGCGTGCGGTGCGTGGCGGGCATCTGTTTGCCCATGGTCACGCGCTGCGGCTGCGACGGATGGCCTGGCTGATGCTGGCCATGGAACTGCTGTCCATTGCCATCGGCCTGCACGCCAGCTGGATGGGTCCGGCGTTCGCCTGGATGGAGGTCGGCGGCGGCATGTCGATCACCGGCCTGATCGCGGTGCTGATGCTGTTTGTGATGGCGCGTGTGTTCGAGGCCGGTGCAGCCATGCGCGAAGACCTGGACGGCGTGGTCTGATGGCGGTGGTCATCACCCTGGACCAGATGCTGGCCAAGCGGGGGATGACCCTGTCCGAGCTGTCCGCGCGGGTGGACATCACCCTGGCCAATCTGTCGATCCTGAAAACCGGCAAGGCCAAGGCGATCCGGTTCTCCACCCTGGACGCCATCTGCCGTGAGCTGCAATGCCAGCCCGGCGATTTGATGATGCAAGAACCTGATAAGGCTGAAATTTAATGGAATGGCTCGCTGACCCCAACCTCTGGCTGGGGCTTGCAACCCTTGTCGTGCTCGAAATCGTACTGGGCATCGACAACCTGGTCTTCATCGCGATCCTCGCCGACAAGCTGCCGCCGCATCAGCGCGACCGCGCGCGGATGATCGGCCTGACCCTGGCGCTGCTGATGCGGCTGGTACTGCTGGCTGCGCTGTCGTGGATCATGAAGCTCACCGAGCCCCTGTTCGACGTGTTCGGGCACAGCTTCTCCGGACGCGACCTGATCCTGCTCGGCGGCGGCGTGTTCCTGCTGTTCAAGGGCACCATGGAACTGCACGAGCGCCTGGAAGGCCGCGAGCACAACGAAAATGGCAGCAAGGTGTACGCCAGCTTCGCCGCCGTGGTCACCCAGATCGTAGTGCTGGATGCGGTGTTCTCGCTGGACTCGGTGATCACCGCGGTCGGCATGGTCGACCACTTGGGCGTGATGTACGCCGCCGTCACCATTGCCATGGCGGTGATGATGCTGGCCAGCAAGCCGTTGACCCGCTTCGTCAACAAGCACCCCACCGTGGTGGTGCTGTGCCTGGGCTTCCTGCTGATGATCGGTTTCAGCCTGGTTGCCGAGGGTCTGGGTTACAAGATTCCGAAGGGCTATCTGTACGCGGCCATTGCGTTCTCGATCCTGGTGGAGAGTTTCAACCAGTGGGTGCGTTTCAACCGTGAGCGCAACGAAAAGCGCCTGCCGTTCCGCCAGCGCACCGCCGATGCGGTGCTGCGCATGCTCGGCGCACAGCCCAGGCAGGGCCATGACGACGAACACGAACAAGGTGCGGACGAGGAGCGCCTGGAACCGGCCGAGCAGGACATGATCCGCAGCGTGCTCAGCCTGGCCGATCGCCCGGTGTCCAGCGTGATGACCGTACGTGCCGACCTGGAATGGATCGATACCGGTCGCGGTGAAGCACATGCGATGCAGAAGCTGATCGACTCACCGCACACCCGCATGCTGGTCGCCGAGGGCGACCTGGACCAGGTGCAGGGCATCGTGCAGAGCCGCGACCTGCTGGCCGGCGTACTGCAAGGCAAACCGCTGTCATTGCAGGACGCGCTGCGCGAGCCGGCCTATGTGATTTCCAGCGCCAGCGTGCTGCAGGCGCTGGAGGTCATCCGCGAACAGCCGGTACCGGTGGCGGTCGTGGTCGATGAGTACGGCAGCGTGGAAGGCCTGGTCACCGCCAACGACCTGCTGGCGGCGATTGCCGGCGACCTGGCCGACACCCAGGACGAGCGTTATGGCGTGCAGGCGCGGGAGGATGGCAGCTGGGAAGCCGATGGTGCGCTGACCCTGGATGACCTGCAGCGCCTGACCGGCATCAACTTCCCCCGCCACCCGCGTTATCAGACCTTGGCCGGTTTGCTGCTGCAGCAGCTGGATCGTTTGCCGGTGGAAGGCGATGCGATCGAGCACGAGGGTTACACGGTGCAGGTGCAGACCATGGATCGCAGGCGGGTGACCCGGTTGCGCCTCTGCCCCCGGTAGAGTCGACCCCCGGTCGACTGCACGGAACCCATCAACGTTCGATATCGGCATGACCACGAACGATGACGCGCTTCTCCGCCATGCACCCGACCTTCGCCGCGCCGACCACCGTCATCGGCGGTCGACTGTCGTGCGACCCTACCGATGCTCCCCACTCCATGGGTCACACCAGCCGCGTCGTCACGCCGGCAACTTCGCCACCACCTTGAACTCCACGTCGAACCCGGCCAGCCAGGTCACCCCTACCGCGGTCAACGTCGGATGCGGAGCCTCGCCCCAGTACTCCATCACCACCGGCCACACCCGTTCCAGGATGTTGGCCGGGTCGATCATGAACACGGTCACGTCCTGCACGTCATCAAACGTGCAGCCCGCCTCAGCGAGGATCGCGTTGAGGTTCTGGAACGCCCGACGCACCTGCGACTCGATATCCGGCTCGGGGGAACCGTCCTCCCGACTGCCCACCTGGCCGGAAACAAACAGCAGCCCGTTGGTCTTCACCGCCGGCGAATAACGGTAACGGTCATACAGATCCTGCCGTCCCTTCGGAAACACCACATCACGCTTAGCCATGAAACTCTCCACGGGGCGACGCCCCTGATTGCGATGGCACCATGCTGGACCTGCCCCGGCCACGGATAAACCGCCCCGTTTGTCCATCACTGTTTGTAAAATCCAAACAATCACCCCCTGGAGCGCCGATGGACCGCTTCGATGCCATGCGCGCCTTTGCCCGGGTCGTGGAGACCGGCAGCTTCACCCAGGCCGCGCAGACCCTGCACATGAGCCGTACCACCGTGACCCAGCTGGTGCAGCAGTTGGAGGCCCGGCTGCGGGTGCGCCTGCTCAACCGCACCACCCGGCAGGTCAACGTCACCGCTGACGGCGCGGCCTACTACGAGCGCGTGCTGCGCCTGCTGGCAGACCTCGACGACGCGGAAACCAGCCTGTCCACCTTCGCTGCAAACCCGCGCGGGCGGCTGCGGGTCGACGTGCCCAGCCCGCTGGCACGGCTGATCATCGTCCCTGCCCTGCACGACTTCCACGCCCGCTGGCCGGACATCCAGCTCGACCTCGGTGCCAGCGACCGCCATGTCGATCTGATCGACGAGAACGTGGACTGCGTGATCCGTGGCGGTGCGATCACCGATCCTTCGCTGGTCGCCCGCCACATCGGCGACCTGCAGGCCGGGTTATACGCTACCCCTGCTTACCTTGAAAAACATGGCACTCCGGCACACCCGTCCGCGCTGGAAACCGAGCCTCACCAGATCATCGGCTACCTGCGCAAACACGGCGGCCGTCTGCTGCACGTCACCCTGCAGCGCGGGGCCGAGCAGCTCACCGTGCAGGGGCGGCATACCTTCGCCATGGACGACGGCAATACCTACATGGCGGCGGGGCTGGCCGGACTGGGGGTGATCTGGTTGCCCGACTACATGGCCGATGCGCACGTGCAGCGGGGCGAACTGGTACGTTTGTTCCCGGACTGGACGCTGGACGCGATGCCCTTGAATCTCGCCTTCCCGCCCAACCGGCATGTCAGCGCCAAGCTGCGGGTGTTCATTGACTGGGTGGTGGAACTGATGGATCGACACGTACCGGTACGGAGGCTGACGCAATGATCGAAGGAATGCTGGATATCTTTGGCACCCGTCTCACGCTGGCATTTGCAGCGATCGCGCTGCTGTATCTGCTGTGGTCCACCGCCCCGATCTGGTGGTCGATGCAGCGCGTATTCCGGCGCGACGACATCAAGCAGCGCGGGACATTCGTGTTCACCGTGGTTGCGCTCAGCTATGGTGCGACGATCCTGCTCGGGGTGCTGCTGGTGGCATTGCTGGGATTGCCTTCGCTGGTACTGCAGCCCGCGCATCTGGCATGGTCCTGGGTCACGGTCCCCGGCACGTGGTTGCTTCTGTGCCTTCCTTCGGCAAAGTTCTGGCTGGTTGCGCTCTCGCATTTGACGCTGACCTGGTGGATCACCCATACATTGGCGGCTCACTGGCAAATGCTTCGCGCGCGCATGCTGCCCGCTTCGAGGGGGTTGACCTGATGCACGTGCCTGACAACTGGTTCGACTGGCTGCTGTGGCTGTTCTTCGAACAAGGCCTCGGGATCCTGTGGCTCGCCGTACCCATCTGGTGGCCAGCCCTGCGCGTCGCTCTGCAACGCGGACGCATTCCACATCCGTTTGCGTTCATCACCATCTCCGCTGCACTTTCGTACGGCTTTGTCGGTGCCGTCTACCTGGTGGCGATTCTGCCTCTGCAGGCCGTTGGCATCTTCCTCGTACCGCAGATGCTGGAAGCCGGCATCGCAGGCGGAGCGCAACTGCAAGGTGCCAGCAAGGCCATGACTGCATTGTTGTTTCCATTGTCCATCAGCTTGCCGTTCATTGCGATATTCGGTTCGCTCTCGCTCAATCGCCGCTGGCGTGCACTCTGTGGCCACGACGTGCAGGAAACGACGGAGCACCGGTAGGGTCGCACGACAGTCGACCACCGATAGCGCCCATCGGCGCTTTTGGGGCATGAACGCGGCCGGAGAAGCGCATTCGCTCCAAGGTCATGCGTTCCCGAACGCTGCACCGCTATCGGCGGTCGACTGTCGTGCGACCCTACCCCGTGAGGATGGCCGCGTTGGTTTTACCGCGTCCGGTTTTTCCGCATCCGGTTTTTCCGCATCCGATTTGCGGAATCTGGTTACAATTTCGACAACGGACTCTCTGCAAGGATCGCAATGCAACCCGAAATGGTCGAACGCTCATTCCGCACAGGACGCTCACTGATCAGCCTGCTGGTCTGGCTGTTGTGCTCGCCCGCCATATTCTGGCACTGCATGTTCGCCACCCTTGCAGGTGGATCGCTGCTTACAGGGGAACATCTCTCTCCATTTGACGCCAGCGAAGTTCTGGCCGGCGTTCTCGGCGTCGTCACCCTGTTCGCCTGGGTCGCGCTGGGCTGGATGGACTACCGGTGGATGGAAGACCGCACGGTTCACTGGGCCTGGCCGGTATTTGGAACCCTGATTGCGCTCGTCGCAGTCGCATTCACCCACATCCTGGCAGTGATCTTCGCTGGACCCGGCATTCTTTTGGCGATCTACCTGTGCATCTGGCACATCCGCAGGACGCGGCGGGACACGGCGAGTGCAACGGGATGACCGGACGACTGGACGACTGGACGACTGGATGACTGGATGACTGGACGACTGGACGACTGGACGACTGGTAGGGTCGCACTACAGTCGACCGCCGATAGCGTCCATCGGTGCTTTGGGGCATGGACCTTGCCGGAGAAACGCTTCAACCGACTGTCATGCCTTCCCGAACGCGGCATCGTTATCGGCGGTCGACTGTCGTGCGACCCTACCGCGTGTCATTACCGCGTTTCATTACCGCGTTTCATTGCCGCGTTTCATTGCCGCGTTTCATTACCGCGGTTCATGGCGCGAGACGGCTTTCCGCAACGGCTCGATCACCAACACATCACCCTTGCACACATCCACATCGCGATACACCGCCTGACGTCCATTACTAAACTGCAGGCGCACATCAAAGTGGCAGCCCGCCTCCCCCAGTCGGACCGTCGTACTGCCGCCGCCTCCGGACAACGGGTCGATAGCGCGCGGCTGGTAGGCCTCACTCCCATGCCCGGCCACCTCCACCGCAACAACACTGTCGTGCGCACGATTGAGCAGCGTCAGGTAGCGCGCCTGTCCGGCCTGCGCTACACCAGAAAGCATCAGTACGCACATCACGGCAATACGCATCACGGTCATGGCAGCAGATCCTGCGGATGGGGTGGCTGCATCAAAGCCCCACGCCACAACCCCCACCACCGATCCGGGACGAATCGTAGCCACGCCGGGACCAATCGCAGCGGGCCGATTCCCACACTTCTCCCGCCACGTCACCGCGCCTAAGATGACCCTGGCCCTTCGGCCCAGGACCTGCGGTCATGCCCATCCGCCTTGGCACCACCTCCCTGCCCGTACACCGTTACCTCGCGCTCTGGGGCGCGGTGATCGTAGTCTTCGCCATCCAGGACTGGATCGCCGGGCATGTCCACGGCCAGCACTGGTCACTGCTCACTCACCTGCGCTGGTCAGCCATTCAGTGGGGCACCTGGGCCACGCTGGCACCGCTCGTGTTCCGCCTGGGCGCACGCTATCCGCTGCTCAACGGAGCACGCTGGGTCGGCCTCGGTCGCCACGTCCTTCTCAGCTTCGGCATTGCCTCGGCCGCGATGGCCATCGGCGCGCTGGTGTCCACCTTCTTCGAACCCAGCGGTTTCTTCGAACAGCTGGCGTACTTCATCGCCCAGCACTTCGCCATCGGCCTGCTCACCTACTGGGCGCTGCTGGCCATCCAACAGGCGCTGCACTACCACGCAGAGAAGTCGCGTCGCGAACTCGAGGCAGCGCGACTGGCGACGGAGCTGGCGCAGTCGAGGCTGGTAGCGCTGAAATCCCAGCTACAGCCACACTTCCTGTTCAACACGCTGCACGCCATCATCACCCTGCTCGACGAAGACACGCTGTCCGCCGAAGACATGCTGCTGCGCCTGAGCGAACTCCTCCGTGCCTTCCTGGAAGACTATGACGGCCAGGAGATTCCACTGCGGCAGGAACTGGACCTGCTGGAGCTGTACCTGGGCATCCAGCGCACCCGCTTCAAGGACCGGCTCACCACGCGCACCTACATCGCCCCCGACACGCTGGAGTGCGCGGTCCCCAGCCTGATCCTGCAGCCGCTGGTGGAGAACGCCGTCCGCCACGGCATCGGCCAGCGCGTGGGCAGTGACGTAATCGAGATTGAAGCCCGTCGCGACGGCGACCACCTGCTGCTGGAAGTGCGCAACCGCAACAGCGTGCTGGAGGCCGGCGACAGCAGGGCGGGGGGCCACGGTATCGGCATGGCCAACACCCGCCTGCGTCTGCGCGAACTGTACGGCGACGCCGCCGAGGTCAGGCTGGACATCACCTGGCCGGAAGGCGTGGCCTGCCGCGTACGGCTGCCGTTCCGGGAAATGGAGAATGCCGACGATGCGCCCGAGTTCAGTCCCGGACTGGCGGCACCATGAACATCACGGCGCTGGTGGTGGACGACGAGCCGATCGCGCGACGGGCAATCGTGCGGTTGCTGGAAGATGACCCCGAGATCACGCTGCTGGGCGAATGTGGCGACGGGGTATCGGCCGTGCATGACATCCGCGCGCAGTCACCCGACCTGGTGTTCCTGGACATCCAGATGCCCGCCATTACCGGGCTGGATGTCGTGGCCACCATCGGTGCAGAACGCATGCCGGCCACGGTGTTCGTGACCGCCTACGAGCAGTACGCGGTGAAGGCGTTCGAAGCCAATGCCGTGGACTACCTGGTCAAGCCCTTCAGCCGTGAACGCTTCGCCGCCACGCTGCAGCGTGCCAAGGCGCGCCTGACGCAGGCCGGCGGTACCGGCGCGCAGACGTCGCAGCAGATCCTGCAGGCACTGGACGCACTGCGTCAGCGCGATCAGTACCTGGAACGCATTCCGGTGCGGGTGGACGAGCACGTCGTGCTGGTGCCGGTGGATGACATCATCTGGATCAAGGCCTCACGCAACAGCGTGCTGATCCATGTGCCGGGGCAGGTGCATGAACTGCGGCAGACCATGACCCAGCTCGCGGCCCAGCTGGATCCTCGTCACTTTGCCCGGGTCCATCGCTCTGCCATCGTCAATGTGCGACGGGTGAAAGCGATCCATCCTTGGTTCAACGGGCACCATGTGGTGACGATGGACAATGGGCAACAGTTACGGATGAGCCGGTACCAGAACGACGCGTTCCTGAAGCTGGTGTCGACGCGGACGTGACCGTGGACGCGGACGTGGGCGTGGACCTGGACGTGGACTGGTAGGGTCGCACGACAGTCGACCGCCGATAACGGCAATCGGCGCTTCGGGGCATGGACCCTGCCGCGCATAGGCGTTCGCCCAGGATCATGCCCTACTGGAAGTTGACCAGCTATCGGCAGTCAATTGTCGTGCGACCCTACCTGCGGCGAGAGCCGAACAGGCATCACCCAGCGCCAATGCTGATCGTGTTGCCATCGCTGGAGTGGCGTATCTGTATCAGCCCCTCATTCCCATTCTGATCCCAGTAGTGCACTCGAATATTCTCGGAGACTGGAGGATCTGGATGGATCCAACAGGAAATCCGGGTGACCGACGCTTTACCAGGATACTTGTTGACCGTGAACCACGGGGCCAGATGTTCTTCCCCTGATGGAGGATTACTCGGATACCGGAAGCGGCGCTGCTCTCCCACCGAGAACGCGATGTGCACTTTGGATCGCCAATCCCCTTTTTGCCATCGGTAATGCGGTGTGTCCGCGTCATGGTAGGTGAACTGATCCTTGACGATCCGCAGCGACTCATCCTTGAAGCTGATGTAGTACATATCGATATCCACCCACATGGAACCGAGTTCGTCCTCCCGCACAATCTTGAACGCGTCTACGGTATGGGCGATTCGAGGAACCATGATCGCCTGGATCCAACTCTCAAAATGTCCCGCAGAAGGGTTATGAACGTTCGTCTTGAATGGAGTGCCATCCGGCGAGATGATCATGGCGGCAACTTTGATGTTCGTGCTTCTTGCCGCGACCAGGTAGCGCATGACAGTCTGAACACTTGCAGGCGCAGGATCCGCCGCCTCGGAGTCGCCCTCCGTGTCCCCCCTCGCCTGAGACCGCCCCACCGTCCAGCCGTACTCGAAAATGGGATTGTGCGGGACCACCGGCAAAGAGCTCTCGTCATTGAAGTCGATCAGCTTGATGCTGTCCAACTGACTCTGGCTCAAGGTTACGGCCTTACCGTTTGCATCCAATGCCCTCACTTCTACCGCCACCGGCATTTGCTGGTAGCCGTTTGCATAAAGGGGGGCGTCGACAAATTCCCTGCCCTGGCATCGAACACGAAACCAATCCAGCGACTTCCAGGCGGCCTGCACTTCACCGCAGTTCCCGGTTGTCTCCTGCCCTACCGATTCTTCAGAGTACCTGCTCATCACACCTTCCTCCTGGGTTTGATCCATCTGGCTTGAACAGCAACCAACATGGATCGCAAGCAGGGAGGCGCTCGACGCAATCAAGCGCCGGCACAGGGCTGCACCGAACAGATGAAGTCTCAACAGGACACGGTATCGCTTTGGCACCGCCCCGCCGGACCGTCCACCGCTCGCGATTCACCCCCGTGAGGCTCGGACGCTACGCCTTGCTTCGTTATGTCGGCGTGTGGATAAGTGTGCGAATTCGACGCGGATATGGATACGGATAGGGCGGTAGGGTCGCACGACAGTCGACCGCCGATAACGGCAATCGGCGCTTTGGGGCATGGACCATGCCCGGCACCGGCTTTCGCCCAAGGTCATGCCCAACCGGACGTTGAACGGATATCGGCGGTCGACTGTCGTGCGACCCTACCGGCACTTCAAGGAGCCGATTATTGGCCAGATCTGCATAGCCGATCGCCCGCGCCACCCGATAGTCTCGCCCGGTCCTGGTCACTGCCAGGACAGATTCCAGGGGGGAATCTGCCAGCCGCGGGGGCGTCTGGCACGCAGTCGCCATGCACGGCCGACGACCTCCTGGGCCACCACTTTCCAGGGGGAAATCAAGAATGAAGCGTTTCGCTGCACTGCGTTGGGCCGTCTGTCTGGTCATGCTGGCCGCACTTCCCGGGTGCGTGAGCCTGCCCAAGCAACAGGCCTACAACCGCGAGGCCGTACCTGCCATCAAGACCATTGCGGTGCTGCCGGCACAGTCGTTCGAACCCAACGTCTTCATGATGCATCACCCCGGCACCAATTTTGGTCTGCTCGGCGGGTTGATCGCAGCGGGCGACATGGCCAGCAAACGCGGCAAACTACAGGCCGCGTTCGCCGCCGCCAGCTTTGACCCGGGTGTCTATTTCAAGGACAGTCTGACCCAGCGCATGCAGGAGCGCGGCTACACGCTGGTCTGGCCTGAATCACTCATCGAAGCCAAATCCGCAAAAGCCGCGCGCGGAGTGAACGGTCTACGCAAGAGCTACGCACCCGCCCATCCCGCAGACGCACAGCTGGACATCAATCTGAACTTCGTTGGCTACGCCGCCGCCGGTGCCGGCGACAGCTCGCCCTACCGCCCTACCTTTGCAGTATCGGCACGCCTGGTCAGCGCGGACGGCAAGCAGAACTACTTCACCGACTACGTCGTCTACAACAACGTATTCAATCAGCCGCAATCCATCACACTGGAACCGGAGCGACGTCGCTTCGCCTATGCCGACTTTGACCTGCTGGAAGCCGCAGGGCCCCAGACGGTCGAGGGCATGAAGATCGCCATTGATCAGGCCAACGATGCACTGGTGAAGCAGCTGTGACCCGCCTGGCCACCGCTGCGATGTTGGGCATGACCGCGCTGGTGCTGTCCGGGTGCGGCCGGCAGGTCTACCGCGCGACACCACCGGACCTCAGTACCGCCTGCGTGGACAACCTGGCGGCGGTGGCCAGTCGTCCGCTGGCCTACCTGGAGCCAAAGGAGAAGGCGCAGGCGCGTCGGGTGGAATTCGCCGCCGTTGCCGCGTGCGTGCGGATGGAGGGCACCGCCTTGCCGGTCGCCCTTTATCGCCTGGACGCACTGCATGAACCCAGCGAAATCGACGTACGCATCGTGCTGTCAGAAGGCGGAACATTTGCCGCCAGCGCTGAAGTATTGGACGCCAACTTCCAGACCCTCCGACGCTATGGGTTCAGCGATTTCGCGCGACGTACCAACGAGTACTCACTGAGTGTGTTCGTGGACCGCCGCCGGCCTGTGGCCCCCACCTATCTGCTGCTGCGGCCAGATCCAAGCCAGGTGGGGGGAAGCGATACCGCCATTGCTTCGCAGTCCTCCGGATTCATGCTGCCCGGTGGCGGCAGCTACACTTACGGCACCGAGGTGACCCGCAGGCGTCCGCTGGTGGGCGCTGGGCAACTGCAGGTGGTGCCGTACCCCGTGCGCCCGATCGGGTTCGAAACCGAAGACGTACCGCGCGGCTGACGGTGCCCTGCGATGGCGTGTCGTGTGATGAACCGATCTGCCTGATCTGCGGCATCCTCAAATTCCGGTAGGGTCGCACGACAGTCGACCGCCGATAGGGGTTCAACGTACGATGGGGCATGACCTTGGCCGAAAGCCGATGCCCGGCAGCGTCCATGCCCTAAAGCACCGATCGCCGTTATCGGCGGTCGACTGTCGTGCGACCCTACCAAAGCGCCAGCAAAGCACCACCAGAGCGTCATCCTCCACCGCGCCATCAGCGGCGATCACGGGGTGCGCTCACCCTCGCGCAGCGTCAGTACCTTCACGCCGTCGGCGGTCACCAGCACGGTGTGCTCGAACTGCGCCGAAAGCTTGCCGTCGCGCGTGGTCACCGTCCAACCGTCATCGCTGTGGTCAATTGCCGCGCGGCCCTGGTTGATCATCGGCTCGATGGTGAAGGTCATGCCCTCTTCCAGCTCCAACCCCGCACCGCGCTTTCCGTAGTGCAGTACCTGCGGCTCTTCGTGCATTTCCCGGCCGATGCCGTGGCCGCAGAACTCCTTCACCACGCTGTAGCCATGCGCCTTGGCGTGCTGCTGGATGGCGAAACCGATGTCACCCAGGGTTGCCCCCGGGCGCACCATCTCGATGCCTTTCCACATCGCCTCGCGGGTGACCCGCACCAAGCGCTTGGCGGCGTAGTCCACTTCGCCGATCAGATAGGTCTTGCTGGAATCGGCGATGAAGCCGTTCTTTTCCAGGGTGATATCCAGATTGACGATGCTGCCTGCGCGCAGGATGTCGTTGGCCGACGGCACGCCGTGGCAGACGACGGTGTCGATGGAGGTGTTGAGCACGTACTCGAAGCCGTACTGACCTTTGCTGGCCGGGCGGGCCTGCAGCTCATCGACGATGAAACGCTCCACCCAATCATTGACCTGCAGGGTGGACATGCCTTCCAGCTGCAGCTTGTCCAGCGCTTCGAAAACGCGCGCGAGCAGGCGGCCGGATTCGGCCATCAGGCGGCGTTCTTCGGGGGTCTTGATCATGCTTCGGCCACCCTCAGCGCGCCGGGGTCCACCCCCGCGGCACGTAGCTCACGGCAGACGATCTCCTGGTAGCTCAGGCCGGGGTTCATCTCGCAGAGCATGCCGACTTTGATCCAGAAGCCCGCTTGGGCGTTGATGGAGCGGCCGGAAACGGCACTGGCGCGGCGCAGGTTGTCGTGCAGCTGGTCGTCGATGTTGACGATGCCCATGGGGGCTCCGGGGTGTATATGAACCATATATGGTACGCATATGCCCCGGTAGAGTCGACCCCCGGTCGACTGCACGCACCCTGCCAACGTTCGTTATCGGCATGACCCTCGAACGAATGGCACGCGGCACCGGTTCCGCGCACCATCCGTCCTGGGCGTCAGCCGGCGCTGACCGGCCGCAGGATCAGACAATCCTTGCCAAACTCAATGTCGAACTCCGTCCCCACCTCAAACCCGGCACGGGTCAGCCACATGCCGCGCAGCTTGATCATCGGGATGTTCTTGCTGCCCAGGTTCTTCTTGCCGCTGGGGTCGTTGAGCGCCTTGACGCGCAGGCTGTCCGGCTTGAACCAGTAGAAGGTGCCGCGCTTGTCGTCGTTGCTGTTGTTGTTGCTGCCGTCGTTGGAAGTGGTCATGTATCAACTCCTGGTGAGTTCTCCCTCGCCGGAATGGCGAGGGAGTCGGGAGGTTGATAACCGTGCGAATGACAGAAAGAACGGCGTGACGCTTTCCCCGGGGGTGTTGTATTGCGCCACCCTCCCGACGTTGAACGTCGAACTACTTCTGTCATTGCGCGGAGTTATCAAGCTCCTTGACCCCACCGTGCGCGATCCACCACGCGAAGTGAAATGGCATAAGCGACAGGGTAATTCAGCGCTGTCGGTTCTCGCCACAGGAGTGGCGCGAATGGACCGGAATGATCGAAATCTGATGCCGTTCTGGTAAACCCGGTCACAGTTTTCATGACGCGGCGCGGCATGCGGCGATGTCGCTGCTTGAGCTGCCCCGTGACGCGAATGACTACGAACGGCGGGGCGGCAAGGGGCAACCTGAGATGCCGCTTCGGTAGAGTCGACCCATGGTCGACTGCACGGAGACGATCAACGTTCGATATCGGCATGACCTCGAACGGTGATGCGCTCCTCCGCCACACATTCGGCCTTCGCCGCACGGATCACCGCTATCGGCGGTCGACTGTCGTGCGACCCTACCAATGCCCCAACATCACCATTGCCCCCGTCGTTCTACCCGATCCAAGCGGCCCCGTCGTCCCCACCATTCACCATCGCACAACCGGGCCATCCCCGCCCTGCACCCCGGCATTGATGCGTTACCGCGTCATGACCCTCACGTCCACGCGGGATCAGCGGTGAAATCAATCGTCAGCCAGAAATCACTCCCCCGCGCATCCAGCCGCTCGGCAATCTCGTCCCGCAACGCATCCACATTGCCGATGCTGCCGATCACGGTTTCCGGGTGGGTCAGGATATGGATCTCCACAAACCGCATCCGCCCCATCTTGGCCACGTGGCTGGTGAAATCCAGATACCCATGCTCGGCCACGAACGCGCTCATTACCTCCTGCACCCGCGCGTCCAGCGTATCCGGGGCGACCTGCAGCACCTCGCGCATCGCTCGCCACGCGCCCCGCAAGGGCACCGGCAGCACCGCCAGACTGATCGCAGCCAGCACCAGCGGGTCCAGGTAGGGAATCCAGTGCGCGTGCTCGCCATCGCGTAGCAGCAAGGCAATCGCAAACGCCAGCACCACCGCCAGACTCATCAGCCCGCTCAGCAGCCAGGCGCGTACGTCCAGCCACAGCAGCCCGGACTGCAGCCGCTTGGCATACACGCGCACAATCGCGGCCATGCCCAGATTGCTCACGCACAGTAACGAGGCCCACGCCAACGCAGGCCCGGCCTTCACCGTATGCCCGCCGGTGGTCAGCCCGATGATCGAGTTGGCGAGCGCATAGATGCAGGCCAAGGCCAGAATGGCCCCGCCCAGCGCCTCCACCATCGGCTCCAGGTGCCAGTACCCATACTGGAAGCGTGGGCTCTCCTCCCGCGCCACCAGCCGCAGCACCGCCAGCGCCACCAGGGTCAGCGCCACGTCGACCAGGCTGTAGACGCCGTCGAACAGAATCGCCTGCGACCCCACCAGCAGGCCGCCGACGAAGCCGGTGGCGCTGACCGCCACCGTGACCCCGATCGAGAACTTCAGAACCCGCTGTTCGCGTGCTGTATCCATCGCGCGCCGAAGGTTCCGGGCATGGCCTCAGACCTTCAGCACCTCCACCTTGTAGCTCGGCGCGTCGCCGCTGCGGTCGATGATAAGCCCGTGCACGTCCGACTCGAAACCCGGGAAGCGCGCGTTCTGTTCGCGGGCAATGCGCAGCGACTGGATGATGGGCTCATCGGAGGCCCCGAAGCGTTCACCCGGCATGATGGTCGGAATGCCCGGCGGGTACGGCACCAGCATGGTGCCGGCAATACGCCCGCTCAGCGCCTCGATGTCGACCCGCTCGATCTCGCCGCGCACCAGGTGGTCATAGGCCTTGGCCGGGGTCATCACCGGCGTGGGCAGGTCCACGTACATCTCGCGCATCACCTTGGCGACCGCGAACTCCCGGTTGAAGTCATGCAGGGCCTGGCACAGGTCGCGCAGGCCCCAGCCGGCGTAGATGGCCCCATAGTCGGCGGCCAGATCCGGCAGCGCCCGGCTCAGCGGCGCATTGTGGTCATACAGCTCCTTGAAGGCCATCAGCTCGGTCACCAGCGTGCTCCACTTGCCCTTGGTAATGCCCATCGAGAACAGGAACAGCACCGAGTACAGATTGGTCTTCTCCACGGTGATGCCGCGCGTCCACAGGAACTTGCTGAGCACCGCAGCGGGGATGCCATGCTCGGCGACCTCCCCGCTGATGGAAAGCCCGGGAGTCAACAACGTGACCTTGATCGGGTCAATCAGTACGTAGTCTTCCACCAGCCCATCAAAGCCGTGCCAGTACGCATCCGGCTGCAGATACCATTCCTCGCGCTTGGCCACCAGCGGAGCCGGCGCATCGCCCTTGGCCAGCGAACGCTCCAGCTTGTCCGGCTGCCAGACACTGAACCACCAGTCATCGCGCCCCAGATCATCGCGCACATGCAGCATGGCACGGCGGAAGGCAATGGCCTCATCGTGCATTTCCTGCACCAGCGATTCTCCGGCCGGCCCCTCCATCATCTTCGAGGCCACGTCGCAGGCGGCAATCACGCCGTAATGCGGGCTGGTGGTGGTGTGCATCATGAACGCCTCGTTGAAACGCTCGGCATCCAGTTCGCGGGTGGCGGCATTGCGCACGTGGATCATCGACGCCTGTGAGAATGCCGCCAGCAGCTTGTGCGTGGAATGGGTGGTGAAGATGATCGCGTCCTGCTCGCGCGCCTTGCCCTTGGCCATGCCGTAATGGTTCTCATAGAACGGATGGAAGGCGGCATAGGCATACCACGCCTCGTCGAAATGCAGGAAGTCCACCGCGCTGCCGATCTCGTCGGCAATCTTCTCGGCGTTGTAGCACAGCCCGTCATAGGTGGAGTTGGTGACCACCGCAATGCGTGGCTTGGAACCGGCCTGGAACGCCTGGCTGGCCAAGGGATTGGCGGCAATCGCCTGCAGCAGCGCCTCGGGGGTGAACTGGTCCAGGCTGATCGGCCCGATGATGCCGTGCGCGTTGCGGCTGGGGGTGAAGTACACCGGCACGCCGCCGGTCATGATCAACGCATGCAGCAGCGACTTGTGACAGTTGCGGTCAACGAACACCACATCGCCCCGCCCCACGGTGCCATGCCAGACAATCTTGTTGGCGGTGGAGGTGCCGTTGGTGACGAAGAAGGTGTGGTCGGCACCAAAGTTGCGTGCGGCTTCGTTCTCGGCTTCCCTGATCGGCCCGCTGTGGTCGAGCAGCGAGCCCAGCTCCGGCACCGAGATGGAAAGATCGCTGCGCAGCGTGTTCTCGCCATAGAACTGGTGGAACGCACGCCCCACCGGCGATTTGGTGAAGGCCACACCACCGGCATGCCCGGGCGTGTGCCAGGAGTAATTGGACTCGGCCGCGTGATGGATCAGCGCCTTGAAGAACGGCGGCAGCAGCGTGTGCATGTAGTCTTCAGCCGCGCGCATTACCTGGCGGGCAATGAAGCTCTTGGTGTCCTCGAATAGAAAGATGTAGCCGTGCACGTACTTCAGCAGCTTGCTCGGCACCTTCTCGATGGTGCGGCGTTCGCCGTACAGGAACACCGGCAGGCCGCCCCGGCGTGCGCTTTGTTCGCGCAGGAAACCGAGCAGGCGCTGGAACTCGGTGGGCTCGTCCTCGGTGCCGTCAATCGAGATCAGTACCGCTGAGGCGGCCACATAGGTGCGCGCCCCGGCCTGGGCGTCGGCCAGGGTCAGGCCGCACAGCACGCGCTGCTCGTTCTTGCGGAGTTCCTCCACCAGCGCGCGGATCAGAATGCCACCAATGCGCGGCGACTCGTAGTCGGCATCGATGACGATGACCGGGTAGTCCAATGATTTGAAGTACACAGCATTTCTCCTGGGGGCAGACTCACGAAGCCTTCGAAGCGTCCAGCGGCGGCAGCTGGCCACGCTGGCGGCGGCGCTCCTCGCTGAAGAACGGGTAGAACACGGTGATGAACAGCACGAACAGGAACGCGTACTGCACGATGCTGCCGGACGAACCGAAGATCGCCCACAGGCAGTACACGACGGTGATGCTGGTCAGGAACCAGAACGCGCCGATATGCACCAGCGTGTGCGAACGCTCCACCACGAAGTAGCAGGCCACGCAGGAGTAGATGTAGGGCAGCAGGGTCAGCACCACCGCCGCCGAGGTGATCACATCGAACTGGGCCGAGGCGGTTTCCGAGGTGGACGTCACCAGCACGGCGACCGTCATCAGCACCGCCACGATCAGCACGCCTTTCACCGGCACGTCGTCCTTGTTGGTCTTGCTGAAGATGCTGGGGAACAGGCCGTCATCCGAGGCGGCCTTGGCACTCTGTGCGGTCAGCAGGATCCAGCCGCCCAACGAGCCCGCCGCACCGACAAAGGCGCACAAGCTGACCAGTGCCCCGCCCCACCCGCCCACGGCATTGGCGGCGGCCAGCGCGAACGGTGCATCGGAGGTCTGCAGCTCCCCATTCGGCACCATGCCCATGATCACCGAGGAACTGGCGATGTAGGCAATGGCGGCCAGGAATACACCCGCCAGCGTCGCGCGGGCCACGTTCTTCTCCGGGTTTTCCACCACACCAGCGGTGACCGACGCCGACTCCACGCCAATGAACGCCCACAGGGTCAGGGCAGCGGCGCTGGAGATGGCTCCGAAGTTCGATTCCCCGGACACGTTGTACGCGCCCTTGAAGATGGCCGGATCGAAGAAGAACCAGCCGAAGATCGCGATGCCCAGGATCGGGATCAATGCGAAGCTGGTGGTCACGGTCTGCACGCGGCTCACGAACGCCGGGCCGATCACGTTGGCGAAGCTGAGCACCCATACCAGCGCCAGCACCGCGATGCAGCGTGGAATGGGCTGGGACAGAATCGGGAAGAAGTAGCTGAAGTAACCCACCGCCGCGATGGGAATGGCGACATTGCCGATCCAGTTGGCGAACCAGTAGATGGTGTTGGTCTGGAAGCCCATGTAGGGCCCGAACCAGTCGCGCGCATACGCGTACGGACCACCGGCCTTGGGGGCGAGCTTGCCCAGCTTGGCGAACACAAACGCCAGCAGCAGCGCACCCGCCGTGGTGATCAGCCAGCCCCAGATCGACGCGGTGCCGATCTTGGCCAGGCTGGAGGGCAGCAGAAACACCCCCGACCCCATCATGTTGCCGGCCACCAGGAAGGTGGCCCCGACCACTCCGATCTTCTTGCCCTGCGCCATGACGCTTCTCCTCGGCCGCTACTTGATGAAGTTGTATTGAAGGCTGCCCTGCAGCCGCATCGTGTCGGCGCGTTCGCCGTCCTGTTGCTCCAGCTGCCCGTACAACAGCTCCATGCCCATGGTCCAGGACGGAGCCGGGCTCCAGATCAGGTTCAGCACGCCATAGCGGCTTTGCCGGAACGCATCCGCCGCAAGCGCGTCGTCACGGCCGAGCGTGAGCTGGCCCAGCACCAGGTTCGAACGCCACATCGGCGACCAGTAATGGGTGTAACCGACGAAGCCGCCGGCCAGCGAGAGCATGCGCAGCCGGCCATCCAGCGCGATGGCGGCGTCCAGGCCGGAGCCGGTGAGGTCGGCGGTGTAGCGGCTCAGGCCCTTGCCGCCGAGCACACCGAACAGCAGCAGGTCCTGCTCACCGACACTGGCCGAGCCACTCAACTGCACGCCACCACCGAGCTTGCGCTCATCGCGGTCGATGCCGTCGTAGCCGATGCTGCGCGCAACTGCGCCTACCTGCAGGTGGCCCCAGTCGCGCTCCATGCGCGCGGTGAGGGTGACATCGGGGAGACGGCTTTCAGCGCGGGCATCGTCGGTGGTGCCGGCCAGTTCGCTGTCGGGATCTTCAGCGGCGATCGTCAGCGTGTTGCCCTTGCCCATCGCAAAGCTGTGATGGATGCCGGCCACCAGCAGGTAACCGGCTCCGCCCGGCCCGGCGAAGTCCAGGGTGTCGGGCAGGCTGTCGGCGTCCATGAAACTGGAATAGCCGTAACCCGCGTAGGTATTGCCCAGCTGCCCGTAAGCATGCCGCAGGCGGAACTCATAACCATCGCTGCTGCCGAAGAAGTCGTTCTCCAGATAGAACCGCAGGTTGCCGCGTGTGGTCGGCCGGCGCGCCTCGAAACTGAAACGGGTCTGCTTGGCATGCAGATTGAAGTTGCGCATGTCGCGGTGGTCACTGCCGACCGGAATGGTCGAGGTGATGAACTGGTCCTCATCACCACTGGCGCGTGCATCGACAATCGCATCCAGCTTGGCGTAGCCGCCAATGCGGATCATCGTGTCGGTGTTGGGAATGGCGAAGAAGCCTTTCAACTCAGGGTCGGTAGGCCCGGCCGCGCTGTCGGGGCGCGAGGCGGCGGTGGAGGGATCACCGACCGAATCACGCGGCGGCAGAATCGCCTGCCCGGTGCCGGGCACCTGGGCGGCGCGCGCCAAGGTGCTGGTGGGAGCCGTGGCGACCACCGCTGGCGGTGGTGACGGGATGGAAGTAGCTGGCGCGCCGGCCTCGGTCTGCTCCAGCGCCTGCAGGCGCTGCTCCATGCTTTCCAGCGTTCGACGCAGGGTCTGGATGTCCTGGCGCAACGCCTGCGCCGAATCCTGCGCCTGCGCCGGCATCGCGGCCGCACAAAGCGCGCACATCATCACCCACACAGACAGGCGCATCGCATCCTCCGTGAACTGCAGTCAACACTGCCGGTCCACGTGAACGCACGGGCGCTACGAGGTCAGACCGGCAACCCGGTACTGCAACGCAGGATTGTGATGCGCAACACACTGCGTGACCGCGCACGCAGTGCACTCGCCCTCAGGCACCCGCGTGGGATTCCCTCCTCATCCCGGGTGATCTGCCGTTCGCCAGCGGCAGACCAGCGCCTTGAGTATCAAGGTGCTGGTGAGTGCTTCGTGAAGTGATGATGAAACGCCGCGCGGCAATCAGCGCGGGCCCATCACCTTTTCCATGTCCTCGCCCTGCGGCATGCCACTCACGCGCTGCACGACGCCCTGCGCATCACGGAACAGAATGCCGGGCGTGCCTTGGAAGCCAAGTTCCAGCATCAGGCGCTGGTTGGCATCGAGCTTGTTGGCCAGCGCCGGGCTGATGCTGGCGGCGGGCTTGATGCCGCCCTTGCTGAAGCTGTGTTCGTTTTCCAGAAACACCGCGCTGGGATTGGGCGCGCCCAGGATGGCGGCGGCCTTGGCCGGGCTGTCTTCACGGATCACGCCGACCATCACATGACGCAGCTGCACTTTGCCGCTGTCCACCCACGGTCGCGCGGCCTGCCAGAAGTGATGGCAGTACGGGCAGTTGGCGTCGCTGAAGGTGTAGATCACCCTGGGCGCGTCGGCACGGCCATCGCGCACCCAGCTGCTGGCATCCAGCTTGCGCCAGATGGTGTCGGACATCGGCTTGGCCACCAGCCGATCCAGCGCCGCTGCGCCCACGTCCTCACCCTTTTCATTGAACAAGGTGCCGAACAGGACATGCGACCCATCCGCCGTGACGTAGGCCGTGGCGGGCTGCTGCTCGCTGACCACGCCGGCAAAACCGCGCAGGCCGGCGGGCGCATCGAACTCGCCCAGCACCTTGAAGCCCTGCTTCTCAATGCCCTGCAGTACCGCCGGGCGCGCCTTGGCAGCGGGTGCTGCCGGGCTGGAAGCCGACTGTGCGTGACTGGCAACGGGCAGCAGAGTCAGCGCGGCGACCAACATGGACGCCCTCACGGACGGTGGTTTCAACAACATGGCAACTCCTGGCAATGAACGCGTTCGCTCTGCGCACAGGGTAGTCGCAACCGCGAAGCCTGCCCACCACTCATGCAACCGAGCGCATCGGTTCACTCTGCGCCTTGCCAGGGGCAGGACGTGCGCGTTCGCGCCGTGCCGAGAAGATCTGCCGGCGATACCGCGCCGGAGTAACCCCCACAATGCGCAGGAACAGGCGGCGGAACGCGCTCTGATCGGAATAGCCGACCGTCCACGACACCTCATCCACCGCACCGCCGGCCTGCAGCAGCAGCTGTGCCTTGGCGATGCGCAGGCGCTGGCAGTAAGCGATGGGGCGCATGCCCGTGGCCTTGAGGAAACGACGCTGCAGCGTGCGCGGCTCCAGCCCGGACGCCTCGCAGATATCCGGAAGCGAAACGCCGCGTGCGGCGATGCTGTGCAGCCAGCGCTGGGCCTTGAGAATGCCGCGGTCGCCATGCGCGAAGTTCGGGCTGAAGCGTTCCAGGTCTTCCTGCACGGCTTTGGGGATGGTCAACTGCAGCTGCTGGATGGCCGCGGCCATCACGCTCTGGCCGTAGATGCGGGCCAGCAGGCGCAGACTGAGGAACTTCCAGGCATCGTTACCGGAGGAGGTCATCAGGTCGCCATCGTCGACCAGGGCGCGCTCGCTCGGCAGCCAGCTGGGCACCATCTGCGCCAGTGGCGGGCAGCGGGTCAGCGCCGGCAGGCTGACCGAACGCCCGGTCAACATGCCCGCCATCGCCAGCATCAGCCCGCCCTCTTCACAGCCGGCCAGCATGCTGCCGGCGTCATGGCTGTCGCGCAGCCAGTTCAGCATGCGCTCGTCAGGGCGCGCCAACGGCCAGGTCGGCTCGTTGCCCGGCACCACGATCACCGCCGGCACCGCGTCGCCGAACAGCTCCGCACCGGCCACCCGCTGCATGCCGGT
>NZ_DAMDFR010000047.1:0-31516 GCF_032103445.1 Stenotrophomonas sp.
GATTGTGCCTGATCAGGGCCCAGTCCGAGACACAAGTGACACGCCATGCGTGTCACCGGAATGCCCGAACCGGGCAACAAAAAACCCGCTGCGCTAAGCAGCGGGTTCTCTGGTCAAACAATCACACCAGCAATCAGAACTTGTAGTTCACACCCAGCATGTAGGTGCGGCCCCACTCGATGTACTCCAGCGGGCGGTCCTTCGTGCCGGCGTAGGTGCGGTACGGCTCGTTGGTCAGGTTGCTGCCCTGCAGCAGCAGGGTCAGGCCCTTCATCGCGCTGCTGTCGCTGAAGGTGTAGCTGATCTGCGCGTCCGTCACGTTCTCGCCCACCACGTAACGCAGCGTGCGGTTGCCGTTGAAGTTGCCGATCTCACCAATGAAGTCCGAACGACGACGCTGGCTCACGCGCGCTTCAAACCCGTTGCGCTCGTAGTACGCCGTGAAGTTGTACACGCGCTCGGACAAGCCCGGCAGGCTGATCGGATCGGTACCCACCGACGACGCGCTTTCCGGATCCATGATCTTGATGTCGCTGTCGTTGAACGTCGCGCTCGCCTGCACACCGAACCCACGCAGCGTGTCGGTCAGCATATCCAGCGGGAACGAAGCAGTCAGCTCCAGGCCCTTCAGCGTGCCACCTTCGCCGTTCTGCGGGGCCGAGAACGTACCCGTGGTCAGCAGCGGAGCGGTCATGCCCGGCGGGATCACATAGCTGGCCAGCAGGTTGCTGAAGTCATAGTCGTCCACCGACTGGGTGTAGACGTAGCTCTTCAGGTCTTTGTAGAACACCGCCGCCGCCACATAGGCCTTCTCACCGAAGTACTTTTCGTACGACAGGTCGATCGCGTTCGCACGCCACGGATCCAGCAGCGGGTTGCCGCCACTGCCGCCCGGCTTGCCGGTGGCCGTATCCACGCCGAACTCCAGGCCCGCACGCATCTGGTCCACGCGCGGACGCGCGACCTGCTTGGCCACCGCGAAACGCAGGGTCTGCTGGTGCGGGAACATGAAGGCCAGGTTCAAGCTCGGCAGCCAGTCGGTGTAGGTCTTGCCTTCGTCGATCGGCAGCACTTCCTGGCCCACCGGACGCGAACGGTCGAAGTAGTTCGACTGCGAGCTCTGGTCGGTGCGGATCATCTGCACGCCGATGTTGCCGCGCAGGCCTACTTCACCGATGTCGGTGTTGATGTTGGCGCGCAGCCACGCGGTGGTGGTCTTTTCCTGCACCACCCACGACTTCGGAATCAGGTAATCCAGGTTGGTGACCGGGTTGAAGACCATGTAACGGTCCACCGCCGCCGGCACGTTCCACGCCGGGATGTAGCCGATGCCGGCGAAGCCCAGGTTCACCGGGGCGTACTGCAGGTCGCCGCCCACGTTGGCATCGCCCTGGTCACCCAGCAGGATGTTGCCTTCGGCCTGGGTCTTTTCCTTGCGACGGTCGGCGTAGTTCACGCCCACGTCGATGTCCTGGAACCAGGACGACAGCGCCTCCGGCATGTTGAACGTGCCCTGCAGGCGCGCACCCTTCAGGCGGTCTTCCACCTGCGGCACCTTGCCGTAACCCGAACCGTAGATCGTGTTGGTCAGGTACAGCGCTTCCGGATTGGAATAATCCAGGCCCGGGCGGATCTGCGAGAAGCCGTTCGGATTGACGGTCAGGCCAATCGTGTCCAGCTGCGGCATCGGGGTGAGCTGCAGGTTGTTTTCCAGGTTCAGCTCGTCGCGCGTCGCCTTGGAGTAGTTCACGTCCGCGGTGATCTTGAAGCTGTCGAAGGTCAGCTCGTTGTTCCAGCCGAACGCGTCGATCTTGTCCTTGCGCTTGTTGTACATGCCGCGCACCAGCGGGTACACGCCGCTGGCGGTGCCGCCGGTGAAGCTGTTGTTGCCGTTCACCTGCGGGTTGCTGATGAACAGGCCCGGATCGTAGCCGCCGTTGTAGTTGCTGAGGTTGACCTCGAACTGGTTGGCGGTGTCGATCTGCTCGGCTTCGGTGTGGAACGCGTCCAGCGTGCTCGTCCAGGTGTTGGACGGGCGGAACTGGATCGTGGCCATGTAGCCGTCACGCTTGTTGTTGCCGGTACGACGCAGTGCCTTGATGCCGTCCGAGAAGTACGTGCCCGCAGCCACGCCCGGGCGGTTGCCCTGGTTGGTCTGCTCGGTGGTCCACGGCTCGTACAGACCGACCTGGTTTTCCTGGATCGGCATGTCGCTGTGGGCGTAGCCCAGCGAGATGCCCCAGGTGTTGTCGGCGAACTGGTCGATGTAGCTGGCGCTGAAGCGGTTGCCGTAGGCATCCACGTTCGCCGCCTTGCCCAGCGAGTTCTTCTGGTAGCGGCCGCTGACCGCGATCACGCGCTCGGCGAACGAAAGCGGACGCACGGTCTGCATGTCGATGGTGCCGGACAGGCCCTGGCCGACCAGTGCGGCGTCCGGGGTCTTGTACACGGTCACGCCGTTCACCAGTTCCGACGGGTACTGGTCGAATTCAACGCTGCGGTTGTCGCCGGTGCTGACCACTTCACGCCCGTTGAGCAGGGTGGTGGCGAAGTCCGGGGACAGGCCGCGCACGCTGATCACCTGGGCACGACCGGCCACGCGCTGCGCGGCCAGGCCGGGCAGGCGGCCCAGCGATTCGGCAATGCTCACGTCCGGCAGCTTGCCGATGTCTTCAGCGGAAATGGCTTCCACCACCGAGGTCGCGTCCTGCTTGATCGCAATGGCGTTCTCGATGCCACGGCGGATGCCGGTGACCTGCACGGTATCCAGGTCAACTGCCTGGGTGCCGGTGGCGGTGGTTTCGGTGGTGGTGCTTTGAGCCAGCGCCAGTGACGGCGACAGGGCGACGGCCAGCGCGATACTCAGCGCGCTGCGCTTGCGGTTCAACATTTTCCCCTCCCAGGCAATGTTGCCAAACGGATTGTGAGCTGCCCGATGAATTGAGACAGGTGTCACGGCACGGTGGCCGTTGACTGCGCCGCTATGGTAGGCAGCGCGCCTTTGAAGCGAATCACCCTGCATACGTATTCAATGCGTATGCAGGGCATGAAACCGATTACAGGGGCGTGAACCGGATCGCCTGGCCACCACCCGGTGCCAGCACGATGTTCATTGCATCGGCGCTGGTGACTTCACGCACCTCGCGCTTGAACGCGAACGGGTTGCTGCGGAAATCGGCTCCGTCGCCGTCGCGGTAGATCTCGGCGCGGTAGCGCACGCCCGGCTCGAGGAAGCCCAGCGACACCGGCAACACGCGGCCGGATTCGTCGGTGATGCTGCCCAGGAACCAGTCGCGGCTGTTTCGGTCCTTGCGCACGATGGTCACGTAGTCGCCGACCTCGCCATCCAGCACCCGGGTGTCGTCCCAGTCCACCGCCACGTCCTCGATGAAACGGAACGCCTCGCGGTGCTGTTCATAATGTTCAGGAAGATCGGCTGCCATCTGGATCGGGCTGTACAGCACCACATACAAAGCCAGCTGGCGCGCCAGCGTGCTCGGAATGGCCTGGCCGTGGCGACCCTTCAGGCTGAGAATGCCCGGGGTGTAGTCCATCGGCCCGGACAGCATGCGGGTGAACACCAGGTTGACCTCGTGTTCCGGCGGGTTCGGCGGCTGGCCCCAGGCGTTGTACTCCATGCCGCGCGCGCCTTCACGGGTGATCCAGTTCGGATAGGTGCGGCGCAGCCCGGTGTCCTTGATCGGCTCATGCGGGTTGACCGCGATATGCCGCTTGGCCGCTTCCTGCACCACCTTCAGGTGATGGCGGGCCATGAACTGGCCGTCGTGCCACTCGCGCCACAGCGGCCCGCCGGTCGGATTGCGCCGGTCGACCTGGCCGTCGTCGCACACGTAGCCGCTCTTGAACGAGTCCACGCCGAGGCGCGCGTACAGATCCAGCGCGGCACCGAGCTGGTCTTCGTAATGCTCGATCGCACAGCCGGTTTCATGGTGGCCGATCAGGTGTACGCCCTTCTTCGCGCCATACGCCGACAGCGCTTCGATATCGAAGTCCGCGGTGGGGCGGGTGAAGTCGAAGTCGTAGCCGTTGCCGACCCACATGCCGTCCCAGCCAGGATTCCAGCCTTCCACCAGCACGCCACGGAAGCCGTGCTTGGCGGCAAAGTCGATCACCTTCTTCGTTTTCGCTGTCGTGGCGGCATGCTTCGGCCCGGTGGCCCAGCTTTCCTCGTCCAGGTGCATCGACCACCACACGCCCAGATACTTGGACGGCTTCACCCAGCTCACATCGCCCAGCACGTTGGGGTCGTTGAGGTTGAGGATCAGGCTCGATTCCACCAGCCCGCCGGCGGTGTCGCTGATCTGCAGGGTGCGCCACGGCGTGTTGAAGGGCAGGGCGCGGCGTACCTTCCAGCCTTCAGCAGACGGCGACAGCTGCGCGCGCAGGCGCTGGCCGTCGGTGCGGCGCAGCCACATGCCAGCGTAGTCCACCAGCGCGGCTTCGTGGATGGAGACGTGCAGGCCTTCGTTGCTGCGCAGGGTCATCGGCGTATGCGCCAGCGGCAGCTGGTCCAGCGGGGTGCGCTGGTACAGGTATTCGTAGTGGATCGGCTCGCCGGCCGGAATCCACCACGCGGTGGAGACCGGGGTGATGGCGAACTCGGTCAGCTCGTCATCAATGATCGCCTCGCGCAGGTTCGGCTGTTCCGGGAAGTGGTAGCGGAAGCCCAGGCCGTCGTCATAGACGCGGAACACCACATCCAGCCGCCGCTTGCTGCCAGTGGTCTCGCCCAGCTGCACGGTGAATTCGTTGTAGTGGTTGCGGGTGACGCGACGCTCGCCCCAGGGCTGCTCCCAGGTTTCATCGACGCTACGGCTGGTCTGGCCGAGCACGGCCAGGTCGCGGTCGAGGCGGCCGTCGCGCAGCTGGAAGCCGAGCTTTGAGTTGCCCACCACCTCCTGGCCGAAGCGCTCCACCCGGTAGCTGGGCATGCCACCATCCAGCTGCAGGGAGACTTTGAGCACCTTGTCCGGTGCGGTGGCGCTGGCCACGGTGACCGGTTCGGCGTGGGCCAGAGCGGCCAGAAGCAGTAGCGACGCGCCAGTGATGACGCGTGAGAACAGCACAAACTGTGGCATTTCCCCTCCCAGGGCCGCCTGAAATCCGCTTTGGACTATAGCCACGCTGGCCCGGCGCTCCGGGCGTAACGCCATGAATACGTATGCAAATGCGGATGCATGACCGCGTGCAGGTGCGACGACCAACGGTCGTCGCCTACCATGCAGGCAGGCACCCTGGGAGGGGGCCGCGACGGCCGCGCCACCTGCGGCTGACCCACAACGCGCGCAATTAGGGAGGGAGGCCGACGGGCGCAAGCCGGTCCGCCGCTTTCAATGCTGAAGAAGATCTGCCTGACCGCTGCCCTCGGGGCGGCGCTGATGTCCACCGCCGCGGCGGAAGACCTCACCTTCGATGGCCGCACCGCGCGTGCCGCCACCGCTGCCGATGGCAGCTTCACCCTGACCGCCGACGGCAAGCCGGTGGCCATCGCCGCCCAGCCGATGCGCAGCCAGACCGGCAGCGTGATGTTCGACGCCCTGTTCGCGCTGGCCCAGCAGGAGATGGACGCCGACCGCGTCGATGCGATCCGCGACCCGTCCTTCAACTTCGGCAAGCCGGTGCCGTGCGACTGCTTCCAGACCGGCGAGCGCTGGCCCTATGTGTGGACCCGCGACGTCAGCTTCGCCGCCGACCTGGCGCTGGCCCGTCTGGACCCGCAGCGCACCCGCCAGTCGCTGCAGTTCAAACTGTCCAAGGCCCGCGACGGCCGTACCCCCGGCCTGTTCGTGGCCCAGGACACCGGCTCCGGTGGCAGCTGGCCGATCAGCAGCGACCGGGTGGTGTGGTTCCTGGCCGCGCGCCACCTGCTCGACGACACCGTCTTTGCCGACCAGACCTGGCAGGCGCTGCAGGGCACGCTGGCGCAGGACCGCGCGATGGTCTTCGACGAGCGCATCGGCCTGTACAAGGGCGAGACCTCGTTCCTGGACTGGCGTGAGCAGACCTATCCGGACTGGACCCGCAAGGACGTGCGCTTCATTGGTGAAAGCTATTCGCTGTCCACCAACGTGCTGCATTACCAGGCACTGCGCCTGGCCGAGAAGCTGGCCCGCCAGCATGGCGACGCGCGCGCCGAGGACTACGCGAAGTGGGCCACGGCGCTGGCCGCGCAGATCGACGCGCGCTTCTGGCGCGAGGATGCCGGCCAGTACATGAGCTACATCGGCGAGGCCGCGCACCCGGTGGACTACGCCAAGTACGACCTGCTTGCGATCTCGCTGGGCGTGCTGGCCGACGTGTTCCCGCAGGAACGTGCGCGCCGCGCCATGGCCAACTACCCGGCCGTGGAGGGCGGCAGCCCGGTGGTATGGCCGCAGGAAGCGCAGCAGCCGATCTACCACAATCGTGCGGTGTGGCCGTTCGTCAGCGCCTATTCGCTGCGCGCGGCGCGGCATGTGGACGACGTGGCGCGCATCCAGCGCGAGATTGAATCGCTGATGCGCGGCAGCGCGTTGGCCGGTTCCAACATGGAAAACTTCGAGATGCGCCGCCTCGCCGTGCATGTCGACGAGGGCGCGCTCAGTGGCCCGGTGGTGAATTCGCCGCGCCAGCTGTGGTCGGTGGCCGGTTATCTGTCGATGGTGCTGGAAGGTGTGTTCGGCGTCGAAGCCGACGGCAAGGTCGCCCCCAAGCTGCCGGTGGCACTGGTGCCGCAGCTGTTCGGCAAGGCCAAGAGCATTGAACTGAACGACGGCCGCACCCGCTACGTGCTCAAGCGTCCGCGCAAGCTGGACGGCGCGCTGCTGGTGGCCGACAAGACCACCCGCAAGGGCAATGTGGTCACCGTGCAGCTCAAGGCCGTGCCCGGCCCGGCACCGGTCACCGCGCCGGCGCTGCTGGCCGATGCTCCGACCGACGGCTTCGCACCGGCCACGCCGGCGGCACCGAAGGCAGAAAAACGCGGCAAGGGCTGGAGCGTCACCGTTCCGGCTGGCCACGTGTTGTGGCTGGACGGCAAGGCCACCACCGCCAAGGGCGCGCTGACCGTGCGCGAAGACGGCCTGCAGCACTGCCTCAGCCTCACCCAGCGCGGCCCGCAGCTGGAATCGCTGCACAGCCCGATGACCTGCCTCGGCCCGCAGCAGCGCCTGGCCGGTGCCAGCAAGTGGAGCTGGAATGCCACCGCGCCCACCCGCGTGCGTGTACGCCTGCGCTATGACAACCCGAATGGCCCGATCAACACCGGCGTTACTGCCGCGGTGAAGCAGCTGGTGGTGAGCTGCGCCGGCAAGCCGGTGCAGCGTGCCACCGTGGTGATGCCGCACAGCGTCGGCCAGCAGGATTCCACCGCCGCCGAGTTCGACGTGCCCAAGGGCAATTGCCGCTTCAGCCTGGAACAGGGCTTCAACATGAGCGCGCTGGAACACTTCGCCCAGTACAACGGCGGCAAGGGCGGGCGTGAGGGCGTGCTCAACAGCGCCAAGGTCAGCGCGCTGCTGCTGTCGCCGGTGCCGGCGGTGGAGGCTGCGAAGTGACGCGGCCGTCCAAGCCGACGCTGTCGTTCTGGCAGATATGGAACATGTGCTTTGGCTTCATGGGCATCCAGTTCGGATTTGCCCTGCAAAACGCCAACGCCAGCCGCATCTTCGAAACCCTCGGCGCACCGATGGACGCCGTGCCCGGGCTGTGGATCGCCGCGCCACTGACCGGCCTGCTGGTGCAGCCGGTGATCGGCTATCTGTCCGACCGCACCTGGACCCGCTGGGGCCGCCGCCGTCCGTACTTCATGTTCGGCGCGGTGTTCACCACGCTGGCCCTGCTGGTGATGCCGAATTCGCCGACGCTGTGGATCGCGGCTGGCACGCTGTGGGTGCTGGATGCCAGCATCAACGTGTCGATGGAGCCGTTCCGCGCCTTTGTCGGTGACAAGCTGGCCCCGCGCCAGCGTCCCACCGGCTACGCGATGCAGAGCTTCTTCATCGGCGTCGGTGCGATTGTCGCCAGCTTCCTGCCGTTCATCCTCGCCCACTTCGGCGTGGCCAACACCGCCGCCCCCGGCGAGGTGCCGCCGACCGTGCGTTACGCGTTCTACTTCGGCGCGGCGGTGCTGCTGTCGGCGATTGCCTGGACCGTGTTCAGCACCCGCGAGTATTCGCCGGCCGAACTGGCCGCGTTTGATGACGCCGAGCCGCCGGTGGCGCAGCAGAGCGCGCCGCTGGCCGGGCCGCCGCCGCTGGCGCAGATTGGCGGCTGGATCGCGCTGGGCGTTGCCCTCGCCGCAGCCATTGCCTGGAAGCAGGGCGACAAGATGCTGTACGTGCTGGCCGGTCTATGCGCCGCGTATGGCGTGCTGCTGGGTGTGGCGCGGCTGGTGCCCGGCCCGCACATGCTGGCCACCATCGTCGACGACCTGCGCAGCATGCCCTCGACCATGCGCCGGCTGGCGTGGGTGCAGTTCTTCTCGTGGTTCGCCTTGTTCGCGATGTGGATCTACACCACCTCCGCCGTGGCCGGCACGCATTTCGGTTCCGCAGATCCCGCATCGGCCGCCTACAACGAAGGCGCGAACTGGGTCGGCGTGCTGTTTGGTGCCTACAACGGTTTCGCTGCGCTGGCCGCATTGCTGATTCCGCTGATGGTGCGCGCGCTGGGTCTGCGCTGGAGCCACCTGGTCAACCTGTGGCTGGGTGGGCTCGGCCTGATCTCGCTGATGTTCATCAAGGATCCCACCTGGCTGCTGCTGTCCATGGTGGGCGTCGGCTTTGCCTGGGCCTCGATCCTGTCGCTGCCGTATGCACTGCTGTCTGACAGCGTGCCGGCCGCGAAGATGGGCATCTACATGGGCCTGTTCAATTTCTTCATCGTCATTCCGCAGCTGGTTGCCGCCAGCGCGCTGGGCTTCGCGCTGCGCGCGTGGCTGGGCGGCAACCCCATGCACGTGCTGGTGCTGGGCGGAGTGAGTCTGTTCGTTGCCGGGCTGTGCGTGCTGCGCGTGCCGGCCCATCAGGAGGGTGCGTGATGCGTTCGTTTGCCAAATTGTCGCTGGGTGTTTCGATGGCCTTGATTGCCACTGCCGCGCAGGCCGCGCCGCGCCCGGACTATGTGGGCACGCTGGAGCCGTTCGCCAGCGATGCGGTGTACTTCGTGGTCACCGACCGCTTCGTCAATGGCGATCCGAGCAACGATCATCGCGACCAGGGCGGCAAGCACCGCACCTTCGACATTCCGGTGCCGTGCGCGGACAAGGTGGACGGCAACATCGGCTACCTCGGAGGTGACTTCAAGGGCGTGCTCAACAACGCCGACTACATCCGCAAGCTCGGCTTCGGCGCGGTGTGGATCACCCCCATCATCGACAACCCGGATGAAGCTTTCACCGGCAGCAAGCCGATCAGCTGCACCAGCACCCTGACCGATCGCGGCAAGACCGGCTACCACGGCTACTGGGGCGTCAATTTCTACAAGCTGGACGAGCATCTGCCCAGCAAGGATCTCGACTTCGCCGGCCTCACCCGCGGCCTGCACGATGCCCGGCTGAAAGTGGTGCTCGACATCGTCGGCAACCACGGCTCGCCGGCTTGGAGCATGCCGGTCAAGCAGCCGCAGTTCGGGCAGATCTTCGACAAGGACGGCAAGCTGATTGCCGACCACCAGAACCTGCCGCCGCAGCAGCTGGACCCGCAGCACAACCCGCTGCACGCGTTCTACAACAACATCGGTCCGGTGGACGCCGACAAGGGTTCCATCTTCGACGGCAACCTGGCCGAGCTGGGCGACTTCAACCAGAACAACCCGGCGGTGATGGATTACCTGGTCGGTGCCTACCTGCAGTGGACCGCGCAGGGCGTGGACGCGCTGCGCATCGACACCATCGGCTGGCTGCCGCACCCGTGGTGGAACGAGTTCGTGAAGCGCATCCGCGCCGAGCACCCGGGCATGTTCATGTTCGGCGAAGCCTTCGACTACAACGCCGCCACCATCGCGGAGCACACTTGGCCGAGCAACGCCAACGTGAGCGTGCTCGACTTCCCGCTACGTGGTGCGCTGTCCAGCGTGTTCGGCAAGGAGCAGAAGGGCTTTGAAACCCTGGCCGAGCCGCTGCACCTGCTCGGCGGCCCGTACGCCAACCCGTACGAGCTGATGAGCTTCTACGACAACCACGACATGGCCCGTCTGGACGCCAGTGACGCTGGCTTCATCGACGCGCACAACTGGCTGTTCACCGCGCGCGGCATTCCGGTGCTGTACTACGGTTCGGAAACCGGCTTCATGCGCAGCCGCGCCGAACACGCCGGCAACCGTGCCTACTTCGGCCAGCAGCGGGTGGATGCCGCACCGCAGAGCCCGATCTTCGGGCCGCTGCAGCGCATCTCCCTGCTGCGCCAGAAGACCCCGGCGCTGCAGCGCGGCCTGCAGGTCACCGAGCGGCTGCAGGGCGATCAGGCCGTGTTCTACCGCGTGCTGCAGCACGGCGACACCGCGCAGACCGCGCTGGTGCTGCTGAACAAGGGTGACACCGCCAGTACCTTCGAAGTGTCCCGCTACCTGCAGCCCGGGAACTGGCGCGACGCGCTGGGCAGCGGCAGCGTGAAGGTGACCAGCAGCCTGAAGGCGGAAGTGCCCGCCCACGACGTGAAAGTCTTCCTGCTGGACGCCCCGGTGAAGCAGAAGGCCCTGCAGGCCGAGCTGGACAAGGCCATGGCCGACCAGAAGGCGCGGACCGAGCGTTTGCAGGCGCGGTAATCCAACTCCGCGTGGGCCGGCTAACGGCCGGCGCTACCGGGTGTTCGCGCGGATTGTGGGATCGGTAGCGCCGGCCGTTGGCCGGCCCAAACGGTCTCGACCCGGGCGATACCGGGTCCGCCCACGGTTGGCCGGCCTCTCACCCGACCGCCGTTACAATGGCCATTCCCGCATACGCCAGGACTGGCCCCATGACCGATCTGCCCCCGCAGAACCCGCTTGAAACCCTGCTCAAATCCGCCATGGACGGGCAGACCTCGATCGGTGGATTCATGAAGGCGTTCGTGGCGTCAGAGGTCATCGTACCTAACGGCAGCCTGGTGACCCCGGACGGCAGTGGTTTTGATCCGATCGTGTTTGATGACAAAGGCACGCGGTACGTGGCTGTCTTCACGGATATGGCGCGTCTGGGCAATCACACGCAACTTGCTCCCTATCTTGCCCAGCTGAAACTCATTCATGTGCTCGGCTACCTGCACGACCGTCATCCCGGCCACGGGGTTGTGGTGAACCCGGGAGCATCGTTGGGTATGGAGCTGAAGCCTGATGGTATTGGCACCATCCTTGCGGATTTCGCTGACCCCTTCCGTCCGTAGGGTTTAGATACCCTACGACAGGCACCGTGACCAACGCCACGCGCCCAGCCGTTTCCTGCCGCCCCAAACTGCACGCCTCCACGGAAAGAAGAGGGCAGGGCATGCAGGTACGCAACGCTTGGCTGGCCATGGCGATGGTCGTCGCACTTCCGGCAGTCGCCGCCACCCCGGTCGACCTGACCACCCTCGACCGCGAGATGACCGGCCCGCGCACCCAGGTGCTGGTACTGGGCAGCGTCCATCTCAGCGAGATCAAGGGCGGCATCCAGCCCGGCGCGCTGGAACCGCTGCTCGCCCGCCTGGCCGCCTACAAGCCTGACATCATCACCATCGAGAACATCGACGGCGAGCAGTGTGATCTGGCCGCCCGCCACCCCACCGTGTATGGCGACGACTACTGCGCGGACACCGACGACGCCCGCACCGCCACCGGCCTGCAGGTGCCTGCTGCGTTGGAACGGGTGAACGCGGCCCTGGCCGACTGGCCCGCCAAGCCCACCCCCGCGCAACGCCGACAGCTGACCGCCTGGTTCCTCGCCGCCAACGACCGCCCCTCAGCGTACGTGCAATGGCTGCAGCTGCCCTCCAGCGAGCGCCAGCCCGGCGACGGCCTCACTCCCGCGCTGGTCACGATGCTGGAAGGCATCGCCACCCGCCAGAGCGAGAGCTACCAGATTGCATCGCAGCTGGCCGCCCGCCTGGGCCATGCCCGCGTTTATCCCGTGGACGACCACACCGGCGACAACCTCACGCTGCCCGACCGCAAGGCGTTTGCACGCGAGATGGAGGCGGCGTGGAAATCCGGCAGCGCCGAGCTGGACAGGCACATCGCCGAGGAAGACGAGATGGCCAAAGGCAAGGACCTGTTGCCGCTGTACCGCTACCTCAATGACCCGGAACGCCTGAATACCCTGGCCGAGGTCAATGTGTCTGCCGCATTGAAGGCGCATTCGCCCCTGCAGTCACCGCAGAAGTGGGTGAACGGCTGGGAGATCCGCAACCTGCGCATGGTGGCCAACGTGGCCCAGACCTTCCGCGAGCGCCCGGGCGTGCGCGTGCTGTCTGTGGTCGGAGCCTCGCACAAGCCCTGGTTCGACCAGTGGCTGGGGCGGCTGGCCGGCGTGGATATCGTGGATGTGGAGCCGGTGCTGCGTTAAGGTGATGGGCTGTGGCGGTGCCACAAGGACATCAGGGGGATGGCGAGTGCGTAACGCTGGATCAATCTTTGGGCCGCAACCTTGAGCCGGCCGGATCCCGGCCCATGGCATACGCGTATGCGGGGCATCATCGGCATCATCTTGGGCGGCTTTCTGTCCTACGTGCCGCTGCTAAAGCTCAATCACTATCTTCACAATGGCGCGATCGTCTTCAATCATCAGCGCGGCGGCGCGTCGCACGGCACCGAGGCCGCATTCTGGAACCTGGCATGGCTGGGGATTGGCCTGTGGCTGATTGCCGCCAGCCTGGTTCTACTGATCAAGGGCAAAGCAGAGTAATCGGTTGGTAGGTACCGACCGTTGGTCGGTACGGTGCGTCACCGCCCCGCCAACGACGACTCCCGCACCACCAGCTTCACCGGAATCGTCTGGCTCTCCACCTTCTCACCCTGGATCAACGCCAGCAGCTTCTCCACCAGCAACTGCCCGGCCTGCTTCGTATCCTGCTGCACGGTAGAAAGCGTTGGCGACACCGACGCCGCCAGCGGAATGTCATCAAACCCCACCAGCGCCACATCCTGCGGCACCCGCAGCCCGGCCTCGCGCAATGCCCGCATCGCGCCAATCGCAATCAGGTCACTGGCACCAAACAGCGCATCAAACTTCTCCCCACTGGCCAACAACGCCAAACAAGCCTCATACCCCGACTGCTCGGTGGTAATCGCATCCCGCTGCAGCGCAGGCACAGCAGCCACACCACGCGCCGTCATTGCCGCCACATACCCGCGATGGCGCTCCTCGAACTCCGGGTAATGGCTGGACGCATGGCCAATAAAGGCAATCCGCCGGCAGCCCTGGTCCAGCAGGTGCGCGGTGATGTCATGCCCGCCCTGGAAGTTGTCGCAGCCGATCGACACCCCCGGCTGGTCCGGCAGGGCCGCGCCCCAGCGCACGAAGTGGGTGCCTTGCTCCACCAGCCGCTGCAGGCGCTCGCGGGACTCGTGGTAATCGCCATACCCCAGCAGAATGATGCCGTCGGCCTTGTTGCTGTCCTCGTAGTCCGCCTGCCAGTCGGTGGAGAGCTGCTGGAACGACACCAGCAGGTCGTTGCCGCGCAGCGCGCAGGCCCGGGTAATCGAGCCCAGCATGGCGTGGAAGAACGGATTGATCAGCGAATCGTCGTTGGTGGGGTCTTCAAAGAACAGCAGCGCCAGCGTGCCCGCATTGCGCAGGCGCAGGCTGGAGGCGTTCTTGTCCACCTTGTAGTTCAGCTCGCGGGCAATGCGCAGAATGCGCTCCCGGGTCTCCGGGTTCACCATTGGGCTGCCGCGCAGCGCCCGTGACACGGTCGGCTGCGACACCCCGGCCAGATGGGCGATATCCAGTGAAGTGGCTTTGCCGCGGATGGTCATGGCGGGCAGGGCAGGAATGACGGAGTAAATGATGCCATGAGGCGGGGAGGGGCGTCTGAATTCATTACGGGGCGGCTCGTGCGCCTGCGGGATGCGCGTGCCACGCATGGCGTGGCACCTACGGTAATCATCAGAACCGTAGAGCCACGCCCTGCGTGGCTGCTCTCCGTTCCGGCGTCATGAACCCCTGACCCAAGGCTTCGGTCCTTTCTAAACGCCGGTCGCATTGCCGGGGGCTGGCATCAACACGTCTCCGGACGCTTGCGCCGCGCTGCGCGCGGGTACACACGCAGGGCGTGGTACCTGCGGGAATTTCTACGTGCACAGGACGACCACGCCGTTCGCCGGGCGTGGGCCCGGCGGGCCCCATCACGCGTTCCGCGCCATTCACGACGCATGCGCCTAGCCGGTTGCGAAGAAAGTCCGCACGCCACATCGTCAATAAACCGTCGCGAAACGTACGCATTCGGCACGGAAGACGGAAAAAATATGGCATCCGCGTCATCTCATCGCACGCATCCGTTGCACTCGACCTATCCTTGCTCGCGGGCCGTTTCCAATCGCTCGCTGTATTGCGCATGGTGAAGCCGTGGAGTCTGAAACCTCCGTTAGCAAGTACCGGAAATTGTTTGTCATGTGTCGGGAGGGTGGCGGAATGCAACACCCTCGCGGAAATACGTCACACCGTGCTTTCGGTACTTCTAACGGGTTTCAGCCTCCCGACCCCTCGCCATCCTGGCGAGGGGTGACTTCATGAGGAGCAATTCCGTGTCCGAAGAAAAGCGGCCCAAGCGCCCCCTGCATGTCCAGAGACCCAAGAACATCCGCGTCGAAGCACTCACCCCGCGCGATGGCGATGAACCAGATGGCATCCGTATCCCCTGCATCAAGCTCCGCGGCATGTGGTTGCATGTCGCCGGCTTCCGCATCGGTGACGTGCTGATCCCGCACCCGATCCCCGGTGGCATCGGCCTCACCGTGCGCCCGGCACCGGAAGTGGTCACCCGCCAGACAGTGAAACGTTCCCTCTGACGCACACGTCTGCGCCTCGCCGAGTGCACGCGGCGAGGATGCAGATCGATTTGCAACAAATCGGATGTTTCTTACAGAAAAGATGGTTCAAAAGTGATTACTGCGGCGCTGTGCCGCAATGATCATGGAATTGAATCCGGAATCCCATCTCTCTACTACAGGTGTACGATGAACCAAATCATTGAACGGGGGCTCCCCGCCATGAAGCCGATCAATCCTGCTGGGCGAAATGCCAAATCCGGGGCCTCCCCGTCTCTGAAGAAGACCAGGGGTGTGCGAACGCATTCGAACACGCCAGAGGTCAAGATCGGGATATCCGACCTGACCGTGATGACGGCGGACAAGTTCGAGCAACACGGCTGGTCGGCTGTCCTCGATAAGGTGGGCAAGTTGCCAGCGGTCGTCATTCAGGGGGATCAGCGAAACGAAGCCGTCATCCTCTCGGTCGCCATGTATGAACTTCTCCTTCAGCACATTGGCGATATCGCGCCGCAAGAAGTTGCGAATGCGATTGCCTTGGCGAGGGTGCAGAAGGAGTGTGATGAGCGCCTTGCTGTGCTGAATGAAGGGGAGTCACTTGCCGAAGTGATAAAGAACGCCCCGCACCAGGGGAAAGTCAAGCTCGGCCCGGCGTTCTGAACGATGCCGACAATAACCGTATTGGCCGGAGTGAACGGAGCGGGAAAGAGTTCACTGCTAGGCGGCATTCTCCATGAGCGTGCGAAAGACTGGTTCAATCCTGACGCGTACGCATTGCGGCTCGTGCAAATTGGACACGATCAGGACGCGGCCAACTCAAGTGCATGGGCCATGGGGAAGGCCCGTCTCATGCATGCCATTGAAAAGGCGAGGGATCACGCCTTTGAGACGACACTCGGCGGATCAACTCTCACTTCGCTGCTACGGAAGGCTATGGCCACTCATGACGTGGCGGTGTGGTTCTGTGGACTGGAGAGCGCCGAGTTGCATATCGAGCGGGTGGCGCAGCGAGTGGCTGCGGGTGGGCACGATGTCCCTTCCGATCTGATTCGCTTCAGATATGACCGATCCAGGGAGAACCTGATCTCTTTGATGGACGGATTGGCAGCGCTTCGTGTCTACGATAACTCCGACTGCACAGAGGACGGTGCCCGTAGTTTGAAGTTGGTGCTCAACTTGTACGAGGGCAACATTGCATTCCCTGCGTCGTCCGAAGACTTGCGCGGCACCCCGGCGTGGGCGATGCCCATCGTCCAGCATGCGTTGCAGCTTTATCCCCCGGCGTGGTTGAGATTATCGGTGCTGAGCGCTTTACGGAGCTTGACAATCCGCAGGCGCAGGAATCCAATACTCCCATCGCCACAGACCGGAACCCGCAAGGGGGGGGCGACACCGGTAGAGCAATCTACCCCTAGCCCCAAGAGCAGGATAGGTGCTTCGCACCGAAAGGTCAGACCGAGGACTTTGATTCAAACAGAACGCCTCCGAAAGGAGGCGTTCTGCTTTCCGGGGCTGGCCACGCAGGGCGTGGCTCTACCGTTCTTTCAGCATGTTGCAGAAGAGTGCGCCCTGTTCGATGGCGTCATCGAGGGCGACGTGGGTGTGCGGCAGTTTGTCGAACCAGCGCTTGGGCATGTTGCGCTTGGTGGCCGCCCGGTAGTCGGACTTCATCAGCGCCATTGCGAAGGTCTTGATGTCCAACGCGGAGTGCGAGAACGGGCTTTCTCCGACAAAGCGCATCAGGTACCAGTACACGAACAGGAAGTCGTATCCGGCCGGGTAGCCGACGAAGACTGGTTTGCCGGGTAGCGTCCTGATCCATGCCACGTACCGCTGCATGGCAGCTTCGGGCGCTTCGCAGTCGGTACGGCACGCGGCCCACGCTTTTGGCTGGGTAGCCCACCACTTCATGGTGTCTGGATGGCCATTGGCATCGGGCAGCGTTTCCAGATTCGCGGAGAACGTGCCAATCAATGTCTTGTCGGCGCGATACGCGGCCGACGCGAAGCTGAGCATCGAGTGGGGGCCGGGAATGGGGCCGTCGGCTTCAACGTCGGTACTGAGGTAGATCTCTTCCTGAGCCATGCAGGTTCCTCAGTTGTTCACCGGTGCCAGAAACTCAGGGGGCACCCGCTCAACCAGCCACACCCCGTTGTCCGCCTGGAAGAACACCACGCCTTGCTGATGCAGGCGCGCTGCGTCTACCTGCAGAATCACAGGTGTGCCATAGCGCTTGCCCACTTCGGTCGCGGTAGCCACGTTTTCAGACAGATGCACATGATGCCGCTGCCCGGGACGCAGGCCTTCCGCCAGAATCGACTCCAGAAACCGCGTGGCGGTGCCGTGATACAGCACGTCCGGCGGAGTTTTGGCGACATGCTGGATGTCCACCGCAGCGGTGGTGTGGCCCTGCGCGGCACGAATGCGCCGCCCGCCCGCTGAAAGCGTGAACCGTTTTTTCTCGCTGGTGTCGACTACGCGCTGGATGAGTTGGCGGTCCAAGGCCGTCCCGGCCTTGCCTGCCGCGCTGATCAAGGTATCGATATCCACCCAGCCTTCGCTGTCCAGCTCCAGTCCGATGGACTGTGGTTCATGGCGAAGGATGTAGCTGAGGTACTTGCTGGTCTCTGTCAGTTGTTTGGTCATGCCGCGCATTCTAGCCAGCGGCGCTTGCATATCGCGGTAACAATGCAACTGTATAACATTGGGGGAATGTGTCCGTTTCCGTACCTGCCCAACCCATGACCCTGATGAAGCTTGTGTTCTCCCCGCGTGCTCCGCTGAAGTGCGTGTCCCTTCTGCTGCTCACTACCGCGCTGGCCGCCTGCCAGTCTGTGCCTTCGGCTCGCCCGATAGCAGGAGCCTCGGCACCGAAAAACATCATCGTCATGATCAACGACGGAGCGGGGTGGGGCACCTGGGATGCCGCCGCCTACTGGCAATACGGCAGCCGCGAAGGCACGCCCTATGCTGATTTCCCGCAGCGCTTTGGGGTGAGCACCTTCCCGCTCAACAGCAGCGGCCAGCCCACCGGCGAGAACACCCAGTCGATCAGCTACGACCTCGCGCGGGCGTGGGACACCACCGAAGTGCCGGCCCCGGACCTGCCGTTCGTGGGCTACCAGTACCTGGCGTCTGTGGCCACGGATAGCGCGGCCGCGGGTACTGCGCTGTCCTCGGGGGTGAAGACCTACAACAACGCGATCAATTTCAACAACAACGGCCAGCCGGTGGACTACAGCGCGCTGTGGGCCAAGCAGCGCGGTATGGCGACCGGTGTGGTCACCACGGTGCCGTTCTCGCACGCCACGCCAGCGGCGTTCGCCGCGCAGAACGAATCGCGCAACAACTACCACGCACTGGCCCACCAGATGTTGTCGCAGGGCCACATGGACCTAATCATGGGCGCGGGTGGCCCGGGCTTTGATGTCAGCGGCAAGCCGTGCCCGGCCACGCCCAAGCCGGACAGCCTGGATGGCTGCGACACCCAGTGGCAGTACGTTTCGCAGGAGGACTGGCAGCACCTGCAAGCCGGCACCGTCGTCGGCGGCAACCCGGTCGGCCCGTGGCGCTTGATCCGCAGCCGCCAGGACTTCGCACGCCTGGCACAGGGCCAGTTGCCGGCCGACCGCCCGTTGATCGGCGTCGCCGAAGTGGCCAATACCCTGCAGCAGGCGCGGCAGGAGAAGGTGGTGGGCACCGATGCCAGCCAGCCCTCCGGCACCAAGGCCATCGACTCGGTGCCGGACCTGGCCACCATGACCACCGGCGCGCTGGAGTTCCTGAAGCGCCGCTCGGACCAGGGCCTGTTGCTGATGGTGGAGGGCGGGGCGACCGACTGGGCCGCGCATACCAGTTCCTGCGGAACTGAATGGCATTACGGCGAATGCGGCGACCAGCCCCAATATGGCCGTCTGATCGAGGAAACCGTGGACTTCAACAAGGCGGTTGAAGCGGTGGTGACCTGGGTGGAGGCCAATGGCGGCTGGGAGCGCAACCTGCTGATCGTCACCACCGACCACGACAACAGCCTGCCGATGGGCACCGACGCCCAGCGCATCGCGTTCGCCCCGGTGGTGAACCACGGCAAGGGCAAGATGCCCGGCCTGAGCTTCCGGCCGACCGGCAACCACTCCAACGCGCTGGTGCCGCTGTGGGCCAAGGGCGTCGGGTCTGAGCGCCTGGCTGCCCGGGTCAAGGGCACCGACCCGGGTTACCGGGACCACGTGGGCCTGAACGACGGCCGCTACATCGACAACACCGACGTCGCCGAGGTGGTGAAGGCCGCCATTGAGGCCCCCTGACGGTGGGTGCACCGCCGGCTGGATGTCCGTCGGGGCTTCGCACCCGGGCCGGCCTCGTGACGATGTCCCGAACCCTCGATCGGGCGTCGCACCCGTAGAGCCGGGCTTGCCCGGCTGCCTTCTGCGGGATGATGGCGCTGCCGGGCAAGCCCGGCACTACGGGGCCGCCTCATTCCGACCCCACACCAAGGCCATCCCTGACAGAGCCCCCAGGGAAGGGGGTGATAGAATGCCCCGTTCGGAAATCCCATCCAGATCTATCGAGCGGCGGCCGAGATCACGCCTCCCCCCGGAGTGTGTACTCTCTCAGGCCTGCCCTCGAACAACGGAAGAGCAACTCTATGGCGCGCGGCATCAATAAAGTCATCCTGGTCGGCAACCTCGGCAACGACCCGGACGTGAAGTACACCCAGGGCGGCATGGCCATCACCCGTATCAGCCTGGCCACCACCAGCGTCCGCAAGGACAAGGATGGCAACCAGCAGGAACGCACCGAATGGCACCGCGTGGTGTTCTTCGGCAAGCTCGGCGAAATCGCTGGCGAATACCTGCGCAAGGGCAGCTCGGTCTACGTCGAAGGCAGCCTGCGCTACGACAAGTACACCGGCCAGGACGGCGTGGAGAAGTACTCCACCGACATCATTGCCGACGAAATGCAGATGCTGGGCGGCCGCGGTGAAGGCGGCGGCGGTGGTGGCGGTGGCGGCAGCTACGGCGGCGACCGTCCGCAGCGCCAGCAGGCTCCGCGCCAGGAGTACGGCGGCGGTGGCGGCAACCAGCGCGGCGGCGGCGGTGGTGGCTACGGACAGCAGCAGCGCCCGCAGCAGCAGCCGCAGCAGTCGGCTCCGCCGATGGATGATTTTGCGGACGACGATATTCCGTTCTAGGACACCTATCCTCACGCTTTGTAGCTAATGGATACAGGAAGCCCCTTCTACTAAGGGGCTTTTCTATTTTTTGCTCACTACTTTTGTAAAATAAAATGGTATAGTCATTCATATGTAGTAAATGTAGAAAAAGACCTTATGTCCTCGCTTGCGATGCGCGTGATGAATCAAGGTGAGCGCGTGCCACTTCTGCTGGACGATCAGGGGCTTCCTGTGTTCTACCCGACGCTCTTTGCGACGGCGCAGTTGCGCAACGCCGGAGCGGCCGTCAATACGATTCGAAACGCTCTCACGCACATCCAGGTGCTCCTTCGATGGGAGATGCAGGAAGGACGCAACCTCGTTGACGAGTTCACGGGTGGGACGTTCCTTTCGTTGCCAGACATCGTGTCGCTGCGCGATTTCGCGAAGCTGGACATGCGATATGTGGGCGCTAGAGAAGACACCGAAGTGCGCTCGGGCAACGTGGTGGCCTTTTCTGATGCACGGGTAGGCCCGACGGTGGCGCGTCCCTCGGTGACCCAGCGAGTGGCCTACAACCGCATGACGACGATCGCGGACTACCTGGAGTTCCTCGGCGGCGTCATCATCCAGCATCGCAACTCTGCGGAGTTTGCGCACGATTTGGCTGAGATGGGCAAGCGCATTCGAAAGCACCGCCCACGAGGGTCCAAGCACGGACTCATTCAGACGCCGGTCGAGAAGTCGCCTGATCCAGGGGTGGTCAAGCGGCTGCGGGAAGTCATCGCCATCGGGAGCGACGAGAACCCGTTCAGCGATCCGACGATCCAGCTGCGGAATGCGATCATCATCGAGTTGTATCGAGTCACCGGCATGCGAACGGGCGAACTGCTCAGCCTTTGGGTGGAGCAGTTTCATCTTGGGCACGAGCCAAGCGTCAGCGTTCGACGCAATCACGATGACGTGCACGATCCTCGCGCTTATCAGCCGACCAGCAAAACGAAAGAGCGCATTCTGCCGATCTCGGACGAGCTCGCAAAGCTGGTCCAGCACTACATCCTTGAAGTGCGTGCACGCATTCCTGGAGCGCGACGACATCCCTACGTTTTCGTATCGCACAAGGCCGGGAAGACCTTTGGGAGGCCGCTGTCGAAGAATGGCCTGTACCGAGTCATCGAGCGAGTCAGCGCGGTCTCGCCAGAACTGGCGGGCATACATCCTCATGCACTGCGCCATCACATGAATTACGCGCTGTCGCTAGCGATTGATCAACACAATGCAGCGTCGCGTTCCAATGACGCCGAGCAGATCATTAGGGAGGGTCGCGAGCAGGACATTCGTGCACACCTCAATGGACATCGCAACAAGGAGTCGGGCAAGGTCTATAACGAGCGTCATATCCGTGAACAGGCCGACAAGGCCATGCGACTGCTTGGCAGCGCACTTGCTCGCAATAACGATAAGAAGGTGGGTGATGAAGGCAAGCGCTAAGGCGAATGCAGCCGTACCAGAGACTGCTTCGCCGCGTATGGCTATATCGAAGGATGGCTATTCATTCGATCCGAAGGACATGCAGTGGAAGCTCAATAAGGATGTTCAAATCTCGCTTGGTGTCATAGATGACCTTGAGCCGGATTGTAGGCAGGGTGCCCGCCTCACCCTTCAGCGCTACGCAGAGGAGCAATCCGCCTCACATACCTACAACATGGCTGAGCGCATGAAGCGGTTCATTCGTGAAACGGGGTCTGCTGAAGTGTCTCCGGCTTCGCTCATGAACTGGAGAGCCTCACTCGGATTGGATGGGGAGTGGAATCTGGGGGGGCTCAAGGGGTTCTTGCTGGCATGGCATGACTATGGGTTCGCTGGGATCTCCAAGGATGTGGTTGAACTACTTGAAGGTTGGCGTATCACCGGCAATGAAAAAGGCGCAGCTGTGGCAAACGGCTGCCCAGAAACGGGACCTTTCACGGATATTGAGCTGCAGTCCCTATTGGATTGGGCGAATCTCGCGGTGGTCCAGAAAACGATTGATTTCGAGGATTACGCCTATCTGTTGATGCTGGCAATGACTGCTCGGCGACCCATCCAGATCGCTGCGCTCAGAGGCAAGGATCTGGCTTTGCCGAAGGCAGGCGATAGCTTCTATACGCTAAATGTTCCACGCTCCAAGCAGCGAGGTGGCTCCTTCCGCGGTGAGTTTCGTTCACTTCCAATCCCGAACGATCTTGGCGTTGTGTTGCAGCAACAGCACAGGGGCTCAGTCAAACTTGTCGAGAGTCGAGTGGGATATACGTTGCACGCATCGCTGCGGGATGAAATTCCGATCTTCATCAATGCATCCAAGGCGTACACACTTCGACGCAACACCGATGGTTTCGCGCTTAAAGAGTTGCTTCTTGGAGGTACGCCTGATCTTTTGCACGCGACGACGACATCATTTAGTCAGGCGCTACAGCGCGTCGCACAAGCGTGCACAGCGCGCTCGGAGCGGACTGGCGAATATCTCCGCCTCACAGCCACGAGATTCCGCTACACACGAGGTACGAAACTTCGGAGGGAAGGATTCGGGGCATACGTGATCGCAGAGTTGTTGGACCAATCCGACATCCAGCAGGTCAAGGTCTATACCGAGAATACGGCCCAAGAGGCGGTGTTCATCGACCGGATAGTGGGCCCCGCCCTTGCGCCATTTGCACAAGCTTGTCTAGGAACGCTGGTTCGCAGCGAACGTGACGCGATACGCGGCGACGACCCTACCAGTCGTGTGTCGAATGATCGGCAGAACGCCGTGGGGACATGCGGAAACTTTGGCTTCTGCGCCAGTGGATATCGCGCTTGCTATACATGCGTGCACTTCCAGCCCTGGCTCGACGCTCCACATTCGGAAGTGCTCGAGGATCTTTACGCTGAGAAACTCAGGGTGAAGGAGGCTGGATGTGCGGAGGTGGTGGTCAACGCCAATGATCTCCTGATACTTGCTGTGGAAGACTGCGTCTCGAAGTGCGCTGCCATGCGTCAACAACTGGCTGGCGCATCGTGCCTCGCTGAGGTGGCCGATGGCTGATGTCGTCCTCTTTGTACCGCGTGACGCACGATTTGCCAGCGAAAATTTGGCTGAGTTCATACGGCTTGCACGTGAAGATCTAACCGCATTCGGTGGGCGAGACGGTTGGGAAGAGCACAAGTGGAGGCTTGGAAAGACATCAGTTGTATTTGCCACGAAGACGAAGGAATTAACGAGCCATCGTTTCACCCCGATGGCAGAGCCGTTCATCCAATTCGCCAAGGCATACGTTCGTTATACGTACAGTCACAAGCCCGTTAAGAACATTGACTATCCGCTTCGAGCATTGCGTTGCATTGAAGCGGCTCTTCTTGAGTCCCGCGGAGGTGCCGACGTCAGCGGCCTGAACGGGGCTGTGATGGATGTGGCGGCTGCCAAGTGTCGGGAGTTCTACAAGAGCGACGACGAGAGATGCCAGACGGGGCGTCAGATGGCTCGCATTGTCGAATTCCTTCGGGAGAAAAAGATTGTCCCTTCCTTGCAGCAGTGGAAGTCGCCGTTCCCGAAGCCGAAGATACTGACCGAAGACATCGGAGGCGCGGGGAAAGCACACCGTGCAGCGAAGCTGCCGTCCAACGAGGCAATGTTCGCTTTGGCTGAAATGTTTGCAGCCGCCGATGATGTCGAGACTCAATATTTTTCCTCTATCGCCACGCTTTTGATGGTTGCACCGTCGCGAATTTCTGAGGTGCTCGCGCTTCCAGTTGACTGCATTCAGTGGGATACCGACGAATATGGAGCGCCGCAAATGTGCCTGCGATGGCGGGCAGCGAAGGGCAAGGGAGCCACGAAGAAGTGGGTGCCTTCGGTGATGCAGGATGTTGTCATCGAAGCCGTGCGTCGGCTGACCCAAATCGGCGCTCCCGCTCGTGCGGCTGCCCGCTTCGCTCATGATCACCCTGGAAGATTTATGGATCATCCGGGCTGTGTGGTGACGGTGGGCGATGCCGCCGATCGTCTGCTGATGCCGAATGAAGTGGCAGCTGCTCTAGGGCTTCGGGTTCACAGAAAAACGTACCGTACTGACGGCACGCCCACTTGGTCGCAGGTGGTTGGGGACAAGCGGTTGAAAAAGCTCCTTGATCGGGGTGACATCTCCTACAAGGATCTGGCCGCCTACGTTTTTGAAGGGTGCGCCGGGCCGGATTGGCCATTCATTGATGACAGCAGGACAGTGAAGATCTGGGATGCCCTCTGCCTGCACCGCGTGAACGAGTTCCATCGCGAACATGAAGTCAAGCGGTTCTCATGGGCAATCGCCACATCAACGATGGTGAATGATCGCCTGGGCGGGAGTTCGGATCTCTCGCTCTTCGAGAAGAAGGGCTATCGGAACTCAGATGGAAGTCCAATCAAGCTCACGACTCATCAGCCCCGTCATTGGCTCAATACCCTGAGTCAGCGGGGCGGTATGGACGAGATGACGTTGGCTCAGTGGTCGGGCCGCGCCCGTGTTGCCGACAACGCGCACTACGATCATCGTTCGCCAGAGGAGCGCATGAGAGAGGTGCGAGACATCCTCAAGGTGGAACATAAGTCGCTACTTGAACGATTCCAGAGCCGTCAACCGGTCACTTATCAAGAGCTTGGGGTAGATCGCCTGGGGACCGCCAAAGCTACGCTCTACGGGATGTGCGTTCACGATTACGCGATGAGTCCCTGCCAAAAACAGCGTGAATGCATGACTTGCAAGGAGCATGTATGCATCAAGGGGGATCACGTGACATTGGATCGAATCCTGCTTCTGGAGGCGCAAACCAAAGCGCTTCTTGATCGGGCCCTCGAGGCTCGCGAAGCTGGGGACTTCGGCGCAGACCGATGGGTGGACAACCATAAATGGAAGTTGGCACATGTGCAGGCGATGCGCATGACGTTGGAGCATGATGGCGTGCCCGATGGCACTGTCTTGCGCATTCCAGATGGTCACGATCCTTCGCCAGTGCGGCGAGCGCTGATTGAACTAGGCGTAGTCCTGCCCGATGCTCTGGCTCTGCATCCTCGCGTAATTCCCTTGGCACTCGCATAAAGCCATGCCGAAGAAGATTGTCACGAAATCGACCCTACCCAAGATCCTGCGGGTATTGGATCAATGGGAAGGCAAGTTGACCTGGGATGCTTACTGCGATCGAGTTGCCCAAGCGCTTGGCATCGATTCCGTGAGCCGCCATGCGTTGCTCAATTATCCTGCAATCAAGGAACACTACCGGCGTCGGCAGCAGGAGCTGAGAGAGGTTAGGGATCAACGGCCAAGAGACTTCACGATGGAAGTTGCAAATCGGCGGATCGCGGATCTTGAGGCGCAGGTGAGCCGGCTTGAAGCCACCAACACGTTGCTGCTTGATCAATTTCGGCGGTGGCAATACAACGCGTACGCCAACAACGTGCGGATGGATAGCTTGAATTTGGATAAACCACTGCCTGCGGTTGATCGGTCAGGACATGGGGCGAAAGGGAAGAGTAGGTAGATTTTCGAATTGCATCGAGCATCGGCAAGCGGTCGAACAGTTGGCAGATCTTGATGCAGCAGGGAGCGAGGATGTCTCACTTGAGCGTTGTTGTCTCAGTTTTTGAGACTCACGTGGAGTAGCTTCGGGTCACTGGAGTGTGGGATGCGATGGATGAACCTGATTCAAGCTTACTGGCCGGCTATCGCTGCAATGGCGTTCTCGTTGCTGGCCGTAGGAGTGATATCTACCTTGCGGCACAGTTCATTTGGTACGGAGTTGATGGCTAGTTGTTGGCGCGCACTTAAAACTGACCCAGGCTGCGCGTTGAACTTTGACCCACCCGGTGTACGGGGCTGAGGGTATCAGTTGGTGGTCTGGGTGGTGGCCTCCTTTGCCCTGATTCTGGCTTTGGTCTTGTTGGCGGCGGTGCTGTTGCGCAGCCGCCAGGAGTCGTTGCCGGTCTCCAGGATGTGGCAGTGGTGGGTGATGCGATCCAGCAGCGCGGTGGTCATCTTGGCGTCGCCGAACACCTGACCCCATTCGGAGAAGGCCAAGTTGGTGGTGATGGCGAGGCTGGTGCGCTCGTAGAGCTTGCTGATCAGGTGGAACAGCAGCGCGCCGCCTGAGGGGGTGAACGGCAGGTAGCCCAGTTCATCGAGGATGACCAGGTCGGCATAGGTCAGGCGCAGGGCGATCTGCCCGGCCTTGCCCTGGGCCTGTTCCTTCTCCAGCGCATTGACCAGTTCGATGGTGGAGAAGAAGCGCACGCGCAGGCGATGCTGGCGCACGGCCTGGATGCCGATGGCGGTGGCCAGGTGGGTCTTGCCGGTGCCCGGTCCACCGACAAGGACGACGTTCTCGGGGGTGTGGATGAAGTCACCCTGGTGGAGTCGTTCGACCAGTGCGCGATCAACGGGACTGGCCGCGAAGTCGAACCCGAGCAGGTCACGATGGACGGGGAAACGTGCGGCCTTCATCTGGTTGGCCTGGGCACGAACCTGCCGTTCGGCGGACTCGGCCTGCAGCAGTTCGGCCATCCAGTGTTCGGGCTCCATGGTGTGCAGGCGCATCTTGGCCAGCAGTTCGGGCCACTGGCTGGCCATGCCGTGCAGCTTGAGCTGCTGCATGCGCAGCGGCAGGTCAGGCGTCGACATGATCTGCCTCCCGCAGGGCGTCGTAGCGGGCCGGATCGGACACCGGCGGATGACGCAGCGTCACTCGCGAGGCGACCGTCTCGATCGTGCGGTCCGGATGCTGCAATCGCCCCAGCACGTTGAGCACGTGGTCGGCGCGCACCAGGCCGGACTCGAGTGCCAGTTCCACCGCCACCAGTACCGCTTCGAGCCCGTGCACGGGTACGGCGGCCAGCACCTGGGCCATGGCGCGGTCGCCGTGAGGCTGGCGCAGCAACACCTGCTGCAGCTTGCGCAGCGGATCGGGCATGGACAGGAACGGCGCGCCGTCACGCAGTGCCCCCGGCTTGCGCTGGACCAGGGCGATGTAGTGCTGCCAGTCGTAGTGGACCCGATCACGCTCGAAGCTGCGCCGGTGGCGGGCGACCTCGGCCTCGCCGACCACCACGGCCAGTTCGAAGGGATACACGCGCAGGCTGGCGACGGCGTGGGCGTGTTCGCACGGCACGCTGTAGCGGTTGCGCTGGAAGCTGACCAGCGCGGTCGAACTGACCCGCACCGGCCGCTCGATGTAGCCGTCGAAGGGCGCGGGCATCGGCATCAGGTGGGGCTGTTCGTCCTCCAGAGCTTCGGCCACGGTGATGTCGGAGGCATCCGGATGCGCCTGCATCGGCCAAGCGGCGCGGCACTCGCTGGCGAGCCAGGCGTTGAGGGTGTCCAGATCTGGCCAGTGGCGGGCCCCGGCCTCGATCCAGATCTGTCGGCGCCGGTCCTGCACGTTCTTCTCGACCCGCCCCTTCTCCCAACCCGCGGCGCGGTTGCAGAACTCCGCGGCGAACAGGTAGTGGCTGGTCATGGCGTGGAAGCGGGCGTTGACCCGCCGTTCCCGGTGCTGGCCGATCCCGTCCACCGCCGTCTTCATGTTGTCGTAGATGCCGCGGCGCGGCACGCCACCGAAGGCGGTAAACGCCTGGGTATGAGCATCGAACAGCATCTCGTGGCTCTGGGTGGGATAGGCCACCAACCAGAAGGCGCGGCTGCAGGCCAGCTTCACGTGGGCGAGATCCAGCGGCATCTTGGCGTGGCTGCCGACGAAGGCGTACTCGCGGCTCCAGTCGAACTGGAAGGCTTCACCCGGAGGAAAGTGCAACGGCACGAAGGCCGGGCGGCGGCTGGCGCCGCCGGCCGCCTTCCACTGGCGGATGAAGGCCGTCACCCGGGTGTAGGTGCCCGGATAGCCGATCGCCTGCAACTGCGAGAACAGCACCTTGGCGGTGCGTTGTTCCCGCCGGGGACGATGGCTGTCGGCACGCAGCCACGTCTCCAACTGGGACCGGTAGGGATCGAGCCGGGAGGGCGAGGCTCGCCTGGGATAGACCGGCTCGGACTGGCCGCTGCGCAGCCATCGCCGGATGGTATTGCGGGATAGGCCCGTGCGCTTGGCGATCTCGCGCAGCGGCAGGCCATCGCGGAAATGCATCCGCCGGATCTTGGCCAACATGACCATGGTGATCACTCCTGAAATCCCCCGAGCAAAAGATGCTCAGGATGTGGGCTTCAGGTGGGTCAGTTTTACCCGCGCATCACCGCCGAAAGTGGGTCAGTTCTGGATGCGCGCCAACACCAAGACGGGCCGATCGGCTCTGGCACTGTCGCGGGAGCTGGGGATCGGCTACGACGCGGCCTGGCTGCTCAAGCACAAGCTGATGCAGGCCATGGTCGAGCGTGAAGGCAGGCGCCAGTTGGCCGGCTGGGTCCAACTGGACGATGCCTATTTCGGCGGCGAGCGCCGGGGTGGGCCACGTGGCCGCGGTGCCGACGGGAAGCAGGCGTTCGTGGCCGCCGTGCAGTGCTCCGAGGAGGGCCATCCGGAAGTGATGCGGCTGGATGTCGTCAAGGGATTCAGCGCCGATGAGATCGGCGCCTGGGCCACGCGCCACCTGGCCCCCGATACCGTCGTCGTATCCGATGCCCTGGCAGGGTTCAATGCGGTGGGCGAGGTGGCCGGCACCAGCCATCGCCGGCTGCGGACGGGCAGCGGTGGGCACAAGTGCGACCATCCGGCACTGCGCTGGGTCAACGTCATGCTGGGCAACGTGAAGACCGCTCTGCGCGGCACCTACCATGGACCCCGGCGCAAGTACGCCCAACGCTACCTGGGCGAGTTCTGCTATCGGTTCAACCGACGGTTCGAACTGCATCGGCTGGTTGCACGATTGACCTACGTGCTGCTCCGTACGCCGCCGCTGCCCTATCGGATGGCAACCGTGGATGCGATAGCCGGGTAATCAGGAACAAAAAAGCCACGTTGAATCCAGACTCCAAGGCATTGCCGCATCATAGCGGCAGCAGAACCGGCACGAGAAGGACCGTCACCACCAGGGCGATCATCGCCAGCGGCACGCCGATCTTCACGAAATCGACGAAGCGATAGTTTCCCGGCCCCACGACCAGCATGTTCACCGGCGATGAAACGGGAGTCATGAAGGCCGTCGACGCGGCAAGCGCCACGGTCATGGCGAAGGGATAGGGCGAAGCCTCCAGCCCCGCCGCAAGGGCAAGCGCGACCGGCGCCATCAGCACGGCGGTCGCGGTGTTGGAGATGAACATGCCCAGAAGGGCGGTGACGAAGAACAGAACAGCCAACACGGCACGCGGAGAACCGGACCCTACCGTCGATAACAGCCAATCGGCCGCCAGATCGATCCCGCCCACTTCCTGCAGCGCAATCGAGAAGGGCAGCATGCCGACGATCAGAACCAGCGTCTGCCAATGGATCGAACGGTAGGCGCCGTTCATGCCGACGCAGCCGGCAAGGCCGAAAAGCAGGCAGCCGATCAGCGCCGCCAGAACATTGGGCACGATGCCGCTGGCCATCATGAAGACCGTCAGGAGCAGGATCGCCACCGCAAATGGCGCGCGCGACCGGACGGGCGCTACATCGTCGCTCTCGACAGGCAGGTTCAGCAGGATCAGCCGGTCCGGCGAGCGCGGCAGACGCTCTATCGCGCGCCAGGGGCCGATGACAAGGAGTATATCCCCGGCGCGGAACCTCACTTCCGTCACCGGCTCTTCCAGCGCCTTGCGTTCGCGCCTGACCCCGACGACCGTCACATCGTGAAGCGATCGGACATCGGCCTCCGCCACGGTTTTGCCCACCAGCCTCGAATCCGGAGAAAGCAGCACTTCGGCCATGCCGATCTCCTGACTGCGATCCCCGAAATAATTGGCGGCCAGTTCCATCGGGTGCAGCCTGAAGCTGCGAGTCACTTTCCCGATATCGAGATCGCGCCCGCACGCATCGATCATCAATATGTCCCCGGCCTCCAGCTGGCTGTGGGCGTGCGGGCGCAGAAGCTGGCGGGAAAAGCGCCTCTCACGCTCGATGGCGATGATATTGATCCCGGCGCTGCCGCGCAGGTCGAGCGTGGCGAGCGGCCGTCCGATCAGGGAAGAATAGGGATCCACCGCAAAGCGGTATTCGCGGCCCTCCAGTCCGTATTTCTCTATGAAATCGCGAAGGGTGGGGCGTTCCGGCCCCTGCTCCGCTTCCGGCACGCCGGCGAGGAAACGGCGCGCGGCGAGCATATAGATGATGGCCAGGACAAGCAGCGGAAGGCCGAAAGGCGTGAAGGCGAAGAAGCTGAATCCCTCATAGCCATGCCGCTCGAGCTCGGCATGGACCACGAGATTGGGCGCCGTGGCGACCAGTGTCATCATGCCGCTGAGCAATGCCGCGACCGACAGCGGCATCATCAGCCGGCTGGCGGGAATGCGGGCGTTGCGCGCGATCCGCAGGACTATGGGGATGAAAATGGCGACCACGCCGGTCGAGCTCATGAACGAGCCGATGCCCGCCACGACGATCATCAGCAGCACGATCAGCCGGGCCTCGCTGCGGCCGGCCTTGCTGACAAGCCAGTCCCCCAGCATCTGCGCCACGCCCGTCCGGACCAGCGCCTCGCCCACAACGAAAAGCGCGGCGATGAGGATGATGTTGGGATCCGCGAAGCCGGCGAATGCCTGCTCGACGGTGATGACCCCGGAAAGCGGCAGCGCCACGATCATCATCAACGCAACGGCATCCATTCGCGGACGGCCGATCGCGAACATGACAATGGCGGAAATCAGCAGGGCGAGGACAAGGGCCAGGTCGGACATCGTCCCAGCCTAGTGCATTTTTTGCAGTCAGGGGAATCCGCGCGCCGCAAAGAGGTCCGGCGGCCGCCTGTTCGGGGGTGACTTGCCTACTCCGGTTTCCGGCTGGCGGGCTGCCGCAGGCGCAGGATATTATCCAATACGGAAGGATGCAGCGGCCGGGCGAACTGGCAGCCGACCACGAATTCATCCACCCACACGACCTTCGCCTGCTGGGGCTCCAGCTGCGGCAACCTTATCCAGCAGGTGTCCCCGATACGGAGCGCCTGGATCGCGGCAATACGCACGCCATGCGTGGAAATGTCGAGGATCTGGACATTGGTGCGGACGTTCCCCTTGCGGAACTGCACAGTCGCATTCAGCGGCCGCCGCTCGGCAAGGCGAGAAATCTTGCCCAACCTCCTGCTTCCAGACCTGCTGCAGGCGCATTGGCCGGACTTTCTCGCGCGCCGTGAGGTAGAAGACCGCCCGCTGCCCGAGTATGTGCGCGAGGAGTTCGAGACCTACCTGCGCTGCGGCGTGCTCGAGCACGGCTTCCTGCGCGTGGTCTGCGAGCACTGTCGTGCCGAGAGGCTGGTGGCGTATTCCTGCAAGAAGCGCGGGCTGTGCCCGAGCTGCGGCG
>NZ_DAMDFR010000048.1:0-30897 GCF_032103445.1 Stenotrophomonas sp.
CCCCGCCCAGCCCGCCGTTGCCGCCCGGACCGAGCGAAGCGACGCCCGGCCGCGACAGCTGGGAAGGTCGGGTGATGGCACGGCTGGAGCGCTTCCGACGTTACCCGGTGCCGGCGCGCGCGCGCCGCCAGGAAGGCGTGGCGTATGTGCGGGTCAGCCTGTCGCGCGAAGGCAAACTGCTCGCGCTGGCGCTGGAGAACGGCACCGGCCATGCATTGCTCGACCAGGCTGCACTGGATACCTTCCGCCGTGCCGAACCACTGCCGCCGGTGCCGGCAGACCGCAGTGCGCCGGTGGAGCTGTCGTTCCCGGTTGAATTCTTCATGCGTTGAGCCGGCGCTACTGCGCCTCCAGCGCCCGGGCAATCTGTTGCTCAAGCAGTTCGGTGGACCGCTCCGGGTGGCTGGCCTGCGCGCGCTGTGCGGCGTGGTGTGCTTCCAGCAGCAGGCGATAGCGCGCCTCGTCATTCACCTCCACCTCGGCCGCCACAAAGCGCCGCGCGGCCTGGAAATACAGTTCCTGGGCATCACCCAGGTTGCGCGCCCGCTCACGCCAGCGTTCAGCGGCCGCCTGCTCGTTCGGCAATGCGTCGTAATGTGCGATCAGGCGCTTGATCGCTTTGAGGTCGCCAGCACGTGCCGCCTGCTCGGCCGCAATCTGCTGCCGCGACTCCAGCGGGCCGGTTTCACTGCCGCCGGTACAGGCGACCAGCAACACGCACAGCCCGCCCCACATCATCCTTTTCATCGCCCTTGTCCACGCTGGAAACAAACGCACACATCGTAGGACGACGGGGCGGTGCGCCTCGGTCGCACATTTCATCGCCGTTTGGGTTCGCGGCGCGCGGCGCGCGAGAACAGCCCCAATTGCCCCCACCATTTGGAATGCAGCTCCGATTTCCGGCCCATCCGCGCCATCCCACGGCGGCGACCTCCTCTCGCTGCGGCCCCTGCGTTGTGACGCTTCCAGCGCGGGGCGCGCATTGCTCTAAAATGCGGGGCATGAGCACCCTGACCTTCCGCGCCGCCACCCTGGCCGACATCCCCGCCCTGATCACCCTGGTCACCTCGGCCTACCGCGGTGACGCCAGCCGTGCCGGCTGGACCACCGAAGCCGACATGCTGGACGGTGCGCGGATTGACGCCCACGGCCTGCAGGCCGACATCGAACGCCCGCGCAGCACCGTGCTGCTGGCCGAACGCAACGGCGCACTGGTCGCCTGCGCCCATGTGGCCGATGAAGGCGGCAAGGGCTATTTCGGCATGTTCTCGGTCGATCCGGCCCAGCAGGGCGGCGGCATCGGCAAGCAGGTGATGGACGCGGCCGAAGCGCACGCCGCCCGCGAATGGGGCGTGCCGGTGATGCAGATGACCGTCATCGACATCCGCGACGAGCTGATCGCCTTCTACGAGCGCCGCGGCTATGCCCGCACCGGGATCAAGAAGCCGTTCCCGTATGGCGACGAGCGCTTCGGCATTCCCAAGCGCGACGACCTGCGCTTTGAAGTGCTGGAAAAGCCGCTGGTGGCACAGCCATGAGCGAGACCTGGACCTTCGTCTGCGCCACCGCCGAGCTGCTGCCGGGCGAGATGAAGAGCACGTTTGACGAAGTCACCGGAACGCCGATCGTGGTGTTCAACCTCGACGGCGAGCTGTATGCGCTCGAGGACCAGTGCACGCATGAAGAGTTCGAGCTGTCCTCGGGCACCTTCAATACCGAGGAAGGCAGCATCGAATGCGTGTTGCACAGCGCGCGCTTCGACGTGCGTGACGGTCGGGCGCTGTGTGCGCCGGCCTACACCCCGGTGCCCAAGTTTCCGGTGAAGCGCGAGCACGACGGGGTCTGGACCCGCGACGACCGCGATTGAGCCCCACCGGGGTAACCGGGTGTGACGTTGTGTCACGCGCGGTAACGGATGCGAATCATTATCGTTTGTGTTATCTTGGCGATTCCTTCCGCCCGCGTCCGCCTGTCCGATGGCATCCGCCCGTGACACCGCCCTGCCTGCACGCCTGATCGCACTGGTCTCCAGCGCGGTAGTGGCCCTGTGCCTGCTGGTGGCGCTCGGCGGCGGCAGCAGTGCGCGCCTGGCGGGGGCAATGGGTCCTCTGTCGGCACTGACGCAGGCCCCGGCACCGGCGCAGAACGGCACGCCGGCTCCGGTGGCCATCGAAAGCGGCACGCACGGCAGTCAACGCGGCGAAGCCGAGCCCGACACGGGACGTGATGGCAACACCGCGCTGGCGTCCCACGCGCTTGCATGGGCACTGGCGGATTCACGCGGGATGCCGCAGACCCCGCATGGCAACAGCCTCACCTTCGCGACGCGATTACAGCGTTCGCACCTGTCCCAGGCTCCGCCCCGCGCGGCCTGATCTGTCGCGCCGCGCCTGACCGCGCGGTCCCGGGCCACGCCCGGCGCTTTCCCTGTTTCCGTTACCGCTGTCCCACGCCCCACGCGCATGGCTCCCCCGCCTGTGCGCGCGTCCTGGCATCCGTCTCCCTTTCCAGACCATCACCTCATGATCAAGAGCCGCAAGCACGCTTCCCCCTCCCGCAGCGCCACCGGCCTGGCCACCGCCAGCCTGGTCGCCGGCCTGAGCCTGGCCACCCTGCCCCTGGCTGCCCAGGCCGACGCCAACGACCCGGCCAAGACCCTCGACCAGATCGACGTGCACGCGGTGCGCGGCTACAAGGCCGAGAAGCTGTCCTCGCCCAAATTCACCCAGAGCCTGCAGGACACCCCGCAGACCGTGCAGGTGATCACCAGCGACCTGTTCAACCAGCAGGGTGCCACCACCCTCACCGAAGCGCTGCGCAACAGCCCGGGCGTGGGCACCTTCTACGTCGGTGAGAACGGCAACACCAACACCGGCGACAGCATCTTCATGCGCGGCTTCGACACCTCCAGCAGCATCTTCGTGGACGGCGTGCGCGACCTCGGCTCGATCTCACGCGATGTGTTCAACACCGAGCAGGTGGAAGTGAGCAAGGGCCCGGCCGGCACCGACAACGGTCGGTCCGCGCCGACCGGTGCGATCAACATGGTCAGCAAGCAGGCCAACCTGCACGATTCGCTGGCCGGCACCGTCTCGGTCGGTACCGACGACCAGGCCCGCACCACCGCCGACTGGAACCAGACCCTGGGGGCAACCAGTGCGCTGCGCCTGAACGCCATGTGGCAGGACAACGACCAGCCCGGCCGCGACCACGTCAACAACAAGCGCTGGGGCATCGCGCCGTCGCTGGGCTTCGGCCTGGGCACGAACACCCGCTACTTCCTGAACCTGCTGTACGTCGACCAGGACAACATTCCCGACGGCGGCGTGCCGACCCTGGGCCTGCCCGGCTGGACCCCTCAGCCGACGCTGGAACAGCTGGCCGGGCACCCGGTGGATCCGGAAAACTTCTACGGCACCCGCGCCGACCACGACGATGTCACCGCGAAGATGGCCACGTTCCGCTTCGAGCATGACTTCAACGACAACGTGCGTCTGACCAACACCGCGCGCTGGGGTCGTACCGTGCAGGACTACCTGCTGACCGCCTTCATGGGCACCGGCACCCGCGGGGCCAACGGCGCACCGACCGGCAACATCCGGTACACCGACCGCAACAACCTGGACACCTACACGATCGCGCGCAGCCTGCCGACCTTCAAGGACCAGGAAAACACCATCCTCACCGATCAGCTCAACCTGCGCGCCGACTTCGCCACCGGCGCGGTGCGTCACACCCTGAGCACCGGCCTGGAGTTCACCCGCGAGGAGCTGGAGAGCTTTGGCCAGGCCGCCACCGGCGGCACCACCTGGTCGGCCGCCAACCTGTACAACCCGGACTGGAACGCCACCGGCCTGACCTGGGCGCACAACGGCGCGAACAGCTACGGCAAGACCACCACCTCTTCGGTGTATCTGTTCGATACCCTGGCGTTCGGTGACAGCTTCCTGGTCACCGCCGGCCTGCGCGCGGACCACTACAAGACCGAGTACGAAAGCGCCTCGGTCTGCGGCGGTCGCGGCCCGGCCTGTGGCAGCAACCCGGCCGGCACGGTCATCCCCAACCCGTCGCTGGAACATTCGGACACGCTGTTCAACTGGAAGCTGGGCGCGGTGTACAAGGTGGGCAGCGTGGTCAGCCTGTACGCGAACTACGCCATCTCGCAGCAGCCCCCGGGCGGCAGCAACTTCGCCCTGAGCAGCTCGGCCAGCAGCGCCGACAACCCGCGCCTGGACCCGCAGAAGGCCAAGACCTTCGAAGTGGGCACCAAGTGGGCGTTCCTGGATGACGCGCTGGCCTTCAATGTGGCCCTGTTCAAGACCGAGGTCAGCAACGAGATCAACACCCAGGTGCTGGACGATGCCGGCAACCCGACCCAGACCGGCAAGAAGTCGGTGCAGGGCATCGAAGTGTCCACCGTGGGCCGCATCACCGACAACTGGTCGGTGTCGGCCGGCTACAGCCACCTCGACACCGAAGTGGAAGAAGGCGCGAACGTGGCCGCTGACGGCACCCGCAACCTGACCTACACCCCGGGCGACACCTTCACCGGCTGGACCACCTACGCGCTGCCGTTCGGGCTGACCGTGGGCGGTGGCGTGCGCTATGCCGGGCAGATGCACCGTGGCACCGATGGCGCGGTGGGGACGCCGGCGTTCACCAAGTCGTACACGGTGTACGACGCGGTGATTTCATATGCGTTCAATGACCGCCTGTCGCTGCGTTTGAACGGCTACAACCTGTTCGACAAGGAGTACGTGGCCGCGATCAACAAGAGCGGGTACCGTTACACCCCGGGCGCGCCGCGCAGCTTCCTGCTCAGCGCGGATTACCGCTTCTAAGGGCTCCTGCCATGCTCCTGCACGTTCCGAACGTTCTGCGTCCCGACGAACTGGCCCATCTGCAGCAGGCCCTGGCCGCTGCCGACTGGACCGACGGCCGCGAAACGGTCGGCGTGCAGGGCGCGCAGGTCAAACGCAACGACCAGTTGCCGGATGCGTCCCCGCTCAAGGCCGAGCTGGGACGCATCGTGCTGGCGGCGCTGGAACGGCATCCGCTGTTCTTTGCCGCCGCGTTGCCGCTGCGGATCCTGCCGCCGCGCTTCAACCGCTACCAAGGTGGCGGCGAATATGGCTTTCATGTTGATGGCGCGGTGATACGCCAGCAGCTGGATGGCGAGCTCACCCACCTGCGCTCGGACGTGTCGTGCACGCTGTTCCTGGCCGACCCCGAAAGCTACGACGGCGGTGAGCTGATCATCAGCGACACCTATGGCGAGCATGAAGTGAAGCTGCCCGCTGGCGATCTGGTGCTGTATCCGTCCAGCAGCCTGCACAAGGTCAGCGCGGTCACCCGCGGTGCGCGGGTGGCGTCGTTCTTCTGGGTGCAGAGCATGGTGCGTGACGACAGCCAGCGGCGGGCGCTGCTGGAGATGGATACCGCGATTGAAACGCTGCGCGTCACCGGGGCGGATGCGTCAGCGGTATTGCAGCTGACCGGGGTGTATCACAACCTGCTGCGACGCTGGAGCGAGACGTAGTCCGGGCGCGACGACCAACGGTCGTCGCCTACCGGGTGTCGATGTAAATTATTCCTATTTGCATCTGCGTTTCAATCTCACTACAATCCGCGCCGCATCCTGAAAGGACTCCTGCGTGCGCCACCCACAACGCCACCGCTGCTTTGCCCCCGCCATGCGCGGGCAGCGCCCGGCGTTGGCGACGGTGCTGGCGTGGCTGGCCCTGTTGTCGATGCTGGTGGCCGGATTGCCCCTGCTGGGCCACGCCCCCAATGCGGCCGCGACCGCGTTGCAGCAACCGGCGGAAGACCGCCGCGGCGGCGAACTGGCCGAGGAATCCCCGGCCAAGCTGCGACGCGCCGCCAGCACCCGGGCAACGGCCCAGGCCGAACGCGATCCGCAACCGGCTCCGGTTGAATCCTTTGATGCGTTGATCGCCACCCTGGCCGATCTGCCGCCGCACGTTGTGCCTGCCATCGATTCGGCACCGGCTGCGCCGTTGCCTGCCGCTCCCGGGCTGCGCGTCCAGCGCGGCCAGGCACCGCCCCAGGGCTGATTGCCCGCTCCCGGCGCGTTCGCGCCGGTCTGGCCCGACCGCTGCGGTCGCGCGCCCGTACTCCTGATCTGTTTCCGTGCTGTGGCCTTCGGCCCCGGCCTTCCCGCGTTTGCACCCTTTGCAAGGAAATCTGCCATGGCCCAGCGCCATCGTCGTTGCACGTCCCTGTCCCGCTGCTCGCTGAGCATCGCCCTGCTCAGCGCACTGAGCGCTCCTGTCTTCGCTGCCGGTGATGCCGCCGGTGATCCCAAGACCCTGGACCAGGTGGTGGTCACCGCCTCGGGCTTCGAACAGAAGATCACCGACGCGCCGGCCAGCATCAGCGTGGTCAGCCGCGAAGAGCTGAGCAAGCGTCCGTACACCAGCCTGGTCGACGCGCTGCGCGACGTGGAAGGCATCGACGTCGGCATGGAAACCACCGACAAGAACGGCCGCGCCACCATCTCGATGCGCGGCATGCCGTCCGAATACACCCTGGTGCTGATCGACGGTCGCCGCCAGAGCAACGTCGGCCAGCTGTACCCGAACAACTTCGGCGGCGGCCAGTTCGCCTACCTGCCGCCGCTGGATGCGATCGAACGCATCGAAGTGGTGCGCGGCCCGATGTCCACCCTGTACGGCTCCGACGCCATGGGCGGCGTGATCAACATCATCACCCGCCGCAACCAGGACAGCTGGCACGGTTCGATCACCCAGGGCTTCACCGTGCAGCAGGACGACCAGTTCGGCGATGCGCGCACCACCGACGTGTACCTGACCGGCCCACTGGTGAAGGAGCGCCTGGACCTGGCCGTGCGCGGCAGCTACTACGACGCCAAAGCCTCCAACCCGGAGTGGGACGCACTGACCCTGCCCGACGGCAGCTTGTGGGAGCGCAGCATCGGCTTCGGCGGCGGCGGCAAGGCGGTGGCCAACACCAACTGGAACACCGGCGTGCGTTTGGCCTTCCATATCAATGACGACCACGATCTGTCGCTGGACTACGACGTGTCGCGGCAGAAGTACGACAACAGCGAAGGCCAGACCGGCACCCTGGACAGCGCCGCCAGCCTGTGGCGCGTGGGCAATGCCACCATCCCCAACCCGAACGGCACCGGCACCATCACCCGCCGCGTGGTGCAGCCGCGCGTGGGTTACACCGCCTACCAGCGCTACGAGCGTGACCAGCTGGCGCTGAGCCACACCGGTCGCTATGGCTTTGGCACCTGGCAGACCACGCTGACCCACACCACCAGCAACAATCTCGGCCGTTCGCTGCCGCTGACCCTGGACGAACGCGCCGACCTGCAGACCTTGTGGAACGACGTCTGCCGTCGCACCGGTGCCGCCAACTACTGTGCGGCCGGCCGGGCCAACGCGCTGACCGCGCTCAATGCTGACGAAGCCGCGCGTCTGAACGCGTTCCTGCCGCGCCCCCTGCGCACCATGGAGCTGGAAGGTTACGTGCTCGACACCATGCTCGACATGAGCTTCGGCGCGCACAAGCTGACCGTGGGTGGCCAGTACAACGACACCGACATGATCGACGGTGTGTTCGGCATGGACGGTGCCGGTTACCGCGACAACGTGAAGCAGCAGCACCGCATGTGGTCGGTGTTCGCCGAGGACAACTGGGCGCTGACCGACGCGCTGACCGCCACCGTCGGCGTGCGCTACGACGACCACAACATCTTCGGCAGCCATGTCAGCCCGCGCGCCTACCTGGTGTGGAACGCCAGCGACGCGTGGACCTTCAAGGGTGGCGTCAGCACCGGCTACAAGACCCCGCGTCCGGACCAGCTGTTCCCCGGCGTGACCGGCTTCGGTGGCCAGGGCGTGCTGCCGCTGGTGGGCTCGCCCAACCTGCAGCCGGAAACCAGCACCAACTACGAAATCGCGTCGTACTACGAGGGCGAGCGCTGGGGCTTCAACGTCACCGGCTTCCTCAACAAGTTCGATGACAAGATCGCCAGCGGCGGCACCTTCCCGAACTGCGAAGTAGCCCCGGCCGGCAGCGGCTACTGCGTGGACGTGGGCCCGGGCTGGGCGGCGCTGGGCTACAGCACCTTCAGCCAGAGCGTGAACATCGACAAGGCCGAAACCCGCGGCGTGGAAGCGGCGGCGCATGTGGACCTGCTGGACAGCCTGCAGCTGCGCGGCAACTACACCTATACCAAGTCAGAGCAGACCAGTGGCGTGGACAAGGGCAAGCCGGTCGGCGGCAGCACCACCCCGGCCAAGCACATGGCCAATGCCAGTTTGAACTGGCAGATCAACGACGCGGTGAGCCTGTCGCTGATCGGCGAAGGCCGCTATGACCGGTATCGCGACACGCTGGTGACCAATGTGGGCGGGGTGGCTACTTCGCAGGTGCGCTACTACGAGGACTACACGATCTTCCATCTCGGTGGCAGCTGGAACATCAACCAGTGGCTGACCTTGAATGCACGGGTGAACAACCTGTTCGACAAGGATTTCGTCTCGCAGTCGTGTGTGTTGATCAGCGACAGCGAGTTCAACTGCGTGGACGATTACGCGACCAAGGACCAGCGTCGGAGTTATTGGATTTCGTTGAACGCGAAGTTCTGAGGATCGCCTCCGGGTCCGGCGGCCGGCCGTCTTCGGACGGTTGTGCCGCGCGGTGCGTGGTTGCCACGCATGGCGTGGCACTACGGAGTTTCGGGGCACCGACGGTAGCGCCGGCCGTTGGCCGGCCCAGGCGGTGATGGGTTCATGCGGGCCGGCCAACGGCCGGCGCTACCGGGATCCCGCGCATCAATTGCGAACCATTCTCAACAATGGTGTAATTCGCGTCTTGAATCCCGAGCCCCGCCTTTTGGCCACCCCGTCTTCCAGCGTGCAGCAGCAACAGTCCCGCGGCTTCTGGCTGCGCACCCTGCACCAGTGGCACTGGATCAGCTCAGCGGTGTGCCTGATCGGCATGATCCTGTTCGCCGCTACCGGCCTTACCCTGAACCACGCGGCGAAGATCGAGGCCACCCCGCAGGTGGTCAACCAGCAGCTGCAGCTGCCAGCCGACCTGCTGGCCAAGCTCGGCACACGCGAAGACGGCAATGCCCCGATCCCGCGCCCGGCCACCCGCTGGCTCGACCAGGAACTGGGTATCTCGATCGGCCGCCGGCCGGCCGAGTGGTCGCCGGAGGAAATCTATCTGTCCCTGCCCCGCCCCGGCGGCGATGCCTGGTTGAGCATCGACCGCGAAACCGGTGCGGTGGAATACGAATCCACCGCCCGCGGCTGGGTTTCGTACTTCAATGACCTGCACAAGGGCCGCAACGCCGGGCCGGCCTGGGGCTGGTTCCTGGACATCTTTGCCGTGGCCTGCCTGGTGTTCTGCATCACCGGCCTGTTCCTGCTGCACCTGCATGCCCGCCAGCGCCGCATGACCTGGCCGCTGGTCGGCGTGGGCCTGATGGTGCCGCTGCTGATCGCCCTGATCCTCATCCACTGACCTGCCCTACGGAGCCGCACCATGCGCGTTACCCTGACCATCGCCCTGAGCGGCCTGCTGGCCACCTCGCCGGCCTATGCCACCACCCTGGACATCAACGTCGAGGTGCCCAAGCTCAACGTGGCCGAATACCACCGCCCGTATGTGGCGGTATGGCTGGAAGGGGCCGACCAGAAGGTCGCCGCCAACCTGTCGGTCTGGTACCAGCAGAGCGGCAATGCCGAAGGCCATGGCACCAAGTGGCTGCCGGACCTGCGCCAGTGGTGGCGCAAGAGCGGCCGCACCCTGACCGTGCCGGTTGATGGCGTCACCGGGCCGACACGTCCGGCAGGCAACCATGCGCTGTCGTTCTCGTCGCGGAAAGCAGACACGCATGGCGTGTCACTACAGAGCCTTGCGCCGGGCAACTACACTCTGGTGGTGGAAGCCGTGCGTGAAGTCGGCGGCCGCGAACTGCTCAAGATCCCCTTCACCTGGCCGGCCACTGCCCCGCAGTCCGGCAAGGCGCAGGGCAGCACCGAACTGGGCCTGGTGACGCTGTCGGTCAAGCCCTGATATCCCTCATCCGTACATGGAGTTTTTGATGAAGCGCTCGCTTGTCCTAGCCGCCGCCCTGGCTGCCGCACTTCCGTTCTCCGCCTTGGCCCACAAGGCGTGGCTGCTGCCCTCGCAGACCGTGATCGCCGGTAACAGCCCGGCCATCACCGTCGACGCGGCGATTTCCAACGACCTGTTCTACTTCAACCACGTGCCGCTGCGCCTGGAGAGCATCGTCATCACCGCCCCCGACGGCACCACCGTGCAGCCGCAGAATGGCTCCACCGGCAAGTACCGCAGCGTGTTCGACCTCGAGCTGACCCAGCAGGGTACCTACCGTCTGGCCTCGGTCAACAATGGCCTGTCGGCGACGTGGGAAGAGAACGGTCAGACGAAGCGCTGGCGCGGCACCCCGGCCACCTTCGCCACCGAAGTGCCGAAGAAGGCCAAGAAGCTGCAGGTCGCACAGTCGGTGAACCGGGTGGAAACCTTCGTCACCAACGGCACTCCGAACGACACCGCGCTGAAGCCGACCAAGCAGGGCATCGAACTGGTGGCCGTCGGTCATCCGAACGATCTGGCTGCCGGTGAAGCGGCCACGTTCCGCGTTCTGGTCGACGGCAAGCCGCGCGCCAAACTGGCAGTGGAGATCGTCCGCGGCGGTACCCGTTACCGCAACGCGCAGGACGAGATCAAAGTCACCACCGACAAGAAGGGCGAGTTCACTGTCACCTGGCCGGAAGCGGGCATGTACTGGCTGGAAACCAGCAGCGAGGACAAGAAGACTTCGCTGAAGCCGGCGAAGACGCGTCGGTTGAATTACGTCGCAACTCTCGAAGTGCTTCCGCAGTAATCGCGCGGACGGAAGGCCCGGCTACTGAAACCCCGTAGAGCCGGGCTTGCCCGGCTGCTTTCCGCCGACATCACGTGCAGCCGGGCAAGCCCGGCTCTACGTTCCCCATCATCCGCATCATCCCGGTTCGCCCCGAATCACCCCGCACCATCCAGCATCACCTGCATCCACATGACCTCCGCTTCCCCCGACATCGCGCGCCTTGGTGGCCACACCATGGGCACCACCTGGCAGGTCACACTGGTGGCCGCGCCGAGCCGCGACCTGCACCCGCTGCATGCGGGCATCCAGGCGCAGCTGGACACGGTGGTGGCGCAGATGAGCACCTGGGAAGCCGGCAGCGATATCTCCCGCTTCAACGCCGCACCCGCACGCACCGCGTTATCGGTGCCCGAACCGTTCGGCCACGTGCTGCGTGCCGCCCTGGACATCGCCGCACGCAGCGGCGGTGCGTTTGATCCGACGGTCGGGCCGCTGGTCGCCCTGTGGGGCTTCGGCGCACACGCACATGCGCGGCGTATACCTGACGCCTCCTTACTGGACGCCACCCGCGCACGTTGTGGCTGGCAACGACTTTCGCTGCAGGGCAACCAGCTCACCCAACCCGGCGGATTGGAACTGGATCTGTCCGCCATCGCCAAAGGTTTCGCCGTGGACGCGGTCAGTGCCTGGCTGCGCAGGCAGGACATCAGCGCGGCCCTGGTGGAAGTGGGGGGCGAGCTCCACGGCTATGGCACCAAGCCCGACGGCCAACCGTGGCGGGTGCTGGTGGAATCAGAACCCGAAGCCGATGCGGCCGCCGACCATCCACCCCGCGTGCTCGCTCTGGACGATCTGGCCGTCGCCACCTCCGGCGACCGCTGGCATCACTACGCCGCCGATGGCGTGCAGTACAGCCACACCCTGGACCCGCGTACGGGTTCACCGGTGACCCGTGCCGCCGCGGCCGTCACTGTCGTCGCCGCCGATGCGATGCATGCTGATGGCTGGGCTACCGCCTTGACCGTGATGGGCCCTGAGCAGGGTCTGGCCTTCGCGGGCGAACATGACCTGGCCGCACGCTTTGTCACCCGCACGGCAAACGGGATTGAAGAACACCTGAGCCCGGCGTTCCAGCGCCTGCTCGACACACAACAGGCGGCCGCATGAGCCGCGCCGTACTGGGCAACATCGCCGTTGGCGTGCTGCTCGCCGTTCTGGCCGTGCTGCTACTGCAACTGCACTTGGCCGAGCCGTGGTGGCAGGCAGCGCCATTGGCCTCGCACTGGCGCTGGGCCGCCGGCAGTCTGCTTGCCTATGCGGCCTTCTGCGGCTGGCTGTGGTGGCGCGGACGCACACGCGACGACACCACCATCGGCAGCGATGCCCTGCTGCTGGTGTGGGCCAGCCAGACCGGTTTTGCCCAGCAGCTGGCCGAACGCAGTGCCGAAGCGCTGCGTGCTGCCGGGTTACCGGTGCGCCTGCGCGGCCTGCACCAGGTGGACGCAGATCTGCTGCGATCCAGTACACGCGTGTTGTTCATTGCCAGCACCACCGGCGAGGGCGACGCACCGGATCATGCCCTGCCGTTCCTGCGCAGGGTGATGCCGCAGTCGTTGAAGCTGCCTGATCTGCACTACGGCGTGTTGGCGCTGGGCGATCGCAGTTACGGCCACTTCTGCGGGTTCGGTCACCACTTGGATGCGTGGCTGCGCAAGCACGGTGCACATCCACTGTTCGACACCGTTGAAGTGGACAACGCCGACCCGGCCGCGCTGCGCCACTGGCAGCAGCTGCTGGGCCAACTCGGTGGCAACCCCACTGAACTGCCAGACTGGGCACCGGCGCAGTACCAGCCGTGGACATTGCGGCACCGCGGGCAGGTCAATGTCGGCAGCCCCGGTGCTGCCACGTGGCGGGTGGATCTGGTGCCCGCAGACGGCGTGCTGCCTGCCTGGCAGGCCGGTGACGTGGTCGAGATCGGCCCGCAGCATGCACCGGCCGAGGTCGATGCGTGGCTGACCACGCATGGGCGCGACGGCGCGCGACTGATCGAGGGCGAGCCACTGCGCACGCACCTCGCCCGCTCACATCTACCGCAACTGCCCGAGTCGGTCCCGGCGGATGACGCGGCGCTGGTGGCCTCGCTGAAGCCACTGCCGCATCGCGAGTACTCCATCGCCAGCACCGCCGCTGAAGGCCAGGTCACGCTGCTGCTGCGCCGCCTGCTGCGCCCGGATGGCACGCCGGGGCTGGGCAGCGGCTGGCTGTGCGACTACGCCGAACTGGGTGGACGCATCGACCTGCGCTTCCGCTCCAATCCCAACTTCCATGCGCCGCCGACCGATGCTCCGTTGATTCTGATCGGCAACGGCACTGGCATCGCCGGCCTGCGCGCACACCTGCAGGCGCGGGTGGAAGCCGGGGCCCGCCGCAACTGGTTGCTGTTTGGCGAGCGCACCGCCTCGCATGATTTCCACTTCGGCGACGACCTGCTGCGTTGGCAGAGCGACGGATTCATCGCGCCGCTGGATGCGGTGTTCAGTCGCGACGGTGGTGCACATCGTTATGTGCAGGATCGTCTTGCTGCGCAGTTGGATACGCTGCGGCAGTGGGTCCGTGAGGGTGCGACGATTCTCGTCTGCGGCAGCCTGCAGGGCATGGCACCGGCGGTGGACGCGGTGATCGAGCAGGCGCTGGAGCGCGAGGGCAAGGAAGCGTTGATCATGGCCGGGCGTTATCGGCGGGATGTGTATTAGGGCGAACAGCCTTCTTCGTTTCGGGTTCATGCCCTAATGGGCCGATCGCCGTCATCGGCGGTCGACTGTCGTGCGACCCTACCGATGCTTCACATTCATCGCATCCGATGCCGACGCATTGCACCGTGCAATTGATCCGTCGGCGTTGTTGACCTGGTAGCGTCGGTCGACAGACGACGGCTCGCATCGGTGATCAGTGCGACGAACGCCGCACCTACCCCGAAGCAGCGCCGTTGGCATCCACCCGAATAGCCAACAGCTCCCCGCCCCCACTCAACGCATACCGTCGGCGCTCCCCCGCCGCCAGCCACGCGGTATCCCCCGCCGCCATCGGCGGCAACCCGTCCTCACCCTCAAACTCCGCCTGCCCGGCGAGCAGATGCACCGCCCACGCCGTCCCCGGCTCGGTGAAAAAGAACATGCTGCCCACCAGCGGCCGGTGCAGCAGTTCGGCCTGTACCGCATCACGCTTCCACATCAGATTGAAATCGTGGGTCACCCCATCGATCAGATCACCGGTAATGGCCTCCTCGCCGGCAAACCGCAATCGATCATGCGGCGGCAACAAGGTATGCACACGCCCATCTGCAAACCGCAGCCGCACCCCCTCCCCGCGCAGCAGCACCAGTTCGCGCTCTACACCCGGGAATGCAGAGAACGCCGCATCCTGTTCAATCTCGGCAATCGACAGTCGCACCTGCCAGTCCTCGCTGTCCGGCACGCGCAGAATCTCCCGCGTCCAGCCCAGGCCGTTGCGCCAGCGCTCGCGGCGATATTCAAAGGACGGAATGACGCGGGTGGTCCCGCCCAGCACGGAAGATTCGCTCATGCGGCCATTGTGCCGCAGCGCGTACTCAACCGGGGCGGCCGCCGCAATCGGGAGCCAGAAGACGCGAATGCTCCAGCCATTCCTTGTCCGGGTAATAGGCAAACACGAACGCACCGCCGCGCAGGCTGTTGATCAACGGCTTGGCCACGGTCAGGCGTACCGCCGGGCAACCCAGGCTGCGGCCGAGCCGGCCCTGCAGCTGCGCGACCGACGGATTCACGTAGGGTGCCCCGTGCATGACGATGGCGCGGTCGCGCGCATTGTCGTTGAAACCGGGTTCCAGCCCGTCCAGGCGCAACGAGTAGCCATTGCCCCCCATGTAGGTTTCCCGGGCGGTGAAGCCGCCGAGGCTGGACATGAAACTGCCGTCGCGGTTGGAGAAGCGCTCGGTGCGGTTGCTGCCGCTGTTGCGGCCATGTGCCACCCACTCCTGGTAGAGCAGCTTCTGCTGGGTGACATCGAACACCCACAGGCGCTGTTCGGTGGACGGGCGCGAGTAGTCGATCACCGCGAGGCGGGTGGGATCGACTGCGGAATTGGGCTGGCGCAAGGCGCATTGCAGGGCAGTCGTCGCCAGTTGGAGCACCTTGCGATCTGCCGCCGGCGCGGCCCGTGCAAGCGCCTCAGCCAGTAGAGCTGGGCTCTGCCCGGCTTTCTGTCCGCCGTTCGACCCCGCCTGGGCCGGCCAACGGCCGGCGCTACCGGGTTCGGCGGCGGCCGTCCCGACCGATACCAGACCGGTCAGCAACAACGATAAGGGCAGGCGCAATGACATCCCTACAACGTGGGCGCGCCCGCGTCCGATTCCAACACCGGCTGCAGGTTCTGTTCATCCGCCACCGGGCGCACCGCCGGCAAACTGGTCACCAGCAACGTAGTCCCAGGCACCAGCGCCTTGTACAACTGCTCCGCAAACGCCGGCGGCAGCGCCATCGGCAGGCTGGGCGTGGCCAGCAGATCCGGGCTGGCATTGCCGGCGCTCTGGCCCAGCAGTGGGTAAGCAGTCCAGCGATGCAGCTTCTGTGTCGCATCCAGCGGGCTGGGCGTCTCTGCGAAGCCCTGCTGCATCACAAACAGCGTGGTGCCCTCGAAAGCCGGCAAGGCTTTGGCCTGCAACTTCGATTCGCCGATCAGCACGCCATCGCGCAGCACATACAGGCGCTGGTCGTGCAGGCTGACCAGAATGCCGACCTGCCCGCTCGGCGCGGCGGCGTCATTCCAGTAGTGATCCGGCGCATCGGTGGTTTCCGGCAATGGCTTGCCGATGCTGTTCACCGGTGCCAGCACCGCCGGGTACGCCAGGCTCATTGGCGCGCTCTTGGCGTCGGCCACCACCACGGTGTCGCCGCGCTTGGTCTCGCCGAACAGCTTCTGCGCGAACGCCTGCGGCAGGCGCACGCAGCCATGCGAGGCCGGATGACCGGGCAGGTTGCCGCCATGCAGGGCGATGCCGTCCCAGGTCAGCCGCTGCATGTAGGGCATCGGCGCACTGTTGTAGAGGTTGGACTTGTGGTCCTTGTCCTTCTGCAGAATGGTGAAGACGCCAGTCGGGGTTTCATGACCCGGCTTGCCGGAGCTGATGGTGCTCAGACCGATGGCGATGCCATTGCGATAGACGTAGGCACGCTGCTCATCGAGGCTGACCACCAGCACGATCGGCCCGGCCGGGGAAATTTCGGGGTGCCAGAGGAACTCGCCGGGCTTGAGGTCGGTGGGACCGCGCGGGGTTTCGGTGGACGCGGGTGCGACGGCCCAGGCCGGTGCGGCGGCGAGCGCGAGCATCCCCATCGAAGCGTTGATAAACGTGCGGCGTGCAATCATCGGGTCGATCCTTGAGGGCTGATGCCACGCTAGCATGCCCACTGTCCACGACGCGCATGGCGCGTCGCTACACGAACGAGACATCCCGTAATGAGGCGCCATGCGCGTCTCGACTCAATGCAAAACAAAATTGCCCGGCCACACATCCTGTGTAGACCGGGCAATCAGGTACATCCGTGTCGGCTTCCCGCCTTCCCCCTGTGCATCCTGCCCAGAATGGGTGCCGGCCATGCTCCCTGCACTCGGCCGTATATCCGCCAATAACCCTTCCCGGGTCTGGAACCACCTTCCCGGTGGAACCGCGCCAATCCCTGTCGCAGCATCCGTGCGTGCCTCATCCCTGCGGCTGTCGGGGCGATTGCGGCGTCCTGCCGCAGCCACCGTTGACGGGCATCCTGCCTGTCGCGACCAATCCCCTTGTAATCCCCTACGTCAGCGCCGTGGTACGGGTGCCGGCACGTCCTGCCTGGACGGTGCCGCTGTGGGTGCCTGCCTGGTGCCCACCGTCATCCGCTGTCGGTTCCGTTCGACTGTTGCTGTCCCTATCCCCTTCACCCGGGTCAGATCCTCGACCCGCAGGAAGGGACCGTGTTGGCGCCGGTATGTGACGATCGCCTGAGCCTTGACCGGCCCGACATTCGTCAATCCCTGTTCCAGCGCCGCCGCATCGGCGGTATTGATGTTGATCCGCTCTGCCGTCCAGGCAGCGCCGCTCAACAACAGCCCCAGCACGAGTGCGTTACACGACTTCCAAAGCCCCACCGTGTAGCTCCCTGTGGCCCGGCACCGGTAGCAACCGGCTGATCCCGTCGGTGCTGCGAGTGTGCCCCGCCACATGCAGCCATCCTATCGTCCACATCGCCTTCACACAGCCGGCCAAATACCCGATGTGGTGTAGGAAAATTCCTACACGGGCAGCAGGCGTAGAATGGGCGGACTAGACCCAAGCATTCGGAGCTTCAGATGGACAGCGCCAAACTCGGCCAATACGTCAGTGACAAGTGGGACAACGAGATCGTCCCGCAATTGGTCGAATACATCCGCATTCCCAACAAATCGCCGATGTTCGACGCCAATTGGGTGGCCAATGGCTACATGGAACAGGCCGTGACCCTGATGGAGAACTGGGCCAAAGCCCAGAAGCTGCCGGGGCTGCAGGTGGAAGTGGTGCGTCTGGAAGGCCGTACCCCGCTGATCCTGCTGGAAATTCCGGCCACCGGCCCGGAAACCGGCGATGACACCATCCTGCTGTACGGCCACCTGGACAAGCAGCCGGAAATGACCGGCTGGGACGACGACCTCGGCCCGTGGGTGCCGGTGCTGCGTGGCGACAAGCTGTACGGTCGCGGCGGCGCGGATGACGGCTATGCCATCTTCGGTTCGCTGGCTGCCGTGCTGGCGCTGCAGGAACAGGGCCTGCCGCACGCGCGCTGCGTGGTGCTGATCGAAGCCTGCGAGGAATCGGGCAGCTACGACCTGCCGGCATACGTGGACCACCTGGCCGACCGCATCGGCAAGCCGTCGCTGGTGGTGTGCCTGGACTCGGGCTGCGCCAACTACGATCAGCTGTGGTGCACCACCTCGCTGCGCGGCCTGACCGGCGGCAACTTCTCGGTGAAGGTGCTCAACGAAGGCGTGCACTCCGGCGATGCCTCCGGCGTGGTGCCGTCCAGCTTCCGCCTGCTGCGCCAGCTGCTGTCGCGCATTGAAGACGAAAACACCGGGCGCATCCTGATCGACGGCATGCACGTGGAGATCCCGGCTGAGCGCCTGGACCAGGCCAAGCGTGCGGCTGAAGTGGTGGATACCGCCATCTTCGACAAGTTCCCGCTGGTGGACGGCCTCAAGCCGATGGCCGACGACCTGTCCGAGCTGGTGCTCAACCGCACCTGGCGTCCGGCGCTGTCGGTGACCGGCGTGGACGGCATGCCGCCGCTGGCCTCGGCCGGCAACGTGCTGCGCCCGCATACCGCCGTGAAGCTGTCGCTGCGCCTGCCGCCGACCGCGGACGGCAAGGCCTGTGGCGAACTGCTCAAGCAGGCCCTGCTGCGCGACCCGCCGAACGGCGCGGAAGTGAAGCTGGATCTGGAAAAGGCCTCCTCCGGCTGGAACGCGCCGGCGATGGCCCCGTGGCTGACCCAGGCCATCGATGACGCCAGCCAGACCTTCTTCGGCAAGCCGGCCATGTACATGGGCGAAGGCGGCTCGATCCCGTTCATGGGCATGCTGGGTGAGAAGTTCCCCGGCGCGCAGTTCATGATCACCGGTGTGCTCGGCCCGCATTCCAACGCACACGGCCCGAACGAGTTCCTGCACATTCCGATGGGCAAGCGGGTCACCGCCTGCGTGTCGAAGGTGATCAGCGAACACCACGCGGCCAGCCTGCGCGGTGAGACCAGCGGTTCGCCGGTGGCTGCCGACAGCGGCACGCGTCATGGCGGGCATGGTTGCTGCTGAGGGTTGACGGACAGCCGGGCAAGCCCGGCTCTACGGGAGCGCACGCGGATGGACGCAGGCTTTTGATAGGCTGCGTCCATCTTCCGCAGGAATCCGCACGATGGACGGACTGTTCGGCAGTACCAGCTGGCTCTACATCATTCTGGTCGGTTTCTTCGTTGGCCTGTTCGGGCGCTTCTTCATGCCCGGCAACAACCGCATGGGCTGCCTGCTGACCATCGTGCTGGGCATCGTCGGCGCACTGGTCGCCGGCTGGTTCGGTCAGTACATGGGCTGGTACGCGCCAGGCGAACCGGCCGGCTTCATTGGTGCCACGCTTGGTGCCATTGCGGTGTTGGCGATACTGCGCCTCTTCAGCGGCGGCAAGCGCTGACCCTTTCATTACCCACTCTTCATGAACGATCCCGCTTCCGATCCGCAGCGCACCGCGCTGCGGCTGCACTGGGCCCGCACCGCGCTGGCCGATGACACCACCCAGCTTGACCGCGCCTCGGTCGATGCCGGCTTCCGCAGCTACTGGCGTGCCACCAGCGCGCGCGGCAGCCATATCGTCATGGACTCCCCGCCCGGGCTGGAAGACGTGCGCCCGTGGCTGCGCATGCACGACCTGCTGGAACCGCAGGGTGTGCGCGTGCCGAAGGTGCTCGCCCGCGACGAAGCCCAAGGCTTCCTGTTGCTGGAAGACCTCGGCGGCCCCACCCTCGCCCGCGCGATCACTGACGACAACGCAGATGCGTGGTTCGACGCGGCGTTCGAGCAGCTGATCCGCCTGCAGTCCATCCCGGTGCCTGACGACTTCGGTGTGTTCGGCGAAGCGCTGCTGCAGCGTGATGCCGGCCTGTTCGACGAGTGGTTCCTGCAGCGCCATCTCGGCCTGCAGCTCGACTGCGGCGAAGTGGAAGCCCTGCAGCTGGCCCAGCGCCGGCTGATGGACAACGCCCTGCAGCAGCCCCAGGTGCTCACCCACCGCGACTTCATGCCGCGCAACCTGATGCCCGTGGAAGACGGACCGGCCGTCCTCGACTTCCAGGACCTCGTGCGCGGCCCCATCGCCTACGACCCGGTCAGCCTGTTCAAGGACGCCTTCCTGAGCTGGCCGCTGGAACGCGTGGACGCCTGGCTCGCCCGTTATCACGCCAAAGCACTGGCCGCCGGCTTACCCGTGCGCCCTTGGCCGCAGTTCCTCCGCGACGCCGACTGGATGGGCATCCAGCGCCACCTGAAGATCCTCGGCATCTTCGTGCGCCTGCGCGACCGCGACGGCAAGGGTCACTACTTCGCCGACGCACCGCGCTTCATCCAGTACCTGGACGAAGTGCTGCCGCGCCACCCCGAACTGGCCGGCCTGCAGCAGCTGCTGCAGGAACGCATCAAGCCCGCCATGGCCGAACGCGCATGAAGGCCGTCATTTTCTCCGCCGGCAAAGGCGAGCGCATGCGCCCGCTCACCCTGCACACCCCCAAGCCGCTGCTGGTGGCGGGTGGCAAGCCGCTGATCGTCTGGCACCTCGAACGCCTCGCCGCCGCCGGCATCGATAACGTGGTCATCAACACCTCATGGCTGGGCGATCAGTTTGAACCCGCGCTCGGCGATGGCAGCCGTTGGGGTTTGAAGCTGCATTACATGGACGAAGGCCCGGTACCGCTGGAAACCGGCGGCGGCATTCTCAATGCATTGCCTGTGCTGGGTGATCAGCCATTCCTCGTCGTCAACGGCGATGTCTGGACCGACGTGGATTTCGCGGCGTTGCCGAAACAGCCGCAGGGCGATGCGCATCTGGTCCTCGTCGACAATCCCGTGCAGCACCCGCGTGGTGATTTCATCCTGCACGCCAATGGGCAAGTGAGCAATGAGGGTGATGCGCCGCGGCTGACCTATGCCGGGGTCGGCATCTATCGTCCGGCGATCATTGAGAGCTGGCGCGAGGTGATTGGCGACACAGAAGGGGCCGCCGCGACGCCACCACAGTTCGGGTTGGCACCGTTGATGCGGCATGCGATGTCGCGGGGGCGCGTGAGCGGACAGCACCATCGCGGCAAGTGGACCGATGTCGGTACGCCGGAGCGGTTGGCAGCATTGGACCAGGCTCTTCGCGACCTGTGACGCAGACACGCATGGCGTGTCTCTACGCGGCACCCGGACCAGCAGGAGATTGGCATCGGCTCTCCCATGGCCCCCGACACACTGTCGGGGGCGGCCGACGGGTGCGGGGGTACGGGACCGTTGAAAACATGGGTGTTTTCGACGAGCCCCCATGGACGGGTTTACGGCGTGTCCCGTACCCCCGCGCCCGTCGGCCCAAACAAGCGATGCCTCAGCCGAGGGCTGTAGGCGCAATCACAACCGCGCCGCGCCGTCCTCGACGACCTGGCGCAAAAAAGGCACGGTGATGCGACGTTGCGCCGCCATGGATTCGCGATCCAGCCAGTCCAGCAGGCTGACCAGGCTGCCCAGCTCGCGGCCTGTGCGGGTCAGCAGCCATTCGATCGACGCTTCGTCGATGCTCAGCCCGCGCCGCACCGCGCGCTCGCGCAGCACCGCCGCGCGCCCCTCATCATCCAGCGGCTGCAGCACCACCCGTACGCACTGCTGCAGGCGTGAACGCAGGTCCGGCAACACCAACCCCAGCTGGTCCGGCGCGTGCTGCGCCGTGTACATCAGCGTGATGCCCGTCGTGCGCGCCCGGTTGTGGAAATCGAACAGCGCCACCTCGTCCTCGCGGTTGCCCACGATCGCGTCCAGCCCATCCAGCGTTACCAGGTCGCGCCCCTCCAGCGACTCCAATGCCGCACGCACGCGCCCCGCCACCGCCTTCAACGGCAGATAGGTCGGCTGCCGACCCGCCTGCTGTGCCAGCGAACACATCGCCAGCGCCTGATGCGTCTTGCCCGTGCCCGCCGCCCCTTCCAGGTACACCCAGTCGTGCGCCGCCCCCACCGCAATCGCGCGCAGCTGCGCCAGCGCGCCGTCCGGCGCGCCGATGAAGGTTTCCAGGCGCTCGTCCTGCGGGTAGCGCAGGGCAAGCGGCAGCTGCGGCACCATGCTCACTTCAGGTCAGGATCCTTCGGCACCACGATCGTGTCCGCGCGGCGGTCGATGTAGGAATCCAGCGCAATCGCCGTCTCACCCACATACAGCTCGCTCTCGCGGTAGCGCTGGTGCGCATAGCGCAGCAGCACGTTGCTCACCGCCGCCACCGGCAGTGCCAGCAGCATGCCCAGGAAGCCGAACAACTGGCCGCCCGCCATCACCGCGAAGATCACTGCCACCGGATGCAGGCCGATCTTGTCGCCCACGATGCGCGGCGTCAGCACGTAGCTTTCCAGCAGCTGGCCCACCGTGAACACCACGCCCACCAGGATCAGCAGCTTCAGGTCGAAGCCCTGCGCCTGCACCAGCGCCGCGATCACCGCCATCACAATGCCCGTGGTCGCGCCCAGATACGGAATGAAACTGATCAGACCCGCCACCAGGCCAATCAACAGACCCAGCTTCAAGCCCACCAGCGACAGGCCGGCCGCGTAGATCACGCCCAGCGCGATCATCACCAGGAACTGGCCGCGGATGAACGCGCCCAGCACCTCGTTGGACTCACGCGCCAGCTTGCTGATCGTGCCGATGTGGTTGCGCGGAATGGTCGAGGCCACCCGCTCCACCAGCTTGTCCCAGTCACGCAGGAAGTAGAACGCCAGGATCGGCAGCAGCAGGATGTTGACCACCCAGGTCACCATCGCAAAGCCCGAGCGCGACACGTAGCCGAAGAACGTCTTGGCGAAGCCGCCGGCCTGCTGCCAGTGGCTGCGCACCCACTCGATCAGCCGGTCCGGGTCCATCCACTGCATCACCTGAAGGCCGGTCTTCTGTTCGAACCACGGAATGCCGGTCTGCATCAGCCACGCCTGCGCCTGCGGAACGGCCGCGATCAACGTGGCGATCTGGCGCTCGATCATCGGCACCAGGATCAGCAGCAACGCGGTAATCACCAGCACCATCGCAACGAACACCAGCACCACGCCGGTGTTGCGCGAGCGGCCGGTGGCCTCGATCCGGTCGACCAGCGGGTCGCCCAGCCACGCCAGTGCCAGCGCCAGCACGAACGGGGTGAGGATCGGGGCCAGCAGGCTGATCACCCAGCCGATGGCCAGGGCCAGCAGGACATATTTGACGCGTCGCAGGAACTGGGCGATCTCGGCTTCCGGTGTCAGGATCATCGCAGGCGGTACTCGTTGCTGGCGGGGGGCGGCGGCAGGGTGGTGGCGTCGTTCTCGTCGATCGGCACCGGCAGCGGAGCCAGCGGCACGATCACGCCGTTCTCGCCCAGCATGCGGTTCAGGCCGGACAGCCCGGTGGTCATTTCCAGCGCCAGCTCCAGACGGTTGCCCGAGGCCCGCAGCGGGGTGATGTTGCGCACCACCGGGTTCTCGCGCAGCCCGGCCACCAGCCGCATGTAGTCCTCGGCATTGTCCAGGCCGGTCACTGCGATCGTGTAGGTACCGGCCGCGCCCGTGGCGGCACCGGCCTTGGCGTAGCGCTTCACCAGCGCGTCAGCCGCACCGTCCGCACCACCGGCCATCGCACGGCGGGCATCGGAATCCTTGGTGGTCCACTTGTTCAGCTCACGGCCGCCATCGACGAACACCCAGTCGGCGACCCAGCCGCCGGCCTTGTCGCGGTACAGCTTGCCGACCAGCTGCATCGGCGGGGCGTAACGGGCCGAAGCGCGCGCCACCGAGGCGGTGTCCTGGCGCCAGATCGCGCCGACCAGGGCCTGTTCAGCCGCGCTGCCGGTCGGCAGGCCCAGCTTGTAACCGCGCTCGACCGCGCGGTTCAGCAGCGGCCGAGCCGCATTGGCCTGCTGCACCGTGACCAGGCGCGGGCCGGAACCGTCGTCGATGGCCAGCCAGATCACCGGCTTGGGCCGGGGCTGCGGCCAGAGCGGCAGGCCCAGCGCGGAGATCAGCCCGTCCACGTCGTCCTGGCGGAAGCGGGCCACCAGCATGGTGCGGTAGCTGGGCGCGCCGCTGGCCGAGGTGCTCTGGTCCTGGCGGTAGTCGTAGCTTTCCACGTAGTCCTTGGCTCCGCGCAGCGCCTGCACCACGCCGGGGCGGGTCATCACGCTGCGGTCGCCGGAGAGCTTGGCGAGCACATTGCCCAGCGCGCGCGCCAAGGCCCCGGTGCGGTCGGCATCGGACTGGCTGTTGACCGGTACTTCGGCCTCGTAGGCCCCGGTGGCACTGGCCACGTCGCCTTCGGTGCGCATGCCGCTCTGGGCCATCGTGGCCACCGGCAGGCACAGCGCGAGGAACATCGTAAGAATGAGGCTGCGGCGCATCAGGTCTTCCATTGAGCGTATCCGGGGGGAATTGTTGCCCGAATAGGGCCTGCGCGCCAACGTGGCCTGTTAAAATCCCGCTTTCACTCCAGCGCAGCCCGACGCCCGTGACCCAGACTCCGTCTTCCCCCGCCCCCCTCACCTACCGCGACGCCGGTGTCGACATCGACGCGGGCAATGAACTGGTCGAGCGGATCAAGCCCTTGGTGAAGCGCAGTTTCCGCCCCGAAGTGATGGGCGGCCTGGGCGGTTTTGGCGCGCTGTTCGACCTGTCCAACAAGTACCGGGAACCGGTGCTGGTGTCTGGCACGGACGGCGTCGGCACCAAGCTGAAGCTGGCCCACCAGCTGAACCGCCACGATACGATCGGCATCGACCTGGTCGCCATGTGCGTCAACGACGTACTGGTGCAGGGGGCCGAGCCGCTGTTCTTCCTGGACTACTTCGCCACCGGCAAGCTGGACATCGACACGGCCGCTGCCGTGGTCGGCGGCATCGCCAACGGCTGCACCGAGGCCGGCTGCGCCCTGATCGGCGGCGAAACCGCTGAAATGCCCGACATGTATGCCCCGGGCGAGTACGACCTGGCTGGCTTCACCGTGGCGGCGGTGGAAAAGAGCGAACTGAAGGACGGAGCCAGCGTCACCGCCGGCGACGTGCTGATCGGCATCGCCTCCTCCGGCCCGCACTCCAACGGCTACTCGCTGGTGCGTCGCATCTACGACCGCGCCGGCCGCCCGGCCGACCTGGAGCTGGAAGGCGGGGTCAAGCTGGTCGACGCGCTGATGGCCCCCACCCGCCTGTACGTCAAGCCGATCCTGGCCCTGCTGAAGTCGCACGGCGAGGCCATCCACGGCATGGCCCACATCACCGGTGGTGGCCTGACCGAAAACATCATCCGCGTGGTGCCCGAAGGCCTCGGCCTGGACATTCAGGCCTCGTCCTGGACCCTGCCGCCGGTGTTCCAGTGGCTGCAGAAGGAAGGTGCGGTGGCCGACAGCGAAATGTGGCGCACCTTCAACTGCGGCATCGGCTTCGTGCTGATCGTACCCGCCGACCAGGCCGACGCCGTGTCCGCGGCGGTCAAGGCACAGGGTCTGGACCACTGGACCATCGGCCAGGTGGTTCCGGCCACCGGTGCCGAACGCGTGCACATCGGCTGAGTCACAAAGGAGTTCGCATGGACGCATTACCTCCCAGCCCGCCGCCGCCACCGCTTTCAATGGAAGACGCCAACCACCTGCGGTTGCTGTCGATCTTCCATTACGTGGTCGGCGGCCTTACCGCGCTGTTCTCGCTGTTCCCGCTGATTCATGTGGCCATCGGCATCGGTGTGATCACCGGCGCGATGCCGATGAACGATGCCAATGGCAATCCGGCTGACGATGGGCGCATGGTCGGCTGGGTGTTCGTGGCCCTCGGCGGGTTGTTCATTCTCGGCGGACTGACCCTGGCCGGTTTCACTGTGTATGCCGGACGCTGCCTGTCCGCGCGTCGTCGCCACACCTTGTGCCTGGTGGTGGCTGCATTCCTGTGCATGTTCATGCCCTTCGGCACCGTGCTGGGCGTGTTCACCCTGGTCGTGCTGCTGCGTCCTTCGGTGAAGGCCGCATTCGACGTACCTGCTTCCATTCAGTCCTGAGATCACAATGGCCGCCACGCCTCCCCCGCTCAATGGCCCGCGCGGCCCGGTGACGCCGCCGGGCGTCTGGAATCCCATCCAGATCAACTCCCATCTGCACACGCTGAAGATCCTGTTCTACGTGACAGGCGGGATCCAACTGGCGATATCGGTCGTGCTGCTGCTGGCAGCGATTGGGGGTTACACGGGCGAAATGAAGAGCAGCAACCCAGCAGCACAACCGGTTCTGCTGGCGGTTGTCTTCGTCACCGCCGCAGTCTTTTACGGGGCATTGTTCGCGCTCAGTTTTTCAACGGCCAGGAACCTGACCCTGCGCCATGGGTACAGACTGTGCCTTGCAGGTGCTGGCGCGACCTGTTTCGTTGGCGCGCTGGGCATTGCGCTCTGCGTCTACGCTCTGATCGTGCTGCTCAAGCCTGAAGTCAAAACCGCTTTCGCCGCGCCAGGGAGCACCGTCGTCGCATGACCGCCCGTATTGCCGTGCTGGCCTCCGGGCGGGGCAGCAACCTGCAGGCCATCGTTGATGCCATTGCCGCCGGCACGCTGGATGCTGAAGTGATTGGCGTGCTGTCGGACAAGCCCGACGCCTCGGCATTGCTGAAGGTCGCCCCGGAACGACGCTGGGCGCAGTCGCCGAAGGAATTCGCTGACCGCGCCGCATTCGACGCCGCACTCGGCGATGCGCTGGCGGGCTTCACGCCGGACTGGATCGTCTGTGCCGGCTACATGCGCATTCTGGGCGAAGCCTTCGTGCAGCGATTTGCCGGCCGCCTGATCAACATCCATCCGTCACTTCTGCCGAAGTACAAGGGCTTGCACACGCATGTCCGTGCGCTGGAAGCCGGCGATGCCGAAGCCGGAGCCAGCGTGCACTTCGTGGTGCCCGAACTGGATGCCGGCACGGTGCTGGCCCAGGCGCACGTGCCCATTCACGCCGGCGACACGCCGGAAGCATTGGCCCAGCGCGTGCTGGCAGTGGAACACCCGCTGCTGATCGCCAGCCTGCGCTGGCTGGTGGGCGGTCGCGTGGCTGAACGCAATGGTCAGCTCCAGGTGGACGGCCACCCCCTGTTCAGTCCGCTGCGCCTAGATTGCGCCGGAGAACTGAACGCCTAGTCACGGCGCACACGCGCCGCTGACCTGGACACTGGCATCCTCCCCCCTCCTTCGTTTGTGCGCCCGCATGAGAACGTCCTCTTCCAAGGTGCTGTTCAAACCCGTGCTGATGCTCGGTGCACTGCTGTGCACGGTGGCGGTTGCCGCCGCACAGGAGCCGCCGGTCGCACCTGCGCCCCCTGCTGAGCCGGCCCCGCCGATGCTGCCCGCATTGGCATGGGAGCCGCCACCACTGGAACCGTTCACCGCCACCTACCAGGCCTTATACAAGGGCAAGGAAGCCGGTGATGCCACCATGCGCGTCACCCACACCGGCGGCAACCAGTGGCGGGTGGACATGCAGGTGGTCGGCCGTCGCGGCTTTGCCAGCGTGCTGGGTTTGAACCTGGAACAGAGCACCGTGTTCGAGAAGCAGGGCGAGGTCTACGTGCCGCTCAGCCAGGCGACCGTGCGCAAAGGCCTGTTCCTCGGCAAGAAGGTCACCGGCACTTACAACTGGCAAGCGGGCACCGCGCAGTGGGTGGGTGACCTGAAAAAGGAACGCACCCAGCCGATTCCGCTGCAGCCGGGTGACCAGAGCGCGCTGCTGATCAATCTGGCGATCATGCGCGACGCCCGTCCGGGTGCGCAGATGCATTACCGTTACGTCGATGTCGGCCGCGTGCGACAGCACGATTACCAGGCAGCGCCCGAGACCGAGAACGTTCAGGTCGGCGAGCTGTCCTACAACGCGCTGCGGGTGTATCGCACCAACGGCGGCAACGACGAAACCATTCTCTGGGTCGCCAACGGGGTGCCTACCCCGGTGCGTATCCTGCAACGCGAAGACGGCGAAGATCGGATCGACCTGCGCCTGATCGAATATCAAGGAGTGTGAGCATGACCATCCTCAACCGTCCCCTGACCTGGATTGCCGCAGGTGCGCTGGCCTTGACCAGCCTGCCGGCGATGGCGCTGCAGCCGTTTACGGCCGACTACCAGGCCAACTACATGGGCGTGCAGGCACCGGGCAAGATGACCCTGAGCAAGGTCGACGGCAACAAGTGGCAGTACAGCCTCAACGTCAGCAACCAGTTGGCCACGCTGAGCCAGAACACGGTTTTCGACGAGACCGGCGGCAAGCTGCGTCCCCTGACCAGCAACGACCGTTCGATGCTGCTGGTCAAGAAGCGCAACGTCGATGCCACGTATGACTGGACCAAGAAGCAGGCGACCTGGAAGGGCGACATCAAGCCCGATCGTGCTGGCCCGGTGGCGCTGAAGGCCGGTGACATGGATGCCCTGCTGATCAACCTGGCCATCGCCCGCGACTTCGCAGACGGCAAGCCGCTGACCTACCGCATGGTCGACGAGGGGCGGATCAAGTCGCTGACCTACAAGACCATTGGCAAGGAGCAGGTCACCGTCGCCGGCAAGACCTACGATGCCACCAAGGTCTCGCGCGTGGACGGCAGGAAAGAACAGATTGCATGGGTGGTGAAGGAACTGCCGGTGCCGGTGCGACTGCTGCAGCGTGAGGACGGCAAGGATGCGCTGGATCTGACCATCCGCAGCTTCAAGTGATCAAAAAAAACGCCCGCATCGCGGGCGTTTTTTCATTCCGGCTTGGCCTCGCCAAACACCGTCCGGCAATCGACCCGGATCTGCTCGCCACTGCTGCGCCAGTAGAACGCCTTGCAGTGCCGGTTGCCCTCGTCGGTCACCTTCACGCCTACCGCGTAGAACGACTGCAGCACTTCCGTGCGACTGACGGTGCCGTCAGCGTTCCAGTCCATGTCCTGCTGCTCCAGACCCTGGGTGATGGCAATGCCGGCAAACCAGGCGTAGCCCAGCCAGCCCAGCACCACCAGCACCAGGATCAGCAGCGCCTTGCGGCGGCGGGTGAACTGGCCGCGCAGGATCATGCGGTTCGCCGGATGGTGGCACCCAGCGCCGAGAGCTTCTCTTCGATGTTCTCGTAGCCACGGTCCAGGTGGTAGATGCGGTCGATGGTGGTGTCACCCTTGGCCATCAGGCCGGCCAGGATCAACGACGCCGACGCGCGCAGATCGGTGGCCATCACCGGGGCACCGCTGAGCTGATCAGAACCACGCACGATAGCGGTGTGGCCTTCGACCTGGATGTCCGCACCCAGACGCAGCAGCTCGTTGACGTGCATGAAGCGGTTTTCAAAGATCGTTTCATTGATCACGCCGACGCCATCCGCCACGCAGTTGAGCGCCATGAACTGCGCCTGCATGTCGGTGGGGAACGCCGGGTACGGCGCGGTGGTCAGGTTCACAGCGCGCGGGCGCTTGCCCTGCATGTCCAGGGTGATGCTGTCTTCGGTGGTCTCGATGGTCGCGCCGGCTTCCACCAGCTTGGCCAGCACCGCGTCCATGGTGTTCGGGCGTGCACGATTGACCGTGACCTTGCCACCGGTCATCGCCGCCGCCACCAGGAAGGTGCCGGTTTCGATGCGGTCGGGCAGTACTTCATGACGACCGCCGTTCAGGCGCTCCACGCCTTCGATCACCAGGCGGGTGGTACCCAGCCCTTCGATCTTCGCGCCCAGCGCGATCAGGCAGTGCGCCAGGTCGGTCACTTCCGGCTCCATCGCGCAGTTGTCCAGCACGGTGGTGCCGTCGGCCAGCACCGCAGCCATCAGCACGTTTTCAGTGCCGGTCACGCTGACCATGTCGAAGGTGAAATGGCCACCCTTCAGACGCTTGGCGTGGGCCTTGATGAAGCCGTTCTCGACCACGATCTCCGCACCCAGCGCCTGCAGGCCCTTGATGTGCTGGTCGACCGGGCGCGAGCCGATCGCGCAGCCGCCGGGCAGCGACACTTCAGCGGCACCATGGCGGGCCAGCAGCGGGCCCAGCACCAGGATCGAGGCGCGCATGGTCTTGACCAGCTCATACGGGGCCACATGCTGGTTCACCGAGGTCGGGTCGACCACGATCGCGCTGCCGCGCGACAGCGTGCCCTGGTCGATGGTGACCTTCGCCCCCAGTTCGCCCAGCAGCTTCACCGTGGTCACCACGTCGTGCAGGTGCGGCACGTTGGTGATCTCCACCGGCGCATCGGCCAGCAGGGTGGCGCAGAGGATGGGGAGGACGGCGTTCTTGGCGCCGGAAATGTTCACTTCACCGTGCAGCGGCGCGCCGCCGGTCACTACGATCTTGGCCATGGAACCTACAGAAATTAAGGGAAAAAAGAACCGGGGTAGAAGCCGACCGTTGGTCGGCTTACCGATTGGCTTCCGCCGGCGTCACCGTCTTCAACGCCAGCGCATGGATCGCCCCGCCCATCAGATCGCCCAGCGTGGCATAGACCATGCGGTGGCGGGCCAAAGGCAGCTTGCCGGCGAAGGCCTCGCAGACCACGGTGGCCTCGAAATGCACGCCATCGTCACCCTGCACGTCGGCGCGGGAGCCAGGCAGGCCGGTTTCGATCAGATTGCGGATGGTCTCGGCGTCCAACGGGCTTTCCTAATAAAATGTGCGCTCATTCTACTCTTCCGCGTGGCGCCCGCATGGCTGTATCGCCCCTGCCCCCTCACTCCACCGATCCTGCGGCCCTGGTCGCCAGCGGCCGCCGGGTGTTCGAGATCGAGCGCGACGCCCTGGCCGCGGTGGCCGACCGTCTGGGCGATGCCTTCAGCCAGGCCTGCCAGCTGGTACTGGCCAGCCGCGGCCGCGTGGTGGCCACCGGCATGGGCAAGTCGGGCCATGTGGCCCGCAAGATCGCCGCCACCCTGGCCTCCACCGGCACCCCGGCGTTCTACGTGCACCCGGGTGAGGCCGGCCACGGCGACCTCGGCATGATCACCGAGGACGACGTGGTGCTGGCGCTGTCCTACTCGGGCGAGTCCGACGAAGTGCTGATGCTGCTGCCGGTACTTAAGCGCCAGGGCAACCGCCTGATCGCGATGACCGGCCGGCCCGGCTCCAACCTGGCCCAGGCCGCCGACGTCCACCTGGACGTGAGCGTGCCGGCCGAGGCCTGCCCGCTGGCGCTGGCCCCGACGTCCAGCACCACCGCCTCGCTGGCCATGGGCGACGC
>NZ_DAMDFR010000049.1:0-30213 GCF_032103445.1 Stenotrophomonas sp.
GGTGGCCACGCCGGCCAGCAGCACCGCCAGCAACGCCGCCAGCGACAGGAAGCGCCCGGCCAGGTCGAACGCGCCACGCACGCCGCGCTGCGCGTCCTCGATGCCGACCACCCGGAAGCCCTTGGCCTGCGGCTTCAGCCATTCGCGGAAATCGGCGATGGCCCCGGGGTCGCCGGCGAACATCATCCGGTACGAAGCGCGGCTGCCCGGGCCGAGCAGGCCGGCACTGTCCACGTCGGCGCGGTTTACCAGCAGGGGCGGGGAGAGCTGCATCAGCTCGCCGGAGGTATCAGGCTCGGCCTGCAGCACACGGCTGATGGTCAGGCTGCCCGCGCCGAACTCCAGCGCATCGCCGACCTTCAGGCCCAGCGCCTGCATCAGCCGTGGGTCGGCGTAGGCCTCGCCCGGCGGCGGCGTTCCGGCGCTTTCCACCGGCCCACCGGCACTGCGGCTGACCTGCAGCTGCCCGCGCAGGGGATAACCTGCGCTGACCGCCTTGATGTTGGCCATCTGGCTGGCGTCGCCGTGGAACAGCACGCTGGGGAAGCTGACCATGCGCGTCGTCTTCAGCCCGCGCCGCCGTGCATCTTCAGCGAAGTTTTCGGGCACGTCCTGACGCGCGCCCAGACCGAGGTCGCCGCCGAGCATCTCCGCCGCGCTGCTGGTCAGGGCCAGGGTGACCCGGTTGACCAGGGTGCCCACCGCCGTCATCACCGCCACGCCCAGCACCAGCGCGGCGAAGACGGTCAGCAGGTCACCGGCCAGGAACTCGCGACGCAGGGCGCGCCCGGCATGTCGCAGTACGTTCATGCGTGCAGCCCGTCGGCGTCGACCAGGCGGCCCTGGTCCAGCCGGTAGATGTGCTCGCAGCGCTGCGCCAGGCGCAGGTCGTGGGTAACCAGCACCAGGGTGGTGTCGCTGGTGGCATTGAGCGCGAACAGCAGGTCGCTGATCTGCTGGCCGGTGCTCTGGTCCAGGCTGCCGGTGGGTTCATCGGCAAACAGGATGCGCGGCCGCGCCACGAACGCGCGCGCCAGCGCCACGCGCTGCTGCTCGCCGCCGGACAGCTGGCGCGGGTAATGGCGGGCGCGGTGGCCCAGACCCACCTGTTCCAGCACCTCGCGCACCCGCGCCGGGTCTTCGCGCCCGGCCAGTTCCAGCGGCAGCGCGATGTTCTCTTCGGCGGTGAGCGCCGGCAGCAGGTGGAAGCTCTGGAACACAAAGCCGACCTCACGCGCGCGCAGCTGCGCCCGGGCTTCCTCATCCAGCTCACCCAAGGTGGCACCTGCCAGGGTGATCTGCCCGCGGCTGGGCAGGTCCAGCCCGGCCAGCAGGCCGAGCAGGGTGGTCTTGCCTGAACCAGACGCACCGACGATGGCCACGCTCTGGCCTTCATGCACCGTCATGTCTATGTTGTCCAGGATGTGGACTTCACCTTCTGGGCCACGGGCGGACTTGCCGACGTTGTGGGCGGTAATGGCAACCGGCGCGCTGCGGGGGGACAGGCTGTCGATGAGGATTCTCCGATGTACGAAGCAATGAACAAGGGCCGGACGGCCGCGATGATGTGGCTGCTGGCATGGTTGCTGTTGTTGCCGGCGCTGGCCTGTGCCAAAGGTCCGGCACCGGCCAACGTGGTGCTGGTGGTCGGCGACAGCCTCAGTGCTGCCCACAATATCCCGGCCGCGTCGGGCTGGGTGAACCTGCTTCAGCAGCGGGTCAACCAGCAGGTCAAACCGCCCCCGACCATCGTCAATGCCAGCATCAGCGGCGAAACCACCGCCGGTGCGCTGACCCGCCTGCCAGGGCTGCTGAGCAAGCACAGGCCCCGGGTGGTGGTGATCGAACTGGGCGGCAACGACGCCCTGCGCGGGCTGACCCCGGCGCAACTGCGCGGCAACCTGGAAAAGATGATCACCGCCAGCCAGGCGGCCGGGGCCAAGGTGCTGCTGCTGGGCATCGACGTGCCGCCCAACTACGGCCCGGCCTATCGCGACCGCCTGCGCAAAACCTATGCGGAGCTGGCCAGCCAGTACAAAGTGCCGCTGCTGCCCTTCCTGCTGGAAGGCGTGGCCCTGCAGCCGAACCTGATGCAGTCCGATGGCCTGCACCCCACCGCCGCGGCCCAGCCGAAGGTGCTGGACAACGTCTGGCCCGTGCTCAAACCCTTGCTGTAACCCCCGTCATCCCCCTTGCCGAAAAACTTCACACCGCGTCTACTGGCGATGCGGCATGTTTCACAAAGCTGAAGAAAGAGGGAAACCCATGCGTCAGACAAAGGAGACCTCCGGCCTGGTGCTGGTGGTGGAAGACAACCGCAACATCTCCGAGATGATCGGGGAGTATCTGGAAGGCCGTGGGTTCGAGGTCGACTATGCCCAGGACGGGCTGGACGGCTACCGGCTCGCCGCAGAAAACAGTTACGACGTGGTGGTGCTGGACCTGATGCTGCCGCGTCTGGACGGCATTGAAGTGTGCCGCCGGCTGCGCAACGACGCCCGCAAGTCGACGCCGGTGCTGATGCTGACCGCGCGCGACACGCTGGACGACAAGCTCACCGGCCTGGGTTTCGGGGCCGATGACTACCTCACCAAGCCGTTCGCCATCCAGGAACTGGAAGCACGCCTGCGTGCCCTGATCCGCCGCGAACGCCGCCAGGTGGGTTCGGAAGTGCTCAAGGTCGCCGATCTTGTGCTCGACCCGGTCAGCATGCGCGCCACCCGTGCCGGTACCGAGCTGCAGCTTTCGCCGATCGGTCTGCGCCTGCTGACCATCCTGATGCGCGAATCGCCCCGCGTGGTGACCCGCCAGGAAATCGAGCGCGAGATCTGGGGCAACGGCCTGCCGGACTCGGACACCCTGCGCAGCCATCTGTACAACCTGCGCAAGATCATCGACAAGCCGTTCGACCGTCCGCTGCTGCACACCGTGCAGAGCGCCGGTTATCGCATTGCCGATATCCAGCAGCCGATGAGCTGAGCCACACATCAGCGCAGTGCAGTGGATGAAGGTACGGGCCCGGCAGGGCCCGCAGCACGCCCAGGGCCCGGCCGATGCCGGGCCTTGTGTGCTGCCTGCACGACCGAATCACGACCGGCTTTCCTATAATCGCGGTGAGCCGCCCTGGACCCCGTAATGCCGCACGGCCTGCCGCGCAAGATCCGTATCGCTTTCATCCTGCAGGCAGTGCTGGCCAGCTTGGGCATCCTGCTGGGTGCGTGGCTGGTGTCGCTGGTGATCAAGCACAGCCTGGTCAGCGGCGCGCTGCAGGAAGAGGCCACCTATTTCTGGGACCTGCACGCCGCCTCGGCGGCACAGCCGCCCCCCAATACCCGCAACATCCGCGGCTATCTGCTGGAAACCGGGCGCTCGCCGCTGAGCCTGCCGGCCAACCTGCGCGCGCTGCCGCCGGGCTTCCACGAACTCAAGGCCGACGACCAGCTGGTGCTGGTGGATGCGCGGCCGGAAGGCCGCCTGTACCTGGTGTTCCTGCGCTCACGCGCGGAGATGCTGGCGTTCTGGTTCGGCATCGTGCCGGTGCTGCTCACGCTGCTGGCGGTGTACGGGGCCAGCTGGGTGACCTACCGCGCCAGCAGTCGACTCGTGTCGCCGGTGAACTGGCTGGCCCGGCGCGTCTCGCGCTGGGACCCGGGGCACCCCGACGCCACCGACCTCGACCCGGACAAGCTGCCGGCCGACATGCAGGGTGAAACCCGCCAGCTGGCGGCGGCGCTGCACTCGCTGGCGACCAAGGTCACCGCGCACGTGGCGCGTGAGCGCAACTTCACCCGCGATGCCAGCCACGAGCTGCGCACCCCGCTGACGGTGATCCGCGTGGCCAGCGACATGGCCTTGGGTGACCAGGAGATCAATCCGCGCCTGAAGCGTAGTCTGCACCGCATCCAGCGCGCCGGCCGAGACATGGAAGCGGTGATCGATGCGTTCCTGATCCTGGCCCGCGAAGCGGACGTGGAACCGCAGATCGAGCTGTTCGATGTCAATGAGATCGTGCGCTACGAAGTGGAAAACGCGCGCGAGCTGATCGCCGGCCGCCCGGTGCATATCCACCTGCACAGCGACGGCCCGGTGGAACTGCATGCGCCGCCGCGCGTGCTGCAGGTGGTGGTGAGCAACCTGCTGCGCAATGCCTGCAATTACACCGACGAAGGCCGCATCGACGTTGACGTGCACCCGGACCGGGTGGTGGTGCGCGACACCGGCATCGGCATGTCGCCCGAGGCACTGGCGCGCGCGTTCGAGCCGTTCTACCGCGCCGAACCCAGCCGGCCGCAGGGGACCGGGCTGGGGTTGTCGATCGTACGCCGGCTGTGCGACCGGTTTGGCTGGAAGGTCAGCCTGACCAGTGAGCCGGGGGTGGGGACGCAGGCGACGATTGGTTATCGGTGAGACCGATCCGTCGATAGCGACCAGGTAGATGACCGGGTATCGCTGTCGCTGCTGTCGCTTGAAAGCTGCTTCAAAAGCTCAGGTCGATAGTGCTTGACGAGTTGTGTTGTGGTGGACGAACTGCCCAGGATGCGCGTGCCCAACAGGGCCACTTCCCGGGGTTGAGCGCCGGAGTACGCAGCATGCGTCATTCCCTTCCAGTGCTTCGCTTCGTCTTCGATCTCGGTTTTGATCTGGTCAAGAACGAGCTTCAGAGGCCAGTAGGCTTGCTTGGTCGATATCCCGTCCAGTTCGTCCATTGCCTGACCCACCTCGCGTTCCGCCACATCGAGGCCCGGGCAGTCATTGTGCTCGCGATACTTCACGTCCGCCCGCGCCGCGGCCGTGCTGGCCGGTCGATCAAACATGAGGTAGCGCGTCCGCGCGAAGTTGACGATGCCGTCACCGATCTCACGGGTGATTTCGGCATCATGGTACTGGCGAATGGCATCTACAAGCGTTCCCTGGTGCGGAGCCAGTGCGACGATTTTCTTGTTCAATGCATGCTGTGCTCTAGTGGTGCGGGTGGCCATGACGTCGATAACATTGAAGAGTGAGTTCCTTGCCTTTGATGCATCCATCTTCTGCACAGCATTTATTGCGGCATTGAGCTCATTGCGCGTCGTGTCTATGCGTACCTGGGTGGCGTTGCACTCCCATGTCTCAAACAGCGTCTGATTGAATACGGTGAACAGCTTCAATTCTGTTCGCTGCGAAATCCTGTCGTGCTGCAGCTTCGTTGCGAACGCCTCGGACAGCGTCATCTTTCCAGGCCGGTCATCGATGCGCTGGAAGCACTGGTTGTACAGCTTGGTGGCCGCGCTGATCAAGTTCATCGGGAGGTTGCCTCAGAAATGGGAGCTTCGCCCTTCATGTCATCCATAAAGGCACGCATTGGTGCTCGGCGTAGCTCGCGTTCGGCGCGGAGTCGCTCAATCGAGGGGTCTTGCGGCGTGTAGTAAGGCGACGTCTCTGCCTCCGCATGCATGAAGACAGCGTATGCCGGAGGTGGGTCAAATATTTCGGCGTCGGTGCCTGTCATCAGTGGTTCCGTTTCCTCCCACGCCGTCTCCACTTCGGAGATCACGGATTCGCACGTCTGCTGGGCGGTGAGCAGAGGGCCAGAAGACGACGAAGCGGAACTGACCAAGGTGCTCCACTCCACTGCGTCTGGCGGCAGAGGGGGGAGTGCGGGAATGTGACCGGCGGACGCTCTGAACGCGATTACCGCAAGGTCATCTTCGCCCAACCACGAGCAGGCCATCTCGGCGAGGCCTGGCGACTGCTTCAGTCCGCGTCGGGAGAGCACGGATCGCCAATACACAATAGCGGCGGAAATCGCCTCCTCTCTTTCGGAAAGCATCTGTTGCGTGGCCGCGTGAGCCGCCGAGTCCTTCAAGCCGGACACGTGCTGATTGGCCAGCCTGATGTCCCTGAGGGCCATGGAGAGTGGCGAAAATGCTCCGGCGAGTCGAGCGCTTAACGTTTCCTCTGTCACCGCCCGTGTGCACTCCAGCTGATCGAGCTGGTAGCGCGCGGCGCAGATGGAGTGCAGCGTTGAGACGCTCTGCATGTGCTTGACTGCTTGCAGAACGGGCAGGTCGCAATCCGTCAACGCGATAGGGTCCCGTGTCGCAGGCGTGGATAAATGAGGGTGCTCAGCTGGATCTCGCAGGTGCGCCACCACAGGATGGTGCTCCCCGAGAATGGTCGTTGCCAATGCGATGGTGTCATGGTCGCACGCACGGTAAGCAGTGATCAGGCGTGGTACCCAGTGGGCTTCGGCAGTGTGTCCGTCGGAAAGGGCCACAGCAAGCTCGTGCTTGAGGGCGGTCTTCAGCTCGCCGTCCTTTTGGTTGGCCAAATATAGCAGTGCTTCATGGGTATCCCGGCGGAGGCAGTTCAACCCCAATGGCGCGTCCATGCGTCGGGCGATGCTCTGCTCTGAGACGTGGCGCTCGGGAACAATCCAATCGTTGACCGGGAAGTCATTGACCGCAGACCTCAGTGCAGTCGCAGCCAAACTGGGTGACATCCGATTGTGATAAGCCTGCCGAACCACGTTGGATAGTCTGGCAGGTGCGGTGCCATGCGCTGAACTTGCGAAAATGCTGGATAACTTTCCGCTTATGAATGGGGCGAATGAAGCAAGAGATAACTTGGGCATGTCTGTTTCAGTCAGGGGGGGCGGCTGAGCCGTGAGGGATCCGACTCTCAGGGCTTCGAAAGGACAAGAATCTGCTTGTCGAAATGGCTCGGTGAGTTGCAACGAGCGGTCTTGTCCAGGAAGGCGAATTCCTTTTCGATCCGCGAGATGGCGCGGTAGTCGGGCCTGTTGAGCCAGGTCAGGGTGCGCTTGATCCCGTCGGCGTCACCGATGCGTCTACTGAGCTCAAGCTGCACTTCCCATTTTTCAGTGGCCGCCGCGGCCAGTTCGGGAAGAAGATAGATCTCGCTATACACCAAAGCGCGTGCATTCTCATTGCGGATGCTGAAGACGCGCGTGATTGCCTCGTCAATGCGCAGCTTGGCGTCATGGAGGCCATGGAACGGATATCCGCCACACATCAGCAGCGGGCCGCTCGTGTTTCCCGGCTGCAGCGCCCGCTGTAGCTGGAACTGGCAGTTGGCGATACGGGTCAGCTGGGCAGCGGCCTCGCGGGTTACCGTCTTGCGATGTCGCGCTGCTTTGATGGCCACTTCCAGTGATGGCAGGCCGCGCTTGATCGTGCACGGCCACGAACGTTTGAACTCGTGCTTGGACGAAGCAATGTCTGTACGGGTGAGGGGCGGGGATGAATGCGGATGCACTGTGAGGGGAACTCCAGCGTCGAAGCAGTTGTAGCTTGCGAAGTACGGGCGACTGACAACGCTTCGTAGATGGGCCGGGCGGGTGCTCCGCCCGGCAGATTCGACAGAGCGGGCTTACCGCATTGCCTGCAAGCGCGCGTGCGCGCGCGCGTCGGTCTTGGTCGCGGGGATATGGTGCTTCTGTCGTGTTTGTTTGGCTTCAGATGGATCAAACAGGTGGCTTGCCTGCGACATGCCGCGACGACCGCTATTGGTGCGGACGGGGTCTGGCGTCGGAGCGAGAACCGAGACGACCAGGGGGTCGTGATCCCCAAGCCATTTGCGTGCGATGTGGATCTCGTCCTTTACCGATTCGCCCGCTGCCTTGCGTTTCTCCAGGTCCTCCAGTCGATCTGTCCAGAAGTCCTCCGCGCATTCAAGGACTGCACGGAAGGAGCTGATGCGGTCGCTTAGTCGCTGTCTGCCGTCGACGCTGTCCAGATCACGAAGCTGTCTTCGCATCAAATCAAGGTCGGACAACCGTTCCGGAATGCTCCTGAACGTCTGCATTTCCAGTGCGACAGGGAAGTCAGCCAGAACGTGTTGCTGCTGGTGTCCAGGTAGATTGAATCCAAGGCTTTCTACGAATGCCGAACCCATCGCCGCCATAGCGTCTGCTGAACGAAGTTCATAATCGACGAATCCTTCGTCTGCATGACGGAAGCAGTCCATGGCGCTTGCAAAAATATTGAGAAGATGCGCTTTTGCCAGTGGTGAATGGTCCATCCTGCCTTCAGGGGAGGCGTCTGCATCGGCTTCGTCCGAAGGGGACGGCGAGGTGTCCGCGTTTTCATCCAGGTCGATGAGCGTGTCGTTGGATAGTTCTGGGGCGCCAAGCCACTTGCGGATTGCATTGAGCTCGTTAGTCGCACCGTTGGGTGTGGCAACGAGTTCTTCGTGTCTGCTCATAAGTGCCTCAAATGAGGACTGCAGGATGCTGCCAAGATCCTGCAGCGTGCGCTCAACCTTGTGCCTGATGCGTGCGCTGTGGAGCGAACTCAACTGGTCGTGCGCGTCCCGCAGGTCCTCCGCTGCAACGCTGAGGTCGACGAAATCCGGAAGATTGCTGGGGTCGGGGAAGTCTGAAAATGTCAGCCGCGTGGTGCCGGCATCATCCTGCTGCGGGATTCTGTAAAGGCCGTGGAAAGCAGCATGCATCCTGTCGATGGTACTCGTGGAGACTTCCATATCCTGCGTCAGGTTCGTCACCTGAAGCGCCAATCGGTAGTCCTTCCATTCTGGTTTGTAGCCAAGGCGCAGGACCGCAGTGTCTGCCTTGGACTGCATCTCCGATGTGCCGCCGTCGCGATTCTTCCAGTACGACTCCGTCCAGAGATCCTCGGCATAACTCACTCGAAGCGCGACTTGGTTGAAGATTCTTGTGATCTTCGCGGGAACATCATGATTCTTGACTTTGGCCCTTCGAGGCGAAAGAGATACTTCTTGAAGCTGCTGCTTCATTGCACGAACAGGAGTTTCATGGGTGCAGTGATCCACACTCCCATGTAGATAAGACGCCGGAAAGTCGTGGAAGTTGGAGATCAGTTCCAGCTTCTTCACCGACTTGTCCGAGATTGAATTGTTGCCAATCTTCTTCGCAATGGCTTTCGCAAGCGAGTCTGTTTTCACATTGATGCGCGAAGGCATCAGCGTGGACGCGATGGTTCGCGCAACACTGGTCAAAATGGGTGCTTTCACTTGGGGCTCTGGTATGTGGCTTGTCTTCGTGGACAGAGCCAGTCACAACGCGGGTTGGGAAGGTGCACCAAGCACCCTCCCGTTCATGGCTTCAAAAGGCTGAAATCGCTTTACAAGTCAGCGTGGCTTTGCTTGGAGATGCCTACTTGCAGCGAGCCTGAGGCACTGGTGTAGACGACCCTGTCCCCGTCGGGGCCAGCAACAAGTTTGCGGTGCAGGGGCTCAGGTGCCTTGTAGAAGTACTCGACGCCGGGGTGCCTGGCCAGCGCCTGCGGAGCCCAGTCTGCAGGGGGTCGGTCGCCCGGCGCGGCCAGCACTCCACCGATCTGTTCTTCCATGGCCTGTCGTTCAGCCCTCGGAAGTACTTCGGTGTCGAACTTCTCAAGGCGGGAATACTCCATCTCTCCGAGCCTTTCTTCCATCTTCTTGAAAACAGCAAGCAACTTCTCTTTCACCACCGGTTGGCAGTCCTCAGCGAGTGTCTGTGCGCGCTGGATTTCCTCCCTGATCTGCTTCATGTCATACGAAATGACTTTGCTCGACGCATGTCGGCAGGTGAAGTACTCAAGGGGATTGTTGGTATTGGCGTATGCGATGACGTAAGCATTGAACATCGCCTCCAACTTTCCCACGGTCTTGTCGGAGATGTCGCTATGGGAGAGCTTGGATGTGACGACGGCGGGCAGGCTGTGCGCGTAAGGGCTGTTCTTGATGCCGGTCATTTCCAGCGCCTTGCGGCGGACGGTGACCTCCAAGGATTTGATCTCCTTGGCCACGATGCGGAACATTCCGCTGATGGTCTGAATGGATGACATGGACGTTTATGGCTTGCTTCGCGTGTGGGGAGGCGAAGTGTCAAGCGAATGGCCGCCCAAGACTTTCAGTTTTCAACTATTCCTATAGGTGGCCAGCCACCCCGTAGAGCCACGCCCTGCGTGGCTGCATAGCGCCCGAACGCGTTCAGCCACGCAGGGCGTGGCTCTACGGATGGGTCCTACATTGTATGGACACGCACGGCGTGTCCATACACGGAGGTGAGGGCGTAGAGACGCGCCATGCGCGTCATCGCGGTGCCGAACAGGGTCGAAGCCACGCAGGGCGTGGCTCTACGTTGCGGGGTGGAAGCGTCAGCTTCTGTCGCATTTCACCTTGGGGACGAGGGCCTTGCGCCAGATCGCATAGCCCTCCGGCTTCATGTGCAGCATGTCCTCGCGGAACAGGCTGGCCTTGGGCTGACCATCCTTGCTCAGCATCGGGGTGTAGATGTCGGTGAAGCCGGCATGCGGCTGGCCCTTGAGGGCCTCGCGCACCAGCGCGTTGGCTTCCTGCACCGCCGGCAGCAGGTTGGCGCGCGACGGGCTGGGCTTGATCGAGATCACCTCCACCGTGGTGTTCGGCAGGTCCTGGTGCACGCGCTTGACGAAGGCCACGGTGTCGTCGCGGACCTGCTGCGGGCTGCGGCCGCTGTTGAGGTCGTTGTCGCCGGCGTAGAAGAACACCTTGCACGGGGCGTACGGGGTCACGACCTGGTTGGCGTAGTACGTGCTGTCGCGCACTTCCGAACCGCCGAAGCCGCGGTTGATCACCTTCTGGCCCGGGAAGTCGGCGGCCAGGGTGTCCCAGAAGCGGATCGAGGAGCTGCCCACGAACACGATGCCGCCGTGCGGCGGCGGGTTGGCCTGGTCGGCCTTGGCAAAGTTGGCCATGTCGTCGGCCCAAGCGACGTTGGAGACCTGCTCGGGGATCTGCGGCTGGGCGCGCGGGCTGAGCGCGGCGACGGGCAGGGCGGCGGTGAGGGCCAGGGCGAGCAGCAGGGGGCGGGTGCGGCAGTGGTTCATGAACAGCTCCGGTTTTCAGGCACCCCCATGGTACGTCGGGAGGCTGTCCCGTCCTTGTGGCAAAATGGCGGTTTACATGTCGCTTTCCGCCCCACCCATGACCCTTACCCGCCGCAACCCCACGGATGGAGCTGTTTCGCATGCCTGACGCCTTCGGTCATATGCCGCGCGGCCCCAAGCGCATCTTCAAGGCGGCGGTGTGGTCCTGGCAGGGCCTGCGTGCGGCCTGGCTGCACGAGTCGTCGTTCCGGCTGGAGGTCTACCTGCTGGTGGTGCTGGCACCGGTCGCCCTGTGGCTGGGCCAGACCCCGGTGGAGCGGGCGCTGATGATCGGCTCGATGCTGCTGGTGCTGGCGATGGAGCTGGCCAACTCGGCGATTGAGGCGGTGATCGAGCGCTACGGCCCGGAGATCCACGAACTGGCGGGCCGCGCCAAGGACATGGGCTCGGCGGCGGTGTTCGTGCTGATGATGAACGTATTGCTGTGCTGGGGCCTGGTACTGGCCCCGCGCCTTTTCTGACGCGCCCCCAGGCGTCATTTCCCTTTGTAAGGATGTATGTCCATGTTTGTTGAGCTGCTGTCCGATCCCAACGTCTGGTTGACCCTGCTGACCCTGAGCGCACTGGAAATCGTGCTGGGCATCGACAACCTGGTGTTCATCTCCATCGCGGTGAGCAAGCTGCCGGAGCACCGCCGCCCGTTCGCGCGCAAGCTGGGCATCGCGGTGGCCTGCATCACCCGTATTGCCCTGCTGGTGTCGCTGGCGTACCTGGCGCACATGGAAGCCAACCTGTTCACCGTGGCTGGCATGGGCATCTCCATCCGCGACCTGGTGCTGATTCTGGGTGGCCTGTTCCTGATCATCAAGGGCGGCATGGAGATCCGCGAGCTGATCACCGGCGGTGAGGACGAAGACCCCACCACCACCAAGGCCTCGGCGGTGTTCGGCATGGTCATCCTGCAGATCGCCATCATCGACATCGTGTTCTCGCTGGACTCGGTGATCACCGCGGTCGGCATCGCCGACCACATTCCGGTGATGGTCGCGGCCATCCTGCTGTCGGTGGCGGTGATGCTGCTGGCGGCCAACCCGCTGGGCCGCTTCATCGACGCCAACCCGACCGTGAAGATGCTGGCCCTGGCCTTCATCCTGCTGATCGGTGCGGTGCTGATCCTGGACGGCCTGGACGTGCACGTGCCCAAGCCCTACATCTACGCCGCCATGGGCTTCTCGGTGCTGGTCGAGTGGCTGAACCTGTTGATGCGCCGCCGCGCGGTGGCGCACAACGTGCCGGGTGCCGGCAATTGGTAAACCCAGGGGGCCGGCAGAAATGCCGGCCCTTTGCCATTACGGGGAATTAACCCCATTCATGGAATCCTCCGGCGCGCAAACCCCTGAATCCGGAGCCGGTCATGCAATCGTTCACCCGAATGATGTTCCTGGCCACCCTTGCCGTGTTGCTGTCCGGCTGTGGCTACAACTCCATCCAGCAGAAAGATGAACAGGTAAAGGCCGGCTGGGCCGAAGTGCTCAACCAGTACAAGCGCCGCGCCGACCTGATCCCCAACCTGGTGCAGACCGTGGAAGGCTATGCCAACCAGGAGCGCCAGGTACTGACCGACGTCACCAACGCCCGCGCCCGCGTGGGCCAGATGAACGTCAACGCCAACGACGCCGAGTCGCTGAAGCAGTTCCAGGCCGCCCAGGGCGAGCTGAGCGGGGCACTTTCGCGCTTGCTGGTGGTGACTGAAAACTACCCGAACCTCAAATCCGACCAGGGCTTCCGCGACCTGCAGGCGCAGCTGGAAGGCACCGAGAACCGGATCACCGTGGCGCGTGGCCGCTACATCCAGCTGGTGCAGGACTACAACACCTACATCCGCTCGTTCCCGCAGCTGATCACCGCCAAGATCTTTGGCTATGACACCAAGCCGAACTTCACCGTGGAGAACGAGGCGCAGATCTCGCAGCCGCCGGCGGTGAAGTTCGGCAACCAGCCGCCGGCACCTGCTCCTGCTCCGGCTCCGCAGCAGCAGGCTCCGCCACAACCGGCGAACTGAGCCAATGAGCGCCCTTCGGCTGCGTGCATCGGCGTGGTGGCTGGTGCTGTGCCTGGCCCTGCTGTGGCCGGGCCCAGCCGTGTGGGCGCAGACCCCGGCCGCCATTCCGGCGATGGACTCGCCGGTGGTGGACACCACCGGCACCCTGGATGCGGCCAGCAGGCAGGCCCTGATCGACCAGGCGCTGGCCCTGCAGCAGCGCAAGGGCAGCCAGCTGCAGATCCTGATGGTGCCCAGCACCGCGCCGGAAGACATCTCCCAGTACACCCAGCGGGTGTTCGAGCAATGGCAGATCGGCCGCAAAGGCGTGGACGACGGCGTGCTGCTGGTGGTGGCCAAGGACGACCGCCGGGTACGCATCGAACCGGGCTATGGGTTGGAGGGCGCGATCCCGGATGCCATCGCCAACCGCGTGATCCAGGAATACCTGGCCCCCAAGTTCCGCAACAACGACTATGGCGGCGGCCTGACCGACGCCACCGGCGCGCTGGTCAAGTTGATTGACGGCGAGGAACTGCCGCCACCGGTCAGCGACCACCGCACGCGTGGCGAAAGCAGCGCGGATGTCTGGCCGGTCGCGCTGATGATCGGCTTCTTCGTCGGCACCTTCCTGCGCACCCTGCTGGGCGGCCTGCCACGCCCGCTGCGCGCACTGCTCGGCGGTGGTGGCGCGGCAGTGGCGGCGTTCCTGTTCACCTCGCTGTGGCTGGCCAGTGGCGTGGCCGGGGTGATCGGCCTGCTGATCAGCCTGTCCTCGGGCCGGGCCGGTCGCTTTGCCCGCAACACCGGCTGGGGCGGCGGGGGCTGGGGTGGGGGCGGTGGGTTTGGCGGCGGTGGGGGCTTCGGTGGCGGAGGCGGCTGGGGCGGTGGCGGTGGACGATCGGGAGGCGGTGGTGCCTCGGGGGGCTGGTGATGCGCGCATGGCGGCACTTCTGGGCTCCTTCGGTGCACCGGGCCTTTCCGGGCGAGCGCCTGCAGGCGATCACCGAGGCGATCACCGCCGGCGAGCAGCGCCACGGCGGGCAGGTGATGTTCGCGGTGGAGGCCGACCTGCCGTGGTCGGCGCTGTGGCACGGGGTGACCCCGCGTGAGCGCGCCGAACAGGCGTTTGCCCAGCTGCGCACCTGGGACACCGAGCACAACAACGGGGTGCTGATCTATCTGCTGCTGGCCGACCACGCCATTGAACTGGTGGCCGACCGCGGCCTGCGTGGCAAGGTCGGCGAGGACCAGTGGCAGGCGGTGTGCGAGCACATGCAGCAGCAGCTGCGCGAAGGGGCCCTGCAGGATGCTGTGTTGCGGGCGGTGGCCGAGGTCTCGGACCTGCTGGCGCGGCACTATCCGCCCGGCAGCGGGTCCAAGGATGACGGGCTGCCGAATACGCCCCAGCTGTTGTAGCCCGCGGGCGGGCAGCGGGGCGGTGGGCGGCCGTAGAATACCCGCTGACCTGCAAGGCGCTGCCCATGATCTATTTCCACGACATCGACCCCATTGCCATCTCGCTTGGGCCGGTCCAGGTGCACTGGTACGGCATCATGTACCTGCTGGGCTTCATTGCCGCCTGGTGGCTGGGCCGCAAGCGCATTGCCGCTGGCCGCCTGCCCGGGGTGGATGCGAACGGGTTCTCCGACCTGCTGTTCTACGCCATGCTGGGCGTGGTGCTGGGCGGGCGCATCGGCTACATGCTGTTCTACGCACTGGGCGATTTCCTGCATAACCCGCTGCTGCTGTTCAAGGTCTGGGACGGCGGCATGAGCTTCCACGGTGGCCTGCTGGGCGTGCTGTTTGCGTGCTGGTACTGGTCACGCAAGCATCGCCTGCACCTGTTCGATACGCTGGACTTCATGTCGCCACTGGTTCCGCTGGGCCTGGGCTTTGGCCGGCTGGGCAACTTCATCGGGGCCGAGTTGTGGGGCAAGTACACGGATGGCACCTGGGGCGTGATCTTCCCCAGCGGCCTGCCGGCCCCGTTCAACCAGATGGACCTGGCCACGCTGAAGGCGGAGTACGCCACCGGCGCGCTGAACCAGTACGCGCGGCACCCGTCGCAGCTGTATGAAGCGCTGCTGGAAGGGCTGGTGATGTTTGCGGTGCTGTGGGCGGTGTCGGCCAAGCCGCGCCAGCGTTACCTGGTGTCGGGCCTGTTTGCGTTGCTGTATGGCGTGTTCCGTTTCGCGGTGGAGTTCGTGCGCATGCCCGACAACGGCGTGTACCTGGCGTTTGACTGGTTCACCCGCGGGCAGCTGCTGAGCCTGCCGCTGGTGGCATTCGGCCTGGTGCTGCTGGTGCTGTCGCGCCGCGCACCGGTGCTGCAGCCGGTGGCCCCGCCGGCGTCTGCTGAGGGAAGCAAGGCATGAAGGCGTACCTGGATCTGCTGGAGCACGTGCTGGAGCACGGCAGCGAGAAGTCCGACCGCACCGGCACCGGCACGCGCAGCGTGTTCGGCTGGCAGATGCGCTTCAACTTGAATGATGGTTTCCCGCTGGTCACCACCAAGAAACTGCACCTGCGCTCGATCATCCACGAGCTGCTGTGGTTCCTGAAAGGTGACACCAACATCGGCTATCTGAAAGACAACCAGGTGCGCATCTGGGACGAGTGGGCTGATGAGAACGGCGACCTCGGCCCGGTGTATGGCAAGCAGTGGCGCAGCTGGGCCACGGCCGACGGCGGCAGCATCGACCAGATGCAGTGGCTGGTGGAGGAGATCAAGCGCAACCCGGATTCGCGCCGGCTGGTGGTGAGCGCGTGGAACGTGGGCGAGCTGTCGCAGATGGCGTTGATGCCGTGCCACAACCTGTTCCAGTTCTACGTGGTGGACGGCAAGCTGAGCTGCCAGCTGTACCAGCGCAGCGGCGACATTTTCCTGGGCGTGCCGTTCAACATCGCCAGCTACGCGCTGCTGACCCACATGGTGGCGCAGGCCACCGGGCTGGGCGTGGGCGACTTCGTGCACACGCTGGGCGATGCGCACCTGTATTCGAACCACTACGAGCAGGCACGCGAGCAGCTGGGTCGCGAACCGCGCGCGCTGCCGAAGCTGTGGTTGAACCCGGAAGTGAAAGACCTGTTCGGCTTCCAGTTCGACGACATCCGCATTGATGGCTACGACCCGCACCCGGCGATCAAGGCACCGGTGGCGGTGTGAAGCTGTCGATGATCGTGGCGCTGGATCGCCAGCGTGGCATCGGCCGTGACAACGACCTGCCGTGGCGTTTGCCGGACGACCTGCAGCACTTCAAGGCACTGACGCTGGGCAAGCCGGTGCTGATGGGGCGCAGGACCGCGTTGTCGCTGGGCCGGGCGCTGCCTGGGCGGACCAACCTGGTGCTGACCCGCAGCGGGCAGGTGCCGTTTGCCGGCATGCGTGCGGTGGCGTCTTTGCAGGAAGCGCAGGCGATTGCGGAAGGCGAGGGCGCGACCGAGTTGTGCGTGATCGGCGGCGGCGAGATCTTCGCGCAGCTGCTGGATCAGGCCGATGCACTGCACCTGACCTGGGTGGACGCGGAGGTGCACGCCGATGTGCATTTCCCCGAGATTGATCCGGCGCAGTGGACCGAAGTCTCGCGCACGCACCACTCCGCCGACGCGCGCCATGAGTATGCGTTCGACTTCGTGGACTACGTGCGCGCGTGATTCCGTACGGCCGGGCATGCCCGGCTGCTCTTTCTCGGCTGCTCTTGCCTGGTTGCTTCTGCTTTGGTGGGATCGGTCGAAAGACGATCCCACGGAATACGTCCTCGACCGGTAACGACTGGAAATCATCGGCACCGGGGGCACCTGGGGCACCGGGCTGCGCCCGGTGCCTTCATGCATTGTGGCGAACAGCCCTCGGTTCACGACATCCCTGGTCAGGCGGGTCGGGGTGGGCGTTCCGGGGGACGCTGCAAGTACGTCCATGTAAGCTCGGTCGCCGCATCCATGCGGCTCACGCCCCCTCCAACCCACCCCGACCCACCTTCGACAGGTGATCGGTGGCCATGGGAAATCAAATGCATTTCCTCCGGACGCGCTATCGCTGACACGCATGGCGTGTCACTACGGCACCACGCGTGCTGCGATTATGAAATGCCGAATTGCCGAATTGCCGAATTGCCGAATTGCCGAAACGCCGAAACGCCGAAATACCGGTATCCCGGTATCCCGCTTTGGTAGGGTCGGCCGATAGGCGACCGCACTGAAATCCCCAACGCCCGGTAACGACATGCAACGACCAACGGCAACGCCGGCCAACGGCCGGCGCTACCAAACTTCTCACTCGCCGCGCGTGTGGCTCACATGCCCGATGCAACGCTTCTGCTCTTCCGTGGCCTCATCAATCGTCAGCAGAATCGCGCGAGGCCCATCAGTGATGAAGTACTCCGCACCCACATCACCGCCCGACTTGCACATCCACATCCCTTTGAGTTTCGTGCAGGGGATCAACGGATCTTCAGGGTGTTGTTCGTCACGCAGATGGGTGAGCGCTTCTACGCGAACACGGCGCGGTTTGCGGCAGTGGTAGACGATGCGGGGGCGGGTGGGGGCTTTGTTGTTGGATGTCATACGTAGGCTCCAAAGTGCACCTCCCCCGCCAGGATGGCGGGGGAGCCGGGAGGTTGAAAGCCGGTACGAAACAAACCATTTAGTTTTCCGGTGTAGCGTATTTCCACGAGGGTGTTGTATTCCGCCACCCTCCCGGCGCTTGGTGCATCTGGTTTGCTTCGTAGAGCTTTCAAACTCTGGTGCCCACCATGAGGACAAACGCACGATAGCGGAATTCGATTTTCTGTATCGCGCGGATTGAAGTGACGTGTTCGACCAAGCGAAACGACGCATTGGGCACGGAGTGGGTGGAATCCGTTGCGGGGCAAGGGATTCAAGAGTGTGATGTGCGTCGCGGTTTGTGTGAAGTGTGTTTTTCAGGACGATGCAGTGATCGTTCGTGATTCGTCGTTTTTGACATGCGGTGCGCGTGCTGAGGGTGTGCGCGGTTTCGATGGGGGCATGTCGTTACCGGATGTGGGGAGTGTGCGTGCGGTCGTCTTGCGACCGACCCTACCGGTCCCACGTCACGTCTGATGTAGTGACACGCCATGCGTGTCAGCGATAGCGCATCCGAAGGCAATGCACTTGATTCCCATGGCCACTCCGCCCCGCCGAACCAGGAACACCGTGAACCGAGGGTTGTTCGCCAGAATGCATGAAGGCACCGGGCGTAGCCCGGTGCGGTCGGTGTCGATCGTTTCCAGTCGTTACCGGTCAGGGATGTGTTCCGTGCGATCGTCTTTCGACCGATCCCACCAAAGCAAAAGCAGCCACGCAGCGATCAAGCGCCCAAGCTTGGCCGGTAATGGCCGATGATGGTGTGCGCGAACAGCAGGTTCTCTTCGCGGGTGCCGCGTGCGATGTTGTGCAGAATCAGCGGTGTGCCGTCTGAAGCCCGACGGTCGGAGACGATGCCCACGTGTAGCAGGCCGCTGCCGCTCAGCCTCCATGCCACGATGTCGCCGGCAGCGAAGTCGCTGGCCTTCACCGAGGTTGATTGCTCCCAGCCCTGGCGCTCGAACCAGCGCATCAGGTTCGGCACACGGCGGTGGTCGATGTTGCGGTCCGGGCGGGTCAGGCCCCACAGCGCCGGATAGCTGCTGAAATCCGCGCGCATGTCTTCATGGATGCGTGCCTGCAGGTCCAGGCCCTGTTCGCGCAATGCACGCACGATCACGTCGGTGCATACGCCGCGATCCTCAGGTACATCGCCGCCGGGGTAGTCCAGCACCATGTAGGCAGGGTCGTACAGTACCGTTCGGCCGATCTGGGCGCGGGCCGCTGCCACCAGTGGTGGTGAGGCCGCCGGTGGCGCGGTTGTGACTGCGGGCAGGGCGTCGGCCGACGCATCTGCCGCTTCCGGTGCAGGGACGCGCTGACAGCCCCCCACCAGCACCATCCAGATGCCCAACGCCAGTGCAACGTCCCTATTGCCCATCTGAATCTCCCGATAAACCAACAGCAGCCGGGCAAGCCCGGCTCTACAGAGCGTGCGCAATCAGGCCGGCGTGCCGCCGTCGTTGCCGCCGGGTTCGCGCGGCGCGCGTTGTTGTTCGCGACGCGGTCCCCGGCGGCGCGATCCGCGCGGACGACCTTGTGGCTGCGCGTTGCCGCCACCACCGCCTTCGCGGCGTGGTTGTGGCGGACGCGGCGGTGCTTCCGGCTTCGGTACGTCGCGGCCCGGTACCTGCACCACCCGCAGTTCGTCCGTATCCAACTGCAGCGCGGTCAGCTTGCCGCCCCACACCGCGCCCGTATCAATGGCGTGCACGCCCTGGGTGATGGTCAGGCCCAGCGCCGACCAATGGCCGCACACGACCTTCAGGTCGCGCTCGACCCGGCCCGGCACCTCGAACCAGGGGTATAAACCCTGTTCCTGGGTGCCCGGCGTGCCCTTGTCTTCAATGCCGATCCGCCCGCGCGGCGTGCAGTAACGCATGCGCGTGAGGATGTTGATGATCGCCCGCGAACGGTCGTAGCCGGTCAGGCCCGGTGACCAGATCGGCTTGTCGCCGTACATGTTGCGGAACAGCTTGCGGTAGCCATTGCCGTGCAGCTGCGCTTCCACTTCGCGCGCATGCTTCTCGGCCAGCTGCGTGGTCCACTTCGGGGCCAGCCCCGCGTGCACCATCATCCAGCCCAGCTCACGATCCACGTGCACCAGCTTCTGCAGGCGCAGCCAGTCCAGCAGCACGTCGCGGTCCTCGGCCTGCACCACCCGCAGCAGGTCCGGGTTGACCTTGCGCTGCTCTTCTTCGGTGCGTGCACCCACCGCGAGCAGCGACAGGTCATGGTTGCCCAGCACCACCACGCTGCTTTCGCGCAGCGAATGCACCAGCCGAAGCGTTTCCAGCGACTGCCCGCCACGGTTCACCAGATCGCCGCAGAACCACAGTTTGTCTACCGCCGGGTCGAAGCGGATCTTCTCCAGCAACCGCTGGGTGACCTCATAGCAGCCCTGCAGGTCGCCGATGGCCCAGACACTCATGCGTGCGCCTCCGTCAGTGCAGTGTGCGTGGAATGGCCAGAACGAACGGCTCGATCGTGGCCGCGAACTCGGTGCCATCGTCGGCCACCATGTCGTAATGGCCCTGCATCGTGCCGTGCTCGGTTTCCAGCATGACACCGGAGGTGTAACGGAACTCTTCACCCGGGCGCAGGCGCGGCTGTTCGCCCACCACGCCTTCGCCGTCCACGTGCTCCACCCGGCCGTTGCCGTCGGTGATGCGCCAGTGGCGCGCGACCAGACGCGCGGGGACCTGGCCTTCGTTGTGGATGCGGATGCTGTAGGCGAACGCGAAGCGCCCGTCCTCCGGCGTGGACTGGTCATCGAGAAAGCGGGGGGCCACCTCCACGGAGATGGCATGTTTTTTTGCTGCGTCAGTCATACGGGCAGTGTAGAGGTGTTTCAGGCTTCCGCGCGCGGCACGTTGGCCAGGGCGATGAATTGCGCCACTTCCAGTTGCTCGGCACGGGCATCGCTGCGCACGCCGGCGGCTTCAAACTGCTCGGGCGTGACCACGCCATTGAGCGCGTTGCGCAGTGTCTTGCGGCGCTGGCCAAAGGCGGATCTGACCACTTCGGCGAAGCGCTTGCGGTCAATGATGCCCACCGTGGCCGGGTCGCGCGGCACCAGCCGCACCACCGCCGAGTCCACCTTCGGCGGCGGCCGAAACGCACCCGGCGGCACCACGAACAGCGAACTCACCTTGCACCACGCCTGCAGCATCACGCTGAGGCGGCCATAGACCTTGCTGCCAGGATCGGCGGCCATGCGGTCCACCACTTCCTTCTGCAGCATGAAGTGCATGTCGCGGATCACCGCCGCATGCTCCATGGCATGGAACAGGATCGGCGAGGAGATGTTGTAGGGCAGGTTGCCGACCAGGCGGATCTGGCCACCGGCGGCCAGCTCGGTGAAGTCCACCTGCAGCACGTCGCGGTGCACGATGGTCAGTTCGCCCAGCGGTTCGGCGGCGGCGGTCAGCGGCGCGATCAGGTCGCGGTCGAACTCGATCACGGTCAGACGCGGGTGCCTGCGCAGCAGCGGCAGGGTGATCGCACCCTGGCCCGGGCCGATCTCGACCAGGCGGTCGTCGTCCTTCGGGTTGACCGCCAGCACGATCTTGTCGATATAGCTGCGGTCGGCCAGGAAGTGCTGGCCCAGCTGCTTTTTGGCCGGGGCGGTGAAGCCCGGGGCCGAGGGGGAATGCGAAGAAGTCATGCGCTCATTTTACGTTGAGCGGCCAGCCGGGCGCACAGCGCGGTGGCGGCCAGCAGGCTGGAAGGGTCGGCGAGGCCGCGCCCGGCCAGGTCCAGGGCGGTGCCGTGGTCCACGGCCACGCGGGGGTAGGGCAGGCCCAGGGTGATGTTCACGGCCTGTTCGAAGCCGCTGTACTTGAGCACCGGCAGGCCCTGGTCGTGGTACATCGCCAGCACGGTGTCAAAACCGGCCAGTTTCTGCGGCAGGAAGGCGGTATCGGCCGGCAGCGGGCCGACCAGATCCATGCCCTCGGCGCGCAGCCGCTGCATGAGCGGAATGATGATGTCCAGTTCCTCGCGGCCCAGGTGCCCGTCCTCGCCGGCGTGCGGGTTCAGCCCCAGCACCGCGATGCGCGGGGCGGCCAAGCCGAAATCGCGGCGCAGCGCGGCGTGCACGGTGTGCAGGGTGGTGGCCAGCGTGTCGGCGTTGATGGCGTCGGCCACGTCCCGCAACGGCAGGTGGGTGGTGGCCAGGGCCACCCGCACGATGTCGTTGGCCAGCATCATCACCACCTTGACCCCGGCCTGGTCGGCCAGCAGTTCGGTGGTGCCGCTGTAGGCAATGCCGCCCTGGTTGATCACCGCCTTGTGCACCGGGCCGGTGACCACGCCGTCCAGCGTCCCGTCCAGACAGGCCTGACCGGCCTGGTGCAGGGCACCGATGACCGCTGCGGCATTGGCAGGATCGGTATGGCCGAAGCGGGAACGGGTGGCGTTGGGTACGGCCCGCAAACGCAGATCGCCCGGCTGGCGGGCGATGGCGTGTTCAGGCAGCAACTGCAGGGGCAGATCCAGCGCGGTAGCGGCGGCCTGCAGGGTGTCGGGGTCGGCGAAGGCCAGCAACTGGCAGTCGCGACGCGGCTGTTGGATCAGCCGCAGGCAGAGCTCAGGACCGATGCCGGCCGGCTCGCCCGGTACCAGCGCGAGCTGCGGCAGCATCGGCGTGCCCTCAGGACTGCGGCGGGGTCGCCGCCGCAGCGGCGTCGCCCTGGCGCAGGTCGACGTAGGCTTCGCCACGCAGTTCCTGCAGGAAGCGGTTGTACTCTTCTTCCAGCTTGCGGCGGCCGATGGTTTCGCGGATCTGGGCGCGCTTGTTGTCGGCGCTGGCGTCGGTCTGGCGGGTTTCCACGCGCTGCACGATGTGCCAGCCAGCGTCGGTGCGGAACGGCTGGCTGACGCCGCCGTCGCTGACGCCGGTGATCTGCTTGCCAAAGTCCGGGCCGAAGGCATCGGCCGGGAACCAGCCGAGATCGCCGCCCTGGCCCTTGCTGTTGCTGTCTTCGCTGGACTCACGGGCCACGGCCTGGAAGTCCGCGCCGCCGGCAATGCGGGCGCGCAGGGTGTCGATCTTGGCCTTGGCGGCAGCGCTGTCCTGCTGGTCGGTGACCCGGATCAGGATATGGCGGCCGTGGTACTCGGTGATGGTCTGGCCACCGCCGGCACTGGCGTTGGCGTCGCGCACTTCCACCAGCTTCAGCAACTGGAAGCCGCTCGGGCCACGCAGCGGGCCGACCACGTCGCCGGCCTTCATCTGGGTCATCATCTGCGCGAACGCATTCGGAATTTCATCCAGGGTGCGCCAGCCGAGGTCGCCGCCTTCCAGCGCGTTCGGGCTGTCGGAATAGCGCACGGCGGCGGCGTTGAAGTCCAGCTCGCCCTTGTCCAGCAGGGCTTTGACGCCGTCGGCCTTCTTCTGGCCGGTGGCGATCTGGTCGGCACTGGCCGCTTCGGGCAGGGCGATCAGGATGTGCGCCAGGTGGTACTGGGTGCCGGTGGTGGCTTCCTGCTTCAGCGCGGCGTCCACTTCGCCCTCGCTGACGCTGATGCGGCTCTGCGCGAAGCTCTGGCGCAGACGCTGCACGGTGATTTCGTCGCGGACCGAGGCGCGGAAGTCATTGAAATCCACGCCGTCACCGGCCAGACGCTGGCGCAGTGCATCCACGCTGGTGCCGTTCTGCTGGGCAATCGCGCTGATGGCCTGGTTCAGTTCCTGGTCGCCGACCTTGATGCCGCTGCTTTCAGCGCGGGCCACCTGCAGCTTGACCAGCACCAGACGCTCCAGCACCTGGCGGCGCAGCACGTCGTCCGGCGGCAGCTGGTTCTCACGCCCGGCGTACTGGGACTTGATGTTGGCGACGGCGCGGTCCAGCTCGCTCTGCAGCACCACGTCTTCATCAACGATGGCGGCAATCCGGTCCAGCGACTGGGTCTGCTGGGCCAGCACCTGCAACGGGGCGCTGACCGTGGTGACTGCCATCAGCGAAGCGAGAAGAACGGGAAGGGTCTTGGTCATGGGATCTGGTTCGGATCGTAGTCGTCGCGGGCTGCACCGGTGTTGCTGGGCGGCACGAGATAGAGGTCGTCGCGGTAATAGCCGAGAATAGCACGGCGCAAGGTGCGGTCCGTGTTCTGGCCGATGGAGCTCAGGCCCTTCAGCACGAACTCGATCTGGAACGAGTTGTTCATCTCGCCCTCACGATTGCGCACGTAGCGGCGGGCCAGGGCGCGCACCGCCAGGCAGCAGCTGTCCCACTGCACGCCACCGATGATTTCCAGCGGTTCCTTGTCCTGGATCGAGTAGTAGTAGCGGCCGACCAGGCTCCAGCGCTCGTTGATCGGGTACAGGAACGACAGATCGGCCTGTTCAAGCAGGGTGCGGTCGGCCTTGGACGCATCGGCCGAGGCACCCGGGGCAACGCGGTAACGGTAGGTCAGGTTGACGATACCGTCGTTGGACATCAGGTAGCGCGCACGCACGCTGGCCAGATCCTCACGCTTCAGCTTGGGGTCCCACTGATAGGTGGCGCCCAGGTTCCAGCGGTCATTGATGGCGTAGTTGGCGTCGGCGATCCAGGCCGACTTGCCCTGTTCCACCAGGACGGACTGGTTCGGCAGGGTCACCCGCGAGTCGTCGAAGTACAGGATCTGGCCGATGCTGCCGGAGAAGCGCTCGCGGCCGGTGTTCTGGTCGATGAAGCGGGTGCTCAACGCCATGGTCAGCTGGTTGGCGTCGTTCTGGCGGTCCGCGCCGGTGTAGCGCGAGTCGCGGAACAGCTGCCCCCAGCTGAAAGTAAAGTCACGGGTGTCGAAGATCGGCAGGTCGCTCTGGTCGCGGTACGGCGTGCGCAGGTAGAACAGGCGCGGCTCCAGCGTGTGCAGGAACGACTTGCCGCGGATCTCTGTCTCGCGGTCGAAGAACATGCCGGCGTCGAGGCTGACGATCGGCATGCTGCGGTGGGGCGAGGTGTCACCCAGCAGCTGCTCGGGCGTGGCGGTGGCCGGGTCGATGCCGGCGTCGATCAAGGCCTGACGCCGGGTCTGCTGGGCCAGCCCGCGGTCCAGCTCGTAGCCGGTGTAGCGGTAGGCCAGGGTCGGGGTGACGTACCAGGCCGCGCCGGCGAAGGGCATGGACACGTAAGGCTTGACGTCCAGGCGCGAGCCGTTGAAGTACGGCACGACCGTGCCGTTGCGCTCATAGTCGCGTTCTTCGCCGTACTTCAGATCGACATCGTCATGGGTGAAGCGCACCGCTTCGGCGTACACGCCGGTCTCCAGCCACGACAGCACCGGCTTGTCCCAGGTGAAGAAAGCACGTGGCTGCCGCGCGTAGGGCAGCGATTGCTCGGTCAGGGTGTAATCCGTCAGCTGCCAGCGATCGGCCATCAGGCCGGCGGTCCAGTTTTCGCCGGTGCCGTAGATGCCGATCTGGCTCTGCAGGGTGGAGGTGGTGATGCCGATCAGCTTGCTGGAGAAGTCCTCCATGTAGCGCTCGTCGCTCACCCACGCCAGATTGGCGCGCGCCTGCCAGTGCGTGTTGATGTTGTGGTAACCCTCGTACTGCACCTGCCCGCGGTCCTTGTCGCGCAGCTTGTCATTGGGCAGGTAGGCGGTCTGCAGTTCGCCGCGGCCGCCGTCATAGAGGTACCGGAACTCGTTGTCCAGCATGAAACCGCGCTTGCTCATGTAGCGCGGGGTCAGGGTGTCGTCGTAGTTCGGAGCCAGGTTGAAGTAGATCGGCTGGGCGTAATCGAAGCCGTTGCGCCCGGACAGTCCGATTTCCGGATAAAGAAGACCGGTCTGGCGGCGGTCGTCGATCGGGAACTTGAAGTACGGGGCCCACAGCACCGGCACCTTGCCGATGCGCAGCACGGCGTTGCGGGCGGTGCCGAAGCCTTCGTCGTTGTCCACTTCAATCTGCGGCGCGGACAGCTTCCAGATCGGCTGCGAGGGATCGCAGGTGGTGTAGGTGGAGCGGTGCATCTGGCCGACCGCACCCTGCAGGTCAACCGATTCGGCACCGCCGTGACCGCGACGATCAACCAGCTGGTACTGGATGTCGCTGATCTTGTGGGTGTCCGATTCCTGGTTGCCCTCGGCGCGCTGGGCGACCATGCGGAACGAGGAATCCTGGTAACGCACATTGCCTTCGGCGATGTAGTTGCCGCTTTCCGTATCGAAGCTCAGGTGGTCGGTGCCCAGGAACTGGTCGCCACGCTTGAGGGTGACGTTGCCCTGGTACTGCGGCACGGTGGCCGTACCGAACAGCTGGTTGCCTTCGATGTCGGTGGGCTGCTGGTCACGCGTGGCCGCCGCTTCCTTGTCGGCTTTGGGGGCCTCTTCGAAGACGGGCAGGACATCGGCGACCGGGCACAGGCCCCAGTTCAATGGCTTCTCATCGGCCATGGCAGGCAGGCAGATGGCGATGCTCAGGGGGAGGGGCAGCAGGCGGAGGGCTCGGCGCACGCGGGCTTCGGATTCGGGAGAAAACGGAGGGTAGCTTGCCCCATCGCTTGCATAGGGGCAATGAAGGGAGTTCTCGAGGAAGGGTTCAGGTTCAGAAGAAGTCCGTAGCGCCGGGCTCTGCCCGGCAACCCATCACGACATCGCGCCCACATGCGCGACCGAGCATTCGGCCAGCGCCTGCAGGTCGTAACCGCCCTCCAGCATCGACACCACCCGCCCGGCTGCATGCCGCCGCGCCAGCGCATGCAGCTCGCTGGTGATCCAGGCGAAGTCGTCGGTTTCCAGCATCAGGTCGGCCTGCGGGTCGCGCAGGTGCGCATCGAAGCCGGCCGAGATCAGCACCAGCTGGGGGCGGAAGTCATCGATGGCTGGCAGCATCTCATCGGCCCACACATTGCGGAACCGGAACCCTCCGCTGCCCGGCGGCAGCAGGATGTTGAGCAGATTTCCCGCACCGCGGTCGCGACGCAGGCCGGAGTTCGGGAACAGCCCGGCCTGGTGCGTGCTGTAGTACGCCACGCGCGGGTCGGCGATGAAAATGTCCTGGGTGCCGTTGCCGTGGTGGACGTCGAAATCCACCACCGCAATGCGCTCCAGCCCGTGCCGGTCGCGCGCGTGGGCGGCGGCAATGGCAATGTTGTTGAACAGACAGAAGCCCATCGCGGTACTGGCGGTGGCATGGTGGCCGGGCGGGCGCACCGCGCAGAAGGCCACCGGGTCGTCGCCGAGCATCACCGCATCCACCGCGGCCACGCCGGCACCGGCCGCGTGCACGGCGGCGGCGGCCGAGCCGGGCGAGGTCATGGTGTCCATGTCGATCAGCCGCAGCGGCTCGGTCTGCGGTTGCAGCACCAGATCGATCAGTTCGCTGTCGTGCACCCGCGCCAGATCACCGCGCTTGGCCGCCGGTGCCTCCCGCCAGTCGAGCCGACCCGGGAAGGCTGCGTGCAGGGCGTCAAGCACGACCTGCAGGCGTTGCGGAGACTCGGGGTGGCCGGGGCCGGGGTCGTGCTGCAGACAGGCGGGGTGGCTAAAGACCAGCATGCGGCTCCGTTTCCGTTAACCGTGGCGGCGGCTGTGCTGCCAGAGGACCTCGCCCTGGCCGTCGACGCGGGCCAGTACCCGGGCCAGCACGAACAACAGGTCCGAAAGGCGGTTGAGATACTGCAGTGCTTCGCTGCGCACCGGCTCCAGGCGGGCCAGGCTGACCGTCTCGCGCTCGGCGCGGCGCACGATGGTGCGGGCCAGATGGCAGCGGGCGGCACCTTCGCCCCCGGCCGGCAGGATGAATTCCTGCAGCGCCGGCAGGGTGTCGTTGTAGTGGTCCAGCTGCTGTTCCAGCGCGGTCACATCGGCCTGCTGGATGGCGGCATGGCCGGGAATGCAGAGCTCCCCGCCCAGATCGAACAGCTGATGCTGGATGCGGGTCAGGAGCGCGCGGATGTCGTCGGGCAAGGCCACGGCCAGCAGCACGCCCAGCGCCGAGTTGGCCTCGTCCACAGTGCCGAACGCCTGCACCCGCGCGTCGTCCTTGGCGACGCGGCTGCCATCACCCAGCCCGGTGCTGCCGTCGTCGCCGGTGCGGGTATAGATGCGTGAAAGCCGGTTGCCCACGAGTACAGACGTCTCAGCGCAGCACGTCGCGGCGGGCCTGCAGCAGCTTGCCGACCTGTTCGGTGGCCAACTGCAGCGCGGCCGCCAGGCCGACATAGGTCGCGGTGGTGCGCAGGTACGGCAGGAACCACTGGGCATAGTTCTGCGCCCAGCCGGACAGGGTGGGGTCGGCCACCACGTCGCTGGTCCAGTAGAACCCGCCCTGGGCGAACAGGTGGCATACCGCAACCGCCGCCAGCAGCAGGGCGATGCCCTTGCCCAGCACGGCCCAGGTGGCGCTGCGGTAGCCCTGGCGCAGCAGCGCGCCGCCGGCCCACATCGCAAAGTAGGCGGGAACCAGCAGCGCGGTGCCCGGGGACACGCAGTAGTGCTGCCAGTAGCCGATGCCGCTGGCACGGATCACCAGCACGTCGATCACCAGCGCCAGCACCATCAGCAGCGGGAAGGCCCAGCGCGTCCAGGCGCGCAGGTGGAAGCCGGCGATGAAGAACACCGCCCAGGAGGCATCCGGGATCGCCGCGAAGTGATTCACGCGGGTGGCGATCATCAGCAGGGCCAGCACCGCAAGAATGAACGCGCGGGGGGCAATGGACGGCGGGGATGCGGGCTGGGTGGTCATGGCATTCATTCTAGCGCCTGCCGCGCGCCGCGGGCTGGCTCTATCATGGTGGGCATGAGTGAACATCATGATGTAGTGATCGTCGGCGGCGGCCTGGTCGGGGCCAGCCTGGCCATTGCCCTGGACCGCGCCGGGCGCAGCGTGGGGCTGGTCGAGGCCACGCCGGCCGGCAGCCTGCCGCCGGTGTTCGACCAGCGCAACCTCAGTTTTGCCGCCGCCACCGTCAATGCGCTGACCGCGCTGGGGGTGATGCCGCTGCTGGGCAGCGCGGTGGGCCCGATCACCCGCATCCATGTCAGCCGCGCCGGCGACTTCGGCCGCGTGCAGATGAACGCCGCCGACTACCAGCGGCCGTGGTTTGGCCAGGTGGTGGTGGCGCGCGACTTCGGCCAGGCGCTGGAAACCCGCCTCGGCCAGCTGCAGCACCTGACCCGCTACCGTCCGGCGCGCTTCGTGCGGCTGGGCGAAGTGGTGGATGGCCATCGCGCGGTGGTGGTAGCCGATGACAGCGGCGAACGCACCCTGTGGGCGAGGCTGGTAGTCGGGGCCGACGGCACCCGCAGCGGCGTGCGCGAGGGGCTGGGCATCGGCGTGGACGAGCACGATTTCGGCCAGACCCTGTTTGTGGCAAGGCTGCGCGCGGCGCGGGCGCCCGACGGCACCGCCTACGAGCGCTTTACCGACACCGGCCCGACTGCGCTGCTGCCGCGTGGCGACCGCCATTTCGGCGTGGTGCACGGGGTGGCGCGCGACCAGGCCGAGGCGGTGATGGCCCTGGACGAGACCGCCTGGCTGCAGCGCCTGCAGAACGCCATTGGCTGGCGCGCCGGACGGCTGCTGGAAAGTGGCCCGCGCAGCGCCTACCCGTTGATCCAGGTGCTGGCGCGCGCGCTGGTCGGCGAGCGCACGGTGCTGCTGGGCAATGCCGCGCAGACCATCCATCCGCTGGGCGCACAGGGCTTCAACCTGGGCCTGCGCGATGCATTGACCCTGGCCGAACTGCTGCCCGAGGCCGATGACCCGGGCAGCGATGCCCTGCTGCAGCAGTACGTGGCACGCCGTGAGGAAGACCGCCGCCAGACCATCGCCTTCTCGGGCGGGCTGGCGCGGGTGACCAGCAACCCGGCCCCGCTGCTGCGCCCGCTGCGCAGCCTGGGCCTGCTGGCCGCGCAGGCCAGCGACGTGCAGTCGATGCTGGTGGGCGGAGCCATGGGCTTCCGCGGCGACGTGCCGGCGCTGTGCCGGGGGGCAACCCCATGAATCGGCGCATGCGCGATGTGATTGTGGTTGGCGGCGGCGTGGTGGGGGCGGCCTGCGCGCTGGCCCTGGCCGACGCCGGCCTGGACGTCACCCTGGTTGAAGGTCGTGAGCCGGCCCATTGGCAGGCTGCGGAGCCAGACCTGCGCGTGTATGCCTTCGCCCCTGACAACGCCCAGCTGTTGCAGGCGCTGGGGGTCTGGCCGGCGGTCCTGTCCGCGCGGGCCTGTGCCTACCGGCGCATGCGGGTGTGGGATGCTGCCGGCGGCGAGGAGCTGTGCTTCGACGCCGACCGCCTGGGTCGGGAACAGCTGGGCTGGATCGTCGAGAACGACCTGCTGGTTGACCGCCTGTGGGCGGCGCTGCCCGCGGCGGGGGTGCAGCTGTGCTGTCCGGCCCGGGTGGAAGCCCTGGAGCAGGATGCCGACGGCGTGCGCCTGCGCCTGGAGGACGGCCGTCGCCTGGAGGCGCGGCTGGCGGTGGCAGCGGACGGGGCCGAATCCACCCTGCGCCAGCTGGCAGGTCTGCAGGTAACCCGCCAGGACTACGGCCAGCGCGGCGTGGTTGCCTACATCGAGACCGAACACGATAACGAAGCCACGGCCTGGCAGCGCTTCCTGACCACCGGGCCGCTGGCGGTGCTGCCGGCCGGCGCGCGGCGCAGTTCGATTGTGTGGACGCTGCCGGATGCGGAAGCCGAGCGCGTGCTGGCGCTGGATGACGCCGCGTTCGGGAGTGAGCTGACCCGCGCGTTTGGCGCGCGTCTGGGGGCGATGACGCTGGCCAGTCGTCGCGCC
>NZ_DAMDFR010000050.1:0-30141 GCF_032103445.1 Stenotrophomonas sp.
GCAGCGCGTCGGGGCCGCCGATGCCGGCGAGAACCAGCACCGCGCCCGGCGCGGCATCGCTCGGCGGCAGATCCGGTTCCAGCTCGACCAGCGACAGGCCACCGGGGTGGATGTCTTCCGCCGGCTCGTCCTGTGCGTTCTCGACCACGGCGGCGCGCTCGGTGGCGGCCGGAACGTCATCGGTCTCGACCAGCGACCAGCTGCTGTGGTGACCCACGGCGGCCGGCGGCGCAGCGGCGGGTACCGGCGGCGGCGCGGCAGGTGCCGGTACCGGCGACGACTCAGCCGCCTGGATGGCAGCCAGCGCTTCCTCCAGTGACAGCGGCTCGCTGTAGCCTTCGCGGGCCGGGTACAGGCCGTCAGCAGGCACCTCGGGCGCGGCATCGAAGGCTTCGCGCACGTGGAAATCCAGCGGGGCATCCGCGTGCAGCTCGGCCGGCGTCACCGGCAGGCCGGGTTCCAGGTCGAGGATGCCTTCCTGTTCAGAGCCCGGCGGCAGCACGTCCTGATGGCCGTGCAGCTTGGCCACCAGATGACGCGCCCAGCGCTGCGCTTCCCAGCCTTCACGACGCGCGGCCAGTTCGGCCTCGTCGAAGATCAGGGTCAGCGCCGGCGACGCCAGCACCGGGTCCAGTCGCTCCAGCGCTTCCTCGATGGCAGGCTCCAGCGCGACCAGTACCGCAGCCGCACCGGCACCGCGCAGCGTATCGGCCTGCAGCGTATTCGGGTCTTCTTCCAGCACCACGCTGGCACCGGCCTGGACCAGTGCTTCACGCAGGCGTTCACGCGCCGGCCCGGTCCGGGCCAGCAGGGCGACCGACAGCGGCGAGATCAACTCATTCTCGGACACGGGCGATCCCCAGCAGGTCATACACGTTACGCATCAGGTCCAGCTCCTGGTACGGCTTGCCCAGGTAGCGCTGGACACCGATTTCAAAGGCGCGTTGACGGTGCTTGTCGCCGCTGCGCGAGGTAATCATCACGATCGGCACATCCTTGTAGCGCGGATCGGCACGCATGGTGGTGGCCAGTTCATAGCCGTCCATGCGCGGCATTTCAATATCCAGCAACATCAGGTCCGGCACGCGTTCTTCCAGGCGCTCCAGCGCTTCGATACCGTCGCGGGCCACCGCCACTTCGAAGTTGTGGCGCTCGAGGATACGGCCGGTCACCTTGCGCATGGTCAGCGAGTCGTCGACCACCATCACCAGCGGGACCTGACGGTCGCTGGCCTGGGCGGTGGTGTCGACCGGCTTGATCGGGTTGGCCTGGTGACGACGCACCAGCGGCGCCACGTCCAGGATGACCACGACGCGGCCGTCGCCGGTAATGGTGGCACCGTAGATACCCGGAACCGAGGCGATCTGCAGGCCGACCGGCTTGACCACGACTTCGCGGTTACCCAGCACCTGGTCGATGGCCACGGCGGCACGCAGTTCACCGGCGCGCACCAGCAGCAGCGGCACCTGATCCTGGCCTTCGGCCTTGGCCTGGCCCTGACCGACCAGCGTGCCCAGATCATGCAGCGCAAACTCTTCGCCGCCGTAGTGGTAACCGCCGTTGGCCGATTCGAAGCGCTCGCGCGAGATCCGGCCGATACCGCTGACCGAGGCGACCGGCACCGCGAAGGTGGTTTCGCCGATCTGCACGAACACGGCCTGGGTGACCGCCAGGGTCTGCGGCAGGCGCAGGGTGAAGGTGACGCCCTTGCCGCGCACCGAGTGGATATCCACCGAACCGCCGAGCTGGCGCACTTCGTTGTGCACCACGTCCATGCCGACGCCACGCCCGGCCAGCTGGCTGACCTGGTCAGCCGTGCTGAAGCCGGCCGCGAAGATCATCGCGTCCAGTTCGGCCTCGCTGATCTGCGCACCGGCTTCGATCAGGCCACGCTGTTCGGCGCGGCGGCGGATTGCTTCGCGATCCAGGCCGGCACCGTCATCGGCCACTTCCAGCACGATTTCCGAGCCTTCGCGGCGCAGACGGATGGCGATTTCGCCTTCTTCCGGCTTGCCGGCAGCGCGACGCTGCGCCGGCGTCTCCAGACCGTGTGCCACCGAGTTGCGCAGCATGTGTTCCAGCGGCGCAACCATGCGGTCGAGCACGTTGCGGTCGAGTTCGCCGTGGGTACCGTCGAGGGTGACGTGCACCTGCTTGCCGGTGTCCTGGCCGGCCTGACGGACCACGCGGCGCAGGCGCGGCACCAGGCCATCGAACGGCACCATGCGCGCACGCATCAGGCCGTCCTGCAGCTCCGAGCTGACGCGCGACTGCTGTTGCAGCAGCACGTCGTACTGGCGCGACAGGTCGTCCAGCACGCCCTGCAGACCGCCAAGGTCGGCCGCCGATTCGTTCAGCGCACGGCTGAGCTGCTGCAGCGTGGAGAAGCGGTCCAGTTCCAGCGGATCGAACTTGTGGTCGACCTGCTCCTGTTCGCGCTGGTAACGGGCGACGATCTGCGCTTCGGTTTCCAGGTCCAGGCGGCGCAGCTGATCGCGCAGACGGGCGTTGGTACGGTCCAGTTCGGCCATGGCACCGCGGAAGGCACCCAACTGCTGTTCCAGTCGCGAGCGGTAGATCGCCACTTCACCGGCATGGTTGACCAGGCGGTCCAGCAGGTCGGCGCGCACGCGCACCTGCTCCTGCTGCGGACGGGCCAGCATGTCGTCATCGGTGGCAGCTTCAAGCTGCACCGGAGCCGACAGCGGAGCCAGGTCGGCCAGCGGCGCGCGGCGTTCAACCAAGATCGGGGCAACGGCGGCCGCGGCGACAGTTTCGACCGGTGCCTGCACCGGCGCGGGCGCGTCGACCACCGCAGCGGCAGCCGGCACCGCTTCAACCGGTTCCGGATCCTGCGCGGCAGGCACTTCGATGGCCGGCGTTTCCACGCTCGTCTCAATCGCGGCCGCTTCCGGCAGGACATCCTCGACCGGCACAGCGTCGATCTGCACCGTATCGGCGATCGAATCAGACAGCACAGCCTCGTCGATCGGGGTTTCCACCGCAGTCGATACAACCGGCGCGGCGTCCACGCTCTCGATGTCGGCTTCAACGCCCTCGGCTCGGCCCAGGGTGCGCTGTTCGAAGGCGTTGATCAGGTCAACCGGCATGGCGACCGACTGATGATTGCCGGTTCGGGTCAGCATCTGGTGCAGGCGGTCGAAACCGCGCTCCAGCAATTTGACGTCGGCGCGATCAATGTCGGTACGGTTGGCCGCCACAACTTCCAGCAGCGACTCGATGCTGTGGCCGAGGTCGCCGATGGCGTTGATCCCGGCCATGCGTGCGCCACCCTTCAGGGTGTGCAGGTCACGCTGCAGCCCGGCCACCACTTCGCGGTCTTCCGGTGCATCGCGCAGCTCGCTGATCAGGCCATCGCAATGATCGAGCAGGTCCTTGCCTTCTTCGACGAAGATGTCGACCAGCTCGCGGTCGAGCTGGGTGAAGTCGAGCGGCTCGACGTCGTCCTGGTCTTCCAGTCCATCATCCTGTGCCGCGTCGATCGACACCGGTGCAACCAGCGGTGCCTCTTCCAGCTCGAACAGCGGTGCGGCGTCGCTTTCCGGACCGGCTTCGACACCGGCGAAAGCGTCGCTGTCGCTCTGCCCCGCCAGCGTGGCGTCCAGCGCGAGCAGGCCGTCGGCCGCTTCGCTGGTCTCGCCATCGACCACGGTCAGGCCATCGTCCAGCGCCTGCTGCAGGTCGACCGGTTCGCCGAACGCGGGGACCGGCGGCAGCACCTCGTCGAGTGCATCGGTCGCGTCCTCCACCGGTTCGGTGACCAGACCGGGATCGAAGTACTGCGACAGATCTTCGGCACCGGTGAGTTCCACCGCTTCCAGACCGGCCTCGGCGGCCGGGGCAACCGGTGCCTCAGCGCTGATGTCTTCAACGGCAGTCGCTTCCACCTCGACCACGTCGAGGCCCACCGGCAGGTCGGCGTCGAAGTAGGCCGACAGGTCATCGCTGCCGGTCAGCTCCTGCGCCGCCAAGGTGTCTTCGGGCACCGTGGCGTCCTGTGCCGGGGCGGCGTCGATCTCGACCACGCTCAGGTCGTCGGCTTCGATGATGGCCTGCTGCAGTTCTGGCGCGCTGGTCTCGTCCAGCGTCGCCAGACCGCCCTGCGCATCGAACTGCGCGGCCAGTGCAGCCAGTTCCTGCGCGGTGGCATCCTGCGCGTCGCGCAGGCTGACCGCAGAGGTCGGCTCGGCCGCCAGCGAATTGGCGGCGTCGTCGTCGAGTTCGCCCGCGTCCAGCTCGTCGGCAACCAGTGCCGGCCAGCGTGCTTCGGGCAGGGTTTCGGCCAGCGCCTGCAGGCGCGCGGCGAGTTCGGCCTGCGCCGGAATGCGCGGAGCCGGTGCCTGCAGTGCCTCCATGGTGGTACGGATGGCCGCCGCAGCGGCATCAAGCGCGGCCACGCCTTCGGCATCGGGCAGGGTGTCGGCAGCCAGCGAACGCTTGATGAAGCTTTCGGCGGCACCGGTGACAGCGGTGATTTCCGGCACGTCGGTCATCGCGAACGCACCGTTCATGGTGTGCACGGCGCGCAGCAGCGCGTCGGTGACCGGCTGCGGGCTGACCTTCACCTGCTGCAACCAGGTCTGCAAGGTGCCGTGATGGGTTTCGACTTCGGCTTCGAGGATTTCACGCAGCACGTCGTCGATGTTGGCCGGGGTGCCGGTCAACACGTCTTCGACGACGGCTTCTTCGGCGAAAGCCGCTTCGATGACCGGGTCAACCGCTGCCGGCGCTTCGACCGGCGCAACGGGGGCGGCCGCCGGACGCTGCAGCGGCACGTGGAAGGTTTCCTCGCCTGCGCCGACACGGTCGGCAATGGCCTGCATGGCCTGCAGGTCCGCATGCACGCGGCTGCCATCGCGCAGCGCGGCATTCAGCTGCGGCAGCACTTCGTACGCCTGGGTGACCATGGCGACCACGGCCGGCGACGCCGGCCGGGTGCCATCGAGCACGCGGTTGAGCATGCCCTCGATCTTCCAGCTGAACTCGCCGAGCGTACGCGCACCGACCAGACGTCCACTGCCCTTCAGGGTGTGGAAGACGCGACGGATCGGACGCAGGCGGTCCATGTTGTCGGGCGCGGCGCGCCAGACCGGCAACAGGTTGCCCAGGTTGACCAGTTCTTCGTCGAACTCTTCGATGAAGACATCGCGGATGTCCTGGTCGATGTTCTCGCCGTCGTCCTCGAAACCTGCTTCGATGCTGTCCACCGCGTCGACGGCGGGTTCGCCAGGTGCCGCCACGGTCGGCTCCGGAGCCGCAGGAGCGGTACTGAACTGTGCCGCAGCGGCGTCCAGCTCGGCCAGGAACCGGGCCGACTCGTCGTCCAGCTCGATCTTGCCGATCACGCCTTCCTGTACGTTGGCGACCGGAGCCGGCGAAGACGCCGCCACCGGCTCGGCGGCGGCCGGCAGGTCCTCAAGCGCTGCATCGCTCTGCAGGAACGCCGGCAACGCTTCCACGTCGACGGTCGTACCGGTCTCGATCGCATCGTCCACATTCAGCGACAGCACGTCGCCGGCATTGTGGAGCGCGTCGTCAACGGTGAATTCAATGGGTTCGTCGTGCAGCTCCAGCACGTCGCTTTCCGCAGCCACCGGATCAAACACCGAACCGGCGGTGATGGGCGACGCGGCCGCAGCGTCGAGGTCGGCCTCGATGCCGGTTTCGGCGTCGAAGCCGTCCAGCGAGATCGGCGCGATATCCAGCGCAGCGCCGTCCCAGCGACCGGTGGCATCGTCGCCCTCGGCCTGCACCGGATCGAAGCTGGCAAACGTGGGGGCCACTTCATCGTGCGGGGTTTCGGCCGCCACCGCATCGCTGCGCTCTTCATGCGCGAGCGTCCACTTCGGCGCATCGGCTGCAACCGGCGCGGTGGAGGCTTCAAACACCAGCGGCGGCAGGACGCGTGCAGCGGGTGCTTCGGTGGCCGGGGTGACCGCGGCCGGCTCCACCACGTCTGGCGTCACCGCCACAGGTGCCGGTTCGAAGGTGAAGTCCGGAAGCGGTGCCGGCGCAACCTCGCCCGGCGCAGGTGCGGCCGGCGTGACCTCGACCGGCAGCGGCTCGAACGCAACCGGTGCGACCGGCGCAATCGGCTCCGGCGTGACCGCCAGCACCGGTGCTTCCGCCTCGACGACGGCCTGCTGCTCAGCCGGCAACGGCCAGTAGCGCAGCGTTTCCAGGCTGGTGCGGGTGATGTCCAGAATGTCTTCGCGACCCGGGCGACGCTCGCGCAATGCCTCGAGGTAGTACTCCAGGCTGGCCATTGCGTCAGCCAGCGTATCCAGCTGACGGCCGCTGGGCACGCGCTGGCGGCCGATCAACTCCACCGCGATGTACTGACGTACACCCTGCAGGTAGTCGGCCGGCAGCGGCAGGTCCAGCATGCGCAGCGCGCCGGCGACTTCGCCGAGCAGACGCGGCACTTCGTCCAGCTGCTGGTGGTTCCAGTTGGTTTCAATGAAGGCGACGAAATGCTCACGGGCCGCGGCGAAATTGGCGATCGCCTCGTGCGCCAGCACTTCCAGCGTGCGGCGGCCTTCCACCGCGCTCGGGTCTTCTTCGCCACTGCCGCTGGCCCCCAGGTGCGCGACCTGGTCGTCCAGCGACGCGTCCACGTACAGCAGCGCGCCGGCGATATCCAGCAGCATGCCTTCGTCGATCTGCTGTTCGCCCTGGACCACGCTGGTCAGCGCATCGCGCTGCTGCACGACCACGCCGCGGGCCACGCCCAGGCCCATCATGCCCAGGGTATCCGCCACGGCACCGAGTTCATTGACCTGGGTCTGCAGCTGGGCCGGCTCGCCGCCGGTGCGCAGATGCAGGTCCAGCGCATCCTTGATGTGCAGCAGTTCTTCCTTGACCGCATTGCCGACGGTGTCAAGCAGCTCGCGGTTGCGGCCGCTCAGGCTGCCGCGGGCGTGGTCGAGCTCGGCTTCGGTGGCGCTGGCGCTTTCCGGAGCGAACGCGAACAGCACGCTTTCATTGATCCCCGGCGCGCCACGCGCGGCGCGGATCTCATTGAGCAGCGGCAGCAGCACGATCGGAATATCGCGGTGGCCGTTCTGCAGGCGCTCCAGATAGTCGGGCAGCAGCACGCTGCCGCGCATCAGGGTGGCGCAGGCTTCGTCACGGTCCGGCACCTGGCCCGCACCGACGGCGTTGGCCAGCTGCTCCATTTCCTCGGCAACCATGGCCGGGGCATACAGCTCCACCATGCGCAGGGTGCCCTGCACCTGGTGCAGGTAACCGGCGCAGAAGCGCATGCGGCTTCCGTCCGCCGGGTCTTCCACGAAGTACTCGACCTCGTTGCGCACCTGGCGCAGGGTCTCGTCCAGCTCCGGCTTGACCCAGCCCAGCGCGGCGTGGCTCATGGCATCGCGCAGCGTGCTCATGCCGGTTCTCCCGGCAGGTGGGCGCGCATGTCGTGCTGTGAATTCTCGCGATGCATCATCTGCTGATTCCTTCCCTCTTCGCGCTGCCTGCGGGTCACGCCGGCAGCTTGAAGTCGGCAACCGAGCGGCGCAGGTCGGCCGCCAGCTGTGCCAAATGACCGATCGACTCGGCGGTCTGTCCCGCACCCTGCGAGGTCTGGCCGGTAATCTGACGGATCACGCCCATGGTGCGGGTGATGTCCGATGCGGCCGACGACTGCTGCTGGGCGGCGATGGAGATGTTTTTAATCAGGTTGTTGAGCGCGTTGGACACGCGTTCAATTTCGGTCAGTGCGGTACCGGCGTCTTCGGCCAGTCGTGCACCGGACACCACTTCGGCGGTGGTCTGCTCCATCGAGCTGACCGCTTCGTTGGTATCGGCCTGAATGGCCTGGACCAGGTTTTCAATGCGTCGGGTCGCACCGGAGGTGCGTTCTGCCAGGCGCTGCACTTCGTCGGCCACGACCGCGAAACCACGACCGGCTTCACCGGCCGAGGCGGCCTGCACGGCCGCGTTCAGTGCCAGGATGTTGGTCTGCTCGGAAATGTCGTTGATCAGTTCCACGATCGAGCCGATTTCCTGCGAGGACTCGCCCAGGCGTTTGATGCGCTTGGACGTTTCCTGGATCTGGTCGCGGATCTGGTCCATGCCCTGGATGGTTTCACGCACCACGCCGGCACCCTCGGCGGCGATGACCACCGAGCGCTGTGCCACGTCGGCCGATTCGGCCGAGTTGCGCGACACCTGCTCGATGCTCGATGCGATTTCGCCAATGCGATCCGACGCCGAGGTGATCTGGTTGGCCTGGTGGCCGGCCGCTTCGGCCAGCTGCATGGCGGTGGCCTGGGTTTCCTGGGTCGACACGGCGACCTTGGCCGAGGTGTCGTTGATGGTGGTCACCAGGTGGCGCAGCTCGTCCACGGCGTAGTTGATTGCGTCGGCAATCGCGCCGGTCATGTCCTCGGTCACCGAGGCCTTCACGGTCAGGTCGCCTTCACCCAGCGAGCTGATTTCGTCCAGCAGCCGCATGATCGCCTGCTGGTTGCGGCTGTTGAATTCCACCTGGGTCTGGTAACGCAGTTCCTGCTCGCGCGAGCGGCTGCGCACCGAGCTGCTGACGAAGCCGATGATGGCGATCAGCGACAGCGCACCGGACACCACGCCCAGCCAGAAGTTCGGGAACAGACGGGTGTCGCGCACCGAGCCGAACGAGGAGAAGGCGTCGAACAGCTTCTTGCTGTCGTCCAGCATCTTGCCCGAGCCTGCGGTCAGGGCGGCGGCCGAGGACTGTGCCGAGAACAGCTGGCGCGAGCTGGCGAGGATCGCGTCGGCGTCCTGCTTCATGGTGTCCCACTGCTTCTGCGACTGCTCCAGCGCGGCCAGCGCGGCGGCGTTGCGAACCGGGGCGATGCCGAGTTCCTCGTTGCCGTTGCGCAGCGCATCCAGGACCTGGGTGAACACCACCGAGTCACGCGCCAGTGCGTCACCTGCGGCAGCGGCGTTGGTGCCGCCTGCGCGCATTTCAGTCACGCGGCGGGCCATCGAGCCGATCACCACCACCTGCTGCAGCGCGTTGTACACCTGCGAGGCGGGCGCACCGCTGGCGGACATGGCGCGGACCACTTCATTCAGCTGTGCCTGCAGTGCCGGCACGCCATTGACGAAGTTGTTGGCATTGCCGGCCAGGGCCAGCACCGCCGGTTCGCTGGCCACCAGCTGCGAGGCGCTTTTGCCCAGCGGTTCCCAGGTCTGGGTCAGCTGGTTCAGCGGGCCGGCCACCGTGGTCACCGTGCCATAGCGGCCCTGCAGGCTGCTGACCGTGCTTTCAATGCGCGACTTGGTGTCCTTGAAGGCGGTGAACGCCTGGGCATTACCCGAGACTGCTTCTCGCCCCTGGTTGGCCAACTGCTGCGAGAGCACCTGCAGGTCGGCTGCGCCGGTACTGGCACCGGCCAGGCGGCTGCCCTGCCAGGTCGCCACGCCGGTGTTCACACCAAACGCGATCATCGACAGGGCCAGCAAACCCAGCCAGAAATTGGTTCCCACCGAGCCCAGTTTGCCGGCCTTGGCGGTTTCCGAAGAAGTACTCATCGTTCAACCTCGATCTTCAATGCAGTGAGGAAGGCAGCAGCGATCAGGCCGCGGCCTGCCTGAATTCGGGGGTACGCGACAGCAGGGACAGCGAGAACACGCCCCAGTCATGACCGTCGCTGTGGAAGGCACGGTCCACGAAATGGGCATAGCGACCGGCAGCCAGGTCACCGATGGCGGTGTCCTGGTCCTGGTCGAAGCTGCGCTGGCCGAACAGTTCATCGATGGTCAGCGCCACGTCGCCGCCGGCCTGACGCATGATCAGCACGCGCTGGCCTTCCTGCTGGGTGGTGCGCTCACCTTCCAGGAAGCAGCGCAGGTCCACCACCGGGAACAGGTTGCCACGCAGGTTGCCGACACCGAGCAGCCATGGATGCGCCCCCGGCACCGGGGTGACCGGCGGCATCGGCACGATTTCCACCACCTCGCGGAAGTCCGAAACCAGCCGGCGGCTGCCGACGCGGTAACCCACGCCACGCCACAGGTCCTGGGCGAACTGACGCTCGGGCAGCTGCACCGCATGGGCGAGGCTGCGTCGTTCGTAGGCTTCAAGGATGTCGAAAGGAGAGCGCATCAGGCCACCGCCACCAGTTCATTGATCCGCGCCAGCAGTTCATCTTCGCGCGGCGGCTTGACCATGTAGTCGCTGGCCCCCTGGCGAATGCCCCAGGCCTTGTCGGTTTCCATGTTCTTGGTGCTGACAATGATCACCGGGATGCCCCTGGTGGCCTCGTCGCGGTTGAGTGCACGGGTTGCCTGGAAGCCACTCATGCCGGGAAGAACCACGTCCATGAGCACGAGCTGCGGCGCGTTTTCACGCACCAGCTTCAGACCGTCTTCGGCGTTTTCCGCGACCAGCACCTCATGCCCGGCCCTTTCCAGCCATTGCGTGAACACCGCCCGGTCGGTCGGTGAGTCCTCGATCAGAACGATTCGAGCCATTGTGCCTTTCCCCCCTGGTCAGGCGTTTACGTATGTGCGGATGGCACCCAGCAGTTCTTCCCGCGTGAAAGGCTTGGTCAGGTACTGCTCCGAGCCCACGATGCGTCCACGTGCCTTGTCGAACAGGCCATCCTTGGAGGACAGCATGATCACCGGCGTGGACTTGAACAGCTGGTTGCCCTTGATCAGCGCGCAGGTCTGATAGCCGTCAAGGCGCGGCATCATGATGTCCACGAAGATGATCTGCGGCTGTTGGTCGGCAATCTTGGCCAACGCCTCGAAACCATCGGTCGCGGTCACCACCTCGCAGCCTTCGCGCTTGAGCAGTGTTTCAGCGGTCCTGCGAATGGTCTTCGAATCGTCGATGACCATGACTCTCAGCCCTGCGAGTTCCCCACCCGCAGCCATGTTTTCAGTCATTACCTTTCCCCGAGCGCGCGACGCTTGTGCCTGGTGATTCGACGTCGCTGCGAAAGCGTATCTATATCCCACCGGGCCTCCGGCATCAAGGGTCTGGCGTGCAGCCCAAGCCACTCGCGCCCCCGCCCGACCGTAGCACCCCCGAACTGCGCAAACCGTGAAGGCGGCAAACGCAGCGTTCCGCCCAGTCAGGGAAGCCGTCGGGGCCCGATTGAAGCTACCATCAGCGTCTGCCCGCCAGGTTGTGACCATGCCGTTGAACGTCATCGTGGTGATGGACCCCATCGCCCACATCAAGATCGCCAAGGACACCACGTTCGCCATGCTGCTGGAAGCCCAGCGCCGCGGCCATGCCCTGCATTACGTCAGCCCCGGGGGGCTGGCCCTGCGTGATGGTGTGGCGGTGGCCCGCACCGCCCCCCTGCAGGTGCGCGACGACAAGGCCGACTGGTTCACCCTGGGTGAGTTCAGCCAGACCACCTTCGGTCCCGGCCAGGTGGTGCTGATGCGCAAGGATCCACCGGTCGACGCCGAATTCATCTACGACACCCAGGTGCTGGCGGTGGCCCAGCAGGCCGGGGCGATGGTGGTCAACGACCCGCAGGGCCTGCGCGACTACAACGAAAAACTGGCCGCCCTGCTGTTCCCGCAATGCTGCCCGCCCACCCTGGTCAGCCGCCGCCACGCCGACCTGAAAGCCTTCGTGCTCGAGCACGGCCAGGCGGTGTTGAAGCCGCTGGACGGCATGGGCGGCCGTTCGATCTTCCGCAGCGGCCGTGGCGACCCGAACCTGAATGTGATCCTGGAAACCCTGACCGATGGCGAGCGCAAGCTGGCCCTGGCGCAGAAGTTCATCCCCGATATCACGGCCGGTGACAAGCGCATCCTGCTGGTGGACGGCGAGCCGGTGGACTACTGCCTGGCGCGAATCCCGCAGGGCGACGAGTTCCGCGGCAACCTGGCCGCCGGCGGTCGCGGCGAAGGCCGCCCGCTGAGCGAGCGCGACCGCTGGATCGCCGCTCAGGTCGGCCCGGAGATGAAACGACGCGGCATGCGCTTCGTCGGCCTGGACGTGATCGGTGACTACCTCACCGAAGTAAATGTCACCAGCCCCACGTGCGTGCGTGAACTGGACGCCCAGTTCGGTCTGAACATCGCCGGCACTCTGTTCGACGCCATCGAGGCCGGCCTGCCACGATGACTGCGACGGCCGCCCCCCTGCTGCCCCATCAGACCCGCGAGTCGCAACGACTGGGAGCCACGCTGGCACTGTCGGCACTGGTCCACGGCCTGCTGATTCTGGGCGTGGGCTTTGCGGTCAGCGACAAGGCCGCGCTGGTGCCGACGCTGGACGTGATCTTCAGCCAGACCCAGACCGCGCTGACGCCGAAACAGGCGGACTTCCTGGCCCAGGCCAACCAGCAGGGCGGTGGCGACCATGACACTGCGCAGCGTCCGCGCGACAACCAGACCGGTATCGTGCCGCAACCGCAGGCCGGGCTCTCACCGGTACCGCAGCAACGACAGGATGCGGCCCGACCGCCGCCGCCGCAGGCACGGGTGGTCGCCACCCGCAACAGCCCGGACACCGTGGCCGACGCGCAGTCCCAGCCGCTGCCGGAAGAACCGCGACCGGACGCGCCGATGACCGCGCGTGAGCAGCGGGATGCCGAGATGGCGCGCCTGGCCGCGGAAGTGCACCTGCGCTCGGCGCAGTACGCCAAGCGTCCGAACCGCAAATTCGTTTCAGCAAGCACCCGCGAATATGCCTACGCCAACTACCTGCGCGCCTGGGTCGACCGCGCCGAGCGGGTCGGCAACCTGAACTACCCGGACGAAGCGCGACAGCGCCGACTGGGCGGCCAGGTCGTCATCACCGTCGGCGTGCGCCGCGACGGCAGCGTGGAAAGCGCGCGCATCCTGCGCAGCAGTGGCACCCCGCTGCTGGATGAAGCCGCGCTGCGCGTGGTCCGCCTCGCCCAGCCCTACCCGCCCCTGCCGGAGAGCAAGGACGACGTGGATATCCTGCAGGTCACCCGGACCTGGATGTTCCTGCCGGGTGGTGAGTTGCGCGACGACCGTTGACCGATCAACCCTGCTTGGCGGCGCGCGCGGCCTGCTGTTCAACCAGGGTCAGGGCGACGTTGTTGCGCAGGTATGCAGGCTCAACCCGCTCGGGGGCGGTAACCTCGCCGCGCTGGAACATCGGCACTGCCAGCGCCAGCACGTCCGATGCGCGCGGCAACGCCTGCGCATCCACACCCTCCAGCTGATCGGCCAGACGGGCGGCCAGCAGTCCCTCGCCCGCCGCGAAACCGGTGCCCACGCCAAACCAGCGGCTGCCGTCAGGCAGCTCCACCGCATCGGGGGCGCACACCTGCTCTTCGCCCTGCTGCTGCCACGCACCATCCACCCGCACCTGGCGGGCCACGTAGACCTCACCCATGCGCGCGTCGATGCTGCTCAGCACCTGGTCATGACCCGCCGGCGCACGCAGCGCCAGGGCCTGCAGGGTGGAGACCGGAATCAGCGGACGGTCCAGCGCCAGCGCGATGCCCTGGGCGATGGCAATCGACAGGCGCACGCCGGTGAACGCACCCGGCCCGCGTCCCAGTGCGATGGCATCCAGCTGCGAACGCGCGATTCCGGCCTCTGCCAGCAGCTGCCCGGCCCAGGGCAGGCTCAGCTCGGCATGGCGGCGCGGAGCCAGTTCGAAGCGCTCATGCACCTCACCGTCCACATAGACGGCAACGGAACAGGCTTCGGTGGCGGTTTCAAAGGCGAGCAGTTTCATGGGCACGACGGAGTGGTCAGAACAGGGAGGTCGGGAACGGGGCGTCGGCACTGTCAGTGGCCTGCACCGGTTCCGACCCGGAGGCGACGGGTGCCCATTGTGGCGCAAAGAAGGCCTGGACATCGGCCAGCGCCCGCGTGCGCCGGAACGGCGGCAACGAATCCATGAAGATCCGACCATAGCCGCGCGTGGTCAGGCGCGGGTCGCACAGCACCAGCACGCCACGATCAGTCTCGCTGCGGATCAGCCGTCCCACGCCCTGCTTGAGCGCGATGACCGCCTGCGGCAGCTGCTCGTCGCGGAACGGATTGCCGCCATCGCGACGGATCGCCTCCAGCCGCGCTTCGAACACCGGGTCGTCCGGGGCGGCAAACGGCAGCTTGTCGATCACCACCAAGCTCAGCGCGTCACCGACCACGTCCACCCCTTCGCGAAAGCTGGCCGACCCCAGCAGCACGCCATTACCGGAGTCGCGGAACCGCTGCAGCAGGGTGGCGCGCGGTGCCTCCCCCTGCACGAACAGCGGCCATGGGCCGTCGCGCAACGCCTCGGCCGCCTCGCGCAGCGCGCGATGCGACGCGAACAGCAGGAACGCGCGGCCCTCCGAGGCCTGCAGCACGGGGGTGAGCGCAGCGATCAAGGCGGTGCCAAAGCCGCGTGCGGCCGGGTCCGGCAAGCCGGTGGGCAGGTAACACAGCGCCTGCCGTTCCCAGTCGAACGGGCTGGGCTGCAGCAGCGTAATCGGATCTTCCAGGCCCAGGCGCTGGGCGATGTGCTCGAAGTGGCCATCCACGGTCAGCGTCGCCGAGGTGAACACCCAGGCGGCCATGGAACGCTGGCGGTGTTCGCGCAACGGTCCGGACACATCCATCGGCGTGCGCTGGCAGCGGAAGCCGCGCGGAGTGAGCTCGTACCAGAGCACATCCGAGGTGTCCGCCGGCGGGGCCGGATCGGCTTCGAAATCCAGCAGCGGCGCATCCTCGCCCAACCAGCGCGAGAGTCGCGACACCGCCTCCACCGCGCGCGCGTGGCAGGCATCCAATCCAGGTGAAGCCTCGCGCACGCCGTCCAATACATCGCGCAGGCCCACCAGGGCGCTCATCGCGGCATCGAAGCCGTCGCGCACCTGCGGCACCGCCAACGCCCGCCATTGGGTGCCGCGTCCGGGCAGACCCTCCATCGCCATGCGCAGTTCGCGCAGGGTCTGCTCAAGGGTGCCCGCCGGCCCCTGCAACGCGGCCTGTGCGCCGGCCACGCTGCGGCTTTCGGCCAGGCAGTCGCGGGCCAGTTCCTGCCACGGCCGCATGCCGAAACCTTCACCAAAGAAATTGGCGGCCAGCTCCGGCAACTGGTGGGCCTCGTCGATCACAAATGCCTGCGCACCTGGCAGGATCTCGCCGAAACCTTCCTGCTTCAATGCCAGGTCGGCCAGCAGCAGGTGATGATTCACCACCACCACGTCGGCGGCCTGCGCACGTTGCCGCGCCTGCACCACGAAGCAGTCCGACCAGAACGGGCAGTCGGTGCCAAGGCAGTTATCCACCGTGGAGGTCACCAGCGGGAGCAGCGGCGAATCTTCCGGCAAGGCATCCAGTTCGGCCATGTCGCCGTACTGGCTGCGCCCCGACCACGCCAGGATGCGCTGGAACTGGGCCACCTGCTCCAGGTTGCTGAAACGCGGCTCGCCGCGTGCCTGCTGCAGGCGATAGCGGCACAGATAGTTGGCCCGTCCTTTCAGCAGCGCACTGCTGTGGCCCACGCCCAGCGCCGCGCGCACGCGCGGCAGGTCACGATGGTACAGCTGGTCCTGCAGCGCCCGGGTACCGGTGGAGATGATGATCTTCAAGCCCGACAGCAACGCCGGCACGAGATAGGCGAAGGTCTTGCCGGTGCCGGTACCGGCCTCGGCCAGCAGCACGTCACGCTGTTCGAACGCGTCGGCGATGGCGGCCGTCAGTCGCAGCTGCGCGGGGCGGGAGACAAACGCATCCAGGTGGCTGGCAAGCGCGCCGCCCTCACTGAGCGCATCGCGGCTGGCATGGGCAAGACCGATCATGCCGCCATTGTACGGGCCTCAATACCGCTTGATGCCGGGCACCGTGCAGCCTTCGATCTGGGCGTGGGCGGAGACGGCATTCTCCTGCTCGCCCCGCGCCAGACGGGATTGCTCGATCGTCGCCCAGTGACGACGGCACAGCGGACCGGTTTTCGAACCCAGCTCCACCGCTTTGCGTGCCAGCGTTTCGGCCTGCGCCCAATCTGCCTGCAACAGGGCTACCTCGGCGCGCTCCTGCAGCACCGCCGGGTCTCCCTCGGACACCTGCAGGGCCTGGTCCAGCGCCTGTGCCGCCCCCGCCAGATCGCCAGCCTGGCGTTTGCCCTGCGCGACCACGCGGAGGTCTTCCACGGCACCGTCGCGCAGCGGCTGCACGTCCAGCTCGGTGTCATCCTTGCCGGCGGCGGCGTCCACCGCGGCCAGGCGCTGTGCCGGCGGCGTGGTGTCGACCGGCTTGACCGGGGCGGTGGAAGACACGCACCCGGCCAGTGCCAGCACGGATAAGGAAACGAAAACAGAAAGCGATAGACGGTTCATTCGCGGCGACCTCGGAAACGACTCAACGAGCCGGGGGAGTGGCCGCCGGGGCGGCTGCGGCCGGCTCACCCGCCGGCTCGGGTTTCTTGTCCAGGCCGAACCAGCTGCGCCAGCCGCCGCCCTCGCTCTGTCCTTCGCCCTCGCCTTCCGGCAGCGCGCTGGGCGGTGCACAGGGGGCGTAGTTCGGCGCGTAACCCACCACGAACGGGAAACGGCGCGCACCCGGGCAGGCGTCGTCGGTGGCGGCCATGCCACCGGCTTCCACCGGCTGCCAGTCCAGCCCCTTGTTGTTGACCTTCAATGGCGCGGTGGGCAACCGGCTGAAGATGCCCGACCACACCCGCATCGCGCCGGTGGCACCGAACAGGCCGGTCTGTTCGTTCTGGTCGTTGCCCATCCAGACCACGGCCAGATGATCGCCGGTGTAGCCGGCATACCAGCTGTCGCGTCCATCATTGGAGGTGCCGGTCTTGCCGGCCGGCTGCAGGCGACCCAGACCGTCCGCATTGAGGCGCTGCGCGGTGCCACTGGAGACCACCTGCTGCAGCCCGATGCTGATCAGGTTGGCGGCAATCGAGTCGCCCTCCTGGGCCGGGGCCGGGGTTTTGTCGTAGCGCTTGAGCAGCTTGCCCTGCGGATCCAGCACGCCACGCACCGCATGCAGCGGCTGGATTTCGCCGCCCGACGCCAGGAACTGATACAGCTGCGCCATCGCGTACGGGCTCTGGTCGGTCGAGCCCAGAATCACCGATGGATTGCTTTCAGCCTTCAGGCCGGCCAGCACGTGGATCAGCTGGGTGACGCGTTCGGGGCCGACCTGCATGCCCACCCGCACCGTGGCCTGGTTGTAGGAGTTGGCCAGCGCGTCGATCAGGCGCACCGTGCCGTGGCTGCGGTTGTCGGCGTTGCCCGGTGTCCAGCGCTTGCCTCGGCTGAGCTGCACCGTCACCGGGGAGTCGTCGACGAAGGTCGCCAGCGAATACTTGTCAGGCTGGGCGAGCGCCAGCAGGTACACGAACGGCTTGAGCAGCGAGCCGACCGGGCGCTGCGCCTCGATGGCCCGGTTGAAGCCGGGCTCAGCCACGTCGCGGCTGCCGACCACGGCCAACACATCACCGTTATGCACGTCGGTGAGCACCAGACCCGCCTGCAGTTCCGGACGACGCTTGTTTTCCAGCGACTTGATGGTCCGGGTGACCGAGCCCTCGGCATAGGCCTGCGCCGACGGCGACATGCCCGTCATCACGCTCAGGCCCGCCCCCTGCAGCACGGATTCAGGGTAATCGTGACCCAGCTGGCGACGCACCAGATCCACATAGGCCGGGAACCGGTTGGCCGCAATCAGGCCCGGCACCTTCGGCACGCCCAGCGGGGCCTTCAGCGCACGGTCCAGCTCGGCCTGGTCGATCAGTCCGTTCTCGTGCAGCTTGCCGAGCACGAAGTTGCGGCGATCCAGCGCGCGCTCCGGGTTGCGGCGCGGGTCGTAGTACGACGGCCCCTTGACCAGCCCGATCAGCAGCGCGATGTGCTCGGTGTTGAGCGAGGACAGGTCGCGCCCGAACCAGAATTCGGCGCCGGAGGACATGCCGTGAATCGCCTGGCTGCCGCGCTGGCCCAGATAGACCTGGTTGAGATAGGCCTCCAGGATGGTGCGCTTGTCGTAGCGCGCCTCCATGATGAGTGCGTAGAGCACTTCATTGAACTTGCGGGTGACCGTCTGTTCCTTGCCGATGCCCAGCAAGCCGCTGCGGGCCAGCTGCTGGGTCAGCGTGGAAGCACCCTGCCTGCTCTGCCCACCCGAGCGCACGGTCACCCATACGGCGCGGGCAATGCCGCTCAGGTCGATGCCGTGGTGCCGATTGAAGTCTTTGTCTTCCACCGCCTGCAGGCCGGTCACCAGCAGCTCCGGCGTTTCCTCCAGGCGCACCAGGCGGCGTTCTTCCTGCTTCTGGCCGTACAACGTGGCAATACGCGCCGGATCCAGACGTGCAGCCTTCAACGCCTTGCGGTTGCCGGCGTCGCGCAGCGAGGCGATCTGCCCGCCGGAAACACTCAGCTCGACCCGGCGCGGAGCCACCGGGCCGTCCACGTCGTTGTAGCCACGGCTGGAAATGACGAAGCGCCCGCCGTCCTGGCTGAACGTCGCCGGTGACTTGCCAGTTCCGTCGTCGCGGTACGCCGCGGCCGCCAGCTCGGTCTTCAGGGTCTGCACGTCCATCGCCACGCCCGGGGCCAGCACCAGGGGGCGCGCATACACCCGGGTGGGGATCTGCCAGCGCAGTTCACCGAAGCGCTGCGTCACCTGCTTGTTCAGGTAGACGGTGTAGGGGATCAGAAAGCCCAGCGCCAACGCGAAAGCGGCCATGCCTGCCGTGATGAGCCGGCTCCGCCAGCGCGGCCAGCGGCTTTCGGTCTCGTCGTCAAACGCGTCGGTGTCGTCGGAATCGTAGCGTGGGGGCACGGGATTTTCGAAGAATAAACTTCGTCGAGTCTACCCCAGTGGCTGCGACGGCAGAGTCAGCGTCATTCGCCGTTTCGCCGCAGTTCAATCAGGTAAACCCTGTCCACGCAGGCCGGCCCATGCGCCCCGACAGGCCGCCGCCGCCCCGCGCCAACCCGCACCGGCCAGGCAGGCATTGAGAATGCGCGCCAGCAGACGGGGAGCATCGTGCGCAATCCAGGCACCGCCCACGCCCTCGCGCCGGTACAGGCGTAGACGGGACCACGCCATGCGCCAGGCGATCCCCTCAAGGCCGTGCCATTGGGCCGGGGCCAGGTTCACCTGGCGGGTTTCCAGCAACGTCCGCAGTCCGTGCAGTCGTTCAGCCGTGCGCGACCGCGCCTGCGCATCCAGCAGGTCCAGCGCTCGCAGGCGCTGCAGGAAAGAGCGCCGGGAGGCACCGATCTGGTTGCCACCGTGCTGGCGGTAGTCCACCGTGCACTCGCGCACCACGTCCAACCCGCCCTGCAGCGACGCAACCACCGCCAGCCACTCATCGTGGCTCCAGCGCGGCGGAACGGGCAGGCTGGCCGGCAACAGTGTCCGGCGCAGTGCACAGGTCGCGCCGGTGACGAAATTTCGCAGCAGGATGGCATCCAGCGCCTGCCCGGACCGCTCCAGTGCCAGCTCGGCGGGATGCACGCGCAGGGTGTCGAGCAGCGTTGCCCCCAGCGGCTGGCCGGTGCCATCTACCAGCCGCGCATCGCCGTGCAGCAGCAGCAGCGAAGGATCGTCATTGAACCGCGCCACGAACGTGCGTACGCGGTCCGTGTGCCACACATCGTCCTGGTCGCACAGGAACACGATGTCGGCGCGACTGCGTTGCAATGCATCGGAGAAATTCAGCACGTAACCCAGGTTGCGGACGTGCTGCACCACTTCCATGCGGATGCCACGCGCGGCGGCGCGGGCCTGGTAAGCCTCGAGCACGGCCAAGGTGGTATCGGACGAGCCATCGTCGCCGACCACGATCTCATCCACCGGCATGGACTGCGCCAGGATGCTGTCCAGCTGCGCCGGCAGATACGGCGCACCGTTATAGGTGCACAGCGCGACACCCACTCGTGGAGCGGCAGCGGTCATTCAGGCTGCCCCAGCTGCACGCGTGCTCGGGCCTGGTCGGGTGACATCGGCACCCAGGCGCTGGAATCCGGCTGGAACGCTCGCGGATGAATGCCCAGCAGCGACTGCAGCGGGCCGTTGTCGGCCACCAGATCCTGCTGCAGCCGCGATACCGGTCCACGCGCTTTTGGCCACACCGCCGCCAGCAGTCGCAGCATCGTCATCGGCAGCGGCAACGGCAACGTGCGCTCCGCCATGCTGGCGTGCACGCGTTGGAACATCCGGGCGTAATCCACGCGCTCACCACCACCGATTTCCAGCACGCGGCGTGCGGCAGCATCAGAAGTCAGCGCGGCGACAACCGCTTGGGCGATGTCGTCCGCATGCACCGGCTGGCGCATGCCGCGCGCCATCGGAATCGGGAACAGGCGCGCACGACGGGCGCGCGCGACGATCGGCGTCAGGCTTTTGTCGATTCCCGCGCCATAGATCAGGGTCGGGCGCAGGATGGTCCACTGCATGCCCAGGCGCTCGGCCTGCGTGGTCAGACCCGTTTCACCTCTGCGCAACCACGCCACCACGGCCTGCTCGTCGCTCTGCGCCGATGATTGCTTGGTGACCACACTCATGGAACTGGTGGCGATGATGCGCGGCGCAGGTGCCGAATCCTGTTCTGCCAGCCACGGCAGCCAGCCCTCCATCGACGTGAAACTGACGATGGCCTGCCAGGTCCGGCCCCTGAACGCCGACAAGGCGTCGCCCAGATCGCCGGTCCACCACTCCACCCCGGGCTGCGACGGCTGCGGCTTTCGACTCACGGCCAGCACCGGAATACCCGCCTGCGACAGACGAGGCAACAGATAGCGACCGATCTGGCTGGTCGCGCCGGAAACAAGGACGGTCATGCCGCAGCCTGTGTGAAATGACGGCGTAATATACCCGAGCCGCAGCACTCCCTTCAGCGCAGCGCTTCCACATCCTGCAACCGCTGTTCAAGCGCCAGGTGCTCGGGACTGGCCGGATTGCTGCCCAGTTCAGTGGCAGCCTGCAGCGCGGCGCGGGCAAAAGCGACATCTCCTCGCCCCAGCCGCTCGCTGCCGACCGCCAGCCAGCGCTGCGCCAGCCGTTGACGTGCTGCGGCCGCCGCACCGTCCCCCGGCGACAACGCCTGCCACGCGCCCAGGCACGCACCAGCAGCCTGGACCCGGTTCTCACGCAGGCGGTCCTCAAAACAGTCCCGGCTGGCCGGCAGCAGCTGGCGGGCCGCGTCATGCACCCGCGCATCCCGCGGTGCCAGTGCCTGTGCGGCCCGCAGTGCATCGTAGGCGCTGTTGCCGGGCGGCGTCAGAAACCGCCCCTGGGCCTGGGCCAGCTCGAATCGCTGCAGGAGTTCCTGCAGTTCCTGCTCGCGCCGTGCGCGCGGGGCACGCGGCGTTGCCAGGGCCCTTTCCGCCTGGCGCGCCTGGTTCAGCGATTGCCGCGCAGTCACCAGCGCGCGGGGGGACACGCCGGTTGCCTCGGCGCGGGCCAGCATCTGTTCGGCCTGTGCAAAGCGGAAATCGCCAGCCAGGCGATTGGCCTCGTTCAACCACGCATCACCGACCTGCTGCAGCCCCTGCTGGGCCATCGGCTCGTCCGGCCGCGCCGCGATCACGGCATTGAAATGACGGGCCGCGGTGTCCCAGCGCCGCGCCTTCAGCGCCTGCTGTCCCAACTGCAGGCGGCGCTCCAACGCGCCATTGACGGCCGCTTCGGTCGCCGGCAGGTCCACGTGCCCGGCATCGAACACCCGCGCGCGTCGCACCAGCGCTGCAGCGCGGGCCACGTCGCCCTGCGCCGCCGCATTGCGCGCCTGGAGCAGCAGTTCGGTCAGCGCATCCTCGCGCCCTTCCAGCGCGCGCAGATGATTCGGTGCCAGCGCCAGCGCCTGCTGGAACAGCGGCAGCGCGCTGTCATCGCTGCCATCCAGGCGCTTGGCCTGCAGTGCTGCTTCAGCGCGTCCCAGCAGCACCCCGAATCCCGCGCCGGACTGCCGTCGAGCGCGCAGCGCGTCGGCAACCGCATCGGCGTCGCGCTGTGGCACCTGCAGTTCGCGCGCCAAGTCCAGGCCGCGCTGCGCTGCATCCAGGTCTTCCGCCTGCAGCGCGCGGCGCGCCTGTGCCAGTGCCGCCTGTCCGGTGCGCGCTAGACCCTCCCGGGCCTGCGACCGATCACTGTCCAGCGCCAGAGCAGCCTGGTACCACTCGCGGGCCCCGCTGCCATCGGCGGCGCTGAGATGACCCGCCGCCAGCGCACGGTCGCCACGATCCAGCAACTGCTCAACCTGCGGTTCGTTCCAGAACCAGTTCGCCAGCGGTGCCCGGAATGCCACCAGCAGCAGGAACAACCCTGCGGCCACCAGCAGCGCCCAGCGCCATATGCGCCGCGCATGCCAGGCCTGCACCCGCCACCAGCGCCCCTCGCGACGGACGCGGCGCAGGGCAGCATGGGCAGCGTCTTCATGCGGAGTGGGAGCTTGGCGGCTCATCCGTTGAGCCTATCGCTGTTCACGTGAGTTCAGCCTAGACGTCGCACGTCATTGACGCCCGGCAGGGCATCGAGTTTGCCCAGCAGGGTGGACAGCTGACCGTAATCGCTCACCTTCAGCCGCAGCCGAAGATGCGCACGGCCGCTGTTGCGGACGTTGTCGCTGTGAATATCGAGGACGTAGGCATCCTCCTGCGCGATCAGATTGGTGATGTCCTTGAGCAGCCAGCGGCGATCCACGGCGTTGACCACGACGTCCACCTCGTAACCACCGCCGGCCTGCCCCCACTCCACCGGCAGGATGCGCTGCGGGCTGGCCGCCTGCAGCCGTGCCAGCGCAGCGCAGTCGGTACGGTGCACGGTCACACCGCGGCTTCGGGTGAGATACCCGACGATGGGTTCACCGGCCACCGGCTGGCAGCAGCGCGCCAGCTGCACCAGCAGGTTACCGACGCCCTGCACGGTGAACTTGGATTTGCCCAGGTTTTCGCGCCGCGCGGTGGGCCGCGGCAGTGCAGGTGTTGCCGGCTGGGTCGCGGCGCGTTCAGCCTCCAGCAGCGCCCGACTGACCTGGTGCGGGCCGGTATCGCCCAGCGCCACCTGGATGTACAGGTCGTCCACGCTGTCGGCGTGGAATTTCTTCGCGGCCACTGCCAGATCCGCGTGCTGCAGACCCAGCCGCTTCAGTTCGCGGTCCAGCAGTTCGCGACCGGCCTGCACGTTGCGCGCGCGGTCCAGCTTGTGGAACCAGCCACGCACCTTTTCGCGCGACCGGTTGCTGGCCAGGTATCCGTTCGCCACCAGCAGCCAGTCGCGGCGCGGATCGGCTTCCTTGCCGGTCAGAATCTCCACCCGGTCGCCACTGCGCAGACGGTACGTCAGCGGCACGATGCGGCCGTTGACCTTCGCGCCGCGGCAGCGATGCCCGACCATGGTGTGCACGTGGTAGGCGAAATCCAGCGGCGTGGCGCCTTGCGGCAGATCCATCACCTCGTCCTTGGGGCTGAGCGCATAAACCCGGTCCTCGGTCAGCTCAGCATCCAGCGCACCGGCCAGTTCGCCGCCCTGCCCTTCCTGGGAGTGCTCCAGCAGCTGGCGCATCCAGGTGATCTTGCGGTCAAAGGCCTTCTCCGCGCCCTTGCTGCCTTCCTTGTAACGCCAGTGCGCCGCCACGCCCAGCTCCGCCTGTGCATGCATGTCGTGGGTGCGGATCTGCACTTCAATGGTGCGCCCTTCCGGACCGATCACGGCGGTATGCAGCGAGCGGTAGTCATTCGCCTTGGGTCGTGCGATGTAATCGTCGAATTCACTGGGCACCGGCACCCACAGCGAATGCACTACGCCCAGCGCGGCATAGCAGGCCGCCACATCCTTGACCATCACCCGCACCGCGCGGATGTCATACAGCTGGTCGAAGGCCAGCCGCTTCTTCTGCATCTTCCGCCAGATGCTGTAGATATGCTTGGGACGTCCGCTGACATCGGCTTCGATGCCCTGCGCGACCAGCTCGCGCGACAGGGTCTTCTTCACCGTGTCCACGTAGCGTTCGCGGGCCAGCCGGGTCTCATCGACCTCACGTGCGATGCGTCGGTAGGTATCCGGCTCCAGGTGGCGGAACGCAAGATCTTCCAGTTCCCATTTCAACTGCCAGATGCCCAGCCGGTTGGCCAGCGGCGCATGGATGTCGCGGGTGAGCTGGGCCAGGGCACGGCGCTCAACCTCGGGCAGACGGTCGGCGGCACGCATGCGCGCCAGCTGCCGCGCCAGCAGGATCGGTACCACCCGCAGATCGTGGATGATCGACAGCAGCAGCCGGCGCAGCCCCTCGCTGTTGCGGCCCGCCTCGCGGCCGGCGTGCAGCGCCCAGACCTGGTCAGCCGCGTCCAGGCCCTCGAGCAGACCCAGCACCGCGGTCTTGTGCGCCCCCAGCGGCAGCGCCTCCAGGCCTGCACGCAATCCCGGCAGATCAAACAGCAGCGCGGCCACCAGCGCGCTGTCATCGGCAGACAGCAAGGCCAGCGCGTCCACGGTATCGACCAGCACCGGCCAGCTGGCATGCTGGGCGTGACCGGTACCTTCCGCATGCCAGCGTTGCAGCAGCGCATCGCGCAGGGGCGTCGACAGCGACGCCATCGACGGTCGGTTCAACAAGGCATCCAGGCCGGGGGCAGAAGCGCGGTTCACAGCATCGTGCAGGTGGGACAGAGGCCTCTACACTAGCGCCCCCTCCGTTGCCGGACAATCAAAACAGGTGCATGAGCTGATGGCGGACAGGCCACGGTACAATCCGGTCAAATCCTGGAGACCTGCCATGCGCTTTTCCCGTTTGAGGATGTTGGCCACTGCGGCCGTTCTGTTGGGCCTGGCGTCGCCGGCCCTGGCCCAGCGCGTGGTCGAAGGCGATCTGCAGCAGCAGATGACGCCAGCCGAGTTCAAGGCAGCGGGGCTGGACAAGCTGAGCGCAGCCGAGCTGGCCGCGCTGAACGGATGGCTGCAGGGCAAGGTGGCCGCCGTCACTGCCGGCGTGCGCGAACAGGTGCGCGAGGAAGTCCGCGAAGAAGCACGCGAAGAGGGCCGCCAGGAAGTCATCGTCAAGAACCGCGGCTTCTTCGATTTCGGCAGCAAGGAGCCGATCGTCAGTACCCTCCAGGGCGAGTTCCGCGGGTTCGGCAAGGGCCGCCGCTATGTACTGGCCAACAAGCAGGAATGGGAGCAGACCGACGACGTCACCCTGGCCGGCGTGCGCCGTACCGATCCGGAGGTTTCGATCAGCCCGGGCGTCATGGGCGTCTGGTATCTGCAGCTCAAGGGTGTGAACACGAAGGCGAAAGTGCAGCGCGTCAAGTGACGCACTTCAGGTGCGGCCAAGGGTGAACATCACCCTTGGCGCAGCGCCGCAACCCGCTGGGCCAGTTTTTTCGCTGAAATGCCGGTCTTCGCGCCCAGTTCCTGGGCAAACAGCGACACCCGCAGCTCCTCCAGGTCCCAGCGCAGCGCCTGCCATTGCGTTCGACCGCGCAGTCCGCGTGCCTCTGCCTCGTCCAGCGCATCCAGGAACGGCCGCAGTTCCAGCATGCGGGCCTGGTCGCGCGGCGGGTCGCGCTTGGCGCGCTCCGTGCGCAGGATCATGGCGCGCAGGTAGCGCGGGTAGTTGGCCAGCGCGTCGGCGGGGGTATCGCGCAGGAAACCCGGATGGACCAGCGCCGCCAACTGTTGCTCCATGTCATCCAGGTTGCCGCGCGCCCAGCCCATCAATGGCGCTTCCAGCAATGGCTTGAGCTCGGCCACGTGGGCGAGGATCGATTCAGCCAGTTTCAACCGCGCCATGGCTTCACCAAACAGCGCGCGCCCGGCCGCGTCACGCCGCTGGGCAAAGGCCGACGGGTCGCGGATCTCCCCCAGGCCCTCGGCCAGCACCGCGTTCAACGCGGCATCAACCAGGTCACCGCGCAGGCGTTCCTGCGACTCGATGGCCGCGTAAAGCAGGCCGGTCTTGGGCGGCACCGGCAACTGCTTACGCGCCTGCTTGGCCTTGTCAGCCAGTGCGATGTCCATCAACCGGCGCACGCCACGCGGATGGTGTTCGGCTGCCTCGTTGCGGTCGGCGAAGATGCGCAACGAGGCCGTCTCGCCCGCGTCCACCAGCGCCGGATAAGCCGGCACGCCGGCCTCGCCCGGCACCTGCAGCGGAACCGGCGTGGGCGGGAACTCGCGCAGACCTTCCGCCGCCAGCGCACGACCGGCACGGGCGGCAAAGGCATCCCCTGCACGCTCGCCAAAGCGCGCACGCAGCGCATCCAGGTCGCGCGAAGCGGCAAGCAGCTTGCCCTGTGCGTCATACAGGCGCAGGTTCATGCGCAGATGTGGCTCCAGCGCCGCTTCGTCGAAGTCGGTGGCCGCCACTGACGCGCCGGTGGTCCGGGACAGGAAGCGCGCAAGCTCCCCACGCAGATCGTCGGCGGTCGGCTGGGCATAGGCTTCAAAGAAGGCCCGCCCGAAATCCGGCGCAGGCACGTAGTTGCGTCGCATGGCCTTGGGCAGGCTTCGGATCAGCGCAGACGCTTTGTCCGCAACGAACCCCGGGGCCAGCCACGACAGTCGCGCGGGATCCAGTGCGTTGAGCAGATGCAGCGGCACGTCCAGGCTGACCCCGTCGTCGTCACTACCTGGCTCGAAACGATAGTGCAGGGCCAGGCGTGCGTCCCCCAGCGGGAGATACTTTGGATAGCGCTCGACATCGCTGCCCTCACCGGGCAGCAGATCCGTCAGGGACCACCCCATCGCATGGCGCTGCTCAGGCGAGAGCCCCTTCCACCAGGTATCCAAGCCAGTCGCGGAATGGATCTGCGCCGGAACGCGGTCCAGATACCAGCGCGCCTGCCAGTCCTCGTCTGCCACGATACCGGCCCGACGCAGCTTGGCCTCTTCCTCGCGCGCCTGCTCCAGCACCTTGAGGTTGTCTGCGATCACGCTGGCGCGGGTGTTGATCTCGCCGGTCACCAGCGCCTGCCGCACGAAGATGTCGTGCGCCTCGCCCGGCGCGATGCGGCCGTAATGCACCGGCTTCTTCGGAGCCAGCACCAGCCCGAACAGGCTGATCTGCTCGGAGGCCAGCACCTGGCCCTGGGCGCGCGACCAGTGCGGGTCGAAGTGCTTGCGCAGCAGCAGATGCGGCAGTTCGGCAATCACCCAGTCCGGCTCGATCGCCGCCAGGGTCAGGCCCCACACCTTCTGGGTGTCGAGCAGCGTGGCGGCCAGCAGCCAGGGGGCTGGCTTCTTTGCCATCGCCGAGCCGGGGAACGGCAGGAAGCGACGCTGGCGCGGGGCCAGGAAGTCACCCTTGTCGCTGCGATGGCCAATCTGGGTCGGCAGGCCCGCAATCAGCGCACGATGCAGGGTCTGGTAAGCCGCTGCGCGGGTCCTCTCGCTGAAGCCGCCTCGCAGTTCGCGTTGCGCGTCCGACTGCGCCTCCTGTAGCGCCGGGCTCTGCCCGGCTGCTGTCGGCGCAGACGGTGCCGAAGCCCCCGCCTTGCCCTCGCGGGCCAGTCGCGCAGCCCGGTGCAGCTGCCCGCGCGTGGCCTTGGCCTTGGCCTCGTCATCGCGCGCCGGGGCCGGCGCGGTGGAACCGGCCAGCAGCGGAGCCAGCATGCTGTCGACTGGTTCTTCGTTCCAGCCCAGCTCCTCGCACAGCACGCGCAGCTGCCGATGCAGCTCGCGCCACTCACGCATACGCAGGAAACCCAAGAAATGGCGCTCGCACCAACCGCGCAGCTTGGACTGGGTGAGGTCTTCGTGGGCCTGCCGGTAGCTCTCCCAGAGCCGCAGCACACCGACGAATTCCGAGCGGCCGTCGGCGAACAGGGCGTGGGCATTGTCGGCGGCCGCGCGTGCCTCCGGCGGGCGTTCGCGCGGATCCTGGATCCCCAGGAATGCCGCGATCACCAGCATCGGGCGCAGGCAGCCCTGCGCCTGCGCGGCCACCAGCATGCGCGCCAGCTTGACGTCCACCGGCAGGCGCGCCATCTGGCGGCCCGTTGGAGTCAGCCGCCGCTGATCATCAATGGCCCCCAGCTCGCCCAGCTGCTGCCAGCCATCGGCGATGGCGCGCTCATCCGGCGCTTCCAGGAACGGAAAATCCTCGATCCGGCCGAGGCCCAGCTGCAACATGCGCAGAATCACGCCGGCCAGGCTGGAACGGCGGATTTCCGGGTCGGTGAACTCCGCACGCGAGAGGAAATCAGCCTCGGAGTACAGGCGGTAGCACACGCCTTCGGACACACGGCCGCAACGTCCCTTGCGCTGGTTGGCACTGGCCTGCGAGACCGCCTCGATGTGCAGACGATCGAGCTTCTGGCGCGGGCTGTAGCGTTTGACCCGGGCCAGGCCGGGGTCGATGACGTAGCGGATGCGCGGCACGGTCAACGAGGTTTCGGCCACGTTGGTGGCCAGCACGATGCGCCGCCGGCTGCCCGGATTGAACACCATGTCCTGGTCTTTGACCGACAAACGCGCGTACAGCGGCAGCACTTCGGTTTCCCGGTACTTGCGCCGCTCCAGGGCCTGGTGCGCATCGCGGATCTCACGCTCACCGGGGAAGAACACCAGGATGTCGCCGCGCGGGTCGCTGCGGGTGATTTCATCCACCGCCGCCACCAGCGCGTCGTTGATGGTGCGTTCGCCTTCGCGACCGCCCTCGTCCGCACTGCTGCCTTCGCCTTCCAGCGGGCGATAGCGGACGTCCACCGGGAAGGTCCGCCCTTCCACGCTGATCACCGGTGCATCGTCGAAATGCTGGGCGAAGCGCGAGGTATCGATGGTGGCCGAGGTCACGATCAGCTTCAGGTCGGGCCGCTTCTTCAGCAGCTGCTTGAGGTAGCCGAGCAGGAAGTCGATGTTGAGGCTGCGCTCGTGCGCTTCGTCGACGATGAGCGTGTCGTACTGCGACAGCCAGCGATCACTGCTGATCTCGGCCAGCAGAATGCCGTCGGTCATGAACTTGATGCGGGCGTCATCGCCGACCCGGTCGGTGAAGCGCACCTGATACCCCACGGTCGTACCGAGTTCGGACTGCAGTTCCTGCGCCACGCGGGTGGCCACGGCGCGTGCGGCAATCCGTCGCGGCTGGGTGCAGCCGATCATGCCGGCCACGCCGCGACCGGCGGCCAAGCACAGCTTGGGCAGCTGAGTGGTCTTGCCCGACCCGGTTTCGCCGGCGATGACCACGACCTGATGGTCGCGGATGAGCGCGGTGATGCGTTCGGCTTCACGCGCAATCGGCAGGCTGTCATCCAGACTGATCGCCGGCTGGCTGAGCGCCCGCGCCTGGCGGCGCTGGACCGAGGCCTGCAGGGCCTGCTCGAACGCGGTGGTCAGACCAGCGTCACCGGGCTTGCCGCGGAGGCGCGACAGCAACCCGAGCAGGCGGCCGCGATCGCGGCTCATGGCCCCGTCAATGGCGGACTGCTGCTGGCGCAGCGCGGAGGCGTCGGGTTTGTTGATAGCTGCCATGAATCAAATTGATAGAAAACGAAAGTACGACTGAAAGGTTAGTCTGATTTATTGTGAAGGCCATCCCATCCACCAGGAGGACATCCCCCATGGCAAAGACCAAGACCCCGGCAAAACCGAAGACCGGCAAGCAGAAGCTGGCCGCAGCGGCTCCGTCGGCCCCCAACATCGATATCGGGATCAAGGAGGGCGATCGCAAGAAGATCGCCGACGGTCTGGCCCGTTTCCAGGCTGATGCGTTCACGCTCTACCTGAAGACCCACAACTTCCACTGGAACGTGACGGGCTCGATGTTCAACTCGCTGCACACCATGTTCGAGACCCAGTACACCGAACAGTGGGCGGCCCTGGACGACGTGGCCGAGCGCATCCGTGCCCTGGGCTTCAACGCACCGGGTTCGTACCGCGAGTTCGCCGCCCTGACCTCCATCGCCGAGGAACCGGGGCTGAGCGACAGCGCCGACTGGCGTGAAATGGTACGCCAGTTGGTCGCCGCGAACGAGGCCGTCTGCCGCACCGCCCGCCACGTCCTGGACGTGGCCGACGACGCCGACGACGCCCCCACCGAAGACCTGATGACCCAGCGCCTGCAGACCCACGAAAAGTACGCCTGGATGCTGCGTTCGCTTCTCCAGTAAGGCTGAGGTTGTAGCTATTCACTGTTACGTGCTTGGTGAGGACCAACAGGCCCCTCCCGGGACACGCCGTGAACCCATCCATGGGGGCTCGTAGAAAACATCCATGTTTTCT
>NZ_DAMDFR010000051.1:0-29990 GCF_032103445.1 Stenotrophomonas sp.
GCCGTTTGATCCCGAAATCGCCCTTGCATAGGCAGGGGCGAGACGGTATCTACGAATTGGTACGTGCACAGGACGATTGCGCTGTTCGCCGGGCGCGTGCCCGGCGGTTGAATTCTCTACCTGCTCTTGCAGGTATACGGGCTCTCGGAACTGAGTTCCTGGCCGGTCTTGATGTCCTTGATGCGGATGATGGCTCCCGGGCGTGCAGAGCACAACGCATTGCGCGCGGTGTAGACGCCACTGCCTTCGGCGGTCACCTGCACATTGGGGGCGAGGTCGCGGCTGTCGGCGTCGGTGGCGGTGACTACATAGGTACCGGAGAGGGTGACGCAGCCGGAGAGGGTGCTGACCAGCAGGACGGCGGTGAAGAAGCGCGCAGCGTTTTTCATGTCCTGTTCCTTCAGGGGTGTGTCTTGAGATTATCGGCGGATGTGTCCGGAAGTTGAGCGGTTGCGGACGCGGCGCGAATTAGCGCCATCGTCCTGCGCACGTAGCAATTCGTAGTGACGCGCCATGCGCGTCAACCGCGCAACGCGCGGCACAAGCATCCGAAGCCACATCCCATCACACGCCACGCGATTCGTCCAACGTTTAGATCGCGCCGAAGCCACCGATCAGGTGTCATGGCGTCAGAACGAAGAGCGGACGCGCATGGTGCGTCCCTACACCAGCCGGCTGGCTCATGCAATTCAGCGGGGTGGCGCTGAGAGTTCCTTCGCGCTCAGGAATCCATCCCTGTTCGCATCCTGTTTGTGAAAGCGCTCCACAATCGTCTGCCGCTGCTGCTCGCGGGTGATCGGCTTGCCCTTCCCGCCCGGCAGCTCATCGCTGCTCAACACGCCGTCGCCGTTCCGGTCCATGCGGTCAAATGCATACATCATCCACGCGACGTACTCGTCAACGCTGACCTTGCCGTCAGCATCGGTGTCCATGCGTTGCAGATAGGTGCCGGTGTCGGCGACCTGCGCGTGGGCCACGGCGCTGCCCAGCAGCAGCGCGGTGCAGAGCAGACGACGCACCGTCAGTGCGCCGTCAATGCATAGCCCTTCAGGCGCGCTGCATAGGCCTGCAGCGCGGCGATGCCGCTGGCTTCGGCGTCCTGGCACCAGGCCTGCAGCGCCTTCAGGCGTTCGGCGGCGTCGTTGCTGCGTGCCTCCAGCAAGGCGGAAAGGCGGGCGCGGTGTTCCACCAGCACGCGGATGCGCGGACGCTGCTCCACCCAGCTGTTGAGTTCGGCACGGCAGGCCGGCTTGAGCCAGCGGCCATCGTTGACCAGGCCACGGCGCATGCGGCGCGGCAGCAGCTTGCGCAGTTTGGCCCCGGCAAAGGCAGCCTCTTCACGCAGCGCGGGCACGAACACATTGCGCTGGTAGTCGGTCATGGCCTGGAAGCGGTGCGACAGCAGCGCCTTCAGGGTTTCCGCGTCCGGCACAGCGATGTTCGCGCGCACGTCCATGCTCGGGGCCACGCGCAGCACCTTGGCCAGCTTCACCGCCTGCAGCGCGCGGATCGCGGCCCAGCCGATGTCGAACTCCCAGCGCCGCATCGAGAAGCGCGCCGAACTGGGGAAGGCATGGTGGTTGTTGTGCAGTTCTTCGCCGCCGATCCAGAACGCCCACGGGGTGAGGTTGGTGGAGGTGTCGGCGGATTCAAAATTGCGGTAACCCCACCAGTGGCCCAGGCCGTTGACCACGCCGGCAGCCCAGAACGGAATCCAGGCCATCTGGATCGCCCACAGGGCCACGCCGGGCAGGCCGAACAGCACCAGGTTGACGAAGAACAGCACTGCCGGGCCGAGGTTGGCGTGCGGGGTGTACAGGTGGCGCTCGATCCAGTCGTCCGGCGCGCCGCGCCCGTACTGGTCGATGTCGGCGCGCAGCGTGCGCGCTTCGCGATACAGCTCCACGCCGCGCCAGAATACGGTGCTGATGCCCTTGGTGACCGGGCTGTGCGGGTCTTCCTCGGTTTCCACCTTGGCGTGGTGCTTGCGGTGGATGGCCACCCACTCCTTGGTGATCATCGAGGTGGTGAGCCACACCCAGAAGCGGAAGAAGTGCGAGATGACCGGGTGGAAGTCCACCCCGCGATGCGCCTGGCTGCGATGCAGGTACAGCGTCACAGCGAAGATGGTGAGCTGGGTGAACACCAGCAGCACCAGCGCCATGCCCCACCAGCCGAGGCCGACGACACCGCCGGTCAGGAAGTTGATGAGCATTTCGGGCATTGCAGAACTCCAGGCCTTCGGCCAGCAGATGGACAGGGTCACGTACGCCCATGATGGGGGCAGACGTTGCAAACTGCATCCCTCTGGTGCCATTTTTGCGCAGTCATTCAGTTGTTTTCGTCCTTCGTGAGTCCGGCCCCCTATTCATGACCGTTGCAGTTCCCGCCGCCGTAAGCCCCGCCCCATTGATCGAACTGGACCGTGCCTGCGTCATCCGCGGCCAGGTGCGGGTGCTGCATGACCTCAGCCTGCGCATCGCGCAGGGGCAGCACACCGCCCTGCTGGGCCCGAACGGGTGCGGCAAGTCGTCCTTCATCAAGCTGATCACCCGCGAGCTCTACCCGCTGGCGCATGCCGACGGCACGGTGGCGGTGAAGGTGCTGGGCCAGAACCGCTGGCAGGTGGACCGGCTGCGTTCGCAGCTGGGCATCGTCACCGGCGACCTCAGCGCCAACCTGTCCGACATGCCCGGGCTGACCGTGGAAGAAGCCGTGCTGACCGGCTTCTTCGCCAGCTTCGTGGTGCCGGCGTTCCGCGAGGTGACCGCCGACATGCGCGAGCGGGCGCGCCAGGCGCTGGCCCTGACCGGTGCCCTGCCCCTGCTGTCACGTGGTTATGCGGAGCTGTCTGCGGGTGAGACCCGCCGTGTGCTGATCGCGCGGGCACTGGTGAACCGGCCGCAGGCGCTGCTGCTGGACGAACCGTCCACCGGGCTGGACCTGGTGGCGCGCCAGCAGCTGATCAGCACCATGCGCTCGCTGGCGGCCCAGGGCATCACCCTGGTGCTGGTGACCCACCACATCGAGGAAGTGATTCCGGAGATCGAGCGGGTGGTGCTGCTACGAGGCGGGCGGATTGTGGCCGATGGGCCGCGTGCTGAGCTGCTGCGCGACGCGCCGCTTTCCGAGGTGTTCGGCGGACCAGTGCGGGTGCAGGAGCACAACGGGCACCTGACCGCGTTCGCGGACTGACGTGGGTGCGATCCGGTAGCGCCGGCTGTCAGCCGGCCCTCGACATCGCGTGGGCCGGCCAACGGCCGGCGCTACCGGTGTTCCGTTTAGAAGGTCAAACCCACTGCCCGCGATTCAATCGGAGCCATGCGGGTCTGGTCCCGCAGTTCCAGCGCGCGCACCTGGAACGGCGCGCCGTAGCCCTTGGGCAACGCCACGCTGTTGAATGGCAGGCTCAACGTGCCTGTACCGGCCGTCTCAAACCACGCCGCACTGTGCGCCTGCGCCACCGGCCGCAGCTGGCCGTCCGGCCCGGTGGCGTACAGCGTGCCGCGCGCCTCGTACCGGCCCGGAGCGCCCACCTGCAACGGCAGTTGCAGCACACGCTTGCCGGCGTCGGCCTGGACCTGGCCACTGAAGCGGGCGGTGGGCTGGGCCACGGCGAAGGCGATCTTGGCGTCGCGCTGTACCCCGTTGGCGCTGATGAAGGTCTGCAGTTCCCACAGCCCCTGTGCGTTGCCAACGTCCTGCGGCACCGTGACCTGCGCGGTCAGCCCGGTCTTGCCGGCCTGCAGCGGCACCGGCCAGCTGCGGCCATCCGGAGCCACCAGCAGCGCCTCGCCCCCGGCGGGCAGGTTGCGGACGAGATTGCGTGCAGCGACGGCCTGGGCGCTGCCGCCGTCATCCACCAGCTGTGCGTCGACGGTCAGCGTGCCGCCGGCCAGCACCTGGTCGTGGCTGCCCTGCAGGCGCAGGCTGATCGGGCTGTTGGGTTCGAGCACCTGCACCACGTAGCGGCCCTGCGCCTGAGCACTCTGCAGCCGGTAAGTGCCGGCAGCGGCCGTCTTGCCAGTGCGGGCCATGGCCGTGCCTGCGCTCACTGACATGCCAGCGGCCTGCAACTGCTGGCTGTCGACCACCGGCTCGACCTTCAAGGTGCCGGCCGGGTCGCGGAGCTGCCACTGCGCCGGAGTGAGGGTCCGTGCGCCCGGGGCTGGGCTGACCTGGATGACGGCGTCGGGTGCGGTCATCGGCAGGGCTACCCCCTGCTGCAGCGCGCTGCCGTCCACCATTTCCCAGTAGCTGCGGCTGATCGCCACGAACGGGGCCGGGTCGACCAGCGCCTGGGTCGGGTCGAGCGCCCAGGCAAAGCTGACCGGCTCGCGTTCACCGGTGTTGGCAGGCATGGGTGCGGTCTCGACCCGGGTCGGCACCTGGTCGGTGCTGCGGGCCGCCTGCAGCGGTTGCGCGGCCTGCAACGGCAGCGCGGCGAGGGCGACGGCCATGGCCGCCGCGAGTTTCACGGGTGAGGTCATGTCGTGCTCCTTAAAGGGTAAGGTCGTTGCGCAGGATCGTGCCGAGGCCGAAACAGTCGCGGCGGCTCTGGTTGTGGCTGAGCGGCTCGGCCCCGGCAGTACGCGCGGTGTCGGTGAACAGCACCGTGCCCGCGGCGCGCTGGCTGCTGCATTCCAGGAAGCCGTCGGAACAGCTGTTCAACCAGTTCTGGGTGAATTCCAGCCCCACGTTGAGCGGATAGCCGCCGCAGTAGCTGTCGCTGTCCCACACCGCCGAATCCACATCCGACCCCACCACTGCGCGGAACGGCTTGGGCAACGCCGGGCGGCCGGCCGTGCCGTACAGGTTCTGCGCGTTGTAGGTCGCCATCCAGCCCACCTGCTGCATGCGTACTGCGTCATTTTGGTAGCCCAGCAGCCAGCCGACCGAGGCTTCGAACACATTGCCGTTGAGCACGGCATCGGCCAGCGGCGTTCCCGCTGAAGACGGAGCCAGCGCGGTGACCTTGCTGATGGTCTGGATCAGCTTCGGATAGCGGCTGTCGTAGGTGGGGTTGGAGAGGATCCAGCGCACCACGTTGCCGCCGTTGGAATGGGTGATCACCACCAGCTTGGTGATGCCCTTGCTGTTGATGAAGCTGGTGAGCTGGGTGGCCAGGCAGCCGGCGGCTTCCGGCTTCCACATGTACTGCTCGAAATCGCAGTTGATGACCGTGTAGTTGCTGCTGTTGGGCAGGCCCTGGCGCACGTTGTCGATGATGCCGGGTTGCCAGTAGTCGGTGCGGGCGTCGGTCTGCTTGCCGGTGCCGTGCACGAAGGCCACGCCCACCACGTCGGCGGCGTGCGCGCTGGCGCAGGTGAGCATCAAGCCGAGGGCCAGCATGGCCCCCGTCCCCACTGCTTTGCTTTGCATCGAGTGTCTCCGGATGTTTGGTGATCCCCCTGATTGCCGGCACCCTCGTGGGGAAGCTGCCGGGGCCGAAGCTATGCCGGGCGGCGCGTGAATTTCCGTGAACCAGTGCCGTATTCCTTGCATCTGCAACCACTCTCACGGGTTATGCCGGGTCTGGCGGCATGACCTGCGGCCGCTGGCAGGGGACGATGAAGCTGCGATCATGCGGGCTCACCGTTGCCGAGTACTGCCCATGTCGTTGTTCACCCCATCTGCGCTACTGCGCCCCGCCCTGGCTGCCGCCGTGATGTCGGTTCTCGCCGGCTGTGCCACCACGGCCGCCCCGCAGGGCACGCCGGTGGAGGCGTCGGTGGTGACCAAGGCGGTGGGCTATCTGGCCGTTCGTGACGTGCCGGCCAGCCTGAATCTGGTGCCGGCGCCGCCGGTGGCGGGTTCGGCCGGTTTCGCCTTGGACGAGCAGGTCAGCCGCGAGGCACGCGCCCTGCGTGGCAGCCCTCGCTTCGCCCAGGCCACTGCAGATGCGGAACTCGGCTTCCCGGAAGGGGCGAACCAGTTCTCCTGCGCCATCGGCCTGGACGTGGACGCGCAGAAGACGCCGGCGCTGTACCGCCTGCTGGAGCGCAGCCGCATTGATGCCAGTGCGGCGACCCGCGTGGCCAAGCACCATTACCAGCGCGCGCGGCCGTTCATGGTCAATGGCGAGCCGACCTGCACGCCGGACGATGAGGAAGGGCTGCGCAAGAATGGTTCGTATCCATCCGGCCACACTTCGATTGGCTGGGCCTGGGCGCTGATTCTTTCCGAGATCGTGCCCGAGCGCGCCGATGCCATCCAGCTGCGTGGCCGCAACTACGGCGAAAGCCGCCTGGTGTGCAACGTGCACTGGCAGAGCGACATTCTGGAGGGACGTTTCATGGGCGCAGCCGCCGTGGCGCGCCTGCATGACAACCCGGAATTCCAGCGCGATCTGGCCGCCGCGCGCAAGGAAATTGCCGCAGCGCGTGCGGCAGGCGCACGCTCCAGCCGCGATTGCGCGACCGAAGAAGCCGTATTGAAGGTGCGCCCAGACAGCGCGCTGTAATGTCCGAAGCACCATGCGGCGGTATCCGGATCTGACCGCGTTCGCCAGCAATTCGTAGTGCCACGCCATGCGTGGCAACCGCGCAACGCGCGGCACAAGCGTCCAGCACCGCGACACGTCGGTTCCGTTGCATTGGCCGACGTTGAAACCGGGTCGAAGCCCCATATCAGACGTTCATGACGCCGGAACGAAGAGCAGTCGACCAAGGGTCGACTCTACCGGGGTCCCCCATTTGATCGGTGGGGGCCAAACAAAAACGGCGCGGATCTCTCCGCGCCGTTTTCATTGCATCACCGCATCAGAACTTCGCGGTGAACTCGACGCCAAACGTACGCGGCTCGTTGAGGAAGCCGGTCAGGTTGTTGAAGTCGATCGCACCGACCACGCGGGTCTGGTTGGTCAGGTTGCGACCGAACACCGCCACGTCGTACTGGCCGTACTCCCAGTTGTAGCCCAGGCGCAGGCCACCTTCCAGCGACGAGCGGCTGCGGAACTCCGGCGACTCGTACAGGAAGAAGTTCACCGGGCTGCGGTACGCCCAGTCGGTGTACACGTACAGCTCGCTGGCGTCGTTGAGCGGGAAGCCCGCACGCAGGGTCAGGTTGTGGATCAGCTTCGGTGCCTGCGGCAGCGGGTTGCCGTTGACCAATGCGTAGGTGCCACCATTGATGACCGTGGTCGGGTCGGTGATGGTGCAGCCGCCACCGCAGATCGCCACCGCCAGGTCGCGGTCCTTGATCTCGGTGTCGTTGTAGCTGCTGCCCAGGGTCAGCAGCACGTGGTCGGTCAGGTAGGCCTCGAAGTCCAGCTCCACGCCCTGGCCGACGGTCTTGTCGGCGTTGAGCAGGGTGGCGGTGTTGTTGGCACCGCCCACGGCGATCAGCTGCTGGCCGTCGACGTCATAGCGGAACACGTTGAAGCCCAGGCGTGCGCGACGATCAAACAGATCAGCCTTGATACCGGCTTCGTACGAGATCACCTTCTCAGAATCCGCCTGCGAGACGCCACCGAAGGCCAGACGGCCCTGGATCGACGGCGCGCGGAAGCCCTTGGCCACACGCGCATAGGCGTTGAGGCTGTCGGTGATCTGGTACACACCGCTCAGATCCCAGCTGACATCGTCCACATCGGTGTTGGCGATGTACGGGCCGCTGACCGGGGTGCCACCCGGCACAGCCTGCAGCACGCTGGCGGTGAAGTCCTTCTTGTCCTGGGTGTAGCGCACGCCGGCGCGCAGCTTGAACTTGTCGGTCACGTCCAGGTCGCCCGACGCGAACACCGCCCAGGCCTTGTTGCGCTGGCTCTGCACGGCATGGCCGGTCTGCGGATTGCCGGGGGTGAGGGAGTCGTAGTTGAAGCTGTCGATGGTGACGTCTTCATCGAAGTAGAACACGCCGGCCTGCCAGTCGAAGCGACCCCATTCGTTGGATTCGACGCGGAATTCCTGGGTCCACTGGCGGTGGTCGGGCAGCCCGTCGGCCGACTCCGACGGGAACGGAATGAAGCCCGGGCCATAGTTGCCGTCGCCAAGGAAGCTGGCACCGTAGCCGCCGTCGATGTCGCCGTGGTTGAGCGACTCGGCGGTTTCATAGCCGGTGATCGAGTGCAGGGTGACGCTGCCCAGGTTCCACTGCAGGCGCGCGCTGCCGCCCCAGGTGTCCAGCTCGGAGAAGTTCACACCGTCGTTGGAGACCTTGTCGCGGTCGAAGTTCTCCACCAGCTTGTTGCTGCCCGGCTGGATGATGTTGGCGCGGAACAGACGGGCGGTGCCGTTGAGCTTGCGCTTGTGCAGGTTGAACAGCGCTTCGAACTCGTCGCCTTCGTACAGGAACTGCACGCGGCCGGCGGATTCGTCATAGCCCTCGAAGCCTTCGGCCGGGGCGTTCGGGCGGGTGTTGTCGACGTAGTTGTCGCGGCGCTGGTACAGCGCCGACACACGTGCCGACCAGCGGTCGGTCAGCGGGCCGCCGTACGCGCCCTGCACGTTCCAGGTGTCGTAGGTGCCATAGGACACCTTCACGTAGCCATCGGCGTCCTGCGACGGACGCGCCGAATCGAACTTGACCACACCGGCCGGTGTGTTGCGGCCGAACAGCGTGCCCTGCGGGCCACGCAGCACTTCCACGCCGGCCAGGTCGAACAGCGGGAAGCCCTTCAGCAGCGGGCTTTCCTGCACCACATCGTCATACACCAGCGAGACCGGCTGCGAGGCATTGAGGTCGAAATCGGTGTTGCCCAGGCCGCGGATGTAGAAGCGCGGGAAGGCACGACCATAGGACGATTCAATGTTCAGGCTCGGCACGCGTGCCGACAGGAAGCGGATGTCATCGCCGGCCGAGCCAAGCACGTCAAGCTTTTCACCCTGGATGGCCGAGATCGACACCGGCACGTCCTTGGCGTTTTCCACACGGCGCTGCGCCGTTACCTGCAACGTATCGAGGGCGACCGGATCCTTGGCGGCGGGGGCGTCCTGGGCTGCGGCCGTCAATGGCAGCAGGGCGGCAAGGGCAACAACGAGGGGGTGCACGGACGCGGTGCGGCCGTGGGCAGTGCGGTTCGGGAACATGGCGATTAGGCTGTGTTGGGAGGGGTGGTGGACCGGCGCTACCAGACAATTGTTGCAGCACAGCAACAACGTCGCAAATTCCGGACATTTATTACCAACGTTTTGGACCCATGATGTGAAGGACAGACCCGTCCGCAACCCATCAACAGGGCCCTACCCATGACCCACTGGTACTTCCATCTCTCCGGCCAACCCGACCGCATCGGCCCGCTGGACGACGATTCCGCCCGCCGCTTCGCCCAGGCCAACCGCCAGGCGCTGGTCTGGTGCGAGGGCATGAGCGGCTGGATGCAGATCGCCGAGGTGCCCGAGCTGCTGGCCGGCAGCACCGGGCCGGTCGGCACTCCGCCGCCGGTGCCGGGCGGTTCAGGGGCTCGCGGTCAGCGCGCTGACGACATCGACTACCGCATCGTCGGCCATGAGATGCAGTTCGTGGAAATCGAGCTGGACCCGGGCGAAAGCGCCATCGCCGAAGCCGGCGCGCTGATGTTCAAGGACGCCGCCGTGCAGATGGACACCGTGTTCGGCGACGGCTCGCACAGTGGCCAGGGCGGCGGCTTCATGGACAAGCTGATGAGCGCCGGCAAGCGCGTGCTCACCGGGGAGAGCCTGTTCGCCACCCTGTACACCCATACCGGCCACGGCAAGGCCAAGGTCGCCTTCGCCGCGCCCTACCCCGGCACTGTGCTGCCGATGAAGCTGGACCAGCACGGTGGCCGCCTGATCTGCCAGAAGGACAGCTTCCTGGCCGGCGCGCGCGGGGTGCAGATCGGGGTGCACTTCCAGCAGAAGATCATGACCGGCCTGTTCGGCGGTGAGGGCTTCATCATGCAGAAGCTCGAAGGCGACGGCTGGGTGTTCATCCATGCCGGCGGCTGCGTGATCGAGCGTGAGCTGGCTCCCGGCGAGCGCCTGGACGTGGACACCGGCTGCGTGGTCGCGTTCCATTCGAGCGTGAACATGGACGTGCGCCGGGTGGCCGGGATCAAGAGCATGGTGTTCGGCGGCGAAGGCGTGTTCCTGGCCACCCTGACCGGCCCCGGCAAGGTCTGGCTGCAGTCGCTGCCGTTCTCGCGCCTGGCCGGCCGCATGTGGATGGCGGCACCGCAGGGTGGCGGCCAGAACCGCGGCGAAGGCTCGGTGCTGGGCGGGCTGGGGCGGATTCTGGATGGGGATAACCGGTTCTAGAACCCAGCGCGTCACCGCGCGACGGCTTTGACCCTGGCGACCGCTCTGGTTGGGTCGTATGCTGCTGGGGTTGGCCGAAAGGCACCTGACGTACCGAATGGCCGAAAGGCACCTAGAAGGCCCGCGAATGCGGGCCTTCTCTCTTCTCGTACCGGTGAAGCCGCCTTCGGTAGTGCCGGCCGCTGGCCGGCAACCTCGCATAACCAACCGACGCGCATGTGCCGGCCAGCGGCCGGCACTACCGGTATGCTATTGCCCATTCACTTTTCGGCTTGCCGATGAACGCCTTCCGCCGCACCCGTCTGACGCTGTCTGTTGCCCTGCTCGGCCTGTTGGCCGCCTGCGGGGGCGAGAACACCAAGCCGGCTCCGGTCACTCCGGTGGTGGTGCCTGCTACGCCGGCCAAGCCGGTGAAGATCGGCATCGCTCTGGGTGGCGGTGCGGCGAAGGGCTTCGCGCATATCGGCGTGATCAAGATGCTGGAGGCCAACGGCTTCGAGCCGGTGGTGGTATCCGGCACCAGCGCCGGCAGCGTGGTCGGCGCGCTGTATGCCAGTGGCATGGACGCGTTCGCCATGCAGAGCAAGGCGGTGGCGTTGGACGAAGCCAGCATCCGCGACGTGCGCCTGTTTTCGGGCGGGCTGGTGCAGGGCCAGAAGCTGCAGGACTACGTCAATGCGCAGGTCAACAACAAGCCCGCCGAAAAGCTGAAGAAGCCGTTTGCCGCCGTGGCCACCAATCTGGATAACGGCGAACGTGCGGTGTTCGTGCGCGGCAACGTGGGCCAGGCCGTGCGCGCCTCCAGCAGCATTCCCGGCGTGTTCGAACCGGTGAAGATCGGCCAGAGCATGTTCGTCGACGGCGGCGTGGTCAGCCCGGTGCCGGTCGACGCGGCCCGCCAGTTGGGTGCGGACTTCGTCATCGCCGTGGATATCTCCAGCAAGGCCAGCGGCAAGTCGCCGACCGGCATGCTCGGCATCGTCAACCAGTCGATCGCGATCATGGGCCAGCGCCTGGGCGAGCAGGAGCTGGCGCGCGCCGACATCATCATCCGCCCGAAGGTGCTGGACATCGGCGCGGCCGATTTCAGTCAGCGCGGCTACGCGATCCTGGAAGGCGAGAAGGCCGCGATGGCGGCAATGCCGCAGATCCGCGCCAAGGTGGAACAGCTGCGCCGTGCACGTGCCGCCGCCGCAGCACCGCCGCCGCCGGCTCCCAAGTGCGACGAACCTTCGCGCATGGGGAAGTTGATGGGTCGCAAGGAAAAGTGCGCCTGATCCCGTAGTGCCGGGCCTTGCCCGGCACCGTAGGCCTGCGATTACGCGTGCATCATCGGCGCACGCGCCACTTGCTCCTGTTCACGCATTTGTTGCTGCACCTGTTCGCGCGAACGTACCTGATCCACTTCCGCCAACTGCTGGAATGACTGTTCTGGAGGCGTAGCTACAGCCTCGGCGGTGGGCATGTGCGCACGACGCTGTGCTGGGTCGTTCAATGCCCCCTGCACCACGAACACGTGTTCGCCTGGGGCGCTGCGGGTGCCCTGCTCGCTCAGCAGCACGTGGTCAGCACGGTCGAGATTGTTGCGAACCGCCAGCGTAGTCAGGCTCGCCGCCATGCACTCGCTGTGGGCGTCCCATGGCTTGCCCAGGCGGGCATCAATGGACTGCACACCTGCAACGCATTGTTGGTGCAGAGCGTGGCGGGGGTGGGATGGATCGCGTGGATCCAGATCCGGTCCTGCGTCCGACAGCAGGAACGGACTTTCCTTGATCGGACGATGCTGATTGGGATCGTCGGGGTGGAACTGGCCGCGGAGTTGCTGGCGTTCCAGACGTACCTCGCGGGCCTCGTTAAGGTACTCGATGAACTTCGGATCGGTAACCGGGATGTCCCGCGTGACCCTACCTTCGATCTGCGTCCGCACGCTCCAATTGCCATCACCGGTGAAAGTGAAGTCGCGACCCGCCTGGCGGTTCCGCTGGGGATCCACGTTCGACGCAGTGGCAAGCATGGAAGCGCGCGCTTTGGTCATGTCCGAAAAGTAGGACGATGCATTGAGCTCCTGATCGTTGTAGCCGCGCGCGACGCTGTCGGTGGTCATGGCCGCGCGCTTGAAACCCAACGCCGTGTTGTCCAGCATCATGGTCCAGACTTTCTCAGCCTCCTGCTCACCTCCATGGCGGCGGGCGGCTTCGAGAAGCTGGCGTGGGGTCCATGCATTTGGATTGACGCCTCGGTTATCAAAAGCGACATCGTGAGCTTGTTGAACATCTCGAACCGGCAGGTTCAGGGCCAAATGAGGCCTTCCTGCATTGTAATGCCTCTGGCGAAGCGCCAGATCGTTCTGCATCAACTCAACGCCATAGTCCTGCCAGTCCCGCTCACCGTAGTGCTTTCCATCTCGCGAGGCCTGGTTCTGAGCAAAAGCATTGGCCGTTGATCCTGGGGCGTTATCGTTGCGGACTACGCCTAGAGCCAATAGACCGTACCCGTCATTTCCTTCCTTTTGGGCGAGATAGTTGAAGTAGAGCTCACGATTCCTTTCTCGAGCGTAAGCTTCGAGAATTCGCATGTCGTTTTGATCCAGACCTGCCATCACCTCGCCTCCTTGCTTGCTTCAGCACCAAACTGAACGATAAGTTCCTGCGCACGTTCTTCGATGCGTTGCCAATGTTGCACGCCCTCTCTTGGATACGTGATCCTGACGATGGTGTCGAGTTTAGGAATCAGCATCACGTGGTCGCAGCGAGCGACTCCCATCGCGTCGTTCTTCACCATCTTCCCGTCCTGATAATCGACTCCGGATTCAATGATGCCTCTCGGCGTGCATTTTATTACGGTATTTACCCTTCCGGCGTCATCTCTTCCGATGAACCAGTCTTTGTAGCCTGCTAGTTCCATCACTCCCGCGTTCGGCTTGTAGCCTTCTCTCGCGTAATGTGCACGAATTCGCTGCATGTCAATGAGATACGGGGTAAGGCCGTTCTCAATTTCCCCCTTGATTCTTGTGTCCAACGAGTGCTCCGGATCGCCGATCTGGTAGTCCATTGGTGTGTACGACCTTTTCATCACCTCTTCGACCCGCAACCTGTCAATGAAGTCGTAAACCACTCTCACAGTTCTGACTGAAACATCGACGCTCAGGTGCATCCTTTCACCCGGCTTGAACGGCTCCAGCGACGGATACTCCAGCGCTATGGCAAAAAGGCCATCGTGTTCGGTCCCGATCTGGTTCTCGAAGTAGTTTTGCGGAATTTCCAGCAGGTACGGCCCCAGGCACGCCTGCTTCAATGGCGGTGGATCCTTGTACGGATCCTGCGGGCCGATGCTGCGGATGCGGGTGCAGCCCTGCTCGTTGGTCATGGTTTTCGCGGGCGCTTCCTGCTTGGCGCAGGCGGCGAGCGGGAGCAGCAGGCTGAGTGCCCAGACGGTTTTGGAGATCAGGTTCACGGGTTGTCGCAGGTCCTTTCCGTGGTTGCGCGCGCGAGTTGCGTTGTTTGCAGTATGGAGGAGGCGTGTGGGGTGGATCAAAGCCGGATGCGTCATGCATGCGCGAGTGACGGTTATTCCAGTTGCGTCAGCGGTAACGACTGGAAGTCTTTCACGGTGCGCAGGACGAAGCTCGAATTGACGTCGGCGACACCTGCGGCGTTGAGCAGCTTGTCAAGCAGGAAGCTGGAGAAGTGTTCGAGGTCGCGCACATAGACGTGCAGGAGGTAATCCATGTCGCCGGTAAGTGCATGGCACGCCACCACCGCGTCCCACTCGATCACGCTGTCGGCGAACAACGCGATGGCCTGCTGGTCGTGCTTCTCCAGCTGCACACGCACGAACGCCTGCAGGCCCAAGCCGATCCGCTTGGGATCCAGCCGCGCGCCGTAACCGGCGATGACTCCTTCGGCCTCCAGCCGCTGTACCCGACGCAGGCAGGCCGAGGCGGACAGGTTCACCCGGGCGGCCAGCTCGGCGTTGGTGGCGCGGCCGTGCTGCTGGATCTCAGCCAGCAAGCGCAGATCCGTGCGGTCGAACTGGGCTACTCCGGTCATTGCTGCTCCGCAACATGGAATGGACGCAACGATATTGCGCCAAACCGGGATATGCGTGCAACTTTGCAACCCTGTTGCGCGCCCCCTGCCCTAGCATCAGGGATCACTTCCCAGGAGTCCACGCCGATGGAAACCGCCACCGCCCCCCGCCGCGTCGAACGCCACGAGACCGACAAGGGCTATGTGCCGGTGTATACCACCGCCGTGGTGGAGCAGCCCTGGGACAGCTACAGCGCCGACGACCACGCCACCTGGAGCACGCTGTACCAGCGCCAGCGCGAACTGCTGGAAGGCCGCGCCTGCGACGAGTTCCTGAAGGCGCAGGACGAGATGGGCATGAGCGCGCATATGATTCCGCGCTTTGACCAGCTCAATGAAGTGCTGGGTGCCGCGACGGGCTGGACCCTGGTGGGTGTAGAGGGGCTGTTGCCGGAGCTGGATTTCTTCGACCATCTGGCCAACCGCCGCTTCCCGGTCACCTGGTGGATCCGCCGCCCGGACCAGATCGACTACATCGCCGAACCGGACATGTTCCACGACCTGTTCGGGCACGTGCCGCTGCTGATGAACCCGGTATTCGCCGACTACATGGCCGCCTACGGCCGTGGCGGGGTCAAAGCCCACGCGATCGGCCCGGAGGCGCTGCAGAACCTGACCCGTCTGTACTGGTACACGGTGGAGTTCGGGCTGATCAACACGCCGGATGGCCTGCGCATTTACGGTGCCGGCATTGTGTCGTCCAAGGGCGAGTCGCTGTACTCGCTGGAGTCGGACGCGCCGAACCGGATCGGGTTCGATCTGGAGCGGATCATGCGCACCCGCTACCGCATCGACACCTTCCAGAAGACCTACTTCGTGATCGACAGCTTCGAGCAGCTGATGCAGGCGACCGATCCGGACTTCACCCCGATCTATGCGGCACTGGAACAGCAGGAACATCTGCCGGCCGGTGATGTGCAGGACTTCGACCACGTGTTCCACAAGGGCACGGGCGAGGGTTGGGCGGAAGGTGGGGATGTTTGATCGCGCGGGTCACGACCAACGGTCGTGCGACGGCGCAACGCGCCGCGCCGTTCGCCACACTCAACGCGGTCGACGAACCGGCAACGCAGGCAACTGATTCAACCGTTGCAGCACCGCTTTCGCGTGATACGTCCGCCCCCAGTTGCGCTCGTTCCCTTGTTCCAAAATGCCTTCCTTCTCCAGCGCATAGATGCCCGTGAGCGCTGAACGCTCTGACACGTCCAGCAGCGCGGCCACTTGGGATGCCGTAACCACCGGATGTCCAATCAACAACGCCGGCAGGCGTCGCGCGACCGAATCGGAGCGGTAGCCCTTCACTGTTTCGGCCCAACCCGCCTGCAGCTGCTGCATGTCCGCCGCGATGGAAATGGCATCGTGCGTCGCTTCGATCACCGAGCGCGAGACCATGTTCATCCACGGCACCCAGTTGCCCTTGATCTGCACCTGGTTGAGCGCGTCGTAGTACATGTCCTTGCTACGCAGCAGCGCACCCGACAGATACAGCGGCGGGTGGCCTTCGGCAGCCAGGATGAGCGGCATCAGCAACCGCCCGGTTCGCCCATTGCCGTCCTTGTAGGGGTGGATGGTCTCGAACTGCGCATGCGCGATGGCGATCTGTGCCAGCACGTTGAGCTCGAATTGCTCGTCCTCGGCCGCAGTGTATTGGAACATGGACTGCTCAAGTTCCCGCATCGCCTCGTCGATGCGGCCCGGTGGCGAGGGAACAAAGCGGGCATCTTCTGGGCGGCTGCCCAGCGGACCGATCACGGCCTGTTCCTGGCGGTAGGCCCCCTTTGGGAACTCGTCGGCCATGTCCTGCATCAGCAGCGCATGCAGCTGGTTCACCAGATCCAGGGTGATGGCGGAGCGGCCGTGCTCTCGAACGGCGTCCAGTCCCAGCTGCAGCGCCTGCACGTAGCGTTCGGTGACCACGACGTCGGGCGGCAGGCCATCGAGCCCAAGGGTCGCCTCATAGACCAGCAACTGGTCGAGATCGGTGCGGGTGCCTTCGATCTGCGAGCTCTGCACAGCCTCTCGACGGGCTAGCGTACGGGTGACCAAGTCCGGCGCGGGCCATTGCTGCATGGCCTCATCCAGCCGGGCCAGGGCGGCGTTGGCCTCGATCAGCAGGCCGCGGTCGCCGGACTGCCCCACCGGAAGCCGGCGCGGCGTGGGCGGTGCGGTCATGGCCAGCAGGTTCGGGCGGCCGTCCACCGGGACCAGATAGGGGCGCAAGGGTACCGCGATGTCTTCACGTCGCATGGGCCGGCTCCAGTCGGCTAACCTTCAAAAGCATCGTACGCTTTTGAAGTTTAGCTGTCTAACCTTCAAAATCGTTTGGAGCTTTTGAAGGTTAGCGGGTCGGAAGGCTCGGACCCCCTGGCGGACGCGCATGGCGCGTCCCTACGCAGACCCCCGGTAGTGCCGGCCGCTGGCCGGCACCTTCAGCCCCTCACCGCGGGTACGCCAACAGCATCACCAGATCCTGCTCCCCACGCTGCTGCAGCGCGTGCACGCTGCCTGTACGGGTCAGCAGCGCATCCCCTGCCGCCACGTCGTAGTGCTTGCCGTCCAGCACATAACTGCCCTGCCCGCTCACGATGTAATAGATCTCGTCCTTGTGCTGCGGGTGCAATCCAATGCCAGCTCCTTTGTGCAGCACGCGCTTGCGCAGCACAAACGGCAGGTTGTCGTCGGCGAAGAACGGATACGCGGTAGTCGGCCCAGCCCCGCCATGCGGACCGGGCTGGCTGACCGCGATGTCACGCTCATGTACCACCCGGGAAGGCTTGGCGGCATCCGCGCCCTGCCCTGCCGGCTGGGTCACATCGCAATCAATGTCGCGCTTCAATGCACCTTTCATTTCTGGCTGCAGCCCGACCCACTCGCGCACCACCAGGCACGCCACAGCGTTGGCACCGGCGACGCTGAAGTGGGTGCCGTCGGACTTGTTCTGTTCCGGCACATACAGGAAATACGGACGTGCGCCCTGCTCGCCCAGCGCTCGGATCCATTGGCTGGAGCGCGCGTTGAGGTCGATCAGCGCGACGTTCTCCTGCTGCGCAAGTTGTTTCATCGCCTGCGTGTACAGGCCATGCGTATCCAGCAGCGAGCCGAAGTCGTACAGCAGGCGCGCAGCGGGTGTGACCAGTATCGGTGTGGCTTGTTTCTCGCGCGCCAGCTGCACGTAGCGCAGCAGATACTGCGGATACGCCTGCGCAGGATCGTTGTAGCGCGTGGGGTCTTCGAACTTGGCGTCGTTGTGGCCGAAGCCGATCAGCAGCACATCGCCGGGTTTCAGCTCAGCGGCGATGCCGTCCAGGCGCTTTTCTTCAATGAAGCTGCGTGCGCTGCGGCCGCCTTTGGCGTGGTTGTGCACCTGCCATTTCGCGGGGTCGAGGTAGCTCTGTAATGCCTGGCCCCAGCCTGCCTGTGGGGCGCGGTCCGGGCCGTACTCGGCTGCGGTGGAGTCGCCGGCGATGAAGACGCGGTGCGGCGCAGCGTGTGTTGCAAGGGGGGCGAGGAACAGCAGGATCGGGAGCAGGATGCGTTGCATGTTCGGGCTCCTGGGGTTGCCGGCCAGCGGCCGGCACTACCCTTCGTGCTTCGGTCGGAGGGTACCGACCAACGGTCGGTACCTACCGTGTTTTCAGGCACCGCGTTCGACGAGCGTCACCGAACCGGTAGGTGCCGACCGTTGGTCGGCACGCACGGATTACCGCGCCAACCAGCCACCATCGACCGGCAGCACTGCACCGTTCACGTAGTCCGATGCACGCGAAGCCAGGAACACCGCTGCACCGGCCAGGTCTTCCGGGTTGCCCCAGCGCGCGGCCGGAATGCGATCCAGGATCGACTTGTTGCGGTCTTCATCGGCACGCAGCGCGGCGGTGTTGTCGGTCGCCATGTAACCCGGCGCGATCGCGTTGACGTTGATGCCCTTGGATGCCCACTCGTTGGCGAGCAGACGGGTGATACCGGCGATGCCGCTCTTGCTGGCGGTGTACGACGGCACCCGGATGCCGCCCTGGAACGAGAGCATCGAGGCGATGTTGATGATCTTGCCACTGCCCTGGGCGATGAAGTGCTTGCCCGCAGCCTGCGAGATGAAGAACGCGGACTTGATGTTGACGTTCATCACGTCGTCCCAGTCCTGCTCGCTGAACTCCACCGCATCCGCGCGGCGGATCAGGCCGGCGTTGTTGACCAGGATGTCCAGCCCGCCCAGGCCTTCGATGGTTTCGCGCACCACGCGCTCAACCGGTTCGATGCTGATCAGGTTGGCTTCGATGGCCAGGCAGCGGCGGCCCAGCGCGGTGATCTTGGCGATGGTGTCGGTGGGCGGCGCGATGCCGGCGACGGCCACGTCGGCACCGGCCTGCGCCAGCGCGACTGCGATGCCCTGCCCCAGGCCGGTATTGCCACCGGTAACCAGAGCGATCTTGCCTTCCAGACTGAACGGATTAGCCATTGCGTTGCGATCCTTTTCCAATGCGGCACAGGCAGCGCCCGCGCAATGCGGGCGCTGCGATAGGGGTTACTTGAGCTGGCAGATGTCCAGCACGTGCATGTCGGTGTAGTCGAGGTTTTCGCCACCCATCGCCCAGATGAAGGCGTAGTTGCTGGTGCCCGCACCCATGTGGATCGACCACGGCGGCGATACCACCGCTTCGTTGTTTTGGATGACGATATGGCGCTGCGCTTCCGGCTCACCCATGAAGTGGTACACGCGGTCGTTCTGGCCGAGATCGAAGTAGAAATACACTTCGCTGCGACGGTCGTGCAGGTGCGGCGGCATGGTGTTCCAGACGCTTCCCGGCTTCAGCACGGTCAGGCCCAGCAGCAGCTGCGAGGACTGGCAGGTGGCCGGCACGATGTACTGGTAGATGGTGCGCTCGTTGCTGGTTTCCAGCGCTCCGCGCTCCAGGGCCACCGCGTCCTTGATCGACAGCTGCTTGGTTTCAAAGCGCGCGTGGGCCGGGGTCGAGGCCAGGTAGAACTGCGCCGGGGTGGCGGCGTCGTTGGAGGCGAACACGACTTCTTCGCTGCCCATCGCCACATACAGGCCGTCCTTCGGGCCCAGCGTGTAGACGGTGCCGTCGACGGTGACGGTACCGGTGCCGGCACCGACGTTGATCACGCCCAGTTCGCGACGCTCCAGGAACGGGTGACCGGCGGCCGAGGCCGGTTCGGTCTGCTTCGGCAGCGACACCGGACCCTTCACCGGCGCGGCACCGCCGAGCACGAAGCGCTCGTAGTGGGTGTACTTCAGGGTCACCGTGTCGGCGTTGAACAGACCGTCGAGCAGGTACAGGTCGCGCAGGTCGTCGTTGCTGGCACCCTTGATGGCGTCGGGATGGGTGGCGTAGTGGGTCTTGCAGTACATGGCATCTCCAGAGCAGGGGGCGGGCCGATGGTCGGCCCCGGCACGATTTCGGCTGATTGTACCCAGCTGGGAAACCGGTGTCATTTTGCGGTGCGGTACGGGTTTGAGGGGGTCACGACCAACGGTCGTGACCCGGGGCAACCAATCAATCCAAGGGCGGCTGGCAGGAATCGCGCACGATCAGGTGCGGGCGCACGCTGGCGATCTGCAGCGCGGCCTGGCTGTCGGGCTGGATCAGCATCGCGGCGGCGGTGCGGCCGGTGTCGCGGGTGTGGCGGCGCACCGAGGTCAGCGACGGCCAGAGGCGCGAGGCCAGCGGGCTGTCGTCGTAGCCGATGATGGACAGCTCGCGCGGAATGTTGATGCCCGCACGCAGGGCCACCTTGTAGATACCGGCGGCCATTTCATCGTTCCCGGTGAAGATGGCGGTGGGGCGCTGCTTGCCCAGCAGCAGCTTTTCCGCCGCGGCCACACCGGATTCGAAGGTGTAACCGGCCTCGACGATGCGTTCCGGCGGCAGTTCGATACCGCGCTTGGCCAGCGCGTCGATGAAGCCGGCAGTGCGTTCGTGTGCCGAACGGTAGGCGCTGGGGCCGGTGACCAACGCGATATCGCGGTGGCCCAGCGACAGCAGGTAGTCGGCCGCTTCGGCGGCACCGTCGCGGTCATGGGTGACCACCATCTGCGAGGTGTCGTCCAGCGGCAGCGAGGCAATGCGGGTGAAGCGGCAGCCGATTTCATCCAGCATGTCGACCAGTGCCTGGTCTTCCGAGGCACGCGGCACCAGGATCACCCCGTGCAGCTTCTGCTGCTGCACGAAGCGGCGCACGCCTTCGATGTAGCCGGGGCTGCGCGAATCGCAGGGGTGCACCACCAGTTCGAAACTGGACCCCCGCAATGCGTCCAGCGCGCCGTACTGCATGTCCACGATGTACTGCGCGGTGGGGTTGTCGTAGACCATGCCGATCAGGAACGAGCGGCGGAACGCCAGACCGCGCGCAAGCGGGTCGGGCGCGTAGCCCACTTCACGCATCAGCGCCTCGACCTTCTCGCGGGTGTCTTTGCGCACCAGCGGCGAGTTGTTGATGATCCGCGAAACCGTTTTCTTGGAGACCCCGGACAGACGCGCAATATCGTTGATGGTGGCAGCTTTGCCCTTGGGCAGGTCCTGCGGTGCGGCGTCGGTCTTGGGGCGCGATGACATGGAGTTCAAACCGGATGGGTCGGAAGAGTCTACCGCTGCGCTCAATCGAGCGCGCGGTAGTGGAACTTGCGGAAGGTGACCTTGCCATCCCCAGCCGCGTACAGGGCCGGCTTGAGGGCGAGGAACTTGCCAGCCACATTGTGATGGTAGCCGGAGACTTCCATCTGAACCGGGTACTTCTGCCAGACCCTGCCATCGGTCGAGGTGTGAATGGTCACGATGTGGCGGTTGTTGGTGACCCGCAGCCACAGCTTGCCGCCCTTGCGGCTGGGCTCCAGCCGGGTAGGGCGCTCCTCGCCGTAGCGGTGCATGATGAACTTCTCGCCGTTGCTGCCCACGCCCACGTACAGCCGGTCGCTGTAGAACAGCAGCGCGCCGCCCACCGCGCCGGGGGCGATGTCCATCTCGACTTCGTACTGGTAGGCCTGGTCGCCGGCAATCACGGTCAGTGGCGAGCTGTCGCGCGGGGTTTCACCCTTGCCCTGCAGTTCCAGCCCCTTGCCGGTGAAGTTCAGACGGCGGTACTCGTCCTGGGCCGGGTTGAAGAACGACCACTGCGAACCGAGGGTCGTGCCGGTGAAGTCGTCGGACAGCGCCATGCCATGCGGCCCCACCGAGCTGCCGGAGGGCTTGGCCAGCGGCTGGCCGAGGTCGCCGCCCTTGGCCACGAACCAGCCATCGTCGGTCCATTCGATCGGCTCCAGCAGAGCCTGCCGGCCCAGGGTCCAGTAGCCGTTCTCATAGCCGTGGTAGATCATCCACCAGCGCCCGTCGGTGCCTTCCACCACGGTGGCGTGGCCGCGCGACCACCACGGTTCATCCTTGGACTGGGTGCGGGTGATCGGGTTGTGCGGCGAGTTTTGCCACGGCCCGTGGATCGAGCGCGAGCGTGCGGTGATCACCATGTGCCCCGTCGGCGGACCGGCGGTGCCGCCCACGGCGGTGGTCATGTAGTACCAGCCGTTGTGGAAGTTGATCTTCGGGCCTTCCTGCGCATACGCCTCGACGTCCCAGCTTTCCGGGTACTTCCAGCCGTCGTACACATGCTTGGGCGTGCCGACCACGCTCAGGCCATCGTCGGCCAGCTGCACGTAGTCACCGCCGCTGAGGAACAGGTAGCGCTTGCCGTCTTCACCTACCGCATGGCCCGGGTCGATGTAGCCGGCCAGGCCGAGGTCAATGGGCTCGCTCCACGGACCGTTGATGCTGTCGGACCAGACCACGAAGTTGCTGCGCGCCTCTGCGGTGCGGGCCGGGAAGTAGATGTAGTAGCGGCCTTCGTGCTTGACGATGTCCGGGGCCCAGATCGCGCCTACGTTCTTGGTGATGGCATGGCCCAGCGGCTGCCAGTTGACCAGGTCACGCGAGTGCCAGATCGGCAGGCCGGGATAGGCGTCGAACGAGGACAGGGTGAGGTAGTAGTCGTCACCGTCCTTCAGCACCGACGGATCCGGGCGGTCACCGGCAAACACCGGGTTGAGGAAGGTGCCGTTGCCCAGATCCGCCTGGCGCTGGTTTTCGATGCCGCGCTTCCAGGTGGGGGAGGGGTCGGCAGCATGGGTGGTGGCCGACCAGAGCAGGGCGATGGCGGCCACCGGGGCCAGAACGGATTTCAGATGCATGGTCATCCTCACGCGCGCAGCAGCTGGGGCAGCCACAGCGACAGCTGCGGGAAGAAGGTGACGATCATCAGCACCAGCAGCGCGGCGAACCAGAACGGCCAGATGCTCTTCATGCTTTCGCCGACGCTGATCTTGCCGATGGCGGTACCGATGAACAGCACCGAGCCCACCGGGGGCGTGACCAGACCCAGGCCACCGGTCAACACCAGCACCAGCCCGAAGTGGATCGGGTCGATGCCATAGGCCTTGGCCACCGGCAGGAAGATCGGGGTGCAGATCAGGATCATCGGAGCCAGGTCCATGAAGGTGCCCAGCAGCAGCAGCATGACCACGATCATCAGCAGCACCATCACCTTGCTGTGCGCGAACGACTGCAGGAACTCCACGGCGGCCGCCGGTACCTGCAGGTAGGCCAGCAGCCAGCCAAACACAGCGGCGGTGGCGATCACGAACAGGATCACGCCAGTGCTGCGCGCGGCATGGGTCACCGTGCCCATGAACTCGCGCCAGTTGAGCTGGCGGTACAGCACGGTGGTCACCAGCAATGCATAGACAACGGCGATCGCGGCGCTTTCCACGGCGGTGAAGATACCGGCACGGATACCCACGAAGATCAGCGCGACCAGGCCCAGGCCGGGCAGGGCAGAGACCATGCGCAGCAGCACCGCACGCCAGCCGGGGAAGATCTCCACGCCATAGCCGCGCTTACGGGCCACCGCATAGCCGGTGACCATCAGCGCCACCGTCATCAGCAGCGCAGGCATGATGCCGGCGGCGAACAGGTCGGCGATGGAGAGACCGCCGCCTGCCGCTGCCGAAAACAGAATCAGGTTGTGCGACGGTGGCACCAGCAGCGCCACCAGTGCGGCGGTGATGCTGACGTTGACCGCGAAGTCGCGGTCGTAACCGCGCTTGACCATCTGCGGAATCATCGTGCCGCCTACCGCCGAGACGTCAGCAATGGCCGAACCCGACACGCCGCCGAAGAACAGCGAGGACAGGATCGAGACCTGGCCCAGGCCGCCGCGCAGACGGCCCACCAGCGATGAGGCCAGCCCGATCAATCGCTCGGAGATGCCGCCGCGCATCATGATCTCGCCGGCAAAAATGAACAGTGGAATCGCAATCAGCGAGGCCGAACCGGTACCGGCGGAGATCTGCTGCACCAGCACCACGGTGGGCAGGTCCAGGTACCACAGCGTGGCCAGTGCAGCGGCGGCGAGTGCGTACGCCACCGGCACACCCATCAGCAGCAACAGCGCGAATACAGCGAAAAGAATGGTGATTCCCATGACTCAGCGGTCCCCCTCGGCTTCTTCAACCGCCGGCTGCGTGGCCTGCACGATCTGGTTCAACGCGAATACGGCCATCAGCGCACCGCCAATGGACAGCGGCAGGTAGTTGATGCTCTGCGGCAGGTTGGCACCGGCGGTCTTGATATCCAGACCATCCAGCAGGAGCACGCCCGCCCACCAGGCAATCACCACGCCCAGCACCGCCACCACCAGCGAACAGACCATCTCGTTGATGCGGCGCAGGCCGGGCTTCATGTGCGCGGCCAGCAGGAAGAAGCCGAAGTGACGGCGCGTGTGCACGCCGGTAGCCGCGCCCAGGCTCATCGCGGTGGCCAGCAGCAGCAGCGTGACCGGCTCGGTCCAGCTCGGCGAATCGTTGATCACATAGCGGGCAAACACCTGCCAGCCCTGCACCACCACCAGCCCGAGCAGGGCCAGCACGGCAATGTGGATGGCAATGTCGGCAGTCAGGTCCAGCGCGCGTTGCGGCGCACTGCGGGTGTCCACCGTGGTTTCAGTATTCGTCTCGGACATGATCGGAGTCCTCAGGCGAAGTCGCGGATGCGACGGGTGAGGGCGGCGATGTCCGGCTGCTGCAGGTACTGCTGCAGCAACGGGTCGGCGGCCTTGCGGAAGGCCGGCATGTCGACCTCGTTGAACTGGATGCCGAAGTCGGTCACCGCCTTGCGCGCCACACTTTCAGAGGCGTCCCACTGTTCCCGCATGACCTGCACCGAGGCGCGTGCGGTTTCCACCAGCAGCTGGCGGTCAGCCGGGCTGAGCGACTCGAAGGTGCGGCGCGAGATCAGCAGCACGTCGGGCGCATAGGAGTGATCGCTCTGCGACCAGTAGCGCGCGGCTTCGAAGTGGCGACTGGAATGGAAGCTGCGCAGGTTGTTCTCCGCACCGTCGATCATGTGCGTTTCCATGCCCGAGAAGGTGTCGCCCAGCGACATCGGCGTCGGGTTCGCGCCCAGCAGGCGCATCAGCTGGATGAAGATGTCCGAGTTCGCCACACGCAGCTTCAGGCCGCGCAGGTCCTTCGGCTCCACGATCGGATGCTTGGTGTTGTAGAAGCAGCGCGCGCCCGAATCGTAGATCGCCAGGCCGACCAGGTCGCGGCTTTCAAACCCGCGCAGCACCTGTTCGGCGACGCCGCCATCGAGTGCGCGGCGCATGTGCGCCACCGACTCGAACACATACGGCAGGCACAGCGCCTGGGTCAGCGGGAAGGCGTTGTTCAGCGCGCCCGAGTACACACGGGTGATGTCGATGGCCCCGAAGCGGGCCATGTCGATCGCCTCGCTTTCGCGGCCCAGCTGGCCGGAGTGGTACTGGCGCAGGCGCAGCCGGCCGCCGGTTTTCTCTTCCAGCTGCTGGCCGATCCACTTCACCGCGGTGACGGTGGGGTAGTCGGCCACGTGCACATCCGTAGCGGTGAGCAGCTGGCCGCCTTCCGGCAGCGCGCTGCTTTTGGAACAGGCCGACAACAGCGGCACGCTGAGCGCGCCGACGCTGGTGGCAAGGAACTTTCTGCGAGTAAACATCTGCGCCCTCCCAAGCGGACTCGCCATGGCTGCTGGATTACCCGGCAGCGATGGCCCTGCAGGTAATGTCGCCGTAACCGGCGAAGCGGATCAGTGCCTGTTGGCCTACGGCAATGTCATGGATACCGGTGGCATTGCCACTGGCGATCAATTCGCCGGCCTTCAGCGGGCGACCGCGGCGGGCCGAGCGGGCCAGCGCGAACGCATAGGCGGCGCGAAGGCCACCGGGCAGGTTGCTGGCACCGCCGGTACCGACCACGCTGCCCTCGATCAGCGTTTCGGCGCGCAGCTGGGCATCATCCAGCGCGGTCCAGTTCGGAATCTCCGGCCCCAGCACCAGGCCGTTGTTGTTGCCGAAGTCGCTGACCACCACACGCGGGCCAAGCTGGTTGATGGTGGCGAGCGGGCTGCTGGCCACTTCCACGCCGATGTACAGGCGCGCCGGCAAGGCTTCGGCCTCTTCCGGGGTCCAGTCCAGCTTGTCGGCCGGGGCATCTTCCAGCAGCTCGATCACGTACTCGGCCTCGACCGCGCCGAAGCCGCCGACGAACACCGGAATGTCCACTGTTCCACCGGTAGCATTCCAGAGCTGACGAGAGAAAATCGGGCCCAGCAGGCGGTCGTCTCCGGACCCGTCGCGGCGCTCGGCGGCGATGTAGCCGACCTTCCAGCCCACGGTCTGGTCGTTCCACCGGCCAATGGCCAGGTCCTGCACCTGATAGGCCGTGACCAGGTCATCGGGAATGGTGCCGGGGAAATCCGGCAGCGCCCGGCCCTGCTGGCGGGCGGTGACAAAGGCGCTGGCGATGCTGTCCAGCCCCGGTGCGGGCAGGTCCTGATGGCCGTGATCGTTGCTCAAGCGGGTCTCCCGGTGATTTGTTGCACTGCCCATCGACAGTGCTTGGATGAGCTGTATATGGTAAACCGGTGTCATTGGCAATGTGCACTGCGTCAGAAGCCTGGCGTATGGTGCAAACCCTTGCGGTGACTGGCTGTCCCTGGCCCCGCCTGATGGCGTGGCCCAACCGGAAAGGAACCGTTGCCGATGCGTGGTGCTGTGTGGATGTCCCTGTTGCTGGGTGGCCTGGTGGCCGTTGGCGTTGTTGACCCGATCTGGGCGGCTGAGCGGGCGGTGCCGGAGAGCGAACCTGCCGTTGGCAGTCCCGAGCGTATTGCGCTGTGGCCGGCGGGGAAGGTGCCAGGGGAGCGAGGCGCGGTTTCCGCACCCCGCGTGATCGAGCGCAGCGACGATCCGGCCCTGCCGGACCGCTACATCGACGGCGTCAGCGCGCCGTATCTGGTGGCCTATCGCCCGGCCAAGCCCGATGGCAGCGCGCTGCTGGTGATTCCCGGCGGCGGTTACCAGCGCATCGTGCTGGACAAGGAGGGCACCGCGCTGGTGCCGGCCTTCGTGGAGCAGGGCGGGGTGACGCTGTTCGTGCTGCGTTACCGGCTGCCTGCAGGACGCGCGGACCGGCAGGCCGCGTTGGCGGATGCGCAGCGGGCGCTGCGGTTGATCCGTCATGACGCCGCACGCTGGCAGCTGGACCCGCAGCGGATCGGGGTGATCGGCTTTTCCGCCGGCGGGCATGTGGCGTCGCGACTGAGCACGGGCTTTGATACCCCACTGCCCGGCGTGGGCGACGCTGTTGACGCAGTGAGTGCAAGACCTGACTTCGCGCTGCTGATGTACCCGGTGATCGACATGGGTGCGCACGCCCACAGTGGCTCGCGTCAGCGCTTGCTGGGCGAGCATCCGGATGCCGCGCTGACGCAGCAGTTCTCGATGCAGCAGCAGTTGAGTGCCAAGACCCCGCCCACCTTCCTGGTCCACGCGCAGGACGATGACGTGGTGCCGGTGCAGAACAGCCTGCTGTACTACCAGGCACTGCTGCAGGCTGGCGTGCCCAGTGAAATGCACCTGTTCGCGCACGGCGGACATGGGTTCGGGGTGCGCATTCCTCCTGATCTCACCACCACCCAATGGCCGGCGTTAGCCTTGCGCTGGATGCAGGCACAGGAGCCGCGCCCATGACCACGCCCGCCGACCTGCAACGCCGTCGCTTCCTGCGTGACAGTGCGCGCTATGCGTTGATGCTGAGTGTGGCCAGTTCCTCGTTGCTGACGTCAGCCGACAGCGCTGCTGCGGGGACTGCTTCGCTGGCGCGGGTGCGCGGTGGTCGGCTGCGCGGAAATCACGTCAACGGCGTGCATCGCTTCCTTGGCGTGCCTTACGGCGCAGATACCTCTTCACGCCGCTTCCAGCCTGCGTTGCCAGAGGTGCCCTGGCGCGGCGTACGCGATGCTGTGGCCTACGGCAGCGCGGCACCCCAGGGCGGCAACGAGGGCCCGGGCAGCGAGGATTGCCTGTTCCTCAACGTCTGGACACCCGCACTGCGCGATGGTCGTCGCCGTCCGATCCTGTTCTACATCCACGGCGGCGCGTACAACAACGGCTCCGGCAGCGACCCGCTGTATGACGGCAGCGCACTGTGCCAGCGCGGCGACGTGGTGGTGGTGACGGTGAACCACCGTCTCAATGTGTTCGGCTACCTGTACCTCGGCCAGCTGGGCGACGAACGCTTCGCCCACTCCGGCAACGTCGGCCAGCTGGATCTGATCCAGGCGCTGCAATGGGTGCGCGAACACGCACATGAGTTCGGCGGCGACGCCGACAACATCACCGTGTTCGGCCAGAGCGGTGGCGGCGCGAAGATCGCGACGCTGATGGCGATGCCGGCAGCCAAGGGCCTGTTCCACAAGGCCTGGACCATGAGCGGGCAGCAGGTCACGGCGGCGGGGCCGCGTGCGGCCACGCAGCGTGCACGTATTGCGATGGAGGCGGTGGGTGCGCGCGACTTGGACGCACTGCTGGCGTTGCCTCCTACTGCGCTGCTCGCCGCGACCAAGGCCCGCGATCCCTCGCGGGTGGAAAGCACCAGCCTGTACTTCGGGCCGGTGCTGGATGGCGATGCGTTGCCCGTGCATCCGTTCTGGCCGCAGGCTCCAGCGCAGTCGGCCGGCATTCCAATGGTGATCGGCAACACGCATGATGAAACCCGCGCTTTCCTCGGCAACGACGCCGCCAACTTCGAGCTGACGTGGGAGAGCCTGCCGGCCAAGCTCGAGAAGGAGCAGTTCGTTGACCTGCTGCCTTCGGTGGTCATTGCCGAGTACCGCCGCTTGTATCCGCAGTACACGCCTTCGGAGGTGTTCTTTGCCGCCACCACCGCCGGCCGCTCATGGCGCGGGGCAGTGGAAGAGCTGGAAGCACGCGCACGCCAGGGCGCACCTACCTGGGCATACCAGCTCGACTGGAGCACCCCGCTGGACGGCGGCAAGCTGCGCGCCTTCCACACGCTGGATATTCCCTTGGTGTTCCACAACCTGGGTGCCGAAGGCTCAAAGACCGGCACCGGCGAAGCCGCACGGCAGGTCGCCGAGGCAATGAGCGATGCACTGCTGTCCTTCGCCCGCACCGGCAACCCCAACCACGGCAAGCTGGCCCAATGGAACCCTTACTCACTCGAGCACCGTCAAACCATGCTGTTCGATGTGCACTCGCAGCAAGCCAATGACCCCCGCGGCGGCGAGCGCCGCCTGTACCAGCAGGTGCCCTTCGTACAACGCGGCACGCAGTAGCCGCAAATCATGGTCAACACGGATCGTAGAGCCGGGCTTGCCCGGCTGCTCTCCGCGACCAAACGTAAACGACCGACAATTTCGGACAATTCCTACCCATCTTCCGTGATCCAGATCAAACGAGATTTTCACCCACATCTCATACACTGCGGGTATGGACACGACCTGCACCTTCCCGACGTTCCATGGCCGCGACCGCCTCATCGCCGCCGTTGACCACGCCGTCGAACAGAACGACCCGCACCGCATCTCGCAGATGCTGCAGCTGGCCCTGAAACAAGCCATTGCCGACAGCACCATCAAACTCCCCGCCTGCGTCCACCAACCGGTGGAAGACCACTACGCGCGCCGCGAGCTCTACCGCAGCCCCGAACACGGCTACAGCATCGTCGCCATGAGCTGGGGCCCAGGGCAGGGCACCCCGCTGCACGACCACAGCGGCCTCTGGTGTGTGGAAGGCGTCTGGCTCGGGCAACTGGAGATCACCCAGTACGAATTGCTGGAACGCGACGGCGAACGTTTCCGTTTCCGCGCACAGCCATGCGTCATCGGCGATTGCGGCACCGCCGGCAGCCTGATTCCCCCGCATGAGTACCACACCATCCGCAATGCCAGCGCGGATCAGCTCGCCATCTCCGTGCACGTCTACCAGGGCGAGATGGTACGCAGCTCCATCTTCGAGCCCACCACCAACGGCTGGTATGAACGCCGCACCAAGGAGTTGGAAACCGACGCCGCGTGATTGCGGTGCGTCTGCAGTGAAAGACGTCCATGCCCGCGATGCTGCTCGAGACCATCTGATGGCTGCAATCTCAGTGCCGGCCCGGTGGATGGGTGTAACAGGGATGATCGTCCGGTAGGGTCGGTCGAAAGACGACCGCCCTCAGCGGTTCAACGTTCGGTAACGCATGACCTTAGAACAACGCGAAGCATTCTTGTGCGATGCCTCGATCAGCCACGCAGGTGAGGTGACCCCCAAAAGCTGGACATGCGGCTAGGGCATG
>NZ_DAMDFR010000052.1:0-5685 GCF_032103445.1 Stenotrophomonas sp.
CGCGGAGACGACCTGCGGGGCGGGCTCAGCCGCCACAGCGGCCTGCACGCGGGCGGCGAAATCGACCGGAGCCGGCGCGCAGGCCTGGCCGCGCAGGACATCGCCCAGCAGTTGCCAGCGCTCATGGCAGCCGGCCAGTGCATCGTCGTGTTCCAGCCGGCGCAGCATGAAGCGGGCTTCGTCAGCACTCAGCTCGCCATCGATCAGCGCCGACAGCTGCTGGCGGTGATGGGCATCGAATTTGTCCGGCACATGGCCGGCGGTATCAGCATTGGGCTTTTCGTGGTTCATACGCGGCTCTTCTCGCGGGTGGCGCTGCCCACATCCAGCAGCGGCCGAAGTTCAGTGTCGATCGCCTCACGGGCGCGGAAGATCCGCGACCGCACGGTGCCGATCGGGCACCCCATCTTCTGCGCGATTTCCTCGTAGCTCAGACCATCCACCTCGCGCAGGGTGATGGCCGAACGCAGTTCTTCCGGCAGCGACGAGACCGCCTTCATCACCGTGTTTTCCAGTTCCTGGCGCATCAGCTCACGCTCCGGTGTGTCGGTGTCGCGCAGGCGGGTACCGCTGTCGAACTGTTCGGCGTCCCCGATGTCGATGTCATCGGTGGGCGGGCGGCGGTTGTGGGCGGCAAGGTGGTTCTTGGCAGTATTCACGGCGATCCTGTGCAACCAGGTATAGAACTGGGCGTCGCCGCGGAAGCTGTTGATCGCGCGATACGCGCGGACAAAAGTGTCCTGGGCCACGTCCTGACATTCGCTCCAGTCGGCGATGTAACGCCCGATGAGGGCAACGATCCGGTGCTGGTACTTGCGCACCAGCACATCGAACGCCGCGCTCTCGCCGCGCTGCACGCGCCGGACCAGTTCCAGATCCAGCTCCTGTGGTGTTTCAACCTCGGCCATGCGGGGCCGCACTCCTGTCAGCCCAACCGACGTCGGGCAATGAGACTGCCAATCCCGGGAAAAGTTCAGCGCTCCGTGAGGAATGCCGTACCAGCTTTTAACCACCGTTCCGTTAACGTTTCCGCTCACGGTCGTGAACGGTCGTTGCGGATACCCCAGCTATAGGGATTTGACGGGGAGGAAACAACCTCTGGATCATAGCCCCCTTCTCCATACACAACCGGATGGAACGTCCCCATGCTCTCAGGCTTCGATGGGCTCCGCTTCTCGCATTGGCACCCACAGATCCGTGACGATGGTGTCGTGGTGCTCAGCCTTGACCGCCAGGACAGCAGCGTCAACGCCATGTCCCAGGACGTCTTGCTGGAACTGGGCGACCTGGTGGAACGGCTGGCGCTGGATCCGCCCAAGGCGGTGGTGGTGCAGTCGATCAAGCCGGCGGGCTTCATTGCTGGCGCTGACCTGAAGGAATTCCAGGAATTTGACCGCCGCGGCACCGTGAACGACGCCATCCGTCGTGGCCAGACCGTGTACCAGAAGCTGTCCGAGCTGCCCTGCCCGACCGTGGCCGCCATCCACGGCCACTGCCTGGGCGGTGGCACCGAGCTGGCGCTGGCCTGTCGCTACCGGGTGGCCTCCAACGATGCCAGCACCCGGATCGGGCTGCCCGAAACCCAGCTGGGCATCTTCCCCGGCTGGGGCGGCAGCGCGCGCCTGCCGCAGCTGGTCGGCGCGCCGGCGGCGATGGACCTGATGCTGACCGGCCGTACCCTGTCCGCTTCGGCGGCGCGCAACATCGGCCTGGTCGACAAGGTGGTCGCGCCGGCGGTGCTGCTGGATACCGCCGTCGCGCTGGGCCTGTCGGGCACCACCCGCCCGTTCAAGCAGCGTGCCACCGCCTGGGCCACCAATACCTGGCTGGCGCGCAAGCTGCTGGCCCCGCAGATGGCCAAGCAGGTGGCGCGCAAGGCCAAGAAGGACCACTACCCGGCCCCGTACGCCCTGATCAACACCTGGGCACGCAGCGGTGGCAGCCCGATCCAGACCCGCCTGGACGCGGAGCGCCGCGCCGTGGTGAAGCTGGCCAGCACCCCCACCGCGCGCAACCTGATCCGCATCTTCTTCCTGACCGAGCGCCTGAAGGCGCTGGGCGGCAAGGACCACGGCATCCGCCACGTGCACGTGGTCGGGGCCGGCGTGATGGGCGGCGATATCGCCGCATGGTCCGCTTACAAAGGCTTCGAGGTCACTCTGCAGGACCGTGAGCAGCGCTTCATCGACCCGGCGATGGAACGCGCACAGGCGCTGTTCGCCAAGAAGGTCAAGGACGAGAGCAAGCGTCCTGCCGTGGCCGCGCGTCTGAAGGCCGACCTCGCCGGCGACGGCGTGGCGCAGGCCGACCTGGTCATTGAAGCCATCATCGAGAACCCCGAGGCCAAGCGTGCGCTGTACCAGACGCTGGAGCCGAAGATGAAGGCCGATGCGCTGCTGACCACCAACACCTCGTCGATTCCGCTGGTGGAGTTGCGCGACCACATCCAACGCCCGGCCCAGTTCGCCGGCCTGCATTACTTCAACCCGGTCGCGCAGATGCCGCTGGTGGAAATCATCCACCACGACGGCATGGACCCGCAGACCGAGCAGCGCCTGGCCGGCTTCTGCAAGGCGCTGGGCAAGTTCCCGGTGCCGGTAGCCGGTACGCCGGGCTTCCTGGTCAACCGCGTGCTGTTCCCGTACATGCTGGAAGCAGCCACTGCGTATGCCGAAGGCGTCCCGGGCCCTGTGATCGACAAGGCCGCCGTGAAGTTCGGCATGCCGATGGGTCCGATTGAACTGCTCGACACGGTCGGCCTGGACGTGGCTGCAGGCGTGGGCCACGAGCTGGCACCGTTCCTGGGCCTGCAGATTCCGGCGGCGCTGCAGACCGTCGAACCGGGCAAACGTGGCAAGAAGGATGGCCAGGGCATCTATAAATGGGAAAACGGCCGCGCGCAGAAGCCGGACGTGCCGTCCAACTACCAGGCCCCGGCAGACCTGGAGGACCGCCTGATCCTGCCGCTGCTCAACGAGGCCGTGGCCTGCCTGCACGAAGGCGTGGTGGCCGATGCCGACCTGCTGGATGCCGGGGTGATCTTCGGCACCGGCTTCGCCCCGTTCCGCGGCGGCCCGATCCAGCACATCCGCGCCACGGGTGCCGATGCGCTGGTGGAGCGCCTGAAGCTGCTGCAGCAGCGGTATGGGGATCGTTTCGCGCCGAGGCCGGGCTGGGATTCGCCGGTGCTGCGCGAACCGGTGGTGTGACGCAACGCAACGCCGCCGCAGGGCGGCGTTGCTGTTTTCCGGACAACCTGTTGCCCGAATGGGGCATCCAACACCGCCGGTGCCGTGCCATGCTGGCGCTCTGTCCACGCCAGCGAGTACGCCCGCATGACCACCATCATCGCCCCGCGCGTCCACGATATCGGCGGCCTGGAAGTGCGCCGCGCCGTTCCCACGCTGCAGGCCCGCAGCGTTGGGCCGTTCGTGTTCGTCGACCAGATGGGGCCTGCGGTGCTGTCCGCCGGTGCCGGTATTGACGTGCGCCCGCATCCGCACATCGGCCTGGCCACGGTCACCTTCCTTTGGTCCGGTGCGATTGGCCACCGCGATACGCTTGGTTCTGACCAGGTGATCCGCCCGGGCGATGTGAACTGGATGACCGCCGGCCGCGGCATTGCCCATTCCGAACGCACGCCGCCGGTGGAGCGCGAGCACGACCACCCGCTGCACGGCATGCAGACCTGGGTGGCGTTGCCGAAGAATTTCGAGGAAACCGATCCCGCGTTCTATCACCACAGCGCCGCCACCCTGCCGCAGCAGCATCGCGACGGCGTGTGGCTGCGCGTGATCGCCGGCCGCGCTTACGGTGAAGAATCGCCGGTGAAGGTGTTCGCCGATACGCTGAACGTGGCGCTCGACCTGGAACCTGGCGCGGAGCTGGATCTGGATACCAGCCACAAGGAACGCGCGATCTACGTGCTGGAAGGCGAACTGCAGCTGGACGGTGTGGATGTGCCGGCACAGCATCTGATCCTGCCCGAGTTCAATGCGCGTGGACGGCTGCGGGCCAAGACGCCGGTCAAGGCGATGCTGCTGGGCGGCGAGCCGTTGGATGGCCCGCGTCATCTGTGGTGGAACTTCGTGTCCAGCTCGAAGGAGCGGATCGAACAGGCCAAGCACGATTGGGAATCGGGTCGGTTCGGGACGATTCCGGGGGATGACAAGGAATTCATTCCGTTGCCGGCGTATTAAAGTGCTACTTTCACGCGATTTCACGCGATTTCTGCCGTTCGTCGGCAGCTGACGCGCCCTTCACCCGGATGAATCGCGCTTCAGCTACGTTCGCCGCAGCCCTCCTCCCCCGGGCGTCTGCGGAGACATGCAATGAACATGGCAAAGCGATTGGCGGCCGAGTTCCTCGGTACGTTCTGGCTGGTGCTGGGCGGCTGCGGCAGCGCCGTGCTGGCGGCGAAATTCGGCGGTGACGGCAATCCTCTGGGCATCGGCTTCGTCGGCGTGGCCTTGGCCTTCGGCCTGACCGTGCTGACCGGGGCGTATGCCTTCGGGCATGTCTCGGGAGCCCACTTCAATCCGGCCGTCACGGTGGGGTTGTGCGCCGGGGGGCGCTTTCCCGCCCGCGACGTGGTGCCCTACATCCTGGCCCAGGTGGTGGGGGGCGTTGTTGCCGCCTACATCCTGCTGCACATTGCCAGCGGCGCGCCCGGCTTTGCCATTGATGGCAGCCAGGCCGGTGCGTTTGCCAGCAACGGCTACGGAGCACTGTCGCCGGGCGGCTACAGGGTCGCCGCTGCCTTCCTGTGCGAGGTCGTCCTGACCGCGATGTTCCTGGTGGTCATCATGGGCGCGACGCACGGCCGTGCTCCGGCCGGCTTTGCCCCCCTGGCCATCGGCCTGGCGCTGACCCTGATCCACCTGATCAGCATTCCAGTCACCAATACCTCGGTGAACCCGGCGCGTTCCACCGCCGTGGCGGTGTTTGCGGGCAGCGGCGCACTGAGCCAGCTGTGGCTGTTCTGGGTGGCCCCGCTGCTGGGCGGGGTGATCGGCGGCATCGTCTACAAGTGGATCGGGGCCGAACCACGCCCCAGCTGACCATACGCCTATCCGGATTCAGATACATTTGAAACAGTTATTTGAAGATCCGGTCACATTCCGTTAAGGTCAAAATCACCAGCCCGTCACGCGACCGGAGATTGGACGCTCCGGCCCCGTGGCCCTGCCATTCGACTTCTTGGGGGAAGCATGAACGTCCTACGCGCTGTTGTATCGCTGTGTCTGCTGTTGAGTGCCACCGTGGCCTCGGCCCAGGCCACCGCCGAATGTCCCACCCTGCCCGCCGACAGTGGCCTGCAGTGGAAGGAACAGGCTGAAAACAACTATCTGTCGTGTAAAGCCACGACGGCTGACGGGCGCGAAGTTCTGAGCCTGATGCTGACCCAGCGCGATCCGGATATTCCGCTTTCGCGTCCGCTGCGCCAGGAGAAAGGCAGTTTCGCCGGTGAGGACATGTACTGGTACAGCCCGGACCTGGGTGGCCAGCAGCCGCCGGGCTACGCGGATCGACGCATGACGATCGTGAAGCTGGACAAGAACAAGTATGCGCAGATTGCGCTCTACCCCAGCGATTCCAAGGAACTGGGTTCCCTGCAGACGCTGACCCGGGGCATGGCGCTGGGTTCGTCGGCGGTCGCTGCCGAGCGTTGATCGATTGCCCGGC
>NZ_DAMDFR010000052.1:5785-29894 GCF_032103445.1 Stenotrophomonas sp.
TTGCCCGGCTGCTCTTCACTCAGAACCGGCCTTCCTGGAAATCGACGAAGGCCTGCATCAGTTCCTGGCGCGTGTTCATCACGAATGGGCCATGCCGCATGACCGGCTCGCGCAGCGGGCGGCCGGCGACCAGGATCAGGCGCGCGCCCTCGGCACCGGCCTGCAACTGCAGCACTTCGCCACCGCCCAGCACCGCCATTTCCTGCGCACTCACGGGGCGCGCATCGCCACCCTGCCCGACCGTCAGCGCCCCCTCGAACACATAGGCAAACGCGTTATGCCCGTCCGGCAGCACGTAGTCCCAGGCCACGCCTGCGGCCAGTTCGATGTCCAGGTACACCGGGTCGGTAGCCGGCTGCGCAATCGGTCCCACGGTGTCGCCCACCTGCCCGGCGATCACCTTCACCTGCACGCCGGCCGCCGGCTGCACCACCGGAATGCGATCAGGTGCAAATTCCTGGTACTTCGGGTCGGTCATCTTCTCGCGCGCCGGCAGATTCACCCACAACTGGAAGCCGCGCATGCGCCCGGACTCCTGTTCGGGCATTTCCGAATGCACCAGGCCTCGTCCGGCGGTCATCCACTGCACGCTGCCCGGGGTCAGCAGGCCCTCATTGCCGTGGTTGTCCTTGTGCCGCATGCGCCCGTCCAGCATATAGGTCACGGTCTCGAAGCCGCGGTGCGGGTGGCTGGGGAAGCCGGCCAGGTAGTCCTCGGCCTTGTCGGTGCCGAACTCGTCCAGCAGCAGGAACGGGTCCAGGTCGGGCAGGTCGGGACCGCCGATGACGCGGGTCAGGCGCACGCCGGCCCCGTCAGAGGTGGGCATGCCACGAATGGTGCGCTGCACACGCACAGGGGTTGAGGTGCTCATGTTGACTCCATCGAAAGGTTACCCGGTACAAGATGGGCGCAGCCCCTGGAGCCGCCAACGGCCACGCCCGCAACCCATTGTTCCAGACACAAGGCCCATACGACCAAAGTACTAGCGGCAAGCCATCGCGATTGCATTGACCCGGTCCATGACTGGGCAGACTCTTAACAGGCACTCCAGGGAGACGCACATCTCATGAAAGGTTTTTCCAAGCTGGGCTGGGCCGCGCTCGCGCTGCTCGGCGCATTCTGTCTTGGCACCGTCGCACTGCGGCGGGGCGAGCACATCAATGCCTTGTGGATCGTGGTTGCCGCGGTCTCCATCTACCTCATTGCCTACCGCTTCTACAGTCTGTTCATCGCCGACAAGGTGATGCAGCTGGATCCCACCCGGGCCACGCCTGCGGTGATCAACAACGACGGCCTGGACTACGTGCCCACCAACAAGCACGTGCTGTTTGGCCACCACTTCGCGGCCATTGCCGGTGCAGGCCCGCTGGTCGGTCCGGTGCTGGCGGCGCAGATGGGCTATCTGCCCGGCCTGCTCTGGCTGGTGGTCGGCGTGGTGCTGGCCGGTGCGGTGCAGGACTTCATGGTGCTGTTCCTGTCCAGCCGGCGCAACGGCCGCTCGCTGGGTGACCTGGTGCGCGAGGAAATGGGCCAGGTGCCTGGCACCATCGCCCTGTTCGGTGCGTTCCTGATCATGATCATCATCCTGGCGGTACTGGCCATGGTGGTGGTGAAGGCGCTGGCGGAAAGCCCGTGGGGCATGTTCACGGTCATTGCCACGATGCCCATCGCGATCCTGATGGGCATCTACATGCGCTACATCCGCCCGGGCAAGATCGGTGAAATCTCCGTGGTCGGCCTGATCCTGTTGCTGCTGGCGATCTGGTACGGCGGCAAGATCGCGGCCGACCCGGTGTGGGGTCCGGCCTTCACCTTCACCGGCACCCAGATCACCTGGATGCTGATCGGCTACGGCTTCGTCGCTTCGGTGCTGCCGGTGTGGCTGCTGCTGGCACCGCGCGACTACCTGTCCACCTTCCTCAAGATCGGCACCATCGTTGCACTGGCGATCGGCATCCTGATCGTCATGCCGGAACTGAAGATGCCGGCGTTGACCCAGTTCGCGGCCAGCGGCGACGGCCCGGTGTGGAAGGGCGGCATGTTCCCGTTCCTGTTCATCACCATCGCCTGCGGCGCGGTGTCGGGTTTCCACGCGCTGATCTCCTCGGGCACGACGCCCAAGCTGCTCGCCAATGAAAGCCACATGCGCTACATCGGCTACGGCGGCATGCTGATGGAATCGTTCGTGGCGGTGATGGCACTGGTGGCCGCGTCGATCATCGACCCGGGCATCTACTTCGCGATGAACAGCCCGGCCGCGGTGATTGGTGCGGATGCGGTGTCCGCCGCGCACTACATCACCAACACCTGGGGCTTCACCATCACCCCGGAACAGCTGGAAGCCACCGCGGTGGCGATTGGTGAGCCGACCATCCTGCACCGTGCCGGTGGTGCACCGACATTGGCGGTGGGTATCGCGCAGATCCTGCATGAGGCCATCCCCAGTGGCAGCAACGCGATGATGGCGTTCTGGTACCACTTCGCGATCCTGTTCGAAGCCCTGTTCATCCTGACCGCGGTGGACGCAGGCACCCGTGCCGGGCGCTTCATGCTGCAGGACCTGCTGGGCAACTTCATCCCGGCGCTGAAGAAGACCGAGTCGTGGACCGCCAACATCATCGCCACCGCCGGCTGCGTGGCGCTGTGGGGCTATCTGCTGTACACCGGCGTGGTTGATCCGTTCGGTGGCATCCAGACCCTGTGGCCGCTGTTCGGCATCTCCAACCAGATGCTGGCGGGCATTGCGCTGATGCTGGGCACGGTGGTGCTGTTCAAGATGAAGCGTGACCGCTACGCCTGGGTCACGGCGGTGCCAGCCGTGTGGCTGCTGATCTGCACCACCTACGCGGGCCTGATCAAGATCTTCGACAGCAACCCGGCGCAGGGCTTCCTGGCCCAGGCGCACAAGTTCCAGGACGCCATCGCCGCCGGCACCATCACTGCCCCGGCCAAGAGCGTGGCGCAGATGCAGCAGATCGTGGTCAACGCCTACGTCAACACCGGCCTGACCGTGCTGTTCCTGTTCGTGGTGTTCTCGATCCTGGCCTATGCGATCAAGACCATTGTGGTGGCGCGTCGTTCGCCGCAGCGCACTGACAAGGAAACCGCGTACGTGAAGCTGGAACCGCACCAGATGGCGGACCTGTAATGGGTACCGGGCTGGTTCCTGTCAGTCAGTACCAGGCCCACCGCCGCCTCTGGCGGCGGCTGGTGCAGACCGCTCGCCTGTGCTGCGGCATTCCGGACTACGACAACTACGTGCGGCACGTGCTGGAGAAACACCCAGACCGCACGCCGATGGACTACAAGACGTTTTTCCGCGAACGTCAGGAAGCGCGCTACAGCGGGCGCAACGGCGGCCGCTGTTGTTGAGCACTAGTTGATGGTTTGAAAAGCGGAACGGCGGCACTTCGGTGTCGCCGTTTTTCGTTTGGATCGCCGCGGAAAGCTACGGCTCTGCATTGATGTCTGGCTTGGCGGGACGGGGTGGGTTTGCGGGGGACGCCGTAAACCCGTCCATGGGGGCTTGGTCGCCGCATCCATGCGGCTCACACCCCCGCAAACCCACCCCGCCCCACCCTCGACAGTGCATCGGTGACGGAACCGAAAGCGGTAGCGCCGGCCGTTGGCCGGCCTCGACATTGTCAGAGCCGACCGTTGACGATTATGCGCCCGCCATCCACTTCAGGATCAGACCGGTCACGTACGCCAATCCGGTACCGGTGGCGTAGCCCACCGTCCCCAGCAACACACCCACCGGTGCCAGCGTGGGATGGAATGCCGCTGCCACCACCGGTGCCGAAGCGGCCGCACCGATGTTGCCCTGCGAACCAATGGCAAAGAAGAACAACGGCGCGCGCAGCAGTTTGGCAACAATCCACAGCACCAGGATGTGAGTCAGCATCCAGATCACGCCGAGCAGGAACAACCACGGACGATCCAGCAGCGAGAGCAGGTTCATCTGCATGCCGATGCAGGCGATCAGGAAGTACAGAAAGACCGTGCCCAGGCGCGAAGCACCGGCCGCTTCCAGCTTCCGGGCGCGGGTGAAGCTCAGGGTCAGACCCAAGGCGGTAGACAGCAGGATCACCCACACGAACTGGCTGTCCAGGCTGAACTGGCTGGCCCAGCTGATGTTGGCTTTGAACCAGCCGCTCAGCGGTGCGGCAATGGCATGCGCCAGCCCCACCCCGCCCAAGGCAACACCGACAATGACCATCAGGTCGCTGAGGGTCGGAATGCGTGCGTTCTGGGCCTCGTAAGCGCTGATGCGCGCCTTCATTTCATCGATGGCGCGGGTGTCGGCCCCATTGCGGGTGTCGATCTGCTGGGCGCGGTTGGCCAGGAACAACAGCACCGCCATCCACAGGCTGGCGCAGGCCACGTCGACCACGGCGAACTGGCCAAAGGTGGTGGCGTCGGTGCCGAACACCTCACGCATCGCCACCATGTTGGCCCCGCCCCCGATCCAGCTGCCGGCCAGCGCCGCCATGCCGGCCCAGGTGTCGCCGGCCACGGTTTCAGGGTGGATCAGCTTCATCACCTGGAAGGACACGATGGCCCCCAGCATGATGCCGGCGGTACCGGCGCAGAACACCACCAGCAGCTTGGGGCCGAGCTTGAGAATCCCCTTCAGGTCGATGGACAGGGTCAGCAGCACCAGTGCGGCGGGTAACAGCACATCGCGGGCGATGGGGTTGTAGAGCTTGGTGTTGTGGCCGTCAATCAGGCCGGTGGTGTTGTAGATGGCGGGAATGAAGTAGCACAGCAGCAGGGCTGGCACCCAGGCGAAGATTTTCTTCAGCAGCGGCGTGGGACCGCTGGCGGCCCAGAAGATCAGGGCCAGTGTCGCAGCAATCAGGCCAAGGCCCACGATGTCGCTGGTAATCAGGGCGGTACTCGGTTCGGTCGGCATGCAGCCATCCTCTGTCGATCGAAAGGGCAAAAAAAAACGCCACATCACGCGGCGCTTTCTGGAGCTTAACATTGTCTTCACGGCGTGCCACCTTGCGCCGCACCCGCACCCTATTCAGGTTTTGCGCCGGACAGCGAGGCTCCCAGGTCGAGAATCACCCGGGTGCCGCGTGGCTCGCTGGGTTCGATCGTCAGCCCCCAACCCAGGTGCTCGCACAGCCGCGCGATCAGCTCCAGACCGATGCCATCGCCCTCCCCGCGGTCACCGCGCGCCATGCGCGCATACACGGCGGCAATTTCTTCCGGGCTCATGCCCAGGCCCGGGTCCTGCAGGGTGACCACTGCGCGCTCGGACAGCGACAGACTGATGGTGCCGCGCCCGCTGTTTTCGATGGCGTTACGCAGCAGATTGCCAATCGCGGCCTGCACCACGCCCAGCGGTGCCACGATGTCCAGCCGTGGCAACGGCTGCATCTCAATGTGCAAGTCTTTGTCGCCCAGCAGGTGGCGGTGGTCCTCGACAATCTCCGGCAGCAACGCGTCGAGCGCGATGCGCTCCTTCAGTGCGGCCAGCCGCGCCGGTTCGCGTGCCAGTACCAGCAGCAGCTGGATCAGCTGCTCCACGCCCTGCGCGCTGCGGTGCACGCGCTGCATCTGCTGGCGAGCGCGCTCGGGAAGGTCCGGCTGCTCCAGCGCCAGTTCAGATGCGCCCGTAATCACCGCGATGGGCGTGCGCAGTTCGTGGCTGGCGGTACTGATGAAGACCCGCTCACGTTCGACAAACTGCTCGTTACGGCGCAGATAGTCGTTGAGTGCATCGGCGATGACGTACAGCTCGGAGCTGCCGCGTGGGTCCACATCCACCCGCTGGCCGGGCACGCCCGGGCGCAGGTCATGGATGTGCCGGGCCAGCGAGCGTAGCGGCTGCACCAGCCTGCTGACACCTATGGAGGCCATCAGCACGGTCACGATGATCATCACCACACCCGCCAGCATCACCCAACGTGTGGCGAACTCTTCAAGATCGTGGAAATCGTTGATGTCCAACGCCAACGCCAATCGCCCCTGGGTGGCGGTGTCGCGGACCATCACCGCGGCCGGGCGATCGTTGATCACCACCCCATCGTGCAGGCCGGGATGCAGGGTACGCAGGACCGGCGGCACCGCCGGATCATCGCTGATGGTGAACAACCGCAGTGTGTCCGAGTCCTGCCAGCGGTAATGCGGCTCGTGCTCGATGTGGTTCACGATGCTGTCCAGCTCGGAATTGAGCAGCGCGCGCCACGCCGAATGTTCGGCGTGTTCGTGCACGTAGTTGCCCACGCTGAACACCGCCACCGAGATCAAGCCCAGGTAGGCCAGCAGCCACCACACCAGGCGGCGGTGCAACGGACCGGGTTTACGCAGACGCATCGCTTCCTTCCGTGGCCGTGGTAGCCAGGCGATAACCAACACGCGGCAAGGTGTGGATCAGTTTGGTTGCGAACGGACCGTCCACGCTGCGGCGCAGCTCGTACACGTGCGAGCGCAGCAGATCGCCGTCGGGCAGCTCGTCGCCCCACAGCGCGAACTCCAGCTGCTGGCGGGTGACGGCCGCCGGGCTCGCACGCATCAGCACTTCCAGCAGCTTGCGGCAGGCCGGGTACAGGTGCAGTACCTGGCCATCACGGCGCGCCTCCAGCGTCGCCAGGTCCAGGCTGAGGTCAGCCACTTCCAGCACCTTGCGCGGGTTGCGTCCGTGCGCACGCACCTGCAGCGCCTCCAGCCGCACTTCCAGTTCCGGCAACGCGAACGGCTTGGTCAGGTAGTCGTCCGCACCGGCACGGAACCCGGCGATCTTGTCGGGCAGGTCATCACGGGCGGTGAGCATGATCACCGGCACCTCTGAACCCTGCTCGGCGCGCAGCCGGCGCAGCACTTCCGGTCCTTCCATGCGCGGCAACATCCAATCAAGAATCACCGCGTCGTACGCGTGGGTACCGGCCAGGTGCAGGCCGGTGATGCCGTCCGGCGCGACGTCCAGCACATGTCCGCGGGCCTCGAAGTACTCGAACAGGTTGGCCACCAGCTGGCGGTTGTCTTCGATGACGAGCAGGCGCATCTGCGCGGTTCCGGGGGTAATAACCACCATGGTAGCGTCGGGAATGTCGAAATACGGTCGCAATTGGCCCGATTCGACGCCTTTCTTACATCCCCCCCTCCAGAGTACGTCTTTTGGCCGCGACGTCCCCCGTGACCCGAATGCTGCTGCGCCCGCACTGGCGCGTTCTGATCTGCCTGGCCCTGCTGCTGACCCTGGCCGCCGGCATGGGGCTGCGCTCACCCTCACCGCCAGACGAGCCCCGCTTCGTGCTGGCCGCACGCGACATGGTGGAGAGCGGACAGTGGCTGTTGCCACACCGGGGCAGCGAGCTGTATGCGGAAAAGCCGCCGGTGTTCATGTGGATGCAGGCGGCCACGTATTCGGTCGTGCGCGACTGGAACCTCGCCTTTTTGATTCCTTCACTGCTGGCTGCGCTGACCACCTTGTGGCTGTGCTGGGATCTGGGGCGGCGCTTATGGAACCGACGCGTGGGCTGGTGGGCCGTGCTGGCGCTGATGAGCTGCCTGCAGTTCGGGTTGATGGCCAAACGTGCACAGATCGACATGGTGCTGGTGGCGATGACCACGCTGTCGCTGTGGGGGCTGCTGCGGCATCTGCTGGAACGCCCCAACACGCGCGCGTTGTGGCTGGCCGGCTTTGCCGCCGGGCTGGGCACGGTGACCAAAGGCGTCGGCTTCCTGCCCCTGCTGGTGCTGCTGCCCTGGGCACTGTGGCGCTGGCAGGTGCGTGGCCGCGCGGGCGTCTACCTCGCCCCTGCCCGCCCGCTGCTCTGGCTGCTGCCGGCGTTCCTGCTGGGCACGGCGGTGTGGCTGGGGCCGTTGGGCATCGCCCTGCTGACCGCGCCCACGCCGGAGCTGCAGGCCTATGCCCACGAACTGCTGTTCAAGCAGACCGGCACCCGCTACGCGAACGCCTGGCACCACGTGCAGCCGGCCTGGTACTACCTGCAGGTGATGGCCACCCTGTGGCTGCCCGGCAGCCTGCTGCTACCCGCCCTTGCACCCGGCTGGTGGCGCAGACTGCGCCGGCTGGATGCGCGCTGGTGGCTGCTGCTGGGCTGGGCGCTGCTGGTGCTGTTGTTCTTCAGCGCCAGCCCCGGCAAGCGCGAGGTGTACATCTTCCCGATGCTGCCGGCGCTGTGCGTGGCGGCGGCACCGTTGCTGCCGGGGCTGCTGCGCCGGCCCGGGCCGCGCTGGGTGTTGCTGGCCTACACCGCCGTGCTGACCGTGGCGGCGCTGGTGATCGGCGTGCATCTGCTCGGTGGCAGCCCGTGGGCGCACGCGCAACTGGCCAGGCGTTCGATGCCGGACAGCCTGCTGGATCCGCTGGGTCTATGGCTGTTCGGCTTCGGTCTGGTAATGGCGGTGCTGCTGGCGGGGCTGCGGTTGCGCCGCACCGGCCTGCTGGTCGTGCTCGCCTCGCTGCTGCTGTGGAATCTATATGGCTGGGGCCTGATGCCGGCGCTGGACCCGTATAGCTCGGCATCGGCGGTGATGCAGCGGGTGGGCGAGCGGATCGGAGCGCAGGCCGAGCTGGGCGCGGTCGCCTGGCGCGAACAGAACCTGCTGCAGGCCGACCGCCCGGTGACCGATTTCGGCTTCAAGCGTGACTGGAACGATCAGTGGCAAGATGCGGTGCCGTGGCTGATGCAGGCTCCGCACAAGCGCTGGCTGCTGGTGGCCGAGCCGGCCTTGAGCGCATGCGTCGACCGTGCGCAGTCCATCGCCATCGGAAGTGCCAACCGCAATGACTGGTGGCTGGTGCCGGGCACCGCGCTGGACGCGCAATGTCATGCCACCGTGGTAGGCGGCGAAGCGATGGGCGATGACGGCGATTGATGAACGTCCGCCCGCGTTTAACGGTTGCCAAACGCGGCTCTGACCGGTATCCGACAGCGCGCTGACGAGCATGGTCCGGATCCTTCCTGACGGCTGTTGTTCGCATGCGCCCTGTTCCTGCCGCGACGGTTGTCGCGACCCCGTTTCCCCGCGTAGTTCCCACTACGTTCCTGACCCGATACCTGCTGCTGCCCTGGATCGCGGCGCTGCTCGTGAGCTGGGCGTTGATGGGCGCAGGTGGTGACCAGTGGCTGGCCGACCAGCTCTATCGGCTGGAAGGTCACCGCTGGGCGTTGCAGAACGCGTGGGTCACGACCCACCTGATCCACAAGGGCGGCAAGTGGCTCAGCGCATTTGCCACGCTACTGGCACTGGTGGCCTGCTTCCACGCGTGGCGACATGCGCGCTGGCGCAGCTGGCGCTGGCCGCTGCTGTACCTGGTGCTGGCGGTCGGGCTGGGCACCGTCATGGTGTCGCTGTTGAAATCGCTCACCCACATGGACTGCCCCTGGGACCTGACCCGCTATGGGGGTTTACGCGAGTTCGTAGGCCTGTTCGCCTCGCGACCGGCCGACATGCCACGCGGGATGTGCTTCCCGGCCGGACATGCCAGTGCCGGCTACGCCTGGGTCAGCCTGTATTTCTTCGCGCTGATGGTTCGCCCAGCCTGGCGCTGGCGCGGGCTGGCCGTGGGCCTGCTGGCGGGCGCGGTGTTCGGGTTTGCCCAACAGCTGCGAGGCGCGCATTTCCTCTCGCATGACCTGTGGACCCTGGTCACCTGCTGGACCGTCGCATTGGGGCTGTACCTTGTGGCCCTTGCGGTGTCGCGACCGGCCCACTAGCCTTCGGGCGGTAATTCACCACCCAAGGATCTGCCCGTGAACCACCGCCCGCTTTTGCTGGCCCTGGCTGTTGGTGCTGCCGCACTGACGCTGGCGGCCTGCCAGAAGGAACCGTCCCCCGCCGCCACGCCGGCGGCCGGCACCGCCAAGCCCACCGAGACCGCGGACCAGTTCATTGCCCGCGTCAATGCCGAGTACAAGGCCATGTACCCGGAAATGACCTCGGCGCAGTGGTTGTCGTCGACCTACATCAATGACGATTCCGAACGCGTGGCGGCCAAGGCCAACGAGCGCTGGCTGACCGTGTTGAACGGCTGGATCGCCCAGGCCGGCCAGTACGACGGCCAGCCGATGAGCGAAGACACCAAGCGCCAGCTGCACCTGCTGAAGCTGATGACCGCCATGCCGGCCCCGCGCGATCCGGCCAAGCTGGGCGAGCTGACCCGCATCGCCAGCCGCATGGAAGGCGCGTATGGTGCCGGCAAGTACTGCACCGACGAGGCCAACCCGGCCACCTGCCGCCAGCTCGGCGACCTGGAACAGGTGCTGGCGCGCAGCCGCGACTACGACGCACAGCTGGACGCCTGGCAGGGCTGGCACGGCACCACCAAGCCGATGCGTGCCGATTACCAGCGCTTCGTCGGGCTGGTGAATGAAGGCGCGAAGGAAATGGGCTTCGCGGATGCCGGTCAGATGTGGCGCAGCGGCTACGACATGCCGGCTGATCAGATCGGCCCGGAAACCGACCGCCTGTGGGAACAGGTCAAGCCGATGTACGAGCAGCTGCACTGCTACGCCCGTACCAAGCTGGATACCACCTACGGCAAGGACAAGGCCGAAACCCAAGGCGGCCTGATCGCCGCGCACCTGCTGGGCAACATGTGGCAGCAGGACTGGTCCAACCTGTGGGACCAGCTGGAACCCTACCCCGGTGCCGGCAGCCTGGACATCACCGCCGCGCTGGAAAAGCAGTACCAGGGCAACCTGAGCGGGGCCATCGCCAAGGCCGGTGGCAGCAACGCCAGCATGGAAGCGCTGTACAAGGCGCAGCGTGATGCAGAACTGCGCACCGCCAAGCAGATGACCGAACGCGCGCAGGACTTCTACGTGTCGCTGGGCATGCCCGCGCTGCCGAAGTCGTACTGGGAGAAGACCCAGTTCATCAAGCCGCTGGACCGCGACGTGGTCTGCCACGCCAGCGCGTGGGACATGAACATGGAAGGCGACGTGCGCACCAAGATGTGCATCAAGCCGAACGAAGAAAACTTCACCACGATCTACCACGAACTCGGCCACATCTATTACGACCTGGCCTACAACCCGCTGCCGCCGCTGTTCCAGGGCGGTGCCAACGACGGCTTCCATGAAGCCATCGGCGACACCATCGTGCTGGCCATGACGCCGCAGTACCTGAACTCCATCGGCCTGGTCGACAAGCCGCAGGAAAGCCGCGAAGCCACCATCAACGCGCAGATGCGCATGGCGCTGAGCGGCGTGTCGTTCCTGCCGTTCGGGCTGATGATCGATCGCTGGCGCTGGGGCGTGTTCGACGGCTCGATCACGCCGGAGAACTACAACAAGGCGTGGTGGGACCTGAAGGCCAAGTACCAGGGCGTGGCTCCGGCCAGCGCACGCGGCGAGGAGTTCTTCGACCCGGGCGCCAAGTACCACGTCCCGGGCAACACCCCGTACACCCGCTACTTCCTGGCGCGCATCCTGCAGTTCCAGTTCTACAAGGGCCTGTGCGACGCGGCCGGCTACAAGGGCCCGCTGCACCAGTGCAGCTTCTACGGCAACAAGGAAGCCGGTCAGAAGTTCTGGGCGATGCTGAGCAAGGGTGCCAGCCAGCCGTGGCAGGCCACGCTGAAGGAGATCACCGGCGGCGAGAAGCTGGATGCCGGCCCGATGATCGAGTACTTCACTCCGGTCAACGAGTGGCTGAAGCAGCAGAACCAGGGCCAGATGTGTGGCTGGCAGGCTCCGGGCGCGGTTGCGGCAGCTCCGGCGCAGGCAGCACCGGCCAAGCAGTAATGCCACAGTTGTGATGATTCAAAACAACGCCCCGCAAGGGGCGTTGTTCGTTTATGGGGAAAAGACGACCACTTGAAACCTCTTGCATTCCGCCAGCTCCTTTCCTGTGGCGCACTATCGTATCTAGACCAACAAGACAGGCCAGATGCGGTATCCCATCATGATTGAAGCAGGCGATAACAACACCGCGTGGAGCGTGGTTGTTCCGGATCTACCCGGCTGCTTTTCCGCTGGCGACACATTGGACGACGCAATGATGGCCGCAGAGGAAGCTGCCGCCGCATGGATTGACGCGGCATTGGACGCTGGCCAGACCATCCCTTCGCCATCCCAGGCTCAGGACATTATTGAGAAGGGTGAGTTCAAGGGCTGGATCGTCAGCTACATCAAGGTAGATCCTGCTTTGCTGGACGACACCATTGAGCGGGTCAACATCAGCATCCCAAGGCGGATCCTGATGAGGATTGATGCCAAGGCCAAAGAGGCGGGTGAAACGCGCTCTGCCTATATAGCGCACCTGGCAGTCGGTTGAACTGACCGGTTGTTGCGAACGACGAAAGCCGACCTTCGGGTCGGCTTTCTGCTGTCTGGTAAGTGTCAGCCACGCAGGGCGTGGCTCTACGTTCCGTTGAGGATTGCGGCGGCGCGTTAGCGGGTGCGCGGAAATGTGACGCAGCGCATTGCGCAAAGCGGATGCGGATCAAGGAATCAACGACTTCAAACAAATACGAAATCCAATCGCGTACTCCAGCGCTACCGTGCAGCTTCCCTTCCGCATCAGGACGCATCATGCATACCCCTGCTTTGCTGAGCACTGCCCTGCTGGTGGCCCTCGCCGGTGCCGCCCCGGCTCACGCCGCTTCTTCCCAACAACCGCGCGCCTCTACTGCCGCCGCCAGCGACACCTGGAGCCCCACCCAGACCTACACCGCCGGTTGCGTGGTGATCTTCCAGGGCCGCTACTTCAAGGCCAAGTGGTGGGCTGATGCCGGTCAGTCCCCGGCGCAGATTGATCCCGCGCAGCCGTGGTTGTCACCCTGGGAAGAAGTGGCCGAAACCGCGCCCGGTTGTGATGGCGGTGGTGGCACCCCAGTCGATCCCGATCCGGACCCGGACCCGCTGGACCCGGTGCAGATTCCGCTCAGCAGCCTGCGTGCTGACGAGGCCCGGCTGACCGACTTCCCCCTCATGCAGCAGACTTTGGCGTCGATCCGTACCCTGCCCAACGCCGAGGTGGAAGCCGTGCAGCCGCTGCGCCCGGCCAACCCGGAGAATGTGCGCCGGGTGGAAGCGCTGGTCAGCAACGAACAGTTCGAATTCCTGTTCCCGCTGCGCGCGCCGGAATACACCTATCGCGGCTTCCTGCAGGCGTTCGCCAAGTTCCCGGCGATCTGCGCCACCTATACCGACGGCCGCGACTCCAACGCGATCTGCCGCAAGACCCTGGCCACCATGGTCGCCCACTTCGCGCAGGAAACGGGTGGCCATGACGCGCACAGTGCCATCCCCGAGTGGCGGCAGGCGCTGGTGCATGTGCGTGAGATGGGCTGGAGCGAAGACCGCGCCGACGGCTATGCGGGCGAATGCAATCCCAGCACGTGGCAGGGCCAGACCTGGCCGTGCGGCACTTTTGCCGACGGCCCGAATGCCGGTCGCTACAAGAGCTACTTCGGGCGTGGGGCCAAGCAGCTGTCGTACAACTACAACTACGGTCCGTTCTCTGATGCCATGTTCGGCACCGTGCGCACCCTGCTGGACCATCCCGATCTGGTCGCCGACACCTGGTTGAATCTGGCCAGCGCGGCGTTCTTCTACATGTACCCGCAGCCGCCGAAGCCTTCGATGATGCATGTGATTGATGGCACGTGGCAGCCGAACGCGCATGACGTCGGCAACGGTCTGGTACCCGGGTTCGGGGTGACCACGCAGATCATCAACGGCGGCGTGGAATGCGGCGGCAGCAGCGAACACCTGCAGTCGCAGAACCGCATCACCTATTACAAGGCGGCCGCGCAGTACTTCAACGTGCCGGTGCCCGGCAATGAAGTGCTGGGCTGCAAGGGCATGAAGCAGTTCGATGAAGGTGGTGCTGGTGCGCTGCCCATCTACTGGGAAGAGAACTACGACTGGGTGCCGGGCAATGTGGGCGGTCGCAGCTACCAGTGCAAGCTGGTGACCTACCAGACACCGTATTCGGCGTTGAAGCCGGCCGATTACGTGAACTGCGTGATCGACAAGTTCCCGAATGTCGAGGTGATTGAATAACGTTCGGCCGGATTTATGATTTCTTCTTCAAACTCTCGGCGAACTGCACCTTGAACTGATCGAAGTCCAGGCCATCGGCCTGGGCTTCGGCATGCGCGGCGTCCTTGAGCACGTCCGAGTACATCAGACGCACCGGCGTGCCCTGGCGTTCGTGCAATTCGGCGGCCTGCATGATCAGCGCCAGCACGCGTGCAGCGCTCGGGCTCTGCCCGGCAATGCGACCGTCCATGCCCAGCACCCATTCGCCGTCGCGGCGGACAATGCCGGCCAGCAGCGTGCGCTGCTGGTCGCGCAGTTCCGCATGCGGCTCCACCGGCGAGGCGTGGGCCTTTTCGCGGTTGGCTTCTTCGATTTCACGGCGCCGGCGCAGGTCGCGGCGCAGCTTGGAGGTGGTCGACATCAGGTACGTCCGGACTGCATCAATGGGGAAAGGATACCGCAGCGGACCTTGGGGCCGGTGTTCAGGCCGCCTCGGCCAGCAGTGCCCGGCGGCGTTCGCAGTGGCGCTCCCAGTACCAGAAGCTGGCCCCGATGGCGAAGAAGCCACCGTAGCCCAGCGCCAGGTGCAGCGGCTGGCTGCTCAGCAGCGGCGAGACCATGCCGGCCACCACCGTGTTGATCATCAGCTGCAGGAACATCTGCATCGAGGACGCCAGCCCGCGCTGGTGCGGGTACATATCCAGCACCGCCAGGGCCAGGATCGGGAAGATCAGCGCCATGCCCACGCCGCCGAGGAAGATCGGCAGCACCGCCCACGGCACCGCGATCTGCGACACCGACAGCACATAGGCCAGGTTCACCAGCGCCGACAGTCCGCACAGCGCGAAGCCGATGCTGACCTGGCGCTGCGCGGTCATGCGCCCGGCCATGCGCCCGGACAGGAACGAGCCCAGGGTCATGCCGCCGATGGTGGGAATGAACAGCCAGGCAAAGCCGCCCTCGCCCAGCTTCAGGTGCTGCATCACCAGCACCGGGGCCGAGGCGATGTACAGGAAGATGCCGGAGAAGTTGAACGCACCGGCCGCGGCCAGTCGCAGAAGGCGCGGGTTGGAGCCCATACGCACGTAGCTGCGCAGCAGCGGGCTCATTGCCAGGGGCGTGCGGGCCGGCTCCGGATGGGTTTCCGGTAGCCACTTGCCGGTGGCCAGCAGCAGCAGCGCGGCGAAACTGACCAGGAACCAGAAGATCAACGGCCAGTCGCCACCACCGAGCAGAATCCAGCCGCCGATGATCGGGGCGATGGCCGGGGCCACGCCGAAGATCATCGAGACCTGGCTCATCAGCCGCTGTGCGTCCGCACCGTGGTACAGGTCGCGGATGACCGCGCGCCCGACGATGACGCCGACGCCCGCCGACACGCCCTGCAGGGCGCGGAACACCAGCAGCGTGGTCAGGTCGCGCGACAGCGCGCAGCCGATGGACGCAGCAATGAACACCACCAGCCCGCCCAGGATCACCCGCCGCCGCCCGAAGGCATCCGACAGCGGACCATGCGCCAGGCTCATCAAGCCGTAGAACAGCAGGTACACGCTGACCGTCTGCTGCACCGCCACCTGGTCCACCTGCAGGCGCTCACCCAGCAGCAGGAAGGCCGGGAAGATCGTGTCGATCGAGAACGGACCGAACATGGCCAGGCCGGCCAGCAGCAGGGCCAGGCGACGCGTGGAGGGTGAGGCGGGTGTCATGGCTGGGTTCCGTCAGCAGCCTGCGCGAGCGCAGGCAGGCACCGGCCCAAACCCGGGCGGTGCCTGATGAATACGAGAATCCGCTCATGATAGGCCGTTGCGCCGGCCAGTTCCATGCCCAGAGGGCTGAATGCGTACGGTTCGCAGCCCGTGTTCATCTGCCGTGCGGCCGTTGCGCGACGGGGCGCTGGGCTATAATCGCCGGGCAACATGGTGGGAGAAGCGGAGCGTCGTTTTGAAGCCCCCGCTGCCGAAGGCGCAACGCCCGTAATCGCTCAGGCCCGATACCACCCGCAGCAAAACTCTGGAGAGACCGGCCAATGCCGGCGCCGAAGGGGCACGAAGCACGCAGCCGCGCGCTTCCAAACTCTCAGGCAAAAGGACAGAGGGGCACCCAGGAAGACCGGAAGGTCTTCTGAACGTGCGTGCCCACTCTTCCGGAAGCCAGCCATGTCCCAGAACACCCCTACCCTGCGCGAGCTTGAACACCACGCCGCGTTCGTCGAACGCCATATCGGCCCGAACGACGCTGAAATCGCGCAGATGCTCGACGTGGTCGGCCACGCCTCGCTGGACGCCCTGACCGACGCGATCGTGCCCGCCTCGATCAAGTCGCCCGCGCCACTGGCGCTGCCCGAGTCGCTGACCGAAGTGGAAGCACTGGCCAAGATCCGCGCCATTGCCAACAAGAACCAGGTGTTCCGCACCTTCATCGGCCAGGGCTACTACGGCACCCTGACCCCGAACGTCATTCTGCGCAACGTGCTGGAAAACCCGGCGTGGTACACGGCGTACACCCCGTACCAGGCCGAGATCTCGCAGGGCCGCATGGAAGCGCTGATCAACTTCCAGACCCTGTGCGCCGACCTCACCGGCATGGAGATCGCCAACGCCTCGCTGCTGGACGAAGCCACCGCCGCCGCCGAGGCGATGACCCTGGCCAAGCGTTCGGCCAAGAGCAAGTCCGACACCTTCTTCGTGCACGACGCCGTGCACCCGCAGACGCTGGAACTGCTGCGCACCCGCGCCGAGCCGCTGGGCATCGTGCTGCGCGTGGGCACCCCGGCCGAAGCGATGGAAGCCGATTCCTACGGCGTGCTGCTGCAGTACCCGGACACCTTCGGCCACATCGGCGACTACAAGGCGCTGGCCGATGCCGTGCACGCACGCGGCGGCCTGGTCGCCGTGGCCACCGACCTGCTGGCCCTGACCCTGATTGCCGCCCCCGGCGAATGGGGCGCGGACATCGTGGTCGGCAACAGCCAGCGCTTCGGCGTGCCGTTTGGCTTCGGTGGCCCGCACGCCGCCTTCATGGCCTGCCGTGATGCCTACAAGCGTTCGATGCCGGGCCGCCTGATCGGTGTCTCCATCGACGCCCAGGGCAACCCCGCCTACCGCCTGACCCTGCAGACCCGCGAGCAGCACATCCGCCGCGAGAAGGCCACCTCCAATATCTGCACCGCGCAGGTGCTGCTGGCGGTGATGGCCTCGATGTACGCCGTGTACCACGGTCCGGAAGGCCTGACCCGCATTGCCCGTCGCACCCACCGCCTGGCCGCGATCCTGGCCGCTGCGCTGCGCGACGCCGGCGTCAACGTCGGCGAGCACTTCTTCGACACCCTGCACGTCAAGGACATCGACGCTGCCGCCATCCACGCCAAGGCCGCCGCTGCCCGCATCAACCTGCGCGCGATCGACAGCGAGGCCGTGGGCATCAGCCTGGACGAAACCACCACGCGCGCCGACATCGTCGCGCTGGGCCAGCTGTTCGGTGCCGTGGTCGACGTGGACGCGCTGGACATCGCCACCGCCGACGCCCTGCCGGCCGGTCTGGTGCGCACCAGCGAATTCCTGACCCACCCGGTGTTCAACACCCACCACAGCGAACACGAGCTGCTGCGTTACCTGCGCTCGCTGGCCGACAAGGACCTGGCCATGGATCGCACCATGATTCCGCTGGGCAGCTGCACCATGAAGCTCAACGCCACCGCCGAGATGATTCCGGTGACCTGGCCGGAGTTCGCCAACATCCATCCGCTGGCCCCGGCCGACCAGTCCATCGGTTACAAGGAGCTGATCGACGGCCTGGAAGCGATGCTGGTGGAGTGCACCGGTTACGACGCCGTCAGCCTGCAGCCGAACTCCGGCGCGCAGGGCGAATATGCCGGTCTGCTGGCAATCCGCGCCTACCACCGCTCGCGCGGTGAGGGCCACCGCGACATCTGCCTGATTCCCGATTCCGCGCACGGCACCAACCCGGCTTCGGCGCAGATGTGCGGCATGAAGGTGGTGGTGACCAAGACCGACGCCAACGGCAACGTGGACGTGGAGGACATCCGCCTCAACGCCGAGAAGTACAGCGACCGCCTGGCCGCGCTGATGGTGACCTACCCGTCCACCCACGGCGTGTTCGAGGAAGAGATCGTCGAGATCTGCAACATCGTTCACCAGCACGGCGGCCAGGTGTACACCGACGGTGCCAACATGAATGCCCTGGTCGGCGTGGCCAAGCCGGGCAAGTGGGGTTCGGACGTTTCGCACCTGAACCTGCACAAGACCTTCTGCATTCCGCACGGCGGCGGCGGCCCGGGCGTCGGCCCGTGCGCGGTGAAGTCGCACCTGGCTCCGTTCCTGCCCAAGGTGCTGGGCGGCGAAGGCGACGTCGGCATGGTCAGCGCGGCCAGCTTCGGCAGCGCCTCGATCCTGCCGATCAGCTGGATGTACATCACCCTGATGGGCACCGCCGGCCTGCGCAAGGCCACCCAGGTGGCCCTGCTCAACGCCAACTACATCGCCAAGCGCCTGGCTCCGTACTACAAGACCCTGTACACCGGTCGCAACGGCCTGGTCGCGCACGAGTGCATCCTGGACGTGCGTCCGCTGGAGAAGACCTCGGGCGTGGTGGCGGAAGACGTAGCCAAGCGTCTGATCGACTTCGGCTTCCACGCCCCCACCCTGAGCTTCCCGGTGGCCGGCACGCTGATGGTGGAACCGACCGAAAGCGAATCGCTGCATGAGCTGGATCGCTTCATCAACGCGATGATCCAGATCCGCGAGGAAATCGCCGCGATTGAAGACGGCCGCCTGGATCGTGAGGACAACCCGCTGAAGAACGCTCCGCACACCGCTACCGCCGTGTCGGGCAGCGAATGGGAACACGCCTACCCGCGCGAACTCGCCGCCTTCCCGCTGGCCAGCCTGAAGCAGCAGAAGTACTGGCCGCCGGTGGCCCGCGTGGACAACGTGTACGGCGACAAGAACGTGATGTGCGCGTGCATTCCGATTGATGCGTACAAGGAAGATGAGGGTGTGGCGGTCTAAGGGCGCTGCACGCTGATGGAAACGAAGACGGCCCGCGCAAGCGGGCCGTTTTTGTTGGTACGGATGAGCCGCGATGACGCGCATGGCGCGTCACTACGCGGAATGCCTGAATGCCGGAATGCCGGAATGCCGGAATGCAATGGTAGGGTCGCACGACAGTCGACCGCCGATAACGGTGATCGGCAGGGTGAGGCATGACCTGCGACGGAGAAGCGCGTCATCGTTCGTTGGTCATGCCCCAATGCACCGATAACTGATATCGGCGGTCGACTGTCGTGCGACCCTACCGGATCCCCTCCCCGGGGGATTCCATCGGCGGCTCCATTCGCCAATATGCAAACGGCCCGCATCAGCGGGCCGTTTGTCGTTCAATCACTCTTCGATGCGATTCCGCCTCACCCGTCGCGCAACTTCACTGCTGATCGCAATAAACGCGGTCAGCGCGGCCATCGACAGGAACTGCACCCGGGTCACCTCTTCGGACAACAGCAGTCCGAAGATCAGCACCAGGATGCCGAGCGCGCCCACGGTGAGATACGGGTACCCCGCCATGCGGAACGGCAGCCGGGTGCCATCGCGGTTGGCCCGGTGCCGCAGAATCAGCTGCGACAGCAGCGACATGGTCCACACCAGCAGGCAGGTGGAGCCGACGATGTTCAGCAGCACCGGTAGCACCTTGTTCGGGAACATCAGCTCCATCACGGTGGCGGCAAACCCGAACAGCACGCTGGCCAGCACGGCGATGATCGGCACTTGGCGCGGGTCGGTCCAACCCAGCACCGCCGGCGCTTCGCGGCGCTGGGCCAGCGAGTAGATCATGCGCGAGGCCCCATAAAGGTTGGCGTTGAGCGCCGACAGCAGGGCAATCACCGCGATCAGGGTGATGGCAGTGGCCGCACCCGGAATGTTTGCCACTTCCAGCACAGCGGCAAACGGGCTCTTCAGCGCCTCGCTGTTCCACGGCACCACGGCGATGATCACGCTCAGCGAGCCGATGTAGAACACCAGGATGCGCCACGCCACGGTGCGGATGGCACGGGCAATGCTGCGCTCGGGGTCTTCGGTTTCCGCCGCCGCCACCGCCACGATCTCCGTGCCACCAAAGGCGAACACCACCACCAGCAGCGCGGCACCGATGCCGGCCAGCCCGTTCGGGGCGAAGCCGCCGTGCTGGGTGAAGTTGCTCAGGCCCGGCGACGTGACGTTCGGCAACCAGCCCATCAGCAGGGCCACGCCGATCAGGATGAAGCCGATGATCGCCACCACTTTAAGGATGGCGAACCAGAATTCGAATTCGCCGAAGTTGCGCACACCGAGCAGGTTGATCGCAGTGAAAAACACCATGAACGCCAACGCGGCCATCGGCACCGGAATGACCGGCCACACCGTGGCCAGCAAGCCGGCCGCGCCCACCGCCTCGGCGGCGATGACGATGACCAGCTGCACCCACCACAGCCAACCGACGGTGGCCCCGGCGGTGGCCCCCATGGCGTCGGCAGCGTAGACCGAGAACGCGCCACTGGTCGGCTTGGCCGCGGCCATTTCGCCCAGCGCGTTCATGACGATGATGACCAGCGTGCCGGCCAGCAGGTAGGACAGCAGCACCGCCGGACCGGCGGCGGCCACGCCCACGCCGGAGCCCAGGAACAGGCCCGCGCCGATGGCGCTGCCCAGACCCATCATGATCAGCTGGCGGGGTTTCAGCGCGTGGCCCAGGCGGGCGTTGGACGAAGCGGGTGCAGCCGGGTTCTGGGATGCGGGCATCGGAAGTCGAAGGCGGGCAACAGGTGCGACACGATACCGTGTATGACGCACCGGCGGGATAGGCCGAAAGCCCACCCCGTCATTGAATCAGTCCGCGCCGGCGTCGTCGCCGCGCCCGGATACCTGCACCCGGTAGGCCCGGGGCGACACCCCCACTTCCGCCTTGAACTTGCGGGTGAATGCACTCTGGTCGGTGAAACCGCAGGCCTGGCCTACGCTGGCGATGCTTTCGCTGCCATGCAGCAAATGCATCGCCATCTGGATGCGCAGGCGCGTCAGCACCTGCTGCGGGGTCATCTGGAACACCTTGCGGAAGCTGCGCTCCAGCTTCGACAGCGAGAATCCGGTGATGTCCAGCAGGGTCTGCATGCGGACGTTTTCGGCGTAATGTGCGTTCAAGTGCGCCAGCGCCAGCCGCAACTGCTCGTACTGGGTGCCCAGGCTGTCCTTCTGGCCGAGGTCGCGGGAAATGCCGATCACCCCTTCGATACGCCCGTCCACCCGCAGCGGCCGCTTGCAGGTGAGGCACCAGCCCGGCTCGCGGTTGGCGAACAGGTGCAGCTCCATCAGGTTTTCGATCACCTGACCGGCGAGTACCTGGGCGTCCTGGGTCGCGTAATCGGCGCTGAGCCCGGTCGGGTAGATCTCGGCGGCAGTGCGGCCAATGATCTCCTTGCGTGAGCGCAGCCCCAGCCGGCGCAGCATGGTCTGGTTGATATGCGTGTAGCGGCCGTCACGGTCCTTCATGAAGAACAGCACGTCGGGAATGGCGTCAAACAGGGCTTCGATATCGGCGGGTTCGACGCGCATGCGGAGGGAGACAGCAGCAGGACGGGGGACGTTCAGGATACCGCCCCTGTCGCTTTCCACCCAACAGCAGCCCGTGTGATGTGAAGCACAAGTCGAAGAAGAGAGGAAAACTCCTACCCGCGATTAACGGCCCAGCCCCGAAGGTGGAACGATTCCCCCGCCAGCCCGGAGCCACTCATGGCCGCCAGCAAGCCCCGCAGCAAGCCCGCCCCCAAGCGCAGCCCCGCCCCCGCCGCCGAGGTGCGCGGCAATGCCGATGAACTACACCAGCAGGCCGGTGGCGGCCACCCGGTGCTGACCACCAACCAGGGCATTCCGGTCGGCGACAACCAGAACTCGCTGCGCCCCACCCCGCGCGGGCCAACCCTGTTGGAAGACTTCATCCTGCGCGAGAAGATCACCCACTTCGACCACGAGCGCATTCCCGAGCGCATCGTGCACGCACGTGGCAGCGCCGCCCACGGCTACTTCGAGCTGACCCGCTCGCTGCACGAATTCACCCGCGCCCGTGTGCTGACTGAAGTGGGAGTACGAACCCCCGTGTTCACCCGCTTCTCCACCGTCGCTGGCGGAGCCGGTTCGGTGGATACCCCGCGCGACGTGCGCGGCTTCGCGGTGAAGTTCTACACCCCGGAGGGCAACTGGGACCTGGTCGGCAACAACATTCCGGTGTTTTTCATCCAGGACGCGATGAAATTCCCCGACCTGGTGCACTCGGTGAAGATGGAACCGGATCGCGCCTTCCCGCAGGCCGCCAGCGCGCATGACACGTTCTGGGACTTCATCTCGCTGATGCCCGAGTCCATGCACATGATCATGTGGGCGATGAGCGACCGGGGCATCCCGCGCTCGCTGCGGATGATCGAGGGCTTCGGCGTGCACAGCTTCCGCCTGCTCAACGATGCCGGCGAGTCCACCTTCGTCAAATTCCACTGGCGGCCGAAGCTGGGCGTCCAGTCCACGGTATGGGACGAGGCGCTGAAACTTCAGGCAGCGGACAATGACTTCCACCGCCGCGATCTGTTCGAGGCCATCACTGCCGGCGACTTCCCGGAATGGGAACTGGCGGTGCAGCTGTTCAGCGAGGAAGATGCGGAAAAATTCCCGTTCGACCACCTGGACCCGACCAAGATCATTCCCGAATCGCTGGTGCCGCTGACCGTGATCGGGCGCATGGTACTGGACCGCTGGCCGGACAACTTCTTCGCCGAGACCGAGCAGGTCGCCTACTGCCCCGCCAACGTGCCGCCGGGTATCGACTTCAGCAACGACCCGCTGCTTCAGGGCCGGCTGTTCTCCTACCTGGACACCCAGTTGATCCGTCTGGGCGGCCCGAACTTCCACCAGATTCCGGTCAATGCCCCGAAGTGCCCGTTCGCCAACCACCAGCGCGACGGCCACATGCAGATGCGCGTTCCCAAGGGCCGGGTGGCCTATGATCCCAGTTCCCTGGAAGACGACAGCCCCCGCGAAAGCGCCGACGGCTTCCCGAGCCATGCCACCCCGGCCGACGATGGCAACAAGGGCCGCGTGCGCCCCGAGAGCTTTGCCGACCACTACAGCCAGGCACGGCTGTTCTTCCGCAGCCTGGAAGCGCCGGAGCAGGCACATCTGGCCTCGGCACTGGTGTTCGAGCTTTCGAAAGTGGAAACCGCCAAGGTGCGCGAGCGCACCGTGAGCCATCTGCGCAACATCGACGACAAACTCGCCAAGCGCGTGGCCGATGGACTAGGCATGACCGCCCTGCCCGACCCGGCCCCCACCGCAACCCCAGCGCAGGACCTGCCCAAGGCTCCGGAAGTGCGCATCATCGGGCGCACCAAGGACACGCTGAAAGGCCGTGCGATTGGCATCCTGTTCGACGAAGGCTCGGATGCTGGCATCCTCAACACGCTGCGCAAGTCCGCCGAAAAGGCCGGTGCCACGGTGAAACTGGTGGCCCCGAAGTTGGGTGGCGGCAAGCTGAGCGACGGCAAGCGCCAGGCCGCCGATGGACAACTGGCGGGCACACCTTCGGTTGTGTTCGATGCCGTGGCGGTGGTGCTGAGCGCCGAAGCCGGCAAACGCCTTGGCAAGGAAGCGGCCGCGATTGATTTCGTCAGCTTCGCCTGGGCGCATCTGAAGGCGATTGCCGCCGACGAAGGTGGTCAAGCTCTGCTGAAGACCGCCCGCGTAGGCAACGACGCTGGCGTGGTGGAGGCCGAAGACGCCAAGGCCTTCCTCACCGCTGCCGCTACCCGCCAGTGGGCGCGCGAACCCAAACTGCGCACGCTGGCCTGACCCGAGGAGACACGACATGCCTGTGGGAGACAAATCCAGCTACACCGACAAGCAGAAGCGCCAGGCCGCGCATATTGAAGAGAGTGAGAAGAAGCAGGGCCGCAGCGAGAAAACCGCCGAGCGCATTGCCTGGGCAACGGTCAACAAACAAGACGGTGGCGGCAAAAAGAAGAAATGACACAAGTTCAGCGCGCGGGAACCGGTAGCAACCGTGTTCGTCGGCGGTGGCTTCGCGACCCGGCGTTCGCCAAATCT